>NZ_JBEQCT010000001.1:0-974053 GCF_046054155.1 Celerinatantimonas yamalensis
CTCAGGTACGTTACTGATGATGGAGGCTGCCGCAATTTTTCCGATGCCAGGCATGCTTTGTAGTATTTCATTTTTGGCTCGGTAATCAGGACAAGTTTCTATGAGTTTAGCGATCCTAGCTCCTACTTTTTTAATCTGGTTTTTGAGTGCAGTTAAGATAGGTTTGATCGAAGAGACGATGGATTTTGAGAGAATTTGATGTCGATTTTTTTCCATAGTTTGCATTGCCAGTAATTGATTGCATCTGATGACTAAGTCACTCATTAAACGAATGTTTTCACTTTTTAATTGGGTGAGCTTTGGTTTGATGGTTTCGGCATAGTAAGCAATAAGCGCCGCATCTAAACGGTCATTTTAGCTCTATTCCCAAGAGCCCCAGAAAACTTTTTGATGTGTCATGGATTAGCAATGACATAAGGTAATTTGGCGTTGCCACAAGCTAAAATGAATGGCATTTCCAACCGCACAGTCGCTTCGATGACGATGCGTTCAGGTTGATATTTTTTAATGGTTCGGATGGCTTCTTTAATCCCTTTTTCGTCATTGGTGACGTTAAAGTAGATATCGAGAGGTCGGATATAGATGTCAAGTTGTGACTTACCGGTATCAACGCCGACATTAATGTTGTGAACTGTGTTTGTATTCATAATAAGCTAACTCTTGCTTGCGAAATGCGGGCTCGAGACCCAGAAGACTATTCGAGTGTGATGCTTGGAGTTCTATCTGATGTTCGTTCTTGTTATCGGTCTCTCAATAGAGGAGCCAGCGTTCAATCGAACTATCAGATAGAGAACTTTAGTTGCTGCTAAAGTCTGGGTCTCACTTTACCCTTATTCGCTAGTTATTATCCATACAAAGCATTTAAGAGTGATTCCCAACGCTTGGCATTTTTCATTCTACCGTTGGGTTTTGTGTTTACGGTGTGATGGTTTAGTTTTGTGGTAGCGTTGCTCACACATTAATGCGGAGTTATGCACCACTTGATTAAACAAGGAGGAATCGTGATAACTGGGATTAATCATGTTCAGGTGACTATACCTTTTGGTACCGAAGAAGATGCGCGTTATTTTTATTGTGATGTTCTCGGATTGACTGAAATCGAAAAGCCAAATGTTCTTAAGAAGAATGGTGGGATTTGGCTTCAACTAGGCAGCTTGCAGGTTCATCTTGGGTGCGAAAACAATGACCACCGAGCGGATTCAAAGGCTCACATTGCATACAATGTCAGTGACTTGGACATGTTCAGAGCTAAGTTCGATAAATTAGGCGTCAAGATATATGAAAATACACAGATAGAAGGCTTTAAACGATTCGATATACGTGACCCGTTTGGAAACAGAATTGAGCTGATGCAGCCAAATGCATAACAAACCCATCAAGCCGACTCCACAACACCGCCTCTTTTTTGCTAAAAACACAGCAAAAACAGGCCACATTGCTCCTCGGCTTATGGGGGCGTTAGTAACAAAGGAGAATATATGTCCAATCCAGTAGATAGATTTTCTAGTCGTGTTGCTGATTACGATAAATACCGACCTAGTTACCCATTAGACTTGATTAATAAGCTCTTGGAGCAGTCCAACCTAAATCAACGCTCGGTTATTGCAGACATCGGCTCTGGAACAGGGATATTCAGTGAGTTACTTGTTAATCAAGGCGTAAAAGTTATAGGGATAGAACCCAATGACGCAATGAGACATTCTGCAGAAGACAAGCTTAGCCATAAAGTAAACTTTACGAGTTTAAAGGCGACAGCAGAATCGACTTGTTTGAAGGAGAGCAGTGTTGACGTAATCACAGCAGCACAATCCTTTCACTGGTTTAATAAAGACAAAACAATTCCTGAATTTAAACGAATACTTAAGCCAAATGGTATTCTTGCTTTAGTGTGGAACCAAAGGTGTGTCGAACAGGATTTTCAGATTGCGTACGATGAAATCTTAGGTGCGTATGCAAAAGACTACGATTCGGTTAATCATAAGAACCTTAAGGACAATGAAGTGCCTCAATTTTTCGACTCAAATCGAATGGAGACATATACATACAACAATGAACAACTTTTTGACTATGAAGGGCTACTGGGCAGAATGAGGTCATCGTCATACTGTCCATTGCCAGGCACAACGGAATACTCGCGTCTTGTGAAAGAGTTAGAGGTGGTATTTAACCAATTCTCTTTACATGGCCAAGTCAAGTTTAAGTACAAGTCGTCCCTTTTTATTGGGCCAATTTGTTGCTAACAAGCATGTCAACCAGACATCTTTTTGCTACGCACTTTTGTGCACTTCGCTTCGCTACATTATTGCACAAAAGCACTCCACAAAAACCAGCCGGTTACATGGGCGTTAAATTTATGGAGAAATAATGACGAAAAATAAAACTTTAAATCAAGCACTCTTTTGTAGTGCAATCATTCATCAACCGCATGCACTAAAAGCATTTTTAGCAGCTGAAAATCTATCACAGTCGATAGTGTTGACTGACGATATTTGGGTGCAAACAAGTAAGCTAGTATCAGATGGTAGCGTTCAGGTATCAGGACTATTGTCTGATTTGGTTGAAGTTCCAAAACTTTCAGACATTCGGATTCGACGTACTTTGGAGCGTGGAATTTATCCTCTTGCTTATAATGCACTTCTTCAATGGCATGATGATAAAGGATTCAATAATATTTTTAATAATTACTTAAAAATATCAGCTAGCCATCAAGAGTATTTATCACATAATGTTACGATTCTACTTGCATTTAATGCACTATATCCTCGGTTGAATGAGCTTCAGAGAAAGCCTTTTATCGAGAGGGTAACTGAATTCATTACATCTACATTTGGTTCAAAATCAGCGGACTTGGTTCTGAATCATAAAAGGTTTACTTTTAAAGACTTGTTCGATGTTTCAATTCAACAACCAGGATTCTTTGGGCATAATCTCATCACATTAGCATGGATAATGCGCTCTCATAGTATGATCGAGAAAAAGCTGTTAATTGCACTAAATTATAACCTCTATGTTCAATCTACGAGTTCTTTAGAAGATCCTGATGATGGCGTAGATATCGAAATATTTAATAAGAGTGTCGGTTTTGAAAGTAAAGAATATTTCGTTAAAAAAATTAATTCATTAATCTTTGATACACGTAGTAACCTTCATCAAATAACGTTAGCTGACGCTCTAGGGTATTTATGGGAACAATTTCCTGAAGATAGGGAAAGTATAAGTCGATTGGCTGATTATTATCGGCGCACACTGGAAAAATGAATTTAACAAATGCATCAATACGATTTGCTACATTTGGCATTGCAGGTTTGTCTATAGTTTCAGTAAATAAAGCAGTAAAATTCAGCTTAATTTGCATGGTAGCAAAGTAGCAAATGTGTTATGCACGCGTTATATGCCATTATAATTCAGGCGGTCAAATGAATATCTTGGTCGAACAGAAAATTGAAAATTGCATCAATACGACATCCGTCAGAGTGAATCAGTTATGTTTGTTTAATTCATCTTGATTTTTCGGAATTGAGTAAGTTTGGAAATAGCTATGATTTTGCATCTAGCGTCGAAATGATGAAAGCAGAAGAATTCTCTAATTTTCGTATTCACTCTCAAGGTTACGAATACATTCAACTAGAGCCATCTGTTCAGCTTCTAAAGTACAAGTCAGCATTGGTAAGCGATTCTAAACATAAAATGACCCATCTAGAGATAGGTGGGTCCTTTTACCCATATAGGCATAAAGCAGATATTTTTAGATATTAACGGCAATGTTATTTAATTTAGTAATGGCTTCACTCGGTAAAATCAATTTCGCTGCGGATAAGTTTTGTTGTAGATGCTTAGTCGAAGATGTTCCTGGTATTAATAAAATATTATCTGAACGCTGAAGCAACCAAGCCAACGCGACTTGCATTGCTGTGGCATTTAGTGATATCGCAACTTCTTCTAAAGTGGAAGACTGTAGTGGAGAGAAGCCGCCAAGTGGAAAGAAAGGTATATAGGCAATGCCTTCTTTTGCAAGCAAATCAATAAGAGCATCGTCTCTTCTGTGTACTAGATTGTATTGGTTCTGTACACAAACAATAGGGGTAATACTGCGCGCTTCCTCAATTTGATTTGCGGTAACATTACTGACTCCTAAGTGATGTATCAGACCTTCTTTTTGTAACTCGGCCAGTACGGATAATGGTTCTGCTATAGAGCCTTCGGCTGGGCCATGTACATCAAACATAGCTCGCAGATTGACTACCTCGATTTGTTCTATGCCAAGGTTGGTTAGATTATCATGCACAGCTTGAATAAGTTCAGGCTTTGAAAAAGCTGGCAACCAATCACCTTTTTCATTACGACGAGCACCAACCTTAGTTACCAATGACAGTTCTTTAGCGTAAGGGTGTAACGCCTCGCGAATGATTTGGTTCGTAATATGTGGGCCGTAAAAATCGGAGGTGTCGATATGATTGACACCACTTTCTATTGCGGCTTGAAGGACAGCAATGGCTTCTTTTTTATCTTTAGGCGGACCAAAAACACCGGCGCCAGCCAACTGCATAGCGCCGTAACCCATTCGGTTGATTGTTTTATTACCGAGCTTGAATGTACCAGCTTGTTGAATGTTAACCATGATGATTTTCCTATGTGAGATGTTGGGTAGCTGATCTATTCTAGGCCTCACTAATTTGTGCGACAATCCCATTTAATTGGAACGTATTGTGCGAGATTTAGAACAATGAAATCATCTATGAATGACATTGCTGCATTTGTTGCTGTTGCCAAAGCCGGCGGTTTTCGTGAGGCTGCAAGAGTAGAAAATATAAGTGCTTCACGTTTAAGTGATGCCATACGACGCTTAGAAGGGGCGTTGGGAGTCAGATTGTTTCATCGTAATACTCGCAGTGTTGTCCTTACAGAAGTCGGTGTGGTTTTGTTAGAACGTATGAATCCTATTATGAGTGAATTTGATTCTGCGTTGGATATGGTCAATCTATATCGTGATAAACCAGCGGGTAAACTTCGCCTTAACGTACCTGTTAGTGCCGTAAAATTAATATTGCCAGCCATTGTCCCTGCATTTTTGGAGGCCTATCCTGATATTGAACTTGAAGTGACGGCGGAGAGTAATGTTATCAATATTATTGATGCAGGTTTCGATGCTGGTATTCGTTATGACGAGCGACTAGAACAGGATATGATCGCTGTTCCTATCGGCCCACGCCAACAACGATATGCATTAGCCGCTGCACCTAAACTGTTAGATAGGTTAGGTCGACCAACTCACCCTCATGACCTATTAAATTACCCTTGTTTAACGGGGCGGTTACGATCAGGGGTAGCCAACACTTGGGAATTTGAGAAAGATAATAAAATTACAGAGATCAAAGTTTCAGGTCCTTTAGTGGTTAATATAGGTAGTGCTGTTGATCTTGCTGTTGATGCTGCGGTTGCTGGTACGGGTGTTGTTTATTTGTTTGAGGAATGGCTACAACCTTATTTTGATTCAGGGCAACTTGAACCTATTCTTGACACTTGGTGGTTGTCTTTTAGCGGGCCGTATTTGTATTACTCTGGGCGACGGTTGGTGCCTACTCCCTTACGAACGTTTATTGATTTTATAAAAGATATGAACAAAGAATGAGTCATAAGCAGTAACGAGTTTCGTGTTCTATTGTATCTTAGCTCTAAGCGTTGTTGTTTCTTAGGTTTTATTAAATGGAAGGTAGATGGCTAAAATAATACTAATTTGTGGTTTACCGGGAAGTGGTAAAAGTACCCTTGCCCATGAATTGGCTACGATACTTAAATTACCTCTGTTTTCTAAGGATAGGCTAGAAGCTTCAGTAGTGGAGAGTGGCTTGGCTACTGTAGATAATTTGAACGGTGTTGGATATTTCTTATTAAAGAACCTGATTGACGAATGCGAGAAGACGCAGCAAACTGTAATTGTTGATTTTGTTGCTGATAAAAATCGAGTTTTGCAGTTCTGGCCTTCATTGGTATCCAAAGAAGTCATACCAATTGAATGCGTTTGCTCGGATACAAATGAACACAGGCGGCGTATTGAAACTAGAAACCGTAATATTTCAGGGTGGTACGAATTGACTTGGTCAGACGTGGAATTGGCTATAAATAAGTACATTCCATTATTTGCTGAACGACTTACATTGGATTCGCTCGAAAGTATCGAATTTAACACGAAACTGGCTTTGGATTATGTATTACTTCGAATGTAACAATCCATTGCGACTGACTCGGAAAAGACCCTCGCCGTTGAACCGGGGCGTTATCTCAGAGGAGCTCAGTGGTGGATTTAGAGTTAGACCACTTTTTTATACTGACTGACAAACCCAAAGAAGCGGGTGATCTTTTGGTTTCCGTGGGGCTTAATGAAAGTTTCAGTAGGGACCATAAGGGTCAGGGTACTTCAAATCGTCGATTTGCGTTTTCTAATGGAATGCTCGAAATACTATACGTACGTGATAGTGAAGAGTCTAATAATGGCCCAGCTAAAAATTTGAGATTTCTTGAACGGATACAAAAAGAAAATGCCTCACCGTTTGGAATCGTTCTGACTCGAACTAATGATTCAAAACTAGGAATGCCGTTTAGCGGTTGGAAATATCAACCAGATTATTTTGAGCCACCCAATGCATTTCATGTTGGAGATAATTCTGAAATTTTGGAAGAACCTTTATGCATTTACGTGCCTTTTGTTGGTCCAGTTAGCAGAATTGAAGAAATAGGAACATTTAAGTCTATTAGTAACGTTCAAGTATCTGTCCCACTAGGGAAAATGTCAGATACACTGCGTACACTACAAACGGTTGATAGACTTCAAATTGAGCTTGGTAGTGAGCATATGGTAATGGTTACGTTGGACAATGAACGTAGTGGATTATCTAAAGACTTGCGTCCAGTTTTGCCATTAATCATCAATTGGTAGGCATTAAAATATAACAAGTGGCTGCTAGGGACTGCAATACGCTTCGCTCCGTACAGCCCAAGAGCCAATTGTTAGTTGTTAGTCGAAATTGACACGGAAAATCATGCAATTAGAAATAAAAAATTACTATTTACGCTCATTGGAACTAGATGATAGCGAACAATTTTATAAGTGGTCTTGTGACCGTGAAGTTACGTTGTATAGCCTATCTTCATATGCATATCCACAATCAAAGTCAGACATAGGAAAGTGGCTTTTAACCATTAATTCAAGTCCTAAAAATGTGTCGTTTGGCATATGTTGTAAGAAAAAAAATCAACTTATTGGTTATACCGGAATATCAGCAATAAGCACTTTAAATCGTAGTGGTGAATACTTTATTCTTATTGGTGAAAAAGAGTTCTGGGGAAAAGGTGTTGGAACATTAGTCACGAAAGTAGTTACTGATTATGCTATAAGAACACTTGGCTTGCACAGGATACAACTTACAGCTAGTGCCCTGAATTTAGGGGCTGTAAAGGCTTATGAAAATGCTGGCTACAAACATGAAGGTCTGATGCGGCAGTCTGGTTTTCGTAATGGTCAGTTCGTCGATAAAGTATTAATGTCCGTTCTTTCTACAGAGTGGAAAGGCATATAACAAAAAGCTCAATCGGGACACCCACCGTTTGCGACTCATGCGTTGGCTTCTCATTAGCAATGGCGTTAACTGGAAAAAGGAGAGGTAAATGTATCTCGGAAGAATTGTAGCAGTTGGAATAACAAAAACAAATCGTATATCTTTGATGTATCGTGTGTCTTCACGCTCATTTCCAAACAGAGTAATCAAAAAAATTAATGGAGCTTTATCTGTTATTCCAACTCCAGGATCTGAATCAGATATCTATCAAAACCCTTACATCAGTTACAATTGTCTTCGGCACAATTCTGAATTTGCGGTTGTTGGCAACGGTACACATACTGATCCTATATTTGAAAAATTGGAATCAGGTATGAGTATCAGAGATTCATTAACATCAGTTTTATTCGGTATGGATTTCGAACATGATGACTATTCAACCCCTCGAATAGCGGCGGTTGCGTCTAGGATGTCTAAATCATTGGCGTTAGGAATTATTCGATCGGATGGAGTAGAGGTTAAAGTATTCGGATTAGAACCAGATAATTATCGTTATTTATCAACTTATGAGAAAAATCAGATATCAGTACATAATAGTGGTTCTGGATTCGATTTATCCTCATCAGAGGAAGCATCACGGTTTATCGTAGATCAGGGCGAATTCTCAAATTTCATTAATCCTGTTTCTTCAGCGTCAGCAATTGAAACAGATACAGGATTTGAAATAAGTTTCAATAATTTGCAGAAAACCAGTTAACAAATGGATGCAGCCGATTTTACCCGCCAAAAGCGGCGACTAAAACGGCTGGTCCAGGTGTTAGTTGTTTAATTAAGTCACGGAGAAGTCATTGGATATAGTATTTACTCAATCGCCAAGTTCAGATGATATCGATTGTATATATCAGGGTTTGGGAGAGTTTAATCAGAAGTTTTTTCCGGAAATAGCTGATGAATCCTTTGCAATTTTTGCGCGGGACGAAACAGGGGAAATTATGGGTGGCTTAACAGGTTTTATCTATATAACATCAGTACAAATTCGATTCTTGTGGCTATCAAAAAATCTTCTAAATCGAGGGAGGAGTAGGTAATCAGTTAATAAAACAAGTAGAAGAAAAATGTAAAGAGAGAAAAATAAGTAACATTGCAGTTGATACGTATACATTTCAGGCACCAAGATTTTACGAATACAATGGTTTTAAAGAAATCGGGCGTTATAAAGGTTATTTGGTAAAATGAGTAGACAAAATCTTCTACCAAAATGTGTTATAAACAACTACCAAATCGTTACAATTGACAAAATACATATCACGAATTTTGGTACCCAAAATGTCGTGCCAGTACTCATCAACTCAGCTCAGTATTATGATTTTATCAACTAGAGTTAACAATGCCTGTCACTGAATTTTCAAAAATTGATTTTAAAAAGAAATGAGAAGGCGTATTTTTTAAATCTATCACAGGGATGAATTCCCAGTTGATTGTCTTTAAATATGAAAGGGGTGAAAAAACGGATCACTCTCATCCGGTTGAACAAATGGGATATGTGTTGTCTGGGAAAGCAAGTCTGTTTATTGAAGATCAAGAGTATTCATTAAAAGTAGGCGATGCATATTATATTCCTGGAGGCGCTAGACATGGGTTCAATGTGAATTCAGAGGAGGGGTTAGAACTTATTGAAGTTTATACTCCGCCAAAACCAGAAAATACATACTAACTGATAGCGTAGTCGTTCTAGCTAACGACTACGATGTAATTCTAAAAAATCAGAACAAATGCATATAGCTGGACTGCAGCAAGCTGCGCTGCTGATGCGAGGTGTCATGTCTTCAAAGGGGGTCTTATTGTGAAATTCGAGCTCGATAAGTTTAATGGCATTATTATCAGCAAAGAAAAACTGCCTTCTGATGTTGATACATTTAAAACCGAATTAGCTGAAATCGTTTCATTTGCTAAAACTGAAAATAAAAACATTATCTGGTTGACGCTGCCAATCCATTTGTCATTTTTCGTTCCTTCAGCCACTGAATTCGGTTTTGTTTTTCATAACTGTTCTGAACACGAACTCACGCTCGTTCTTAAAGCAGCAACTACGACATTTATCCCGTTTATTCCAACACATATTCTTGGTGCTGGCGCCATCATTAAAAACCAATCTGGGCCAATTGTTGGTGATTAAAGAACACGGTATGAATGGCTATAGGTTGCCTGGTGGCCATATAGAACTGGGTGAAAAAATAGAAACAGCAATCATTCGTGAGGCTCTTGAAAAAACTGGAGTTCAAGCTGAGTTTCAATCAATTCTAGGATTCACTACTTGACATCCGTTCCAATTCGGGAAAACAAATATGTATCTTGTCTGTCGACTCAATGCTGTTTCTGAAACTATACAGATCCAAGATATCGACGAAATAGCCGAAGCTAAATGGCTCGATATTTCCGATTACTTAACTGATGAGTGAAATGCTGGTTTTAATCGGCAAATGATTGAAGCATTACACGAAGCAGACGGTCTCGCAGCCCGAGGCTACTCACAACATTTGGTTGTTTCAACGAACTTTCGAGGACTAAAATTAGGAAGTAATCTCGTATCGAAAGCGGTCAATTCATTATCAAAACTTGGTATCTCTAAGACGCATTTGTTTGTGTATAACGATAACGTGAAAGCTCAGCAGTTTTATGAAAAGTTAAGTTGGCTTCCACGCGATGAAGTTCGAATGTATTCGTTTAACAGTTCGAGCAATAACAACGTTTAGCGTCAGGCGTATAGCAAGGTCGGATATAGATATCAAGTTGTAACTTACCGGTATCAACGCCGACATGAATGCTTTGAACTGTGCCAGTGTGTGGGCCTAGTCTATTTTTTCTTTTGAAAATCTTGCATGAAAAGGCGACAGTTCACCGCCTTTAGTCGTGAGCGGTTGATAGAGTTCTGGTCTGCGACCACGAATCCAACGTCGACCCGTACACATATCTAGCTCTCGCGCTTTTAGGTCTGCGATGACCATATCATCATCGACGCTATCGGTTTCAGCAATGATTTGTCCATATGCATTAAGGATCATTGCGTTTCCTGTTCTGACTTCATCCATATCGACACCAACACCATTACTGAATATTAGAAACATACCGTTGTCATGAGCCCGTGACGGTAACCAGCGCATTAACCATTCACGTCCTTTCTGTCCTTGCATTTCTTTGCGTATGGCCTCAAGGTTCTGTTTACGGTTATACCACAGTTGTGTATCAATGAGTCCCATGGCATTCGGACTGCGGGAATTACAGCCACCTGTTTGATGAGGTGCAACGAGGATATCTGCGCCTTTCAAAGCTGTGATTCTGGTATTTTCAACCAGGTTGTTATCCCAACAGATAAGTATACCTACACGGCATCCATGTGGCGTGTTAAAAACGGTATATTCATTGCCGCTTGCCATGTATTTGCTGACAAAAGTATGAAGTTTTCGATGCTTTGTTAGTCGGCCATCAGGCATCGCCATTATGTAGGAATTATAGAGTTTACCTGTATCGTCTATTTCAATTAAACCCGCACCAATACTGATTTTGTACTTAGTGGACATTGCTAATAGAGTCTGGCATGTCTCTCCCTGAGGAACAAACTCAGAGAGGGCTAGAACCTCCGACTCGCTGAGTTTTGATACATGCCAGTATCCAGTGACGCACATTTCGGGGAACACGATAATTTTCACATCTAGCTTTGCTGCTTTTTCTACATAGCGCTTAATAACTGAGAGATTATAAGGCTTGTCATTGGCTCTATGATTAAACTGGACTGAGGCAACGCGTACGTCTTTCATGGAAAGCTCCTTTTGCTGTTTTGAATTGACGTCGCCAGTATAAAAACTCAGTTACATTCCATATAATGAAAAATATTCTAAATTTAATGACACTATGGAATGGACTTCGATCAATTACGAACTTTTTGTCAGTTAGCTATAGATGGTAACTACCGAGTAGCATCTGAACATCTTTGCATTACACAATCAGCGTTAACCAAAAAGATTCAGCGTCTCGAGGCACATACTGGATTGATTCTGTTTAAAAGAGGAAGACAAGGCGCTTGTTTGACTCAGGCTGGGCTGACGCTTTTACCCGAAGCACAACGTATGGTGGATAACTTCAACGCTTTTCAGACCTTAACTCATCTGGTTGCCGAGGGAACGACAGGATACCTTAAAATAAGCTTCGGAATATCTTCTTATGATCTTGCCCCACAATATATCGCTCAGTTTAAGCAGTTGTTCCCGAATATTCATATTGTGCTCAATGACATGCCATCACAGTTACAAACTGAATCATTACTTCGTGGCGAACTCCAGCTTGGCTTCAACCGACTACCGGTCATTACCCCACTGAAAGGTATGAAGCTTTCCTCAGATCATTTAGTGGTCGCAGTCCATCGTAGCCAATTGATTGACGAAAGCGATCTTTGGGCTTCATTACGTAATTTAGATTATTTAAGACTCACCCCAGAACGTGGACAAGGGTTAGCTAAACAGATAGAAAGGTTATTGATAGAGCAAGATCAAACATTGCATCCAGTACAAGAAGCCGATGATATTCTGACACTGCTAGCACTCGTTTCAGCAAACACAGGCTTTACTATTGTTCCTGCCAGTGTTGAACATATAGCTAATGAAAGTGTTCGCTTTATTCCATTGCGTAGTTCAAGTGCTATATGGGATGTTGGTTTAATTTGGAATGAGGATCTAGATAACGCTGCGAGAGATAGCTTCATTAAATTTATCGCAACAGATGTGGTCAACTAAAATTGACCACGGTTTTAGCGTTTTCCCAAGACAACCGTTCTGATTCATTGGGTGTGTTTTAGAGCATATCTCCCAAGATACGGCCATTCTTTCAAAGTGTTATGTGTTGTCAGAGTTTCAAGGGCAGGGAATCGCTTCAAAGCTCTATGCTTCATTGCTCAATCACACTAAAACAAGTTGCTATAGCACTCTTCATTTATTCGTTTATTCGGGTAATAATCGTGCAAAGTCCTTTTACACAAAGCAGGGTTTTAAGCTTATTGGCACCGATGAATTTTCAATGGAGTCAGAGGTACACAAAGATGAAATCTATGAATTATCTGTTGTATAACAAGTCGGTGCACAGGGCACTCAACACGTTGCTTGGTATGCTATACCTTCGGCATTTTAGTAAACCTTCGCAGCTTAGTTGTTAGCCTGTGACCTAAGCGTATGCCTCTCAGGAGAGATATGAGTAAAATTTCAATAAGTGAAAAGTTTAATCTTTTCACAGAAGAATGGACCCCTAAAATTATTGCTGAGACTAATGGTCAGCTGGTAAAAATTGCGAAGGGGAGTGGCGAACTCGTTTGGCATAGGCACGAAAATGAAGATGAGCTTTTCATTGTTTTCAAAGGTCATCTTACTCTTCAACTTCGAGATGGAAATATTGAGCTCGGTGTTGGTGATATGTATGTTGTCCCAAAAGGTGTTGAGCACTGCCCACTAGCAGAGGCAGACACTCACTTTATGATGATAGAGCCTTCGAGCACAGAGCATACGGGTAAACTCGATTTAAATGTTACTGTATCAATTGAAAACCAAGAATGGATTTAATGCATAAAAAGTCCATTTATGCGGCGTCTTTGGCAGCTCATAATTGGGGCATTATACAAACCAGTGAAAATTGACATGGAGTGTAAATTGAAAGACTATGATGTGTACCTGTTTGATATGGACGGTACTTTAGTGAATTCAGAGCCCTTAAAAGGAAAGGCACTTGCGCTAGCATGTGCAGATTATGGAGTAAATGTAGATTACAACATCTACAAAGACGTAATGGGTGAAAGTTGGTCTGTAGTAACCGGTCACTTTTTTACGACAGCTAAGATTGCTCCTGATTTGGATGAGTTCAATACACACTTTCGCGCTCATTATGAGCAATTGCTCAGCAAACATCTTGAGTTGAATATAGGTGCAAAGGCGTATATTGATAGCTTGAAGAAAGCTGGAAAGTTGTGTGGTATTGTCAGTTCGGCTGCTACTTGGATGGTAGAAAATATTCTAGAATCACTAAAGTTAAGTACAGCTTTTGATATTGTAATAACCAAAGAACATGTGACTAAACATAAACCAGACCCAGAGGCTTATGAATTAGCATTATCTAAGCTATCGGTTTCACCCAGTAAGACGATCATATTTGAAGACTCGACCGCAGGAGTAAATGCCGGTAAGGCGAGTGGTTGTGACGTTATTGCAATTAAACATAATTTTAATGGCAAAAATGACTTTAGTGGGGCGGTAAAGGTTATCGACAACTACGAAGAAATGTTTGTATAAAAAATGTTATAGGCTCAAGGTGATTTCATGAGTGGCAACTGAAGCGTATATTTTTTCAAATGGGCTCATCGAGCGTTCGTTGTCATCCACCCAAATCAAAAAGCCAATCATCCCGTAACAGCCGTGCGTGTATCAACCTTCGGCAGATTGACTTTGTTCAAGTGAGAGAACCATCGTTCTTTGAGTTTGGTTGTTCAATCTACATTTTTAGATTAACAAAGGTTACTAAAAAGTTAGCTAGTTTTAAATGGTTTGTCAGGTTTGGATCGATAGCTAAAGCTGGGTTCGAGTTGATGAGCTATAACAAAAAGATCAATAAGGACACCTGCCGTTTGCGACTCATGTGCTAACTACGCCGTTATAGCGCAATGCGTGGCACGTTGGCTGCCCATTAGCAATGCCATTATACCTCACAAAGAAAAAGGAACTTTCGATGTTTCAGTTAGAAACTAGCCGTCTGGTTCTTCGGGACATGAAGTCTAGTGATGAAGGTGCGTTTGTTACTATGTCTCAGGATGCTAAATATCAGCGTTTCTATGATGAAAATGACTGTGACCCAAGCAAATATAGGGAACTTACTCAGTTGTTTATAGCTGAAGCTGCTGAAGCTCCACGTAAGTCTTATCAACTTGCCGTTGAGTATAGAGAGTCAGGACAGTTCATTGGTGCTGTATGCCTTCGTCTAGAAGCCAATCAACAAGCTTCAATGGGTTGTGCTTTCTCAAGAGCATCCCAAGGTAACAAGCTGAGTTATGAGGCTGCTCAAGCATTAGCGAACTTTGGTTTTTCTGAACTAGGTGTGCATCGAATATATGCGGAAACAATTAGTAAAAATCTCCCGGCAATAAAGCTATGTAAGTCGTTAGGTATGCGGGAAGAGGCTCATTTTAGAGAGCATCGTTTTTTTAAAGGGCAGTGGTGGAATACCATTGTTTTGGCGGTTCTTCGAAGTGAATGGGGCAAGGCATAAGTTGCTGCATGTGGAACGATACAGTTGTCGGGGTTTTTGCTAAAAGAAAAGGCAGCAAAAATAACACCAGCATACTCGCCGGCCCGGTAAGCAAGGTGTTGCGAACTTATCAAAATTCATCGAGACTGTTCATTTATACAGTTGTTGGGCGTACACTCTGAATGCAATTAAAAGAAGCGATATAGCATGAAAATCACATACGAAGAAAATGTCCCTAGTCCGAAAGAATTCTGCGAAATGCGAGTGAAAGCAGGCTTATCACCAAAGTCTTTAAAGGCTGCCGTCATTGCATTGCCAAACAGCTTGTATGGAATCTCAATACGACAGGGCGAGGCTTTGATTGCAATGGGGCGTGTAGTTGGTGATGGTGCGTGTAACTTTGAAGTCGTGGATATTGCCGTTGACCCAACTTATCAAGGGAAAGGGCTAGGACGAAAAGTCATGGAGTATATAGATAACTATTTATCATCAGTTGCTTTAGAAGGCTCGTATGTTTCAATGATCGCGGATGAACCAGCTTTTTACGAAAAGTTGGGATACAAGCTTGTTTCTCCATCTTGTCAAGGAATGACAAAAAAATTCAAGTCGCATGCATAACAAGCAATGAAGGGTGATATCAAAAATAATGTTAATCACCATATAGAACATATTAAATTATCTGCTGAGTCTGGTGCCGATATAGCTGTTTTTCCTGAGTTGTCATTAACCAGCTATGAATTAGACTTAGCAGCAGAACTGGCGATAGACAGCTCAGTATCGATTGTCATTGATTTATCGAATGCAGCTATTGATAACAATGTTGTTATTGTTTCTGGCATCCCATTGGTAAGTGACTCTGATACACCCTACATCGGTGCTTCAGTTTCATTTCCATCAGGGGAAACTAATTTTTATCGAAAACAATATCTGCACCCAGGCGAAGACAAATTTATGTCTGCTGGGTTCGAAAATTATAGTTTTGAATTCAAGCAGAGAAAGGTGTTCTTAGGTATATGTGCTGATTTCACGAATTCACAGCATTGGCTCGATGCAAATGAAGACCACGCAGATATTTATATATTGAGTGTTCTGATCTCTAAAAATAGTTTTGCTCATGACAGTGAGATCCTTAGATGCAAAACTATTGAACACAAATTAAACATTGTCATGACTAACTATATTGGTGAGACGGGTGGTTGGTTATCGCATGGCAATAGTCGAGCATGGGATACTGATGGCAATGTACCTATTTCAGCAAATGATTCTGATCAATGTATTGTTTTATGCACCATCATCGACGGTAGCATTTCAGGCAAAATCATAAATATAACAAAAAATTAATGTGAGACGGTTTTCAACCGACCCATAATTAAAAGCTATGTGACGGCATGAAATCTTCAGTATTTTTTCATTCAGTTCCGAAAGTGGCTCAATATGCTAGCCTTTCCTAAGTAGTATGTGCTTGAAACCACTATATCTACAACGATTTAAGGAAAACAGTTATGTTTAAAGAACTGCATAGAAAGGACGAGCCTCTAATTATTTGTAATGTTTGGGATGTACCTAGTGCTTTGATCGCTGAGCGCAACGCATTTTCAGCGATTGGTACTTCTAGCGCAGCCATTGCAAAAATGATTGGAAAAGAGGACGGTGAAAATGTTCTATTCGAAGAACTAATGTCAATTGTGAGTGCAATTTCTAAGGCTAGTCGTTTGCCTTTAACCGTCGATATTGAATCAGGTTATGGTGAAACGCCACGAATCATTGCTAAGAACATTATTGAACTTGTTCAAGTCGGCGTAGTTGGCGTTAACATAGAAGACAGCATAGTAGTCCAAGGAAAGAGGCAGCTATGTGATAGTACAGCGTTCTCCAAAATGCTTAAATCAGTTAGAGCTTTATTGAGTGAGGCTGGTGTTGAAGTTTTCATTAATGTGAGGAGTGACGCCTACTTACTTAGTGTTAACTGTGCTCTTGAAGTTAGCCTTGCGAGAATTGAAAAGTATCAACAATCAGGTGCTGATGGCATTTTCCTGCCGTGCATTAAAGAGCCTGACGATATAAAAGTTGTTACTGCTAGCACAGCCCTGCCCATAAATGTTATGTGTGTACCAGACCTTCCTGATTTTGTTGTACTTAAAAAACTAGGTGTAAAACGTATAAGCATGGGTAATTTTGTTCATGAAGCAATACTGGCGTCATTGTCTTCTGTTTTGACGTCCGTAGTTAAAGAACAATCGTTTAAACAATTGTTTGTTTAAAGTTGGATGGCGGTACGAGCAGTCACATAACAAGAGACTCTGGCATCAATAGTTAATTTTTAGCCGTGTTTACATCCCACATAACACCGTCTTTAAGCATGAAATTTAGTATGACTACCATCTTTCTGACGCAGGCAATAAAGGCGACTTTTTTGGGTTTTCTGGCCTCAAGAAGTCGCTGATAAGTGGCTTTAAAAACGGGGCTACTTTGAATTGCGGACATCATCGCCATGAATAAAACGGTTCGAACTTGATGACGTCCATCTTGGATAATTCGTTTGTCTTTATATCGGCCACTCGCTTTTGTCATGGGAGCGACTCCGATAAGTGAAGCTGCTTGCTCATTGGTGATGTACCCTAATTCAGGTACGTTACTGGTGATGGAAGCCGCAGCAATTTTTCCAATGCCAAGCATGCTTTGAAGAATGTCATTTTTCGCAGAGTATTTAGGGCATTTACTGATAAGTTTAATGATTAGATTTTCGCCTTTTTGTATTTGATTTTTTAGAGCTGTTAATATAGGTTTAATCGAAGAAGTAATGGACTCGGGTCAGATTTTAAGTCGATTCTTTTCCATCGTTTGCATGGCTAATAACTGATTTCGACGAGCTACTAAGTCACTCATCAGTCGAATTTTTACAGGCTTTAGTTGAGTCCGTTTGGGTTGGATAGCTTCTTAAAAATGAGCAATGAGCGGGGTATCAAGTTGGCTAGTGGCTTCGATAACGACCCGTTGAGGGGCATGTTTTTTGATGGTTGTGATGGCTTTTGAGATCCCAACTTTATTCCTGGGAACAGAAAAATAAATGTCGAGTGGACGGATATAAATTCTAGCTGCGATTTACCGGTATCAACGCCGACACGAATGTTTTGAAGTGTGTTTGTGTTCCTAATAAGCATAACTTATGTTTGCAAAATGTGGGTTCGAGACCCAGAAGACTATTCAGTGTGTTGCTTGGAGTCCTATGTAGTGTGTTCTTACTTGTTACCGGTCTCCTGATAGAGGAGCTAACGTTCAATCGAACTGCCACATAGAAAACGTTCGTTGCAGCGAAAGCTTGGGTCTCACTTTACCCTAAATTTGTTACTTATTATCCATACAAGTCGTTCAAGTTTGTTCTGGCCCTTTGGGCCTCCATTGGACGTGCTTACGCATGCCGCTTGACTCTGCGTTAAGCCTCTCCTATAAATTTGACTCGGAGTTTTATTAAATGGGAAAGAAATTTGCGGAATTGTCAGGTAAACATATTGAGTTTATTGGAGAACAAAAAATTTACTTTGTAGGTACTGCTGCCGAGACCGGTAGTGTTAACTTATCACCGAAAGGTGGCGATTCTTTACGCGTAATTAATCCTACGAAAATTGCGTGGCTAAACTTGACCGGCAGTGGAAATGAATCAGCCTCTCATATACTGAAAAATACTCGTATGACGTTAATGTTTTGTGCATTTGAAGGCTCCCCGTTAATTCTGAGAACTTATGGAGAGGCTAAAATGCTACATAACAAAGATCCTGAATGGGAGGTTTATTCTAAACTTTTTCCAGCAAGTGTCGCTGCTCGTCAGATTTTTATTTTGGATATAAACGTAGTTCAAGCTTCATGTGGTATGTCAGTGCCTTACTATAAATTCGAAGGTGACCGTGAAGATTTAGCTAAATGGTCGGAACGACAGGGACATGAAGGCATCGAGAAGTATTGGCTCAAAAAAAACCAGAAAAGTATCGATGGATTTGAAACAGAAATCGTCGAACGAGCAGGCTTAACAAGTTAATAAACAAGGATAAAATGCAGTTGGCTATTTTCGTTCCTCACATTTTAGCTAACAATATTTTACCTGTTATTAAGACGTTAGGTTTCAGTGGTGTTTGTATATTCTACTTTAGGTTGAAAATGGAAATATTACTAATCAGGCATGGGAAACCCACTGGAGCAATCAATCCAAGATTAACGGCATCAGGTTTTGCTAATTGGGTTCGAAATTATAATCGATCTAAAGTTGATCCTAAAAGTTTGCCACCGAAGCATCTTAGATGCTCATTAGATTCACATTTTATTGTAGCCAGTGATTTAGCCCGTTCCATAGATTCAGTATATTTGTGTTTAAATCGGGAACCTGATTTAAAATTGAAACACTTACGAGAAGTGAATATTCCTCGATATAAATTGCCATTTGTATTCAAAGCTTATACGTGGCTTATTATTAGTCACATTTTTTGGTTGGTAGGTTTTAGCGGGAAAGTTGAATCATTCAAAGCAGCAAAAATTAGAGCAAGGATCTCGGCAGAGCAGTTGCAAGAGTTGGCAATCAAGCATGGAAAAGTAGCATTTTTTGGTCATGGTATGTTAAATAAATACATAGCTAAAGAGTTAAATAAACTTGGTTGGGATGGTTCTCCCCAAGGTAAAAAATACTGGAGCACCATAAAATTAAAAACCTAACAAATGGCTGCACACGGCCTCGATGCAGCCCCATGAACAGTAATCATTTTCAAGGTAAATACGAAGTCGAGCTAAAGTATCGCCTTAATTCAAAATCAGAGTTTTTGGAAACCTTGGGGCTTATGCCTCATGAAGTTATGCTCGAAGAAAACATGGAATGTGATTGGTACTTTGATTTTCCTGACAAAGCACTACAGGCCCAGAATAAAAGTCTTTGCATTCGTACAATGGAACCTTCAGGTATCAAGTTGTGGATTGTAAAAGGCCCTGAATCCGACCGATGTGAGGCTACCAATATCACGGATGCTTATAACGCGCGAAGTATGTTAGAAACAATGGGATATGAAGTCGTATTAAAAGCTAAGAAAACCCGCAGTATATACTTCCTCGGAGAGTTCCATATCACGGTTGATTCTTTAGCTGGTATTGGTGAATTTGCCGAATTCGCCATCATGACAGATGATGAATCTATGTTACCAACGTATAAAATTGAACTGGAAGCGTTAGCGAGTAAGTTTGGGTTAAATCATTTAGTATTACAGACGAAGTCGTACAAACAAATGTTCATGGAAAACGGTGCATAAGAAGTCTATCTGGTGCAGATCAGTATGGAATAATACTGAAGTGAGAATGTAGGGTCACAAAGATTATCCTTTAACAGAAAATGGTAAATTGCAGGTATCTTGAGTATGTGAAGAAATCAATCATATTGACATAGCCTATTTAAGCCCAAGTTCAATGGCCTTTGATACAGCTAAATAATCCTTCAGGACGAAGAAAAACAAATAATCACGCTTCATGAATTAAAAGAAATAAATTTAGGTATTTGGGAAGGAAGATCAAAACAAGCAATAGATAGGAATTATCCAGAAGAACAAAAACTATTTTGGACAAAATCCTCATAATTTTCGATTGAAAGCGGAGAAACATTTACTGACTTTCAGCGGAGGTCTGATCGAGCGTTTGACTCCATATTAGAGAATGAAAAAGAAAAACAAGTGGTTGTGGTTACTCATGCAGCTACCATTACGGTACTATTTGCCTATATTGAGCAAAGACCGATTGATAAAATATGGAATCCCCCATATGTTGGGAATGGTTCATACAGTATTATAGAGCATTCCCCTATTGGTGGATTAAAAATTCGTTCATATCGTGGATAATCCATTTGGTAGAAAAGATAACAAATGCATGCACCGGAGGATCGCATTATGAGTTTTACTTACAGAGGGAGTTGTTTATGTGGTCAAGTCACTTTTGAAGTCTCAGGTTTCAAAGAACATATCGCAAATTGCCACTGTGCAATGTGCCGGAAATTTCATGGTGCTGCTTTTGGCACGCTATCTCAGGTAAAAAATTTAACTTGGCTATCAGGTCAAGAATTACTCAAGGACTATGTTGCGCCCAATGGAACGATCCGAACATTTTGTTCTCATTGTGGTTCAAGTATCGGATTTCGCAGTAAAGGTAATTTCTTACCGGAAATTGAGTTGTCATTGGCATTGTTTGACGAAGATATTCCGATAAAAATCGACGCACATATTTATACAGATTACCAAAGTAACTGGTATGAAATAACTGATGCTCTGCCACAATACAAAGAAGGTTGGGAGTAAAAATTGGCTACATTACAATGTGCTCCAATTGACCTTGTGCTGTCACGAATTTTGGTATCCCAAATTAACGCGAGTATTCAGCAACTGAACTCTGCGCTAATGCCTGCTTTGAAGTATCTTGAGACGGTTACTAAGCAAGTGGTGAACGGCAGGAATGGCACCAATCTGCCCTATAGCGACTAGCTGGTTCGATCGACAGCGGATCATCGATTTAGCTAATGCAAAGTTGATTGATTTTCAAAACTACGTCAAAGAGCTTGAAATAGAGCGAGGTTTTTCGGACCAACGAGTAAAGGATAAGTGCTTACTTCTTGGTGAACAGGGCGGGATCGGACTTTGTTAGCGAATATGATCTAATATCGGAAAGCCCTCATTCATTCAGCCATTTTGAACCTAATAGAACATCTATCCGTAGTCAAAGATACTCGCTCAGACATTAATCAAAAACATGACCTTATCGACGCCATGTTCCTCGTTATCAGCGCCATTGCATCGGGGTGTGAAGGTTGGCAAGATATTGAACTATATGGCGAAGAAAAACTCGACTGGTTGAGAAAGTATCGTCCATTTGAAAATGGTATTCCGCGTCGACATACCATCGCACGCATCCTGCGTTCAGTCGTTGCTGAGTCGTTACTTGAAGCGTTGGCTTGTTGGATTAACGAACAAAGAACTAGCCAAAATAAGCCTGTCATCGCATTTGATGGAAAAGTCCTACGTGGCTCGTACCGAAATGACAGCAAAACAGCGTTACAGCTGGTGACCGCTTATGACACTGAGCGTGGTCTCGTTTTAAGCCAGAAGCCGACAGCGACTAAAAATGGTGAGATCAATGTTGTGCGCCAACTGATTGATGTTATTCATGTAAAGGGCAGTATCATTACTATTGATGCGCTGCATTGTCAGCGAGAAACCCTCGATAAAATTGCAGAGAAAAAGGCCCATGTTGTGGTCCAAGTGAAACACAACCAACCGAAACTCAGAAAAGCGGTTGTGGAGAAATTTCAAGCCGTTTTCGACGCCGGAAAAGAAAAAATCGTTACTGAAATCAAAGAAAAACATCATGGTCGCCAGAAGAACGATATGTATTTCAGTTAAAAGCAAAACTACCCGAAGAACTTGCTCAAAAATGGCCGACGATACGAAGTATTATTGCCGTAGAGCGCCATCGAAGTATCAATGGAAAAGGCAGTGTAGATACTTCGTATTACGTCAGTTCGATGTCGCCTACCCATAAGTTGCTTGGTCACTCTATCCGCCAACATTGGCGGATAGAAAATAGTCAGCACTATGTATTAGAGGTTGTCTTTAAAGAAGATAGCTCAAGAATAACGCTGGATGGCGCGGTAGAAAATATCGCTTTGTTTAGGCGGTTCGTGATGAACATGCTCAAGCAGAGCGGCTGTGGAGCACCAAGCCAGAAGAGTAAACTCAAAAAAGCGGGTTGGAGCGATGACTATCGGGCACGGGTATTCTTTGGGTTATAAATTGAACAAAGTATGCTCGCCCCCTGAACCGCTGTGGGCCTTGAACTCGTTCACGTCCCAAATTTTGGCGTTATAGATCAAGAGGAAATCCATGTCAAAAGTGATATTAAAAGGCTTTATCCTAGTTCCGGAGCAGGATCGGGAAGTTGTAAAAAGTGAGTTAATTAACCATAAACGGTTAACTCTACAAGAGCAGGGTTGCATTACGTTCAGTGTTACCAAAAACTTAAATAACCCTCTCCGTTTTGATGTTTTTGAAGAGTTTGTTGATAAAGCAGCTTTCGAGGAACATCAACAAAGGGTAAAAAACTCTTACTGGGGTAAAGTTACGGCAAACGTTGAACGTTATTATGAAATCTTTGAGTAAACGCATAAAAAAGTTATAGACTCAAGGTAATTCAATCTGCGGTAACTAAAATTTGTATTTTTCAAATTGGTTCGCTGAGTGTTCGTTGTAGCTCACTCAAATCAAAAAGCCAATAATCTCGCAGTGGCCGTGCGTGTATCACCATTGGCAGATTGCCTTTTTAAGTGATTGGGCCATCGTTCTTTCGGTTCGTTGTTTAATATAAACTTGAGGGCTAACTCGATTCATCAGAAAGTTAGCAAGTTTTCACATGGCTCGTCAGCTTTCGAGCACCATCTAAAGCTGGGTTAGAGTTAACAAAAATCTCAACACCGATTGCGGTTAATGTACTTGGCTTCGCCATTTTAGCGCAACGGTGCTGCCCATTAGCTGAGTGTTAGTTTTCAAGGGGGAACAATGACACATTTCAGTACTTCAGAAGCGGCTGATAGATATGAGCAGTTTAGACCCAAAATACACAATGTTATCAAGGGGTGGTTGGCGAGCGTAGATGAATCAAAGCTATATAATAGTGCGATGGATGTTGCCTGTGGTACAGGCGATTCGATGATCCCTTTACTAGACATAGCTAAAAATGTTCAAGGGTTTGATATTTCGAATGTAATGGTTGAAAAGGCATTGCAAAAAAATTTGAATGTAAAAGTCTCTTCTTTAGAAAACATTGATTCAACCCAAAAACATGATTTAATAACAATCTGTATGGCATTTCATTGGTTAAACCCTGATGAAGCTTTTAAAAAGTTTTCAGATATTTCTGGAAGTGGAGCCACACTATTAATTTATAATTTCAACTTTGGTGGTCATGCATCCCAACATGAATTTAACGACTGGTTTGGCAGCTATTTTTTAAATAAATATCCATCGCCTAGTCGCAACAGCACTAAAAGTGAAGTCAGCTCTATGCATGGTTTTAACTTGGTTAAGAAAAGCAGCGGCCTAATCCCAATTGTTTTTTCTAAAGTCGGTTTAGTGAAATACTTAACGACTATGTCAAATGTAGAAAATAAAGTTGTATCAGGGATCAGTTATGAGGAGGTCGAAGAGGACTTGTGTCGAGAGTTGGCAGGTTATGACCTTTCGAATGACTTTGTTTATAACTTCTCATATTCTATCTACAAAAAAACAACAAGAGACTACGGCGTCAATAGTTAATTTTTAGCTGTATTTATATACCACATCACCGTTTCTAAGCATGAAATTTAGTATGCCGACCATCTTTCTGGTGCAGGCAATAAAGGCGACTTTTTTAGTTTTCCGACCTCAAGAAGTCGTTGATAAGTGGCTTTAAAAATGGGATTACTTTGAATTGCCGACATCATCGCCATGAACAATATTGTTCTAGCACATGCTTATCATTGGGAACAGAAAAATAAGTGTCGAGTGGACGGATATAGATATCTAACTGCGACTTTCTGCTATCAACGCCGACATGAATGTTTTGAAGTATGTTTGTATTCATAATAAGCTAGCTCATGCATTGCAAAATGCAGGTTCGAGACCTAGAAGACTATTCGAGTGTGTCGCTTGAAGTGCTATGTAGCGTTCTTACTTGTTACCGGTCTCTTGATAGAGAAGTCAACGTTCAATCGAACTGCTACATAGAGAGCTTTCGTTGCAGCGAAAGCCTGAATGTCACTTTACTCTAAATTTGTTACTTATTATCCATACAAGGCGCTTAAGCAAGAACGCTGCTTAGCTTGGTGTTAGGTGACTCGGAGGTTGCTATGAATTTTGGAATTCTTGTATTCAATCAGGTTGAGGAACTTGATTTTGTTGGACCGTGGGAGATGCTCACCATGTGGCGTAAAAATGCCAATGGCCCTGAGAACTGCATCATTGTGGGCCAATCGATGGAGCCAATCATTTGTGCAAAGGGGTTGTCTATTAACCCACATGCTTCGTTTGCCACGTGTCCTCCACTTGACTACTTACTCATTCCTGGAGGCCAAGGCACTCGTCTTGAAGTTAGTAATCCGGTGTTAATCGATTTTGTTACCGACCAAGCACAAAACTGCAAGGCTATCCTATCGGTCTGCACGGGTTCCTTTGTGCTGCATGCCGCAGGACTTTTATCTGGAAGAAGAGCAACGACTCACTGGGGCTCTTTAGAGCGTTTGCGTGCGCTTGGTGATGTGACGGTTGTTGAGCAAAGATACGTCCAAGATGGTCATATATGGTCATCTGCCGGTGTCTCTGCTGGCACTGATCTCATGCTCGCATTTATTGCCAGCGTTGACGGCGAAGCTGCCGCTGGGGAAGTGCAATTTGCTTCAGAGTATTATCCTTCTTCAGTTAAATACGGCGGTTTTGAAAACCACGCGCTAGCACCTGCTTATGTCAAAACCACCTAACTAAGCATTGCACCGGACGAGCCAGTGAGCGCCGCATTATGTGTCTATTATTTACTTCTGAAGGAGAGATAAACGTGAACATTGTTGTAAGAAAAGATACTGAGTCAACTTTAATCTCTCAGAAAATCCGTCATGAAGTATTTGTCCAAGAGCAAGGAATTCCTTTGTCATTAGATCTTGATGGATTAGATGATAGTTCATACCACTCTTTGGCTTATATCGATGGCATGGCAATTGGTGTCGCAAGATTAGCATTACTGGAAAACAATAATGCAGTTATGGCTCGAGTCGCTATAAAAAAAGATTATAGAGGAAAGGGGATTGCAACAAAACTTATTGAATCTTTAATATCTAAAGCGAAGAAATTAGGTATAAATAGCATTGAAATTCATGCTCATGAATACTTAAGAGAATACTATGAATCATTTGGGTTTAAGTATCATCAACAAGTTGAAAAAGTTGGTGATCATCAATTAATTCAAATGTATTTAACTCAACCAAACATGTAACACATATGAGTCTTCGACCTATCACAATAGACGAATTTAACTAATCTGGCTATTGAGAGTCAGATTCAAATCGAGAGATATCCCTGATTTCATATAAAATGGTGAGCGATAATATTTTGCCGATACTAGGAACGGTTTTGAGCAGTTCGAGATAAACGAGGTTGAGGTCTTGGCCTGATTGAAGCGCCTTGGCAAAAGCCTGAATATCAATTTCGTATTTATCGGACATTGATGTGTCACTCCCTGTTGAGAGTTAACTATGGAAGTGACACAGATTTTTGAACACTACCAACAAATGCACGTAAGGTCATCAAACGTAATTGCTCATGGACATCGGTCCAATAAAGCCACACAACCCGCATGGGGTTTGCGCCACATAGTTGCCGAGCATGCTATTGATATAACGTCAACCGGTCATGATTGAGAGGGTGGGGTAACGAGCAAATGGTTTATTCGCTTAACCGTGTGCTTCGGAGCAATATGGCCTTTGATATGCCGTCCGAATTTCGTAAGCGACAGGCGATTCCTATCAAGTAAGGATTGGGTGGCAACCATCAGACCGTGAAGACGTTTTTTATGAATGTAAGGGCATTGCTCAAGAAGTATTTGGTGTAATATTTGAATTTCGTGCATCTCAGCCGCCTCTGGACAGCGTTTGGTAGGATTATTTTTTGGCGAAATTAATTCGATTAAACCACGGGATGCGTGTCTACCTCATTGAATTCCCCAAAAATTATGAGGAGATTTGCTAGAACGCGGCATTATGTAACAAATCAGAGTGAGGAGTTTCAATGAAAAAGGAACATATAGGCGAGTTGGTATTGAGTGAACAACAGATTCAAGACGGCGTTAAAGTTGTTGCGCAAAAACTCAATGAACGATTCGATAACGCAGTTATAATCAGCGTCGTTCCGGGCGGAATTTTGTTTACGGCTGATTTAGTGCGCGAATTAACTTTTGATGTCTGTATGGATTATATTTCCTGCCCTCATACTCCTGGTGATTGTAATAATTCCTCAAAAATAGTTTATCACCAGAATATAAACATTGAAGGTAAGGATGTTATTGTAATCGACGATGCAATTGAATCTGGCGGTACAATGAAACGTTTGATTAAGCACTTCGCTGATCACTATGAGATTAAATCGTTATCAATTGCAACGTTGTTTGTTAAACCAAGTCGAGTTGATATTCCTGCACATCAATATTTTGCTTATGAAATGTCGAATGATGATTTGCTTGTTGGGTATGGCTTACCTTGGGGAGATAAATTAAGGAATATTCCTTATGTGTCAAAGCTGGTGAAGTAAGTAAAAATTACATAACAAGTTACTCCACTCGGACTTGATCCAGTTGTCGCTGAGCAAGGCTTTATACCCTTTAAAGGAAAAGGATGTATCTGATGATTTCTATAGAATTTTTACTCACTTCTCTTGTCGTAGTGTTAATTCCAGGAACTGGGGTTTTATATACCGTGGCAACGGGGCTATTTGTGGGGAAGCGAGCCAGTCTCTTTGCGGCGTTTGGCTGCACTCTAGGAATTATTCCTGCACTTTTGGCCAGTGCATTCGGTCTTGCCGCCATTTTTCACACGAGTGCACTTGCTTTTCAGATCGTAAAATATGTTGGAGCTACATATTTACTTTATCTTGCATGTCACATGTGGCGATCATCTGCGCCCCTTTCAGTGCCTGAGGGCAAAGCGAACACAAATTACTCAGGGATTATTTTAAAAGGTTTTTTGCTTAATATTTTAAATCCGAAACTTTCAATATTTTTTCTGGCCTTCTTACCACAATTCATCCCAACCACGGTTGATAGCGTTTTAATGAATATGCTTATGCTCGGTGCTGTATTTATGCTTATGACCTTCGCAGTATTTATTGTGTACGGCTTTTTATCTAGTCGTTTCAGTGAATTTATAAAAAACTCAAAAAGAGCGAGTATTGCTATGCAAAAAATCTTTGCTACAAGTTTTGCTGCACTTGGACTAAAGCTGGTTTTTAGCTAGCGAGTATAACATAACAATCGCATTAACTTATTCGCTGCACTCGCTGGGACAAAAACACTGCGCTATGCTGCGCATATTCTAGCGCAGCATTTTTGCTCCTTAAGCGGGCATTATGCCTTAGAGAGGAAATTTCAGTGAAAGGATACAAAATAAGCACAAATATCGATGAGTTAGACTTTGAGGTTATCTATCGATTTATATCTGAAAGTTACTGGGCTGCTGATATCCCCAGAAACACGTTAAAGAAAGCCATTTCAAACTCTCTTTGTTTTGGTATTTTTGATGGTAGCGAAGCTCAAGTGGGGTTCGCTCGTTTAGTCACTGACAGAGCAACATTCGCCTATTTGGCAGATGTCTTTGTTATTGAAGCACATAGAGGGCAGGGTTTAAGTAAATGGTTGGTTGAAAAAATTGTTGCGCATCCCGAATTACAGGGATTAAGACGTATGGTTTTGGCAACACGAGATGCTCACGGTTTGTATGCTCAATACGGTTTCCAACCAATTGAAAATCCGGAAATTTTGATGCAAATTTGGCAACCGAACGTTTATCGTGAGCAAAAGGCATAACAAAAAGCTCAATCGAGACAGCCACTGCTAGCGACTTATGTGCTGGCTTAGCCTTTTAGCGTAACTCGCTGCGCGTTGTCTGCCTATTAGCAGGGCTTATTGAGTAATGAATGCTGGGTTTGCGCAGAGGTACTGTAGCCCTTAAGATTTACATCGATGATTGGGCGAACTTCTTCGAAATCGAAGCTCGGTAGCGGTGTAATAAACTTGGAAGCAGGATTCTTGCTGTCGAGCACATTGGTATCGAGTTCGGTGCGCTTTGCGGGTTCAGTGGGGAACTCTTTATTGCAGGCGTTAGCTTTCAAAGAAAACGAAAGCTATATCAAAGAACTGCATTATTCATTGGATTAAGCTAGTTTTTTTATGAGTAATGACAAGGAATAGTTATGTCGGTAGAAAATGAGAAGCAAGAAGTTATCGTTGTAGACGTAAAAATGCCATTTATGTCGATGGTTATTTTTATGGTGAAATTTGCGATAGCCTCGATCCCTGCTTTTATAATTTTGAGCGTTATTTTTGGAGTTGTGACGGCTTTGTTTGGTGGGATGTTTCATGGGATGGGGCGATATTAAAGCAAACAAACTGCTTAAGTGGGATTCACAGCGCATGGCATTTCAGCATGCGGTGAATTTGGTGTTTAAGGCGGTATTCGGCATCCGTGATAATTAACGATGTGGCGTCTGTTGGCAGACTATCCGCCAGCTCGCGCAGGGAGCGGTTGTGGCTCCGAGGAGAATGGTGATCCCCCAGCGAGCGATACGCTGGATGGTGTGCTTGGCCGAGATGGTTCTCCGAATGCTTCGGCTCAACCCGGTTAGGGACACAGCGTACCCCTCGAGCAACGAAAAGGTAGCCACCATGAGTAAAGCAAGCCATTTTTTGTGAATATCGGGGCACTGCCGTGCCAGCAAATCTTGTAGGATATGGATCTCGCACATCCTGTTCCCTCCTCATTGGGGCGTTGAGAAATAATATGTTTTTGGCGAGATTCATTCGATCAAACGGCAGAGTGCGCCTATTTAATTTTAAAGGTAATCATGAGGGGATCCGCTAGACCTTGGCGTTATGTGGCTATATCAAAGCTTAGGTTTTTAACCAAATTAAGAGGGAATTTAAATTGCATCCAGATCAAGATCCTATGACGGGGTTTAAAACACTAGAATTAGCTTTTTCTCATGGTTTTAGAATGAGAAGAGTTTCATTCACTAACGATATATTTTATGTAAAAGATAAAGGTATATATAACAACCGCTACACTTATGCTCGATTAGATGGTCTAAAAGTACAACAAATAGTTGTATTGGATGAGAATCAGCCTCTTAAAGGACTCCCCTGTTTTTGTTTGTTTTATGGAACACTCGAAGAGTTACGAGGACAAAGAAATACAGTTCCATTCATAGAGCAAATATTGGAGCAATTTAAAAAAGATTTACCTAGGCGCTATAAAGAATTTTATATTGAATCACTCATAGAAGCAGATAATGATGCATCATTAGCTATCGCCGCAAAATTATTTGGTAAACCAAGTCATGACGGTGCAGACGAAAGGTCTGGTATTCCAACAAAAATATGGCAGGAAAAATTTATTAGGTAATGGTGGAGTAGCCATATAAGTTGCTACACGCAGGCTCGATTGGCAAGGGATGTTAATAACTTTCGCTGGGCTTTTGGTGAACATCTTGTGTGCGAGTGGAACTCTCATTATCGGATTTTTGAATAGTAATTTGTCCAAATACCTTTGGATTTTATTCTTTTTCTTTATATCTAGTTGGTGAACACAATTCTCCTTAGCTAGTTCGACAACAAAGCAATGGTTACCCAATTAAAGGGCAATTGTCCTCAGTTTCAGATGAAGCCCTAGCTGCAATAGACATTTTGAAGCGAGTTTATGAATCAGATGGCGACCTCAGAATTTCAACCAAGGTCGTGTGGCAAGGCCTGTTTGATATGTTAGCGAGCCATTTTTTGCATTATTCAGCGATTAATCCAGAACGGAAGGATTCTCGCGAATTATAATTGCTTTCATCTCTTCAAAATGCTGCCTTGAAAAATCGGGAATACCTTCCCAGTCCTGCGCTGTTTTCTCTGCGACTGCATCAGAGAGAACATTCAAAGGTTGCCCGGTTGAAAGGGCGGTCACTAATATCTGGCAGGCACGTTCGAGTGTCCATATGTCATCAAATGCCACACCAATGTCGGTTCCGGTAACCATGACGCCGTGGTTACCCATTATTAACCGGTGATTGTTTGCTAAAAGACCCGCTAGACGCGCCCCTTCTTCGACTGTGTCAGCCATACCGCCATACATTGTGTCAAACGATACTCGGTTAAAATAGCGAGCGGTATTTTGATCAATGGGTAAAATAGCTGGGTTTTTCATGGCAGAAATGGCGGTGGTATAGACCGGGTGCAGATGTAATACAACACGAACTTGTGGCATGCGCTGATGGATTTGTCCGTGAATTGACCAAGCTGTCGCATCGACATCATTACGCTCATTATTGCCTACATCGTCGGCGTCCAATAGCAGCAGATCGCTGGCGCGAATGCGCGAAAAATGTTTCCACTTCGGATTAAGCAGAAACTTTTTACCATCAGGAGATAGGGCTGCACTAAAGTGATTGGCAACTGCTTCATGCATTCCCAGATAAGCGACAATGCGAAAAGTCACTGCCAAGTCGATTCGAATTTGTTCTTCTGTTGAAAGTGGCATTTGGCTACTCCGGTTTCACAAATGCCCAGGAACGCCCTGGGCGGTTTGCTTAGTCTTTTGGCATCATCGTTTTAATATCGGTTTCGCTCAGATCCTGCATGTTATATTTTTTCAGCAGGGCTGCATATTCTGGGCTTTGGCTATATTTTTTAATGCCCTCGATCAGCACTTTACGCACTTCATCATTGCCTTTTTTCACACCAAAGCCATGCAATACTGGGTCAAGCAGCTTATCCGATGAAATGGTAACCCGAGATCCCATTCTCTGGACGACCCCTTGTGCAACGGCTGAATCGGTGATCTGCGCTTCAACTGCATGAGAGAGCATCGCTTGTGTTGTTTGTGGGTCGGTTGGATACATTCTGATTTTGATAGGTTTCAAACCTTTTTTCACGCAGTCGCTTTTCGATACGTTTTGCATCTGTTTGAGCCAGGCTGTTCCTGCCATTGAGCCGATGGTGTGGCCACAGAAGTCCTGCATTGTTTTTGGCTGATAACTGGCACCTTTAAGCGACAGGATCGATTCTCCACTTTTAGAGTATGGGATCATATCGATGACCTTTAAGCGTGGAGCTGTGATGTACATCGACGAGTTAATCAGATCAAACCGGCCGCCCCGTAATCCAGGGATCAGGTTTGCCCAGCGCGTATCAATATTGCTGGCTTTAAGCCCCATGATTTTGGCCAGACCATCTAGGTATTCAATATCGAATCCAGCTGGTTTGTTGTCTTTCATATATTCATAGGGGTAAAACGTCATATCTGAACCGGCAATGATTTTGCCAGGCTGTTTAAATGACGCCAGAGCACTTAATGTCGTGCATGAGAAAACAATACCGACCAGGCTCGTTGTGATTAAGCGGGCTTTAGAACGTTTAGTATGGGCTGAAAACATCATCATAATTCCTCTTTATTGATTGATAGATCAGGCACTGGCCTGGTTTGTCTCGGCTTGCTGAACAAAGAACGAAGCCCCTTCTGGTTTTTGGGGGAGTCGCAGTTGATTGGGGGTTAAGCGGATTTCACCACTTTCTTCGCCCCATACCAGCGTTTCTGCATGGATGCTGGGAAGTGGATTTTCTGCCAGCGGCAGCGCATCTTCAGCAGCATAGACGCTGATAAATAGTGTTCTTGGGGCATCGGTATGGTTCGGCGCTGAGGCATGTAACAGCCGGGTGTGCATAAAACATACAGAGCCTGCCGGACCAAAACATGATACCGGCTGCTGACAATTTTCCTGTTCGACCTGTTCACTGACGTAACCGGTGAAATGGTCGTCTTGCCAGTGTGAAAATAACGAGCCTTTGTGGCTCCCTGGAATCACTTGCAGCGGGCCATTTTCCTCGGTTACATCGCTGATCATTAACAGACTCGTCACTAGATCGTCGTTGCTGTGCGGGGTAAATAAGAAATCCTGATGCCATTTCACTTGGGTCGCAGTATTGGGTAATTTAGAATTTACCTTACTGTGATGCAGCCGAGCACCACTGCTGCCAACTAGTTGACTGGCTATTTGTGCCACAGCTGATTTCAGTGCTGTGTTTTTGAAGACCTCTGAAATTTCTGTCGGGGAGGCGACCCGTCGCAGTGATGGGTGATTGCTCGTGTGGTCGCTTTCAATATCAAACCGTGATCGGCCATCGATGGTTTTCCCCCAGGGAGATTGATGGTGACGGCTCTGTTCAACCCAACTGTCAAAATCCTTCTGAAGCGCCGTAATCTGTTCGCTTGAAAGTACATCTTCAACAATTAGATAACCCTGTTCGTTGTATTGGTCTATCTGCCATTGCTCAATCATGAGTCACTCCTGAAAATCAGTTATTAAGCTAAAGAGACATCTTTAAGAAAGGTTTCTACCCGGGTGTTGTGGCCACTGCGCAGTGCCTGCGGCGTGTCATCACAGATCACTCGTCCCTGTTCCATAAATACGATTCGATCAGAGACTTTGAAGGCAAAATTCATCTCATGGGTCACAATGACCATGGTGATTCCTTCTTTTGCTAAGTCCTCAATGACTTGCAGTACCTCGTTGACTTTTTCTGGATCCAGAGCCGAGGTGGGTTCATCAAATAACATGATTTGCGGACGCATCATCAACGCTCGGGCAATCGCAACACGCTGTTGCTGACCGCCAGATAACTGATGCGGATGTTTCCAAGCATGCTCTAACATGCCGACTTTATTTAACAGCTGATAGGCCTGCATTTTCAGCGCTTCTTTATTACCCATATGATGGTAACTTGGCGCCAGCATCAGATTATGTAATACGCTCAAATGCGGAAATAAGTTAAAGCTCTGGAAGACCATTCCGATGTTATTGCGATGTTCAGGATGTTCAATAAAGCGGGATTTATTCGGACCGTAATGCAATAGTTTTAAGAAAGGTTTCCCGTTGAGATGAATTTCACCGTTGTCCAGCTGTTCCAGCCCGTTGAGCAATCGAATTAGGGTGGTTTTCCCTGAGCCTGAAGGCCCGATCACCGAGACGACTTCACCAGAGTTAACTGTAAGGTTCACCGAACCCAACACTTCAACATTGTTATAGGCTTTGTGCAGTTTGGTTGCCTGCAGTGCCGGGCCGTCAAATTCAGTGGTCGGATTAAGCTGTACGGGGGGAGCGCTTTTAACTTTTGCGATCAGATCTTCGGGCAGCAGATGTGATTTTTTGCTCTGAGTGACATCCAGATAGGCTTCTAACCGTTTGAGTAAAAAGTCAAATATCGTTACGATCATGACGTAATAGACGGCCACAGCGGTCATTGTTTCCATGACTAAAAAGTTCTGGGTATAAAGCTGTTGGCCAACCAACAGGATCTCTGTTAATGAAATTACTGATACTAGAGAGGTGAGTTTCACGATGGCGATATATTCATTGGTCAGCGCAGGCAGGGCAACACGAATGGCCTGCGGAATTACCACCAGCCACTGAATGCCGACATAGCGGACCCCGAGAGCCTGGGCTGCTTCTTTCTGGCCTTTAGGAATGGACAGTAAACCGCCGCGGTGGATTTCTGCAACGTATGCACTTTCGCACAATACCATTGAAATCAGTCCGGACCAGAATGGATTGGAAAGGATCGAGCTGCTAAATGGCAACAGTTGCGGAATGTTATAAACAAAAATGAGCAGTACTAATAGGGGAAGGCTGCGGAAAAACCAGATGTAGAGCTTGGCCGGAATATTTAAAATAGCAAAACGCGACTGTTTTGCTAACGCCAGTACAAAGCCAAAAACAATACTCAGTATCCAACTTGCTATGCTAAGTTTTACGACTGTCCAGCTAGCCCACCAAAAATCGGATAGTTTAAACAGACTGAACAGATAGTCCCAATGAAACGCCATAGAATGTGTACCTTCCCTAAACTAATTTAATAAGAGACTGATTTAGATCAGAACATGAGGGTCTCAAATATGTTTGGTCACTATGGATGGATAGCTGGATAACTAGCAATTACTTTTTTCTTGCCTTTTAGTTTAAAAAAAACTATCTAATCGGCATGCTCTGAAATTAAGCACAACACCTTGCCTAGTGCGCTTGCCTTTACCTATGAAACGCCCCAAAAGAGGGCGTGATTGTCCAAAATGAAGCGCATTTAAAACATTTATAACGATTCTGTAACTTTTAATTAGATAAAAAAACCATGTATGACAATAGACTAAATCTATTTGTTATTTGTATTTGCACTCGTGGTATATGCCTTGCTAATAAAAAGTTATAGAGATGTGACTATAAGCAATATTTTTTCAATAGGTGGAGGGCGCATGAGATATTTTACTTTAAAACAATTGCATTACTTTTCGACGGTGGTTCAGACCGAGAGTATTGCGGGGGCTTCAAGGAAGCTGCATATTGCTCAACCCTCGATTTCGATTGCGATTAAGAACCTTGAAGATTCGTTTGGTCAGCAGTTACTCATTCGCCATCATGCGCAGGGAGTTTCGCTTACGCCCAGTGGCCGACGATTTTATGATAAGGCCAGTGAGCTGCTGCGTTTATCTCATGAATTTGAGCAAAATACGTTAGCTAGCAGTGAGATCACCAGTGGGAAAATATCGATTGCCTGTTTTGAGTCGGTGGCGCCGCTGTATATTCCACAGCTTATCGCCGGGTTTAAGAAGAACTATCCGGATATTGAGATTCAGTTGCACGATGGTGAGCAGCATGAGTTGATGGTCGGTCTGCATCGCGGCCAGTTTGATCTGGCCTTTCTCTACGATTTAGAGCTGGATAATTCAATTTGCAAAGATGTGTTAAACGCGCCTCATAAACCTTATGCCCTGCTTCCTGCCAATCATCCTCTGGCGTTTAAAGAGAGCGTGTCATTAGCAGATCTCAGCTGCGAGCCCATGATTTTGCTCGATATTATTCCCAGCCGAAATTACTTTCTAAATATTTTTACTGAAAAGGGATTATACCCACAGGTTGCTTATACCTCTCCATCGATTGAAATGGTGCGTTGCATGGTCGGACAGGGACAGGGCTTCTCGGTGTTAGTGACGCGGCCTCACTCAAATGTTACCTATGATGGTCAACAGTTAGCTTGTGTGGATATCAGTGATGAAATGGAAAGTTCAACGTTGATCATGGCGTATCTGAAAACCAATGAGCCCACTAAACCGGCTCGATTATTTATGGATTATTGCCGACAATGCAATTTGAATGTGAATACAAACAAAGGTCGGGTTTATCCGATTAAAGAATCTTTATCGGCCTGATTCATTTTATAGAGTCCGATATTTTTTCTATTTAGGTCGTAAATTTATACTAATTTACGGCATTTATTTTGTGCCATAAGCTGAATTTATCCCCTTAGGGAATTTGAATTCAGAATTAAAAGGCGCGAATAAATGATCAAGAATATGACACAAATCGATACGCTCGTTGTCGGGGGCGGGCAGGCTGGCGTTGCCATGAGTGAGCATTTAAGCCGTCAGAACATACCGCATCTGGTTTTAGAAAAGAATCAGATTGCACAGGCCTGGCGAGATGTTCGCTGGGATTCGCTAGTCGCTAATGGCCCGGCATGGCATGACCGTTTTCCAGGGATGGAATTTGCTTACACCGAGGCTGACGGGTTTATGCCCAAAGAAGAAGTCGCGGATTATTTTCAAGCATATGCCGAGAAATTTGACCTACCGATCCGAACCGGGGTAGAGGTTAACCGGGTCATTAAAAATGCCGAGCGCAGCGGGTTTCGCGTAGAAACCTCTGAAGGTGTGATAGAGGCTCAGCGCATTGTCTCGGCAACGGGTGCGTTCCAGATCCCAACGATTCCGACGATCGCGCCCAAAGATCCTGAACTGTATCAGATCCATTCGGCGAACTATCGCAATCCTGAGCAATTGCCAGAAGGTGGCGTGCTGGTCGTTGGGGCGGGTTCTTCCGGCGTTCAGATTGCCGATGAATTGCAGCGCTCCGGCAAAGAGGTTTATCTGTCGGTCGGGCCGCATGATCGCCCGCCACGGAGTTATCGAGGTCGTGATTTTGTCTGGTGGCTGGGTGTGTTGGGTCTGTGGGAAGCTTCAGCGAATGAACCAGGCAAAGAACATGTCACCATCGCGGTCAGCGGTGCATACGGTGGACAGACGATTGATTTTCGAAGGCTCGCCGCGCAAGGGCTTCATCTAGTCGGACGCACAGAGTCCTTCGCTGATGACATTGCTTATTTTCGCCACGATCTGGGTGACAATATCCGCGGCGGTGATGAGAATTATCTGTCACTGCTGGATAAGGCTGATGAGTATATTGCCCGCAATGGACTGGATTTACCGCCAGAGCCACAGGCAAGAGAATTTTTAAGCGACCCCCAATGTATGACGGAGCCGACTTTAGAACTGAATTTAAAACAGCAACATATTCGTACGATTATCTGGGCGACTGGTTTTACCTCCGATTACAGCTGGCTGCAAGTGGATGCCCTTGATGAGGAGCAGCAGCCAAAACATCAACGCGGTGTCTCCAGTGAGGCAGGGGTCTACTTTTTAGGGTTGCCCTGGCTGTCACGGCGTGGCTCAACCTTTATCTGGGGGGTTTGGCATGATGCCAAATACATCGCCGATCAGATTGTGATTCAACGACAGTATCAGCAGTATCGCCGTCAAAACTAAAACAGGAGTTATTATGCCAACACATACTCGTATTCGTATGTTCAATACTAAAGAAACTTATCCTAATCAATCGATTGACAATGATCTTTGCCAAGCGGTAGTGGCTGGTAACACCGTGTATGTCCGCGGTCAGATCGGGACTGATTTCGAAGGCAATTTAGTTGGATTGGGTGATCCTCGCGCGCAGGCTGAACAGGCCATGAAAAATGTAAAACAGTTATTAGAAGAAGCGGGTAGCGATCTGTCGCATATTGTCAAAACAACCACTTATATTACTGACCCACGTTATCGAGAGCTTGTTTATCAGGAAGTCGGTCGCTGGCTCAAAGGCGTTTTCCCCATTTCAACCGGTCTGGTTGTCTCTGGGTTAGCCCAGCCTGAATGGCTGATGGAAATTGATGTAATCGCTGTTATTCCTGAGTCAGTTTAAATGGAGTTTTTATGACTATCTCAATTGCAGGGTTATGCCTTAAAACAGGTCAGTTGGGCATTGCAATTAGCTCTTCGAGCATCGCGGTGGGCGCGCGCTGTCCATGGTTGCGCTCTGGCATCGGGGCCGTTTCCAGCCAGAATATTACGTTGCCTTCATTAGGGCAGGGAATTCTTTCACAGCTCAGCGATGGCAAAAGTGCTGAACAGGCGTTAAATATTGCGGTCTCTGGTGATGAATTTAATGCTTACCGACAGGTGACGGTTCTGGATATCCATGGTGATTCAGCCTGTTTTAGCGGTAGTGAAACTCTGGGCATTCATCACAGCGTGAAAGGCGTAAACTGCGTCGTTGCCGGGAATATGTTGGCTAATCAGCAAGTGATTAATGCGATGGCCAGCGCTTTTGAGTCTTCAACCGGTGCGCTGACTGCTCGCTTGATTAGCGCACTTAAAATAGGCATAGCACATGGCGGGGAAGCCGGTCCCGTTCATTCGGCTGCGGTCAAAATAGTCGAAAAACATAGCTGGCCACTGGTTGATCTACGAGTTGACTGGGCCGATGAAGACCCGATAGGGGAACTCTCTAAGCTGTGGCAGGCCTATGAACCACAGATGATTGACTATGTGACTCGTGCTATCGACCCTCGCCAGGCACCAAGTTATGGGGTCCCGGGTAATGAGTGACAGTGACACGCTAAGCTGCGAACTGCGAGCACATCTTAGCCAGCTATTGGCATTTGATACAACCAGTCGGGAATCGAATCTGGCACTGATTGATGCGATAGCTGACTATCTTGCCAAGCTTGGCATTGAGTCAACCCAGATTTATAACGATGAGCGCACCAAAGCTAATTTATATGCGCGGCTGGGACCATCCGGCAACGGTGGGGTGATGCTCTCTGGCCATACCGATGTGGTGCCTGTTGATGGGCAGGACTGGTCGGTTGAGCCGTTTAAGTTCACTGAGTCAGATGGCAAATGCTATGGCCGTGGTAGCGCCGATATGAAAGGTTTCCTTGCTTGTGTGCTTACAGCTTTGCCCAAGTTTGTTCAGGCGAATCTGCGTATGCCACTGCATCTTGCTTTTTCTTATGACGAAGAAGTTGGGTGCCTGGGTGTTCGCAGCTTAGTGGACCATTTAAATGCTTCGCTTGAAAAACCAGCAATGTGCATTATTGGTGAACCGACCAGTATGCAGCCAGTCTATGGACATAAAGGCAAAGTAGGGATGCGCTGTAAAGTGCATGGTCATGCCTGCCATTCGGCTTATGCGCCCAGCGGTGTGAATGCCATTGAGTATGCGGCTAAGTTGATTGGTAAAATCACCGAGTTGACCGAGCCGCTCAAAGCACAGTGTGATGAGCGCTTTGAACCACCCTATAGTACATTGCAGACTGGGGTGATTTACGGTGGCAGTGCGCTGAATATTGTTCCGCAGTATTGCCAGTTTGATATGGAAATGCGTTATCTGCCGAAAATGGAGGCTAGCACTACATTTCATGCCCTTGAGCAATATGCTCATGAGACTTTGCTACCTGCCATGCAAAAGGTTCATGAATCTGCCCGGATTGAGTTTGAGTCGTTATCAGCTTACCCTCCGCTGCTAACTGATCCTCAGTCAGAATTTGCTAACTGGCTGCGTCAGTGGAGTGAAAGCTCCGAGTTCGGCACGGTTGCGTTTGGTACTGAAGGCGGGCTTTTTGATGAGGCCGGTATCGCGACCTTAGTCTGTGGTCCGGGAAGTATGGATCAGGGACATAAGAGTGATGAATTTGTGAGTGTTGCGCAGCTGAATCGTTGCTTGGCAATGCTCGATAATCTTTGTCATTGGATGAGCCTTTAGGCTTTATCTGGCTGCTCTTAGTGTTTTTAAAGCACATGGTTGGCACGGAAAATCCGATGGGTTCTTCTTTTTTATGGTTGTTTTCACCAAATTACTGGCCTGGATCAACGTCTGATTCTATCAGCGTTTTTCGATTGACTGGTCTGTGTTAAAAACATCTCATGAATTATTTTGGGAACATGGAGCATTTATGACACAGAGTATTCACGGCCATGAAGTGATGAAAATGATGTTGAGTAGCGATCAATCTTATAGCAGAGAAAGTCTCTGCGCGGCCATTTTAGCAAAATATGGACAGAACACGCGATTTCATACCTGTTCAAAAGAAAATATGCGCGCCGATGAGCTGGTGGATTTTCTGCAAAGTAGGGGGAAATTCGTAACCACGCAAAACGGCTTTACCACCTTAGCTGAAAAAATATGTAACCATTAAATACACTTATCCAAGATTTGTTGCTGCTATCCGTTAGCAGATAGGCCCGCTTGATCACACCTTCAGTGGTTTTTTCGTACCCGGTGATAGTACTTTCTAGGCGGAAATGCTCATTTTGCGCTTTCCGTTCGATGGGCAGGCTAGATACTTTAGCCTTTTCAAAAACACTTTCAGTGGTATTGACCAGCAAAGAGCTTAAGAAAAAAGCTTATGAACAGTGATTTGTCTTTTTAACTACGCATGTGGCTTGCCCCGTTTCCAGCAGTGGTTTGTGTGACAGTGTTCGATTCAATTAAAGGGAGTTATTGATTGAAGACATGCACGAATGGCAGGCACCATCTGAGACAGGGATTAGAAGCGTTAAAAGAGAAGTATGGTTGCTCGGAGCCTAGGCTATTGCTAGGGTTTAAATTGTTACTAACAAACAAAGTGAGTAGCCAGCCACCGAATTGGGTGACAAATTGCTTATGAGACCTGCATTTTTGGCTTGAGTATGAGAGTGGTACGCGTTCTATGGATTCAGCCTTTCGTGTTAGCTCGCCACTGCCATCTTAGAAGCGGCGATTAACCAGATTGGATATTATCGATCAAGCTATTGGTGCAACGATTGAATCGATGACAAATAATTAAGCGATTATTCTTCGATTCTATTATGCTTGATGGCGTAAATAAGCAGCACAACAGGTACTGCTCTCTTCAGCTTATTTGCCGGTTTGACCAATGCGATCTGTTTCGAGAATCGCTTCGATGAATTTTTCTTTACTGGGAGTGCCCGGCGCAGATTTCCATTCAATAACTGATGCGGCAACGTTTGCAACGGTTGCTAGATCATCACGGGTTAGTCCAATTTCAGCCATGGTGGTGGGTAGTCCGAGGGTTTTGTTAAAAGCCTGAATACGGTTAAATTCCTGATCGTTCTGATCATATTTTAATAAGCACAACACGCCAAAGGCGACGATTTCACCGTGCAGATGAGATTCACAGGCAGGGATGAGCGAACAGCCATAATAAACGCAGTGCGCCAGGGAGCTGTTGTAGTAATACTGGTCTTGTTCGGCGATTTGCGAGCTGATGTGAACCGCACAGTTCGAGACAATCCCGGTGAGCATTATGATGTCTAAGACAACCTCTTCAAGCTCGGCTGAAACCCGATTATGACGGCAATCTTCAAGCGCTTTTTGCCCATGCTTGAGAAGTGGGTCTGTGCAGGTTTTGGCAATACCCAGCCCTAACAAGGGCAGGTGAGACAGTTTTTTCTCTCTGCAGCAATATTCGACTTCATACTCCTTACTTAGCGCGTCCCCAATTCCTGCCCAGAACATTTCAGCGGGTGATTCGGTAATAATTTTCGTGTTAATAAAGGCATGTAGTGGTGGATGATCTTGATAGAAATACTCTTTAAATGAACCATCACGGTTGTACATGACACTTAACGACGTACAGGCTGCGCAGTTGGACGCCAGAGTTGGAAAGGTGAAGACGGGTTTATCGATTATTGAGCCAAGGGTTTTAACCGCATCGCAAGCGCGTCCGCCACCCACAGCAAACAGCATCTGGGCTTGCTGAACCTGTGGGTTGTTTTTAAGCTGTTCGACATTTTCCATGGTGGCATTACCGCCATACCATAGAAAATCCAGCAGAGTAATTGTTGAATCTTTAATGCCATCTTCTAGTGCAGTTCTGGCTTTTTCGATCGCTATTTTACCGCCGATCACAACGGCCTTATTCCCATAGACTTTCGTCATATCGGCGATCTTGCGGTAAGCATCCTCACCAACAGTGTAGTTGGGAAGATAAATGGTTTGGTTTGACATTGTGTTCTCCTTGCTACTTTTTTATTGTTATTGATGTGGCTTCGCGTCACTGAAATTACGTTTAGTCTCGTTTCGGCGTGAATTTTGCGGGCAAATGTGCAGGTTTAGACGCATCATTAAACGATATTAAACGCAAATTTGTGTAATTTAGGAAAATGACCAGAGAATCTATCCGTAAGCGAGGTATATGGCTTAGTGCCGTCATATTTCGCAGCGATCGAGGCGAAAGTGTTGACTGATTTTTCCAAATGAATGAAAACCGTATAACAATCATTGCCGACTGACAATTTTTTTGTGGTAATTTTTGTTTTTGCCGCTTAGTTGGTGTACTGGAACAGCCATTTTGCCCCTGTCGTATTAGCATGATTGCAAAGCTCAATAGCGATAAATGACATGTCCTCGCTATAACATACACACAACAGCCATAGGTTTTGGTGGAAATGATTGAACAAGCATTAAAGCAGTATTTTAAGTTTGACAGCCTTCGCAAAGGGCAGCGTGAGGTCATTGAAAATATCCTCAATGGCCACTCGGCTGCCGCAATTTTTCCGACGGGTTCAGGCAAATCGCTCTGTTATCAGCTTAGTGCATTACTCTTACCTCATCTGACATTAGTGATTTCGCCACTCCTGGCATTGATGAATGATCAACTGGAATTTCTGAGTGCAAAGGGTATTGCTGCAGCCAGTATCGATTCAACACAGAGTCCTGAGCAGATGCATCATGTCATGCAACGCGTTCGCCGAGGCGAGCTTAAAATATTGATGATTTCGGTTGAGCGTCTTAAAAATGAACGATTTCGTGAATTTATTGCTCATGTGCCGATTTCGCTACTAGTTGTTGATGAGGCGCATTGTATTTCTGAATGGGGACATAATTTTCGCCCTGACTATTTGAAATTGCCTCACTATAAAAAATCGCTGAACATCCCGCAGGTTTTATTGCTTACGGCCACTGCCACCGAAGCGGTTATTGCAGATATGTGCAGCAAATTTGCCATAGCTAAAACCGCAGTCACCCTTACTGGCTTTTATCGCGCTAACTTGCACTTAAGTGTCATGCCCTGTGTCGAAGGGCAAAAAATAATGGCGTTAGAAAAATTGATTAAGCAAGCACCACGGGCCGCTACCATTGTTTATGTGACATTGCAAAAAACAGCTGAGCGGGTTGCCAAGAGGCTCACGCAGGCAGGTATTCAAGCGGTCGCTTACCATGCAGGTTTAAAAAGTGATGTTCGCGAATCCATTCAGCAACAATTTATGCAGGATCGCTCAACCTGTATTGTGGCAACCATAGCATTTGGTATGGGGATTGATAAAGCGGATATTCGCTGTGTGATCCATTACGATTTACCTAAATCGATTGAAAACTATTCACAGGAAATTGGCCGAGCTGGCCGTGACGACAAACCAGCACAGTGCATTACGTTGGCCAATATGGACCATTTAAATGTGCTAGAAAACTTCGTCTACGGAGATATGCCAGATCAATCCGCGATTGCGCAAGTGGTCGATGATATTTATAACAGTACGGGTGACTGGGAGGTGGTTTTAAACCAGCTATCTCGAGATTATTATATCCGTCAGTTGCCACTTAAAACATTGCTGGTTTATCTAGAACTGAAAGGAGTGATTGCTGCTCTTTACAGCTATTTTGCATCTTATCGGTTTAAATTTATCGAAAGTGCCACAGCGATTGTTGACAAGTTTGATGGTGAACGGCGCGTGTTTGTGGATGCAATTTTCACCACCGCGACGCAAGCTAGAACATGGTATAGCCTTGATTTTGATCTATTATGGCAACATTATCATGCACCTCGGCAACGTGTTGTCGCAGCGCTTGATTATTTTCATGAAAATGGCTGGATTGATCTACAGACGAAGCAATGTACGGATGTATACAAAGTTCTGAGTCGGCAAATTCCGCGTGAAGTTCTCACTGCGGATCTCTATCAGCTCTTTGTGCAAAAAGAGCGTAGCGAAATTGAACGAATTCATTCTATGGTGGACTTTTTCCAAAGCTCGCAATGCCTTAGTTTCCAGCTGGCCCGCTACTTTTCTGATGAGAAGGCGCCGCAGCATTGCGGTCATTGCAGTGTGTGTAAAGGGCATGTCGCCAAGCTTTCGGTACCTCAATTACCTAAAGTCCATCCAGACCAGATCAACAACTGGTTGCATCCCTTTATAAGTGCCTGTCCACACAAGGCGAGCAGCGAAGTGCTGACTCGGTTTTTATGTGGGATATCAAATCCGCTGAATAGCCAGATAAAGGCAAATAAAATGGCGGGGTTCGGTCAGCTAGAGCGATATCCATTTCAATGGGTAAAAAGCCAGGTAGATGCCTTGTTAACCCCATAGAATAAACAGATAATCGAAGAGAAACAGGTCGTTGTTAAACAAGCCAAAATTGTTTTAATGCGACTTACATAATAGCTGTTTTGTGGTGTTGCTAAGTTGCGCTTTAATGGCAATCTCAACGTTTAAATCACTACTTTTTATCGCACACCAATGTGTCGCAAGGTGCATCGGCCTGAGCGTTGCGCGATTTAGTGGTGTTGCGAATGGTTCTCAGAGCCGACTCTACCTGCTCAACAAACCGTTTGTCTGATTTGCTCAGAGCAACAGAGCAGGTGGTGCGATTAAATACCCGAATTTGAGCCTGTTTCTTTGTCGGTAACGCATCCATCATGTGAGGAGGATAGAGAATACAACAGATTAATACGTTTTATGTCAATGGGGAATTTGTTTCGCCTCACGGTGAAGCATCGTGTGGCGTGCCTCATCTTGCCACCGGTAATGTGTTCGGATAGATACAACTGGCTGATGCTCTGCAGGCTATTGCTGTGGCTAAAGTGGCATTATCTGCTTAAGTCGGGCTGAATGAATGACACAAGGCTGGTGTGCCAAACGGTCACTGTTTACTGATGTTCCATGATATTCCTGAATTTCAATCCAAGTACTTTAATCTGGATAATTTGGCGTGGGTCGAGGAGCACTTAAAATTTGAACGATTTATTCCAAGTTTAATCAGTGAAGTAATTGACGATACTTATCATTGAATACACATTCACAATCAAGATATCGTGGTGTACCAGCTTTTGGTCAGAATGAACGACTAACAAATATGCGCAGTGGATTAAATTTGCTTCGCTACATTTAACCGCTAACGTAGACGTTAGATGTCAACATTTTTATCACTGAGAGGACTTATGCTTACAGTCTTAGCATCTACCGATCGTGCGAATAGTGACGATCGCCAACAACAGTTTGCAGTCGCCCGAGCATGGGCCTATGGCTGGGCCGTATCGCGAGGTACCGATATGCCGATGGAGAAGACAGGTTGTTTCCAGATCATGGTCAATCGGTCTGATCGAACAATGCGGTATGTCGTACCGGTCCTTGACGAGAGCCTCGTTCAGAAGCTTGTCAAGGAAGAAGCACAAGCAGGAACTTGGTTGAAGATCTGTGCTGATCCTGATTGTGTTCTGCCACTTCTAAGCAATGATTGGGACATTCACAAACCGGAATTCTTGATGTGGTCAAAACTTGCACGAGATGCTCCACAAGCAATCGACGGCTACCGCGCTACTACACAGATTGAAGGGAAATTCGCCTCTATTGAGTTGATTGCCAAATCTGGGGAAATTGCGGCTAGCGGCCAAGTGGCAGTTGTGGATTCATATGCCGCCTTTGACAAGATTGTCACCGCTAAGGATCATCAACGACGAGGACTTGGCCGGTACGTCATGAGCATGCTTTCCAATCTCTCTCTTGAGCTAGGCGCTCAGTTCGGAACGCTGGTTGCAACTGAGGCGGGTGTCGCGCTTTACACCGCATTGAGCTGGTCAATCGTATCGCCTGTTGTAGCGGCGTTTTGCCCAACTGTTCGCAACGCGGGCGCAAAGGATGCCTAACCTTTTCTTCAAGCGGCTTGCCTGCGGTAGGCCGCTTAAGTTAAACGTTAGAGCTTTAAGGTAGATCTTGCCATATTCAAAAACTACGTTCTCATTGATCGCCATTCTTGCCGGTGCTCTACGCACATTTGGATTGCTAATTAGACGCCATCGGAATGTCTTTGCGAATGCTAGCCACAGCTTCATGCAACCGATAGACATAATCAGTCTAATTGATGCGCTATCCAAAACTGACGATGTCGATTTATTGATAGAAAAGCACATATTCACAAGTAGGTTAATCAATATTCGAGTGTTGATGGTGAAATGGGTTTTGTGTTAACGGATCTTGAAGAAAATGAATTTCATCGAGGCGCATTGAAAGTCAGAATATCTCATGATGGAGATATGATTGGGCTTTCTGGTGTTGATCCAAGTCCATGAATTGGATACTTGATGTGAGCATGAATGACGGATCTACAAAGACCATGGAGCAGAAAATCTCTCTTATTTACGTCATATTAGCCTAAACATGCTTCAAGCAGAGAAAACTAAGTTCAGCATAGTTGGGAGACAAAAGCGCTGTATGATGAATACATTAATGTTGGAGCAAGTTCTGAGTACTGGATTTAATGCAATGATTAAAAATCAAGCGCTCGCGCTTTTACCCTACCATCTCTGTAAGCTTATTATGTAATAAAGCATTATTTTTCGGGGAATTACGATTACTAGGGCGAGATAGAAGGTCTTTCTACCTCGTATGGAGTTTGCGACTTTTAGCGGTTACTTTTTCGAACATAATTCAAGATGGAAACTGGTACGACTTTTCTCACTGGAAAGCCTGCAATCTCTTTGCGCTCAATGATGTGTGTTAGTCGTCTTTCAATAGCGCAAAGGTTTTTAAAGTCGCCCATGGCAACAAAGGATATGGCTTCACCTGAAGCGCCAGCGCGGCCGGTTCGGCCTATTCGGTGAATGTATTCTTCCGGTTTAAAAGGTAAGTCGTAATTGACCACTCGGCTCAGTTCACCAATATCTAAACCGCGAGCAGCCACGCCGGTTGCGACTAAGTATTTTAGTTCGCCAGATTTAAATTCAGCTAAAATCTTTTCGCGCATGGCTTGGCTTCTATCGCCATGAATGGAGTCCGCTTTTATGCCGCGTTTTGCTAGTTGGTCGACAAGTTTGGCCGCACCGTGTTTTTTCTCGATAAAAATAAGCGCTTGATCCCATTTTTGCTCGTTAATTAAATGGCTCAGCAAGGCGGACTTAGTGTCTTTATCGACTGTAATTAACCACTGTTTGATATTGGTGGCGGCCTTGATGTTGGGTGAAATGGATATTTCAGTCGCTAGATCGCTCATTTTATTATCAGAAAAATCGCAGGCTAGGGTGCGAACGTCATGGGTCATGGTCGCTGAAAATAGTAGGTTCTGACGAGTTTCTGGTAAGAGCTCAATAATTTTATTGATATCACCGATAAAGCCCATATCCATCATTCTATCCGCTTCATCGAATACCAGCACTTCCAGTTCATCAAAATGCAGTGCACGCTGATGAGCTAAATCAAGCAATCTGCCGGGCGTTGCGACGAGAATATCCACCCCTTCAATTAAACGCTCTTTTTGAGGTTCGCTACCCACACCGCCATATACAGCCATAGAGCTGAGATTTAGATGTTTACTGTACAGAGCAACGCTGGCCTCGACTTGAACGGCTAACTCACGAGTTGGCACCAGAATAAGCGCACGTATACGTTTACCACGTAAAGTGCGTACTTTATTGAATCTTTCTAATATGGGTAGAACAAAGGCACCCGTTTTACCTGTCCCAGTTTGTGCCGTTGCGATTAGGTCTTTACCTGAGAGAATGACAGGAATCGCTTGTGTCTGGATTGGCGTAGGGGTTTTGTAACCCAGTTCGGTAATAGCTTGAACAAGAGGACTGGATAATCCTAGTTTTGCAAATGGCATAAGGTGCTCTGACAGATTGTCGTAAGGTGTGTCGAAAAGAAAAGATGTGCAGTATAGCGTAAAAGTACCTGTACATTGGCGAAAATCAAGCGAGTGTTGATAATTATTGGCTAGAAGGGATAATATTTCGTTTTCTCATATCTTTAATGTCGCTCTTATGCGCCTTGATAAATTTGTTTGTAAAAGTACTGAGCTAACCAGAAAGGAAGCGATTCAATGTATTCATTCTGGTGAGTTGAGCGTTAACGGCAAAGTAACGACGAATGAAGCGGTTCAGGTGCATGAAAACAATTTAGTGCTCTTGAATAGTGTTAAGCTGAAAGCACGCGATTTTCGTTATATCCTGATGCATAAACCAGCGGATACAGTTTGTTCCAATATCGATGAAGTCTACCCATCGCTGTTCAATTATTTAGAGGTTGATAAGCTCTCAGAGCTTCATATTGTAGGGCGCTTGGACGCCGATACGACTGGTTTGATTCTGATTACGGATGACGGGCGTTGGTCTTTTCATATTACGCAGCCAACGAATGATTGTCGCAAAGTCTATCGAGTTCAATTGTCCCAAGCCATTCCTGCAGAACGGAGTAGCGACCTTGTCACTCAGTTTAAACAAGGCTTACAACTGCAAGGTGAGCTGGGGTTAACTCGTCCTTCCAAATTAGACATTATTACTCCAAAAGAGGTACTGTTAACCATCACCGAAGGCAAGTTTCATCAGGTAAAGCGCATGTTCGCTGCCGTAGGGAATCGTGTAGTGTCACTTCATCGAGAGAAAATCGGCGATATTTGTCTTGAGCTTGAGGTCGGACAGTGGCGTTATTTAACTAAAGATGAAGTAGAGTCTTTCAGTAACCATCTAAATTGATTGAGGTAACTATAATGACAGCGAAGCGTATATTATTCACAGGCGGGTCAGGAAAAGCAGGACAGCATGTTGTTACCTATCTTCTCGAACAAGGTCATCGAGTGCTGAATGTGGACTTGGTGCCTTTAGATCATCCGAGAGTGGATAATTTGATTGCCGATATCACCGATTCTGGACAAGTGTTCAATGCCTTGAGCGCTTATGCTGGGTTTGATGAGTTGGAGCCTGGTCATGGCGTACCCATATTTGATGCCGTGGTTCATTTCGCCGCTATTCCGCGTATTTTAATTCATCCTGATAATGAAACCTTTCGGATTAATACGATGGGGACCTACAATGTGATTGAAGCTGCGGTTAAGCTCGGCATTAAGAAAGTGATTATTGCGTCGTCAGAGACGACTTATGGTCTTTGTTTTTCTGACGGGAAAACCGACCCTCATTCACTGCCATTAGAAGAAGATTACGACGTTGATCCTATGGACAGTTATGGACTGTCTAAGGTGGTGACTGAGAAAATAGCACGCAGTTTTCAGCGTCGTTCAGGTTTTGACATTTATGCTCTTCGTATTGGTAATGTGATTGAGCCTCATGAATATGCTGAATTGTTTCCGGGGTATTTCAAACATCCTGAAGTGCGCCGCCGAAATGCGTTTTGTTATATTGATGCTCGTGATCTTGGGCAGATTGTGGATTTATGCTTGCAAAAAAACGGCTTAGGTTTCCAAGTATTTAATGCGGGTAACGATCACAATGGCGCGATTATTCCGACGAAAGAATTAGCTGAACGGTTTTTTCCAAATGCCCCATTTACCCGAGAAATGGGCGAGCATGAAGCCTTGTTTTCAAACCGTAAAATCCGCGATGTGCTGGGCTTTAAAGAACAGCATAATTGGCGTAAGTACGTAAGCGCTTCTGACGAGTAAAATTTAAAGGTGTAAAATCCTAACCTTTTGGGGTCTACACCTTTAACCGTAATCAAGGTTAAGACAAAACCGCGCTGAAAATGTCGTTTTTCAGGCGGTTTTGGATTCCGTTTAGTCGAGCGGCGAGCCGGCGCCTGGCGAGAGAGTCTGGACCTCGACTCTCGTGATCTGCGACATGTCGAAGCCAGTCATATCCTGCGCAAAGCCCGGACTTGCCATGTAGTCCACAATGGCCTGCTCTGGGTCGAGGCCCTCAGTGAAGCGGAGCAGAGCCACTACTTCGCGAGAGTTATCTGCAACCGTGAAAAAGCCTTCGGTGGTGATGCCTAATGCACCTAGGCTGGTGATATGGGCACGCCAGATCGCCAGGTAAGCGAGGGTGGCGTCTTCGGACGCCAGAAAGTAACGACGTAAGTGATAAGTTGTCATTTAACGATCCTCTATGTATCGATAGTTCCAAAAATGGAATGCGCTATACCGTGCATTAGGATGCTGTGTGGAGATGTTTCCACACCGCGCCATAAGTGCCAAGCTCACTGAAACCGCCATCAGCGGCGAGGTCGATGCCGGTGATGAAGCTGGCGGCGTCGCTCGCGAGAAAGAGAACCACCTCAGCCATCTCCTTTGGACGGCCCGCGCGTCCTAGCGGTGTCAGCTCAACCAACTCGCGAATTAGCGTACCAGCAGAGTCCATCATTGGCGTTGCTATGACTCCGGGATGGAGCGCGTTGACACGGATGTTGGCGGGCGCGAGCTCGATTGCCGCTGATTTTGTCAGGCCGCGCACCGCCCATTTGGATGTGGAATAACCCGCGACCGGGTGGCCCATTATGCCGGCAGTAGAGCCTAGGTTGACAATACTGCCGCCACCACTGCGCTTCATCAGCGGCGCACACGCCTGTATGCCAAGAAATTGCCCCGTCAGGTTGACGTTCAACATGCGATCCCATTCCTCCCTCGTGGTATCGGTGAGTGCATGGCGAACATTGGTGCCCGCGTTGTTAATGAGAATATCAAGCCTTCCTGTCTGTTCCTCTATTTCGCCTACCACCCTCTGCCAATCCGCGGCATCAGTGACGTCGAGACGTTCGAAACTGGCACCCTTACCAATCTCTGCGGCGAGTGCATGGCCCTCCTCCTCCAGTACGTCACACAGGAATACGCGCGCGCCCTCACGGACGAATAAGCGCGCCTCTGCCTCACCTTGCCCGCGTGCGCCACCCGTTATTAACACTACCTTATTTTCAAGCCTACCCATGTCGTTTCTCCTGGTTCTGTCGTACTCTGTCGATTTCGATTAATCGGCGCAAACGCGCCTAGATCCCAAGCGAACACTATAATTGAGAGCTTTCATTTAGATAATCCGCTAAATTATGCGAACATAACCAACCAGGAGTGTGGAATGGATCGACTAGAAAGCATGTCTGTGTTTGCCCGCGTAGCCGAAGCGGGCAGCTTTAGCGCAGCAGCCAAGGTGTGTGGGTTGTCCCCTACCATGGTTGCAAATCACGTTCAGGACTTAGAACGCCGGCTTGGTACCAAGCTGATCCAGCGCACGACTCGTCGGCAAAGCCTGACGGAGGTGGGTCAAACTTTCCTCTTCGATTGCTTAGATGTGCTTGCCCGCGTCGAAGCGGCGGAGGACGCAGCACGAGAACGGCATAGCTCTCCCTCCGGATGTCTGCGGGTAAATGCCACTGTGTCATTCGGCACAAACGTCGTGACGCCGCTTATTCACGATTACCTCAAGCTCTACCCAGACGTGGAAGTCGACCTACGGCTAACCGATCGGGTTGTTGACTTGACCGAAGAGGGCATAGAGGCCGCATTCCGCTTTGGAGATCTACCCGATAGTGGACTGATTGCCCGGCCACTGCGCCCTCGCTTTAGGTTGGTTTGTGCATCGCCCGACTATCTAGCGGAGCATGATGTGCCGCTCACGCCAGCTGACTTGGCACAACACAATTGCCTCTTGTTCCGGGATGGTGCTCCGCGCAATTACTGGCAGTTCTCCGGTTTGCCGCCCGTCCGCGTGTCGGGCCGCTTCGTTGTCGATAATGGCGCGGCATTGCTGTCGGCGGTGAGGGATGGCTTAGGTGTGGCGCTGCTGGCGGATTTCGAAATAGCTGATGATATTGCTGCGGGGCGCCTGGTTAGGTTGTTGTGCGATACTGCCACTCCGGCATGGCCGCTGGCCCTCGTTCACTTGGCTGACCGGCGCATGACGGCCAAGCTAAGCCGGTTTGTTGAATTCGTGCTTCAACGATTGGGATGATCCGTTACTGACCCGATAGATCCCAGTGTGCGCCCACCGATTTAGGAAATAATGGCAGGCGAAGAATTATCCTGTCGCCGTAAAGGCCGGGAATCGATATCTTGCAATGACCCTATGTGTGCTTGCGCCAAGATTTTCTAACATTGCAGCACTGCTTTCATTACGTGCTAGTCCCACAATATCGTAATGATTGTCTAGACGATTTTTTACGATCGCTTGTCCAATAAACCCTGTCGCGCGAGTCACAAATATACGTTTCATAGTCTGCCCTACTTTGTGTTGATCAATAAAAGTCATCGTATGAGGCACTGAGCTTTACTAAAGTAATGATCTTATCGTGGTATAGCAGCTAATAGGGCAATTGTGAAACATACGACAGAGCAGCACCTTGCGATATTTTTAAAGAAAAAACGTTAACGCATTGATCCTATTTCATTGGGCTTCGATAGTGTGCGACGGCGTACACCGGGGTTGCGACGTGAAGAAGTGGCTCAGCGGGCTCACATTAGCGTGACTTGGTATACTTGGTTAGAGCAGAGTCGTGGTGGCGCCCCGTCTTCCAATAGCTCTGTACGATGAGTAGAACCTTCTGGGGCGTTACGCTTTTCGATGGGAGAATTCAGCTTATACATGGCTCTACGGGTCTTGGCGCACATGGGCAAGCGGCGAATTGGTAGAGTGAGACGTGTTTCAGCTCATTGTTAACCTCTAGCTGCTTTTCAGGCGCTCGTTTTTTCTTAGCACCGCGGGTAACAAGGTTAAGGGCAATGATGATGCCGCCTAATAGATTACGGACAAGGTTAATAAGTACTTTCATGGAGATGACTCGTTCGTTATCTGATCAGTAAAAAGGATGGATACCGAATTGAGGCCATTCTAGCGGTAAAGTGGTGATTATTTAAGTGCTAGAGGGCGATTGTTTATAAATCTTCTCATTGTTTGTGTCATTATGTCGGTGTGATATGCAGGCATTTTTAACCCATTGGAGTTCGCATGAATAATAAAATTATTGGTCTCATTCTGATTGTTGCCGGTGTTGCTTTAGCGCTATGGGGTTATAACATTTATGATGCTGCGGCTTCCCAAGTGACTCGTGCCTTAAGTGGTGACACACCTGTTAAAGCGTGGGTGGGTATGGTCGGCGGTGCTATCTGTATTGTGGTTGGTCTGTCTAGAATGCGCTGAAAAATAACTAGAGTCAGACCATGATAGACATTTTTGTCTGACTCTAAATTATACTCAATGCGTGTGTTCTTCTATCAATATGAAGCGTGAAGTTTGTTTTCATTTTACTGGTATGTCTTGCAAGCTGGTTTCCAATACTTTCGTTGGCGGATGATGGTCTTTTAAAGCAAACTTTTGAGTCGCATCAGAGTGATCTTTAGGTTGAAGGGACAGGTCATGTGGTTTATCTGTTGAAATTAGAAGAAGATTATGACGATCACCAATGGCTTGCATAATAGTTGTAAATGGGATGTTTTCTTCGTTTGACGCTATGTATTTATGACCACTTTCCCCGTTTTCTAACACTAGGCGGGCATCCGATAAATGAACTGCGGCTAACAACCGCATGAGTGTTTATTTTTTATTCACATTATTAAAATCAGCAGTTAAAACTGCCTCTAATATGGAAGTATTCATTATGCAACGTTTCTTTTTTCCAACAAGACTGACTTGAGTCGGTTCTGCTCGAAGCATATGAAGGCTCATATGACACAGGCAGGCTAAGTTCTCTTCACCATGCGCCTTATAAATCTGGCAAGCATCTTTGCCCCAATTCTCTCTAACTGATGGCAAGGCTTGCTTTGCACTGAGCTCTTTTAAACTAATATAGTAGCGATAATCCAGGTCAACTTTCTTTCCCTTTTTTACTCGGAAATTCTCGACTATTACGATACTTTTTAACCCTTTCCAACGAGAGAAATTCCCCTCGAATTGATCGCTGTTATAAACATAACATTGGCGGGATCCAATACGCCCATACCCTTGTTCTAATGAGAGATTTTCAGCAGTACATGCACGTTCCATCGCAAAGGCTTTTTCTACAGCTTGACGTAGTTTTCCCTCATTATTTTTACAGCAAGTAGATAATCGCCGCCTTGATCAATAATGGTTTTTGCGATTTTGGTTTGGCAAGCCATTGCATCAATTGTCACTAAGGTTCCTTTAATATCGAGCATTTTTATTAGCTCAGGAATTGCAGTCATTTCATTGTTTTTTGTTCAGTTTTTAGCTGACCCAATGCCAATTTATTTGATGATGCATACGAACTTATCATATGAATGGTGCTTGTACGGTCTTCACAATTATATGAGCCTCGAAGAGTTTTTCCATCAATGGCTATCACTTGACCGTAAGTCAATGTATGGATGGAGGCCATCCAATTAATAAAGCACTCATGAAACTCGTTGGGTTCGATAGTTGAAATAATCCGAGCAATCGTGTCATCAGCGGGAATATTTGTTAAAAACAGACCATTACGCTGAAACCAATCATGATGCCCCTAGATATATTCCAGAATATCAAACCATTCCTTGGCACCCGCGATAACCGCACATAAAGGACCGAACAAAACCTCGAATAAACAATAAGTTAATTTTTCACTTTGACGTTGGTTTGTAATCGGTTTTAAATGTTCTTTAAAGTGATGAATATGCATAGCGCTTCCAGAAAAGGCGCATAAGATCACCATGAAAGGTGATCGTTAAAGCGATCTGTTTGTTTGACTAAAAAACGTTCACGATCTCATTCTGGTGAATGTATTGCGCAAAAATTGGTTTTTATTTGAGAAAATGAAACGTATGTTGCAATCACAGTATTAAAAATTCCCACTGCCAGTTATAACGATACAGCCTGACGATAGCCAGGCGTATGGGATAGCTGGGTAAACGACTAATGATAACGGCTTATGATGAGCGATGCATTGACACCACCAAATCCAAAGCCATTACACAACGCGTGTTCAGTCTCATGGACTTTTGCTCGATTAGGTACGACATCTAAGCCTTTGACTGAGTCATCCGGATCCGTGTGGTTGAGCGTTGGTGGCAATAGATTGTGTATCACAGCCATGGCAGTAAAAATCGATTCGATACCACCGGCGGCGCCTAACAGGTGGCCCGTTGCAGATTTGGTCGCGGAAATGGGTATGGCTGCTAATTGTTCACCAAAGACACTTTTCAGGCTGGCAATTTCCGCATTGTCGCCCACAAAAGTAGACGTCGCATGAGCATTGACGTGCGCGATGTCGGACGTTGATAACCCTGATTGCTTCAGAGCACGTTTAATCGAAAGTGCTGCACCTGAGCCATCTTTGGGTCCAGACGTGATATGGTGAGCGTCAGCACTGGTACCATATCCGCTGATCACTGCCTGTGGAATTGCGCCACGTTGTAACGCATGATCTAAGGTTTCAATGACCATTAGACCTGCGCCTTCACCCATTACAAAACCTGAACGATTCTGGTCAAAAGGACGTGAAGCTTTAGTAGGGTCTGTACTGGTGGAAAGGGCTTTAAGTGCATTAAACCCTGCCAGAGAAAGAGGGTCTACGCATGCTTCAGCACCGCCGACTAACGCCACGTCTGCTTCATTATTCCGTATCATTCGAATGCCATCGCCAATAGCTTGGATGCCTGCAGCGCAAGCGGTGACCGGACAGCCTATTGGACCTTTAAAGCCATATTTTATTGAGACGTTCCCAGCAGCGAGATTTGCCAAAAAGGCAGGAATAGTAAATGGAGAAATCCGTTTGTAGCCTTTGTTATCTAAGATTTTTTGTGCCTGTGTGATCGTGGTGAAGCCGCCGACACCTGATGCAATAATGGTCGCTGTGTTTTCTTTGTCTTGATCGTTTTCTGGAAACCAGTTGGCTTGGGTCAATGCTTCCTGAGCAGCGGCTAGCGCATAACAGGTAAAACGGTCGAGTTTTTTAAGTTCTTTGATCGCGACTATATCCGAAAAATCAAAACCTGCTTTAGCGTCTTGCTCTTTAGTTGGGACCAATCCAGCAATCTTTACTGGGAATCCTTCTGTATCAAATCTGTCTATAAATCGAATGCCTGACTGCCCAGCAGTCAGTCGCTGCCAAACTGAATTAATGCCGCAGCCGAGTGGACTAACAATCCCCATACCAGTGATAACTATCGGTGAATTCATATCCGTCCCAATAAATGTTACAGTAGATGCAGACGGTAGCACTGCATTATATATGATCAAGATAATATTTAGTTAGTGAGCGAGGTAAGTGTCGTTATGCCATATGACAAATCACACAAAGGAAAATCTCGTATCCGCATTATTGAAGCGGCGACGGAACTGTTTAGCCGCTTCGGCTTTGATAAAGTTGCAATCGGTCAGGTGATGAAAGAAGCTCACATGACTCACGGAGCGTTTTATTCTCATTTTGAATCTAAAGAAGCACTTTACGCAGAGTGTTTTTCTGAATTATTAAAAGAGAGTAGCCGAGCACGATTAGTTAAATATCCCCTGACAATGAATAAATTATTGGCGTTGACAGATAACTATTGGGGACTTCATCAGTTTCATAAAATGCAGCCAGGGCTCGAAAGTGTCTTATTTAATGAACTGGGTAGCGATAACGATAAAATTAAGCAACTATTTCAACAGTCTTATGACAATGTGCGAATCATGCTGGAGAGGCGCATTGTTGCGCTCTGTCGAATCCGAAAAATTGGACTCACGAGTGAATATATAAGCGATCGGGCAAGAGTTATTATGGCCTCACTCGTTGGGGCGGTTACCATTGCTAAGATGATTTCCAACGAAGATGAACGACAAAAATTGTTAAAAACAGCTCAAGCACAGATTTTGTCTATGCTAGGCAATGGCAAAATTATTATTTAACTTTTCGGTGGTAACATTCACAATCCATTTATGATCGGTTGAAGTGTCATATCGTGCTGAGTTTAATTGAGTCATCCAATTTAATAAGTCAACAGAGTTATATGCAGCGTAATAGATATTATTTTAGATCAGCTAAAAAGTGTTATTAGCGAGGTTTATCTAAATACGCATGAGTTATACGTTATTTCCTATAAATTGGGTTCGTCAATAATATAATAAAAGTGATATAAATATCAATTGATTAATCGAGCTAGCTTTAGGGAACAATATGGCAATTCAACTATTACAAATTAGCAATGATGAATTTGAAGAAACTTTCGGCATATTCAAACAATATATGTACCCTATCATCGATGCTGCAATTGGCTGGGATGAGGTGTATCAATCTAACGGTTTTCGATCTCATTTGAAGCCCGAATGGTTTAGCTGGATTACCGTTAAGGGCCAACGAGTCGGTTTAGTCTGTCATCGTTTTCGAGAGGCCAGCTTACATATCCATCTCCTTATTATTTTTAGCCATGCACAGCGCAAAGGGCTTGCCTCTGAGGTATTGAATGCTCTTGAGGTTGAGGCGAGTAATTGTGATAAGTTAGTCACCTTAAGTTGCTTCAAGAATAATAATCAAGCATTTGAATTATATAATAAAAATGGATATGTCATTCACGCAGAAGATGAGATGTTTTATGATCTTATCAAGATGAATTCTTACCTAACAAACACGGCACAATGAACGTTGTGAGCGTGTGCTGCGTACTCGCTTTTACCGCCGATTGAAAAGACAGTCCCCCAATAGAACTGTTAACTGTTTACAATTTTGGCGCTTTTTTAACGCTAGAGACTATTGGTAGTTGTGTAAAAAGCGGAATAGCAACGAGGTATAGTGGTTTGGCCAAAAATCAAACATACCAATTGCAATGGATGGCGGAACTATCGCAAGCCGCAACTTTTAAAAAGTCATGAGCAGCCAAAAGCTAACCCACCTTATTTCAACCCATTCTTTTACGCTTTTTCATCCCGTCTCAATTCAGTGGTCGGATCAACATGCCAACCTTCGGGTGTACTACTCGGCGTTTCGTGGTGACGGCATAAAAGTTTTCATAAACATTGGGGAGTAGCATATAGTTTTTCAATTCACCTGAGTCGATTTCATCCTTGACGACCACCTCCGGCATGATGGCCAATGCCCCAATGTCTCGCGTGAGTAGGCGCAACATGGCCATATCATCTGATTCTGCAACGATTTCCGGTTCCAATTTATATTGTGCGGCAAAAGAGTTGAAGGCAGTGCGTAGCGGGTTTTCGCCATAGGGAACGATCCAGCGACGATGGCGATAGCTTTCGCCAAGTTCTGGTTTTAAATCCAGTCCGGGTGGGCCAATGATTGCAACGGGCTGGCGCGCTAGCACGCGGCTTTGCCAGTTGTTGATGTTAGAGCCATGTACCGTAATACTGGTCAGCGCCATATCCAGCTGCAACTCGTTCATGGCATTCAATAGGCCGGTCTGACTCATTGACTGCAATGAGAACCGGCAGTCATTTTGATCCAGCAACGGCTGCACAAATTGCTCAATGAAATTGCGTGAAATAGTAGACAGTATCCCAATGCGGATCGGGGTGCTAGGTAGCGCCGTGCCGCTGGTCAACAATTGTTCCAGTTCCTCACCATTTTTGAAGATCTCATTGGCGTAATTCAGCGCATGGTAACCGCTTTCGGTCAGCTGCAGTTTTCGGCCTTGCCGGGTAAACAGGCTGACATGGAGTGATTCCTCTAATTGTTTGATCTGTGAGGATAGGGCCGACTGCGAGATATGAAGGTTCTGCGCAGTTTTGGTCAAGTTGCCTTGACGGGCAACCTGCCAGAAGTAGTAAAGGTGATGATAATTGAGACGACTCATGAGACACCTTTGTTCTATAAAACAGAACGATTACTTAATTATTATATATTTTACTTAATAAATTGAGTGCTGCAAGATCCCTACACATAAAAAATGTGGGATGTATCATGTTTTCTCTATTTCTAGTGACACCGTTAAAGCTCATGTTGCTTGGTTTAATAGCCATTCTGGGGGTTGCTATTGTGCGTTATAGCTGGGTTGCTTTTTCTGGCGAGTTGGAACGAGGGCGATTCTTGCGTGCCTTGTTAATGACCATTTGCGCTGTGGTGTTGGTGATTATTAGTAATCATCTGCTTATTTTCTGGATGGCATGGATGGGGGTCAGCTTGAGTTTACATCGGTTGATTTTGTTCTATCCGCAGCGTCCTAGGGCCCACTTGGCGGCTCACAAGAAGTTTCTGCTGGCCCGTTTGAGCGAGCTTTTGCTGGCTGTGGCATTCATCATTCTTTACAACGAGTTCCATACCGCTAACATTCATATATTGGTGCAGCAGGCTGAGCAGACACGTGGTAATTGGAGTATGAGCACGGCAGCTGTGTTACTGGTGCTGGTGGCATTGATTAAATGTGCACAGCTACCTATGCATGGCTGGTTGATTCAGGTGGTTGAAGCCCCCACGCCGGTATCGGCGTTATTGCATGCCGGTATCGTTAATCTGGGTGGCATTTTGCTGCTGTTTTTTGCGCCGATTCTGGCATCAAGCAGTGCCGCTTGCTGGCTGCTAGTGGTATTAGCCGGAACCAGCGCTACCATTGCCGGGCTGATTACAACCACTCGCATGAGCATCAAGGTTAAACTGGCTTGGTCAACTAGCTCGCAGATGGGGCTCATGCTGGTCGAAATTGCCTTGGGCCTTTACGAAATGGCTTTACTTCACTTATTTGCTCACTCCTTCTACAAATCATATTCCTTTCTTAATAGTGGCAACACCGTCAATCATTATCTGGCAGAAAAACTGGCAGGTGAGGTTAAGTCGAAGCTTTCCCACTGGGTTATAGCGATGACGCTGTCGGCGTTGTTAATCGCTATAGCACAGTGGCAATTTGCGATGATGACCAGTATGGCAGCAACGGTATTAGTATGGTTTGCCTTTGCCGCCTTAATTGTGCCAAGTGTTACCCGCTGGGACCATGGCAGTCTGGCATGCGTGGCGATCACTTTAATGTTCGCAGCGGCGTTACTCACCTTGTATACCATCGCTAAGCATCATCTAGCAGTTTTGATGGGGCTTGATGCACCACTTAATCACTCTGCCGATGGTTTTGTCGCACTGTTGTTTTGTAGCCTGTTTGCACTGTCTCTGGCACTTCAATACTGGCCCCATGTGGGCTGGATAAAGCATCTATTCATCTGGCTTAATGCCGGTGCCTATCTTGATGAGTGGGCCACCCGGTTGACGTTGAAACTCTGGCCGAGTAAAAATTTATTGGCATTGCAACATACGCAATGGCATATCAACACTGAGGCCAAATCATGATTGAAGCACCGAGCGCGAACGATTATATGGCTATCGCTAAGCGGGTATCTGCCTCTGTAGCCCCGGTTTGGCCGCTGGATCAAACGGTCGCTGTGAATCCATGGTGGGCGCAGCGCCACGAAAACATTGTTCGAGTTTTTGCCGAGCAGGCGGTTATTACCGGTGAAACTGGGTTGATGGACAAACGTTATTATCGGGAACTCTGGGGCAAGCAAATCCAACCCAAGCATCTGCAACAGGCAATCACAGAACTGCATTCATCACTGACACAGACGCAACTAGAACGGGATATTTGGCACACTGATATCCCCGTGACCATGCGCTGGAAAACCTTGGCGATGCTGATGGATGAGATGATCCCCAGCCAGCAAGGGCACAGTTGGGAACAGGAAATTGTGCAGCAGGTCAGCCAATTTATTGCCTTGTATCACCAGTATCCGGAGCGCTTCGATGCCAACGGTAAAAATGGTGAACACCTCTATCAAAGCTGGCTAGAAGTGGTTGCACGCGACAAAGGTATTAAAACTTTGCTGGGTGTGGATCTGCTACCCGGTTTGCGGGCCTTGCCAGATGATATTCAGGGTCTTTTTGAGCAAGTCACTGACAACTGGCAGAGTACTTGGAAACACGAATCTGGCGCATCTGCATTTATGCGGGCATCTTTACATCAATTGTCCGGATGGGCTGGTTGGCAGTCTTGGTTAGACTGGCAGACGGGGCTAGCCAAACAACCAGTCGCTATACCGCAAGCGTTGGGGTTGATGGCCATCTTGCTCGCCTGGGACACCGTGTTGATGCAGTGGTTGGTGCAGCAACATGGCGAGGTTGCAGCCAAGATCAATCGGGTTATTCAGCAGCAAGTAGACAATATTGAGAGTTACTATTGGCATGCTGAACAACAGCTCGCACCAATGTGGCTATGGCAGCGCGCTTTAGAACTCAGTGTGCAGGCCCCGTGGATTGAGCAGGTAAAAACGGTGCAACCAGTCGCAGAGCCGACCAGAGCTGAACTGCAAGCTGTGTTCTGTATTGATGTTCGTTCCGAGCCGATGCGCCGTGCGTTGGAAGCACAAAGCTCGCAGCTTGAAACACTTGGCTTTGCTGGCTTTTTTGGGATTCCCATCGCTTATCAAAGCTATGATGGCAGTATCCTGCGGCCGCAGCTACCGGGGTTGCTAGCGCCTCAACTGGTTGCCAGACAAACCCAAAAACGGCCAGAACGTATCTTGCGGTTAACCAAATTGGGTTGGCAAAACAGCTTGAAAAAACCATCGTCAACGCTAGGGATGGTCGAGGCGGGCGGTTTACTTAAACTGATTAGTCTATTCAAACGGGTGATATTGCAGCATGGTAGCGATCATCCTGTTAACCGTGATATTCGCGGCAATCAATTATGGCGATTAGAGCGTAACCAACAAGAACTGGCGATCATCGATAAGGCAGAACTTGGGGCAGGTATCCTTAAGTCGATGGGCATTAGCAAACGCCTTGCCAAGGTGGTATTGCTGACCGGCCATGGAAGCCAGACCTGTAACAACCACACTTCATCCAGCCTTGATTGCGGAGCTTGTGGCGGACAGACGGGTGAAGTGAATGTCAAAGTACTGACCAGTCTGCTGAATGATCCCGCGGTCAGGGCGGCTATGCCCCAGTTTGATGTTCACGTGCCGGACGATACGCAGTTTTACGCTGCCCTGCACAACACGACAACGGACGAAATAAACCTATTCGATGCCCCGCAGGCGAAGTGGCGAGACTGGATTATTGTGGCGTGTCAGCAGGCTAGGAGTCAACGGGCCAGCCAGTTTGCCGAGTCAGCCAAAGCTCACGACCTGGGTCGCTTCTTTAAACGTCGTGCCACTAATTGGGCACAGATGCGTCCCGAATGGGGCCTGTGCAACAACGCGGGCGCGTTTATTGCCCCCCGCAGCCTCACGCGTAATCTTGACTTTGCCGGGCGGGTGTTTCTGCATGAGTACCATGCCGATCTGGACCCTGAGTTCACCCAACTCGAAAAGATCATGACCGCGCCCTTGCTGGTAATGAACTGGATCAACCTGCAGTACTATGCTTCTGTCACTGCACCAGAAAAATATGGCAGCGGCAATAAGTTACTGCACAATGTGGTGGGCGGACATATTGGTGTGTTTGAAGGGAACGGTGGCGATCTGCGCATTGGCCTGTCTAAACAGTCTGTCCATGATGGCAAACAATACCGCCATCAACCTATAAGACTCAGTGCCTTTATTCAAGCCCCGAAAGCTGCGTTGGAAACCATCATGACACGTCATCAGGATGTGGCCGCATTAGTCAATAATGGCTGGTTGTTTATGTATCAGTTAGACGAGCAACAGCACATATGGAAGTATCACCAGCGAGAGTGGGTGGCACAGTAAACATCCGCATATCCTCGCGTGCCAAAGGAGCGATTTAGTGCTCTCTTACGCAGATCCGATGTCACTGTCATCCGCAGTTATATGCCTATTTGGCGGCTCTGGTCTAAAGGGCACATTGATACAGATCCGTGCCAGCTATTTTCGATATAGCATAGAGTATGGATAAATGCTCATACATTCTTGCGGCACATGAATTAAAAATGGATGATTAATGCAAGGTCGCGTTTTGTTGGCGTAGAGCCAACCTAAGAAGATTCATCTGCCGAGTATTTTGAGAGACGGCAAAATTTACTTATTTGATATCGACGGTATATAGTGAGTTTTGAACCGCCGAAAGGGAAATCACTCGTGTAAGCTTGCGTAAATTATGATTCAGAGAGTGATTTTCGATGTTATGGGGAAAGTTGGTTTGTCGTGACTGCTTGCCTGGGCGAGTCGTTAACCTGTAATTAAACGCTCCCATAGAAAGCCTAGGCTGCTAAAGTTGGTGCTTCACTTTACCCTGATTCGTAAGCGATTAGCCATACAAGTTGCTGCATCCGGAGCTATTATCGTTAATACGGTGTGTGCTAAAAAGCGGCAAAACAGCACCAACTGACTTACCGGTCACATGGTTTTTTATTTTTTCTCAATTTTGGATAAAAAAGTAAATGATAGATTTTTTAGCTGTTTTTATAACCTTTTTTGCTGTGATAGATCCGATTGGAACTGTTCCAGTGTTTATAGCGGTAACAGCTAAATATGATCAAAAAACGAAGTCTCGTGTGGCATTGCTTGCCACCATTGTATCAGCGTGTGTTTTATTATTTTTTGTCGTCATTGGCGAGATCATATTAAAAGCACTATCTATTCCACTTTCTGCATTTCAAATATCGGGAGGAATTGTTTTGTTTCTATTTGCTTTAAATATGATATTTGGCGACAGTAAACCTGAAGAAGAAATAAAACTTTTAGAAAAATCGCATAAAGAAACAGCTATTTTCCCTCTGGCGGTTCCCTCAATAGCAAGTCCTGGCGCGATGTTGGCAGCCGTGCTATTAACAAAAAATGCAGTATTCGATATCTTTGAGCAAATTCAAACCGCATTGGTTATGTTATCTGTTTTAGTATTGGTCTATGTTTTAATGTTACTGTCTGGTTCGATTGCTCGACTTATTGGTAGTAGCGGGGCAAGTATTATAAGCCGAGTCATGGGATTAATTATTTCGTCAATTGCTATTACAAATATACTCACAGGTTTTAGTGAGTATTATAAACATATGCAACTTTGAAAACAGAGTCGATCAATCTTGTCGACTCGGCTAAGCTGTGATTTTTTCATAAAAACAAATGAATTTCAAAGAGAGCATTGGCAGCGGTAAAGGATCACTATTATGATAGTTAAGTTCATAGAATGTATACCTGTTCCTGGAAAAGAACGTGCATTCTCTCAAGCACAGAAAGCTTGGACATCCGTATCGCAATGTAATGGGTTTATTTCACAGTATGGTGGCTGGAATAATAAAAACTCTCATGCCGTTATTCTCTCCATCTGGGAGAATCAACGTCTTGTGAATGATTTTATGTTATCAATGCATGACAGTATTGTAGAAAGTACTGCCCAGATGCAGACGTATCAACAATGTTTTGTTCATTACCTCACGGTTGAGCATATGATATCCGCATCGCGATGTTTCAACCTAAGTGATATTGGTTTTATCCGTATCGCTGACTGTACACTTAAACCACATGGTAAGCCGCTATTCATCAACGATCAGCTAAGCATTTGGAATCCTACAATGGCTTCTTGTTCAGGGATGTTGGGTGGCTATGTCGCCAAGTTCAATGAAGAGCCTGACCGATATATGGTCGTCTCTTTATGGCAAGATCAACAAAGCCACCATCAATACGTTGCTCATCAATTTAAAATCGCAAGGCATCAAGTCAACGTTGAAGCCTATATTGAAAATTTAGTGGGCTATCAGATACCGACAATAAAGGGTTGGGGAGTTTAACTGAAATAGTGCTTTAAAAAACGAGCAAACAGATGATGACGACCCGGTTCCCAGCAATGAAAATGGTTAGATATCAAGGTATTTTCCCCTCGTTTTTTTTGAGCAGAAGATTACATTATCCCGCTTGCTATCCGTTCCTTGTCGAAATGTTGTGTTAAGTTCTGCCAGTTGTCATAGGCTAACTTTTCTTTGGCGCTATTATCTGGCTCACATGCCTGCAAAAATTGGCGTGCGTTATTTAGCAAATTTAACTTATCCTCAAACAGCAATAAGCCTAGCTGACGAGGTTAAATTCTTGATCCCATTAAATTAGATGAGAACGCCATTGGAACTGGCTAAAGCGGTCTGTGTATGGCTACGGATGAATTGACGTATCTGTTAGATGTGGCTCTATTCATTGATGGCGATGCTGGGCATTTATCATATTAAGGTCGGCGGCGGCGGACTATTCTTGCCTTTTAGGTCGTCTCTGAGTAGCCGTTATTTGAGCGCGTATTATTGGTGTGGTGTTTGTGATGATAAAGTTCGCCATCATCTAGGGCTTAAGCGCGCTCTTTCTTACTCTTTAAAGAATACGAGCCCGCTTAAATGGGCTCGTATTCTTAATTAACGCGCTGAGTTATTTCGCCTTCATATACATGTTTTTGACATAGTACTGATCCATGGCGTTATGCATGGGGTAGCCGCCGACTGTGGGTCGTACGAGCCGTGCATTGACAAACTGATAGATGGGGGCAATTGGCATATCTTTAGCCAATAGCAATTCTGCTTGTCGATAGTCTTCGGCACGTTTTTTAACGCTAGCGGTATGCATTGCTGTGTTAATCAAAGCGTCATACTTAGGGTTGGCATATTTCGGATTGTTTTGCACATTATTTGTAGTGAGCAGACTTAAGAACGTGGATGGCTCATTGTAATCGCCATACCAGTCTGTTCGCGCAACATCAAACTTCTGCTGTTGTAGTGTTTGTAGATAGCTCTTCCACTCTTGGTTCTCTAAATGGACATTCACACCTAGTTGTTTCCACATCTGGCCAATAGCCAGTGCCAACTTTTTATTGATATTGTTTGTGTTATAGAGAATGGTCACGTTTAAGTGCTTGCCTTGTTGCCCATAGCCTGCTTCTGACATTAATTGACGGGCGACTTTTAGCCGTTTTGCTTGGCTCCATGTCGCATAAGCGGGAGTGGGTGGTGTAAAGCCATCGACGCTAGCGGGAGTGAGGGTATAGGCGGGTAATTGCCCTTGAGCCAATATGTCTTTGGTGATGATATTGCGATCAATGGCATAAGACAGCGCTTTACGAACCCGAATATCGTTAAATGGCGCTTTTTTCATATTAAAGCTGTAGTAATAGCTGCCGAGTGCACCGGTAATGCGCAATTGGTTAGGATCGTCTTTTTTTAGGTGTTTATATTGTTCGACAGGAAACTTAGAAATGTCGATTTCACCTGCAAAATAGCGATTCATGGCGGCGACACTGTCGGCTATCGGCAACATCGTCACTTTACTAATGACCGTTTTGCTATTATTCCAGTAGTCAGGATCGCGTGTCATGACAATTTGGCTATTGACGACCCATTTGCTGAGTTTATAAGCGCCATTAGAAACCATGTGCTTAGGCTGAGTCCATTGGTCGCCCCATTTTTCCACGGCCGGGGGGTAAACTGGGAAGACTGCAGTGCAAGCCATCATTTTCACGAAATAGGGGACTTGTTTGGCGAGCGTAACTTTTAACGTATAGCGGTCGATAGCTTTGACACCTAAGGTATCAGGTGCCTTTTTGCCATTAACGATCGCATCAACATTATCAATACCAGTAAGCTGCAAATAGTAAGCATAAGGAGATGCAAGTTTTGGCGTTACCAAGCGACGCCAGGCATAGACAAAATCTTGTGCAGTCACTGACTTGCCGTTTGACCATTTCGCATCATGCCGAAGGTGGAAGATAAACTCTTTATTGCCTTTGTTTTCCCAGCTTGTTGCAACCCCAGGTGTAACCTTGCCGTTGGCATCTAAGTTGACTAATCCTTCAAATAGCTGGACGGCGATGTGCATCGCTGGCATGCCCTCAATCAGCTGCGGATCGAGCGTTTCAGGCTCAGCTTTGTTATCGATCACAATTGACTGATTTTTGGCCAGATGAACGCCTGTTGGAACATTGGCGGCATAGACACTGGGTACGCTCAATAGTGTGGAGAGTACTACAGCATTGAGCAGTGTTTTCTTAAACATCATTTTTTCTCCATGTTGTGTTTGTTTTGCATGCTACAGCTAAGGTCATGCGATAAAGCATCTATTAGTATTTATGAAAGGGATGAATATCGTCATGCAAATAACTCATTGGCTGTGAAGGGCAGAATCAGGTGAGTGATAAGTCATCGCAGTAATCTGAGAGTGACTGACTATTCATATCCAATGAATAGTCAGTTTACCCCTAAATCGTATAATAAGTTAAATATTAATAACTTATGCGTATCGCTTTATTAACTATTGCTTAACGGTGAATAGTTTAAGCAAAATTGCCAGCTGTAAAAATCGCCTTGGAAACGCAAAATGAACGGGCATCCTAGCCTAACAGACCATCATAGCGAATCAGATCGGCGGTGCGCTCTGACAAGTTGCCGAGCGTTCATCTGTGGGACACATTTTTGCACTAGAATCTGTGGGCTGGTCAACTTTGAGTCAAAAATCAACCGTAGATGGACACATAACTATAAAAATGTGATCAACTTATTAAAATTTTGTAACACATTTTGGCCTTGATCACAAATTTGTATGTTTTTTAATACATGCGCTGATTTTCTTCATAAAGTAACCATCGAAACGTTTGCGCAAACGTTTAACTCACTTTGTTGATGAGCTAATTGCTTGAGGAAAATTATGAAACGGTCACCTTTGTTACACAGTGAAATCTCGTATCTCATCGCCAAGTTAGGCCATACCCAAGAGGTGACAGTGGGCGATGCTGGGCTTCCAATTCCAACTGGCGTGCAACGAATTGATTTAGCGGTAACGCCTGGTTTGCCCGATTTTATTTCAACGTTAGAAGCGATTCTCAGTGAAATGGTAGTTGAGGGAATTTTTATCGCCGAACAAACACGTGACCAGAGCCCTGATTTTTATGCGCAATTACAAGGTGTTATCGGCCGTTATGAGCAAACTCATCGGTGCCATATTGATCAACAGTGGATCACTCACGAGGACCTAAAACAGCGCAGTCAATTAAGCCAAGCGGTGATTAGAACAGGTGAATGTACGCCTTTTGCCAATGTCATCTTACAAGCGGGTGTCGCGTTTTAAGCGAGGAGAGAGTGATGCGAGAGGCGATTTTAGAAATATCGGGTATTGATAAAGGATTCCCTGGTGTTCAGGCGCTTAGCCAAGCCGGGTTAAAGGTCTATCCGGGTCAGGTAATGGCGTTAATGGGAGAAAATGGCGCCGGCAAGTCAACACTGATGAAAGTACTGACTGGGATCTATCAACCAGACGCGGGTGAGATCCGTTATCAGGGCAACCCCGTTCAGTTTACTGGCCCAAGAGAATCGCAGTTAGCGGGGATCAGTATTATTCATCAAGAGTTGAATCTTATCGGTGAACTTACCATTGCCGAAAATATCTTTTTAGGTCGTGAGCCGACCAACTCGATGGGGAAAATTCAGTGGAGCGTGATGCGTGAGCAAGCTCAAAAGCTACTGGATCGGTTAAATATCAAAGCAAGTCCTAATACCCCCGTAGGTCGTTTAAGTTTGGGAACTCAGCAGATGGTTGAGATCGCTAAAGCGATTTCGTTCGAATCCAAAGTCATCATCATGGATGAGCCAACGGATGCACTCACTGATTCGGAAACCCAGTCACTTTTTAATGTGGTTCGCGAACTGCGTCAAAGTGGTTGTGGCATTGTGTATATATCCCATCGTTTAAAAGAAATTTTTACCATTTGTGATGATGTGACGGTTCTGCGTGATGGCCGTTTTATTAGTGAACAACCCGTTACCGACATCGACGAAGACCGTTTGATTGAAATGATGGTCGGTCGGCGCCTTGAAGAGCAGTATCCCCGTTTGTCTCTGCAATCAGGGGAGGTTTGTTTAGCCTTGGAAAATGTAAGTGGGCCTGGCGTTAAATCGGTGAGTCTATTTGTGCGAGAAGGTGAGATTTTAGGTGTTAGTGGGCTGATGGGGGCAGGGCGAACTGAATTGATGAAGCTCATTTATGGCGCTACACGCAAAACAGCCGGAATAATCACGCTTAATGGGCAACGTATTTCTCCTAAAACACCAGCCGATGGTCTCAAATATGGGATCGCCTATATCTCAGAGGATCGCAAAGGGGATGGGTTAGTGTTGGATCTCCCTGTGAAACAAAATATGTCACTGTGTGCATTAGCGGCGTTTAGCTACCCCGGTGGTCAGTTAAAACATAAGAGTGAACGTGAGCGTGTCGATAACTTTATTCGTCGGTTCAACATCAAAACACCTTCTCGGGATCAATTAGTTGGCTTTTTATCGGGTGGAAATCAGCAAAAAGTAGCGATTGCCAAAGGGCTGATGACGCGCCCCAAAGTGTTGATCCTTGATGAGCCTACGCGAGGCGTGGATGTTGGTGCCAAAAAAGAAATTTATCAATTGATTAATGAATTTAAACAGCAGGGGATGAGCATTATTTTGGTGTCCTCTGAAATGCCCGAGATCCTTGGCATGAGTGATCGCATTGTGGTGATGCATGAAGGGCATCTTTGTGGTGAATTTTTAGCCAATCAAGCCGATCAAGAAAAATTAATGGCATGTGCCGTCGGTAAAACCAGTGATGAGGTAGTTGTAGCATGAACGGTAATTCAACAGTAAAAACGTCCAATAGCCAAGGCCAGCTCAAACAGTGGCTGATCGATCAAAAGTCGTTAATCGCACTACTGCTGTTGATTGTCGTGGTTTCTTTTTTAAGTCCAAACTTCTTCACGCTGGATAACTTTTTCAACATATTACGACAGACCTCTGTCAACGCCATCATGGCCGTTGGGATGACCATGGTCATTTTAACCGCCGGGATCGATTTAAGTGTTGGCTCTGTGCTCGCTTTATGCGGCGCGTTTGCGGCTGCGATGATCAACGCGCATGTGCCTCTTGCATTAACCGTGATCGGAACTTTAGCCGCCGGTGCACTTTTGGGCACCCTAAGCGGGGTGATTATTGCTAAAGGCAAAGTACAGGCATTCATAGCAACGCTTGTGACAATGACACTACTGCGCGGGGTGACATTAGTCTTTACGGGGGGGCGGCCCATCTCTAATGGTTTTGATCCGCTTGCCAACGCTTTCTCATGGTTCGGTACGGGTTATTTGTTGGGTATCCCTATGCCGATTTGGTTAATGTTGGCTACCTTTGGCGCTGGTTGGTATGTGCTCAACCATACTCGCTTTGGTCGCTATATCTATGCGCTGGGCGGCAATGAAGCGGCCACACGATTGTCAGGTATCAATGTGGATCGGGTCAAAATTGGTGTGTATGCCATCAGCGGTATGCTAGCGGCGCTGGCCGGCATTATCGTTACATCGCGTCTGTCGTCGGCGCAGCCAACAGCCGGTACTGGCTATGAGCTTGATGCGATTGCGGCAGTGGTGCTGGGTGGCACTAGCTTAATGGGTGGTAAAGGACGGGTGATGGGAACATTGGTCGGAGCGTTGATTATCGGTTTTTTAAATAACGCGCTGAATCTGTTAGATGTCTCTTCTTACTTTCAGATGATCGCCAAAGCAGTCGTTATTTTGCTTGCAGTATTAGTCGATAACAAAAATAAATAACCTTAAAAATGAAATGCTTTCTCAGTTTTAAACGAAAAAACCAGATGTATATTGCTCTATACAGCAGCACTATACGCAATAGTGTAGAAACTCTACAAAAGGTAATGATGATGAAAAAGATAACAACCGTACTGTCAGCAGCTATTTTAGCTGCATCTTTTAGCACAGCTGCATCTGCCAAAGATACATTGGCGATGGTGGTGTCGACTTTAAATAACCCTTTCTTTGTGAGTATGAAAGCAGGGGCACAAAAAGAAGCTAAAAAATTAGGCTATAACCTGATTGTCCTTGACTCACAGAATGATCCGAGTAAAGAGCTCTCTAATGTTGAAGATTTGACGGTTCGTGGGGTCAAAGTGTTGTTAATCAACCCAACTGACTCAGATGCTGTGGGTAACTCCATTCGCTTAGCAAACAAAGCCCATATCCCAGTCATTACGTTGGATCGTGGAGCTAACCATGGTGAGGTAGTTAGTCATGTTGCTTCTAATAACGTTTTAGGTGGGCAGATGGCCGGCAACTTTATTGCTCATAAAGTTGGTCGAGGCGCTAAAGTCCTTGAATTACAGGGCATCCCAGGTACATCAGCCGCTCGCGAACGCGGTGAAGGATTTGCTCGTGCGGTGAAAGCTAATCAACTTGATGTGGTCGGGAGTCAACCTGCTGACTTTGATCGGACGAAAGGGCTCAATGTGATGGAGAATTTACTTGAAGCACATCCTAATGCCAAAGCCGTGTTTGCACAAAACGATGAAATGGCCTTGGGCGCGCTGCGCGCGGTACGTGCTGCAGGTAAAAAATTAGTGATCGTTGGGTTTGATGGCACAAAAGATGGTATTGCAGCTGTTAAAAGTGGCTTAATGGCAGCAACTGTCGCCCAGCAACCTGAGTTAATTGGTAAGATAGGCGTGGATGTGGCGAAGAAAATTTTGGACGGTCAATCTGTTCCTAAAGATATTCCTGTGCCATTAAAATTAATCACCAAGTAAGCTCTTTGGTCACTGGTGTATTTGCACCAGTGACTTATCTGATAGGCGTTGAGTAACAGAAATAAGGTAGATCAGTCATGAAACAGTTAGTTGTATTGGGGAGTGTGAATGCCGACCACGTATTGCATGTGGAGGATTTTCCCAAGCCAGGTGAAACTTGTCATGGGCATCACTACCAAATTGTCGCCGGTGGCAAAGGAGCGAATCAAGCCGTTGCAGCCGCGCGCTTAGGCGGCAAAGTTAGTTTTATCGCTTGTGTCGGTGATGATGCGATTGGTCAACAGATGGTGACTCAGTTTGTCCAAGATGGCATCGATACCTCGATGGTCATGATACAACCGAATCAGGCCACTGGCTTGGCGATGATCCAAGTGTCTAAATCAGGCGAGAATAGTATCTGTATCGCCGCTGAAGCCAATGCTCAGTTAACGGCTGAAAAAGTAACCCAATATTTACCTGCAATTGCCGATGCTGATGCACTATTAATGCAACTTGAAACGCCGTTAGATGGCATATTAAGCGCGGCCAAAGCAGCGCAAAAAGCGGGCACTCAAGTGATTTTAAACCCAGCACCAGCCCAACCTTTAAGCGATGAGTTACTTGCATTGGTGGATATGATCACGCCCAATGAGACGGAAGCGCTGCAATTAACGGGTGTCCATGTTGTGGATAAAGCGAGTGCTGAGCAAGCCGCGAGCATACTGCATGCTAAAGGTGTTCATACAGTGATTATTACCATGGGTCGTAAAGGGGCATGGGTGAGTGAGCAAGGGCAAGGCTACTTAAGCCAAGGGTTTGTGGTCAAAGCTGTCGACACGACAGCCGCAGGCGATACCTTTAACGGTGCATTGATTACCGAGTTGTTAAATGACCAAACGCTCGAACAAGCGCTGCGCTTTGCACATGGCGCTGCAGCTTTATCCGTCACTTGTTTTGGTGCACAAAGTTCTATACCGAGTCGCGCTCAGGTGAGCGAATTTTTAACTGAATCATCGTGTTAATCAGCCATGAGGAATTCGACTTATGGCAACCATGAAAGATGTGGCTCGCCGCGCTGGTGTGTCCACCTCAACGGTGAGTCATGTGCTAAATCAGACACGGTTTGTGAGTGATTCGATCGTCGAGCGAGTCAAAATTGCAACGCAAGAACTGCATTATTCACCATCAGCACTCGCGCGTAGCCTAAAAATAAATTCTACTCAAACGTTAGGGATGTTATTAACTACATCTTGCAATCCATTTTTTGCTGAAGTGCTTAAAGGGGTTGAAAGGCGCTGCTATGAGCGTGGTTATCACTTGATTTTGTGTAATACAGAAGGGGATTTGAAGCGCATGCAAGCGAACATTCAGATGTTGCTGCAACGACGCGTGGATGGTTTGTTATTGATGTGTGGCGAGTTGGATACCCCATCATTAGAACCCTTTAATGGTGGTCAATTAGCCGTCCCCTCAGTAGTGATGGATTGGGGACCTGAGGCTCAATATAGCGATAAAATTCGAGATAATTCACTTCAAGGCGGCTATCTAGCCACCCATCATCTGATTACCCAAGGATTTACCCAGATTGGCTGCTTAACGGGCCCTTTAAATCGACATACGGCTTCTCGGCGGTTGGCCGGATTTCATCAAGCGATGCAACATGCGCAGTTGCCCGTTAACTCGCAGTGGATCGCCAGTGGTTCATTTGATTGTAAAGGTGGGGAACAGGCCTTTATGACGCTGCATTCGCGAGGGATGCTCCCTGATGCGCTCTTTGTGTGTAATGATATGATGGCGATGGGGGTCTTGCATCGCTGCGCTGAGCTGGGTATTCGGGTGCCCGAGCAGTTATCGATTATCGGCTATGATGATATCGAATTAGCGCAATATTTAGTCCCTGCACTGACCACGATTCATCAACCCAAGTATCGTATGGGTCAGCAAGCTGTGGATCGTTTGATTGAACGAATTCAACATCCCGATATGCCCGCAACGATGATTGAACTGGAACCAACTTTGGTGCAACGAGACAGTATTAAACCTAAAGTGATGGCCTTTGATAAGACCTAACTTGAGTGAGGATAAGTTGTCCAACTGAGCCAGCATGGGCTGGCTCAGTTAAGTTGTATATTAGAATGTATAATTCAGATCGAACGTATAGGAGCGCCCTGGGGCAGGATAGCGCCCTACTGGGCTGGTATCGATGCCGCGGAAATAGTAGTCACGATCAAATAAATTGTTGACCGACACATTGAGCTTGAGCGCACTGGTTTTGTCGTGATAGAGCTCTTTGCCTATATTCAGATTCCATACGGTATAGCTAGGAACCCTGCCTTTTGATCCGGCTGCATCTTCTTGTTTGGTATTGGCATCATCGGAGTAGGCGTGGCTAAAGTAGTAGCCTGAGACGGTGGTATCGTAACCTACAATGTTGTAGCTTGCATCCCAAGAGAGCTGATGTCTGGAGCTATCCGCGAGTTGATGACCTTTGTTCACGCCTTCTCGTAATGTGGCATCCAGATAGTTATAACTTAGCCCTACGCTGAGTTTTTGTAGTCTTTCTGGCGAGTAACGGCCACTCATTTCAACGCCTTGGTGGCGAGTGCTGCCAATATTCTTAAAGGTTTGTGAGGCGCTTTCCCATTGCAGTTGATCTTTAAAGTTAATGCGATACAACGACACATTAAACGAGTTTCGCTCATGGGTATAACGCGTGCCAACTTCATAATTCCATGATAGCTCACCCCCTTTGTTACCTTTTCCTCGAATCGATGAAATTTGTGGTGCACGCAGTGATTTCTGTGCATCGGTATAAGTGACCCAATCATCGGTTAAGTTATAACTTACTGTTAATCCAGGCAGTAGCTCGTTGATAGTATTATTTTGAGATTGGCTTTTGCCAATGTCATCAAAGTGCATATGCACTGATTCAAAGCGTAGTCCGGGGGTGATTTTCAAGCGATCATTCATCAGGCCAATTTGATTGCTAAGATACGTTGCATAAGCACGTGTGCGCAGATGCCAATTACGCGGAATAGTTGTTTCCCCACCATTGAGTGGCGTTTGGGTGAGTTGATAGCCGATCTCTTCATGAACATAGCGGGTGCCAATGATCAACTTTTGTGAAACGGATTGTTTGCTTCCCATATGAATTGCGATCTTAGGTTCAACGCCATAGACGGTAAATTCGCGCGGTGAGGTGCGAATATCCGTTGCGGCAACTCGTGGATCTGACCAAAATTGACTGGTTTGGTTATATCCCCATTTAAAGTTACGATCAGAGCGATGTCCAAAGGTGAGTAGTTCAAATTTTGCCCCGTTAGCTAACTGTAAATCATGGGTATACTTGGCGTGCCAGCGGGTTGAGCGGCCGCGATAGTGATCATAAGGACGTTGTGATTGGTGACGGTCTTGCTGATAAGCACTCGGTGATAAAGCCCCTGGCATTTCAGTGTCGGCTCGATAATGTTGTAAGAATGTTTGTAGTTCTTGGGTATCGCTGATTAACCAATCTGTTTTGATTTGATAGTTGTTCACAGCGGTATCTGAGTGTTTACGGAAACTGTCGCCTTTGACAACATTGCCTTCAAGCTGAATACCGAAGGTGTCAGTCAGCCAGCCCCCCGTGCGAAGATAGATGTTTTTCAGCGGTGTGTCACCCCCTTTAAATACGGTCAATCGAGTGTTGATCTCGCTTTGCCAATCATTTGGAATCGGTTTGGTAATGAGGTTAATCACCCCGCCAACATTGTTCGGGCCATATTGCACTGCAGCGCCACCGCGAACGATATCAATGCGATCGATATTAGAAAGTGTTGCAGGAAAAACCGATTGCCCGGTATGACCATAAGGAGCGAGAGTCAACGGGACGCCGTCCATCAAAAATTGCGCGTAACCACTACGACTTGCTTTTAACCCGCGTACCGAAATATTGGGCAAAACGCCGGTACCCGTTTCGTCTTGAATTTTAATTCCGGGAACACTTTGTAGAGCGGTATCAATCGACTGCGACGCTGTGTCTTGAATTTGAGTGCGATTAAGCACCGTTCGACTGCCCGCATAATCTTTAACATCGCTCACCCTTGAGCGGTCAATCACACTAGCGGTTACGACGTATTTATCCAGTTTTTGCGGTGGCTTCGTTTGATTTTTAGCATGCGCCGATAAACTGAGTAGTAAGGCTGTAGTTAATGTTGAGTAACGCATCAGTCTCAAAGGCATGTCAGTCTGAGAAAGCATGAATGGTTTTCCTTGTTACGTGTCAAAAAAAGTGAATGAGTGAAACAAATAAATTGGCTTCGCTTAGTCTTGGGATTATTGAATGTCGTCCATGGTTAAAGACCGACCTTTTTATTTAATCGTGATGTTTGGACCAAAGGAGCCAACGATTTCTATATCTGTCTGTGCTTGGATGAGGCACATTGACTGCGCAATTGAGTGAATGACGACAGATTTAAACAGAAGTGTTAATGAAAACAAAAATGATTATCATTTGCAATTATTATTCGTTAAATGATAGCGTCAAAGACAAAGACTGTTGGCTATTTGACGGTCTCTGAAGGCGAGAATTGCTGTTTTAGATGGAGTTAATTTGATACATATTTTTTGCAAGTTGAACCGATTGAAAAGCAGTGGCAAGGATCATGGGGATGATTATAAATAATTTAAACCCTGTTAAATAAATGTATAATACATTCAATAAATGCAATTAATCCTTCTTTTAATTGTAAGAGTGACCGGCTGTGGATGCGTTCAGAACAATCGATACCCGATCATCGAATGATTGCGTCAGCGAGCAAATAAGGAATGAGAGAAATTTATGAAGCAACAAGTTGTGATAAAAACGGCAGAAGAGATTGAACGAATGCGCGAGTCGGGTCGCTTACTGGCGGGCGTATTTACGATGCTGGATGATTTTGTTAAGCCAGGTGTGACGACTATGGCGATCAATGATCGGGTGGAAGATTACATTGTTAATGAACTCAAATCTCGCCCGGCCAGCAAAGGACAGTATGACTATCCCTATGTACTGAATGCATCGGTCAATGAAGTGATCTGTCATGGTATGCCCAGTGAATATAGGCTCAAAGGGCGTGATATTGTGAACCTTGATATTACGCTTGAAAAAAATGGCTTAATTGCCGATTCCAGCAAGATGTATGTGATGCCGGATGCGTCGCCTATTGCGAAGCGGCTGACACAAAAAACGTACGAAGCATTATACAAAGGGATTGAGCAAGTTAAACCAGGTGCCACGTTAGGTGATATTGGTCATGCAATTCAATGGCATGCCGAAGCGGCTGGTTACAGCGTGGTGCGCGAATACTGTGGTCATGGCGTGGGTCGTGAAATGCATGAAGAACCCCAGATCCTGCATTATGGTAAACAGGGAACTGGGATAAAGCTGCAACCGGGGATGATTTTTACCATTGAACCGATGATCAACCAAGGTGGCCCAAAATTGAAAACCAAAAAAGATGGTTGGACGGTCGTGACGCGCGATAAAAAGTTTTCCGCGCAGTGGGAACATACTATTTTAGTGACCCAGAATGGGTATGAGATATTAACGCTGCGTCCAGATGAGCAGCGTTAACGAAAAATATCATTGTTTGCTTTGAGTACACCGCTGACTACTGTCAGCGGTTGTTTTAGGGGGCGCGTCAGCGTGATGAGCCTCTCGTTGCTGGGTGATTAAATTGGCTGGTGTTACCCCAATATCTTGACGTAATTGTGGTGATAACTTGGCCAGTTGCTGACATGTCCGTCGGCGCTGGCGGGCGATTTTGCGCTGTTCGCGCATGTGAATGAACAATTCATAAAGCTGCTTGATGGGATAGGCGTAGTTGAAATCTCGAATAATCGACATCATCTGGCTCCTGGGTGATGGCCCTTTCTTGCAAAGGCTGAAATATTAGCTCGTTGGTGTCGCGACAGGGATTAGATTAGCGAGGTTGACATGTTTAGAAAAACTAAAAATAATGAATCTATTCTTTAGTGTTTCTAAATAATGGTTGGTGATAATGATGGACGACTTCCCCTTGCTCGAACTGGATCTGCTGCGCTCGTTTGTCGCAATTACTCAAACCGGTAGTTTTTCTAAAGCCTCTGAGCAGGTATTTCGCTCGCCTGGCGCCATCAGCATGCAGATCAAACGCCTTGAACAGCTGCTCGATCAGCAACTGTTTGAGCGCTCATCGCGTCAGGTTCGATTAACTGAGGCCGGAGAGCGGCTATTACAATATGCTCAGCAGTTGTTACAGCTTAATCAGCAGGCGGTAAATGCCTTTAGAGAGCCAGTTGTCGAGCAGCAAATCAATCTTGGCATCAGCTCTTGTATTGATTCACAATATTTATCAAAGGTACTCAGTCAGTGTGCTGAAACACACCCACACTTGCAGATCCATGTGGTGGTCGCGACTAGTCAGGAGTTGATGCAGCGGTTAGAAGCAGGCACGCTCGATTTGGCCATGATTGTCTCTGGTAATATTGGCCTGGGTAGGCAAAGCGGGCGAGTTGTTTATAGCGAGTCGTTGGTGTGGGCGATGTGTAAAGAGGGACGAGCTTATCAAAAGACACCACTACCTTTGGCCTTAGATAGTCGTGGTTGTCTGTGGCGTGAGACGGCGCTGGCAGCACTTGATGAAACCTCATTCAATTACCGTGTGAGTTACAGTAGTGATCAGTCTGAAGGGGTTAAGGCGGCTGTCATGGCAGATCTAGCGATTGCGGCACTACCCAAAAGTATGCTGCGCGATGGTTTGGTTGAGGTTCCTGCAGTCGTTGGATTACCGCCGCTGGATCAATACCAAGTGATTTTGCAAACTCAACCACACATATCCTCAGCTGTCTGCATGCTTAAAGACTACATTCGCGAGATTTTTCAAAGTAATTGGGTTTAAGTTCACACTTGCCGATAGCATCACACTAATTTAAGCACATCTTCGACATTAGCCCTGTTTATTATTTGCTTATTCTGAAATACTGATTTGTCACTCAGTTCAGCGATTGAATCAGGATATTGGCGCAGATTTATCTCGAGCCTTTTGCGAAACAGCGCTAATTGCCATTCAAGTCCCTATTGATGGCTGACGCTTTGGTGTTAGCTTGACGAAATATCACTCAATTTGATTCATTAATAGAGCATTGAACGATATCCGTACCTTCGTTCTGAACAGAATCATCCATAAATCCATAGGAGAGATAGATATGGCTATTACAGGAAAAGTCGCATTAGTCACTGGGGCCGGTCAAGGAATTGGCCGCGGCATTGCACTGCGCTTAGCAAAAGATGGCGCTGACATTGCCTTGGTCGATCTCAATGAAGATAACCTTAAAAAAGTTGCTGAAGAGGTCAAAGAATTAGGTCGTAAAGTGACCACTTTTAAAGCTGACGTCAGTGATCGCGCGCAGATCTATGCAGCGGTTGAACACGCTGAAACAGAGCTCGGCGGCTTTGACATCATGGTTAATAATGCGGGTATCTGTCAAGTTAATCCGTTGGCTGAGGTGACGCCAGAAGAAGTTGACAAAATCTTCAAAATTAATGTGCAAGGCACCTTGTGGGGAATTCAGGCAGCGGCCGCAAAATTGATCAAGTTGGGTCACAAAGGCAAGATTATCAATGCATCATCGATTGCCGGCCATAATGGCTTTGCCATGTTGGGCGTTTATTCGGCAACTAAATTTGCCGTGCGCGGGTTAACTCAAGCGGCAGCCGCGGAATATGCCAGTCAAGGCATCACCGTGAATGCATATTGCCCTGGAGTAGTGGGTACCAGCATGTGGGAAGAGATCGATCAACGCTTTGCTGATCTCACTGGTGCAGCGAAAGGTGAAACATATGATAAATATGTGAATGGGATTGCCCTTGGGCGTGCTGAAACACCTGATGATGTTGCCGCTTTTGTTAGCTATCTTGCCGGGCCTGATTCGGACTATATGACCGGACAAGCACCATTAATAGATGGTGGTATGGTTTACCGTTAAGTTTAAGTATTTATTTTACGCTTAGGGCCCCCAAAGGGGCCTTTTTTAATCGGGGGTCATCTAAGTGGCGCGTTTGATGAGCTTCACGCTGACTTTATCGATGCGTTTGGGCAGTTGCATTTGCTGCGCACGTTCGCCGAGACGTTTTAGGGCTAATGCGGCAATTTGCTGGCTATCTTGTCGCAGTGTGGTGAGTTGATAGCTGGTAAAGCGAGTAACGGGAATATCATCAAAACCGACAAGGTGAAATGCTTTGGGTATGCTCAGATGGAACTCGTGGCGTGCACAGTCAAAAAATCCACAAGCGAGGAGGTCATTAGCACACCACAGACCATCAAATATTAATCCATCGCGCAAGGCGAGTCGCGCTGCCGCAACACCACCCTCATAACCGCTGGATGATGCCATGAGCGCTTGGCTAGGTTGTAACTGGTTCCAAGCACACAAGCGTACTTGCGCTGAATAAGTTCCGTGTTCAATGCCCAAAAACTGCGGATTCCGACAGCCTTGTCCTGCTAAGTATGATGCCGCTAACTGAGCGCCTTGCGCATTGTCGGAGGTAATTTCATCAACCTGGGGTAGGTCAGTCTGCCGATTAAGCACCACTACGGGAATGGCTAACTTGACACATTCACTGACCAGTTCGGCAGAAGGGTGACCGGATGTCACAATCACACCGGAGACGCGAAATTGGGTGAGCTTGGTGAGTGTACTGGCTAAGTCGTCGTCACTTAATACATCACATAACAGCGCTTGAAAATGCTGTGCCTGAATGGCGCGAACTAGATCTTCGAGCAACTGACTGCGGTAGGGGTCAGTTTGACCGGCGGTAATAACACCAATCAGTTGGCTACGCTGGCGATTGAGACTCTGAGCGAGCATATTCACTTGATAGCCCAGTTCTTTGGCTGCACTGAGCACTTTTTGGCGAGTCTTTTGTGCCACGCTGCCATTATTAGAAAACGTGCGCGAGACCACGGCTCTTGAAACGCCAGCGCGGTTGGCGACATCTTGAGCAGTTATGCTGCGTTTAGTCATTGATTTGCCCGTTTTCAACGAGAACGGCTTGCGCTGCAAGCGCCCAGTTTGAGCGTCCTTCTAGGGCCTTGTTAAGAGCCAATCGGCGCTCATCAGGGCAGTGATACAGTCGCCATGGTGTACTGGCTGTGGTTTTGGCAATGTCGCTTAGCAGCGCCAGATCGGCATGGCCGTTTGGTAAAGGCGTGGGGGCAAGCATCCCACACTCGTGGATGATGAGATCGCTTTGCTGCATCAGCGCAATGGTTGCTGCTGTGGGTCGCCCGTCGCCACTATAAAAAAGCTTAAAGCCATCGATTTCCAGCCATAGTGAACGGTTACTTATGCTGTGATCACTGAGTGCGCTGGCATAGACCAATTCCCCTTGTTGTCCTGACTCGGCAATATCCTGCCAGTGGATGACGAAGCCAAGTGATTCGCCAATATAGGCAATGGGTAACATTGCTTGCAGCAATTCCTGTTGAGTGGGTTGCGCCATAATCGTCAGTGGCTTGCGTCGGCCATGGCTGTTGAGATAGTTCAATAAAGCAGGCAGTCCCAAACAGTGATCAGCATGAATATGGGTGAAATAGATCACATCGAGTTGGTCGATCGTTAAGCCTTGGCGCCATAGCGCCTGAGGTACGGTCGGACCACAATCAATCAGCCAACTGCTCTGGCTTGTTCTAATCATCAATGCGGCATTGGTCCATTGGCAGCTATAAGCGCTACCAATACCAAGCATCTCTATTTTCATGATCTCTCCATTTTTCATTGTTTGGGCATTTTTAAATTAGCTAAGTTATTTGAATCTTTTATGAACACGTGTCCAAAACTATGCGGGTTTCATGAAGTTGTCAAAATTGGTCGAAATAATAACTACTCATAGCCGTGGATTGTCGCGCGATTGTACACGTGTCCAATCCTTTATCAGTTCAAGGTTTTCTATGTCTAGATCACTTCGCATTGAGCATTTAAGCGTCAGTTACGCTGAGAAACAGATTTTACAGGATCTATCGCTGAGTATTAGCCGTGGTGAAATGCTGGCATTGCTTGGTCCCTCAGGATGTGGCAAGAGCACCTTGCTCAACACCTTGTGTGGCTTTGTGGATGCCGACCAAGGGCGGATCTGGCTCGATGATGAAGATGTCACCGCAGCGGGTGCTCAGTATCGACAGATGGTGCAAGTGTTTCAAAGTTATGCGCTGTGGCCGCATCTGAATGTTTTTCAAAATATTGCTTATGGCTTAAAAGTACGTGGCTGGTCAAGCAATGCCATTCAAAAGCGCGTTAGTGAGATGCTCGCCTTGGTTAATTTAACACAAGATATGGCTAAAATGGCGGTGACATCGCTCTCCGGTGGCCAGCGCCAGCGTGTCGCTTTAGCTCGCGCACTAGCGGTTGAGCCCTCGGTGTTACTGCTTGATGAACCGCTGTCGAACTTAGATGCCAAAGTACGATTGAGTGTGCGTCACGAAATCAAGCAGTTACAGCGTCAACTGGGGTTTACCTCGGTGATCGTTACCCATGATCGAGAGGAAGCGCTTGTGATGGCTGATCGCATTGCGGTGATGAATCAAGGCAAAATTGAGCAAGTTTCCACCCCTGAACAGCTTTACCATCATCCCTGTAGTGCATTTGTTGCCGACTTTATGGGGGCGGACAATCATCTTGAACTCAATGCCGAGACTCTTATAAAGGTATTACAAGAGCACTCGGCGACGGTGTTGCCAAGTGGTCGTTATGCCGTTTATTTTCGCGCGGGGTCAGCACAATTACTAACTGTCAATCAAGTTCCCCCGAGTGTTGGAATGGTGCTGATCGGCGAGGTTAATCAGTGTGTGTTTCAAGGCGAAAGCTATCGGCATGGTATTTCGACCCAACAGGGTCATTGCTATGTCGACCATTCATTCGCACTGCCAGAGGGCCAGTGTGTTCAACTATTTGTTCCCTCTACGGCGTTGCATCTATTTGCATCGTCATCTGTTCATTGATCAAACAAGGAAGATAGCTATGCATGTGATTAAGATAAACGTCATTGCCGCCGCGCTTGTTCTGACAAGTTCAGCAAGTGTCAGTGCACAGACAACGCTGAATGTCGCCAGTGCCGGTAGCCAAAATATGGTGGATTACGTCAAAACTTATTTAGCCCCTAAATTTGAGGCTACCCATCCGGGCGTGAAAATTCATGTGATGGGAACGGGGCCCGGTGATGCAGGTTCACAAAAGATCTATGAAAAACTTGCCGCGCAGCAGCAAAGTGGCGTGGCTCACTGGGATATTGATGTCGCGGTGGTGCATCAAAAAATGGGCGGTGAGATGGTGGAAAAAGGGCTCTTGAGCCGTTATCGCAATGACATTCCTAATGGAAAATTGGTCTCAAATGAGAGTGCTAAAAATGCGCTTGGAGTCAATGTTGATGGATATGTAATGCCGATGTTTCAAAGTCAGACGGCTATCGCGTATAACGCTGATATCGTCAAGCATCCACCCCAAAGTTATGCTGAGTTAGTCAAGTGGGTGAAAGTGCATCCCAAAGCCTTTGGTTATAACGGCATTAAACAAGGTATGTCGGGCGTGAGTTTTGTCACGGGCTGGATCTATAATTACGGTTCAAGCGCGAAAAAACTTTCCACCAAACCCTACGATCCAAATCTTAAAAAAAGCTGGAAAGCAGCGTATGCCAAACTTAAAGCATTTAATCAGTATGTCACATTTACACCCGGTAATGCCGGTACGTTAGATATGCTCAATCGCGGTGAGATCTTTATGGGGCCGGTGTGGGTTGATATGTTTTATAGCTGGAAAGATGCCGGTAAGTTGCCCCCGTCGTTAAAACTCGATCTAATTGCCCCTGGGATGCCCGGTCAGCCGATGTACTATGTGGTACCAACTAAAGCGCGCCATAAAAAATTGGCCGAAGAATTTATCAATCTAGCCACCAGTCCGGAAGTTCAAGCCAATGGCATTGTGAAGCGCTTTAACTGGTATCCGGGCATCGATGCTAAATATGTCAAACCGCAGTTAGCTCCTGCGGTTTGGAATAAGTTATTTAAAGAGATCACTCCCAGTGAATTAGCTGCCAATGGCAAAAGTTTTCCACTGGGCGCCTATATGGATGATATCAAAGAAGGCTATGAGCGGCAGGTCAACAATTAAATTCGATGCAATCAGAGGATGGGAGCGTGAGTGCTCCCGCTATTTTCTATGAAGCAAAATCGTCTCTATAGCTTACTGATGGTTGCGCCAGCGAGCGCTATGGTTGGGGGATTTTTTCTCTACCCGCTACTCGTCTCACTCCAATCGGCGATCACCGATTCGACTGGGCAATGGTCATTGGTGCATATATATAACGCCTGGCAACTTTATGATCGGGATTTTGCCTATAGTTTAGTGGTTGTGGCTGTTTCAACCGTGTTGATTGCGCTGTTGACGCTCGCTATATCGGGGGTACTGACACTCTCACCGTTTCGGCGTTTAAATCAGGGCTTGGCTTTTTTATATCGCTGGCCGCTATTTATTCCATTTATCGTCGCCGCTCAAATGATGCGAACTTTTTTAGCCAAAAATGGCTTGATGAATAACACCTTGGTGTCACTGCATCTGTTAACGCCCTTTGAAACTGTCTCATTTTTGGACTGGCGCGGCATTATTGTCACTTTTGTTTGGAAACAGCTGGCATTTAGCACTTTGCTAGTAGCTGGAGCCATGGCGGCAGTTGATAGTCAACAGATCAAAGCGGCACAAAACTTAGCGGCCAGTCGCTGGCAGATTTTTTGGACGATCTTATTGCCCCAGGTGTTGCCAAACCTCGGCGTGGCGCTGGTTTTATGCTGTGTGACGATGATGTCGGTGCTCTCTGTGCCGCTGATGATTGGTACTGGAACCCCCAATATGTTAACCACAGATATGGCGTTTCGGATCAATTCTTATGGCGATTATGGCACCGCTAATGCGTTGGGAGTGTTGAGTTATTTAGTGACTGCAGCGGTGGCTTGGTTTTATCTTCACCATTCAATGAAACAATAGAGGACCTATGGCTGAAATCGTGATGAGGACTGCATCGCAAAAATCGATACAGCACACTGCCCAATGGTTACGAGCCAGTTGGTGGGGACAGGCATTATTTGTCGTCTTAATGGCGCTAGTGATGTTTGGACCTGTGACCAATTTGTTGATCTGGACGGTGACCGAACGGTGGTATTTTCCCCATGCATTGCCGGTCAGTTGGGGTTTTAAATATTGGCGCTACGTGTTTGATCCTGTCAATGGCGCGTTTGGCGCACTGTTTTCTAGCCTCATTGTGGCGTGTAGTGCGGTGTTGATGGCAACACTCGTTGCTATCCCCGTTGGTTATGCGTTGGCGCGGCGCAATCTGCCCGCACGGGCGGTAATTATGTTACTGTTTTTATTACCGCAGGCGTTTCCTGAACTTCCTATCTATATCAATATTGCGCGTATTTTTTATAGGCTCGGGCTGAATGGTACTTATCTGGGCGTGATTATTGTTCATGCTGTGCATGGCTTGGTTTTTTCGGTATGGATTATTGTGGCTGCCTTTAGCAACATTGATGCATTGCAAGAGCGCGCTGCATTGAATCTTGGCGCCTCGCCACTGAAAGCCTTTTTCACGGTGAGCTTACCGCAAGCGATGGGGGGGATTATCGCCAGTGCTATTTTTGTCTTTCTGGAGTCGTTGGATGAATTTACTGGGAGCTTTTTTGTAGGGGCACCTGATGTGACCACCTTACCGTTGTTGCTTTATAACGCTAGCATGGAGGGAAATTATCAAGTCGCTTCGATCAGTGCGTTGATCTTATTGATTCCATCAGTTGCGTTTATGCTAGTTGTTGAGCGTTTTATGAGACCTGAGATGGTCGCGAAAATAGGTCAATAAAAGATTGTGCTCCCTAACTGTTAAGCAGGGAGCAACTCACTTAATCCCACTTATCAGCTGGTGGCTGATAGTCACGCATTGCGTGGAGCAGTGGGTGAGGGGAATCCGCAACTTGCAACATATCGCGATAAGCTTGGCGTAAAAAACCTTGTTTGACCATGCGATCAACCATGAGCAGCAATGGGTCATAAAAACCGTTGATATTATAAAAACCACACGGCTTATGATGATAACCTAATTGAGCCCATGTCCACACTTCAGCAATCTCCTCTAACGTGCCTGAGCCGCCTGGCATAGCGATAAAACCATCGGCCAATTCGGCCATTTTGGCTTTTCGCTCATGCATATCAGCCACCACAGTTAGTTCGGTTAGGCCGGGATGGGCGAGTTCTTTGTCTTTGAGTTTTTCGGGGATCACACCATAGACTTCGCCGCCTTTGGCGAGCGCTGCGTCGGCTATAGTACCCATCAATCCGACATTTCCACCGCCATAAATGAGCCGAATGTGATGATTGGCAAAGTAATGGCCCAATTTGATGGCTGCTTCGTTAAATACTGGCGATGACCCTAAATTGGACCCACAAAATACAGCAACACTTTTCAATACTTACTCCTCGGTGATCGGCAATAGGCCCAAGTCATTATTATGCACAGGCATACGGCAAAGGGAAATGTTGTCTGGATCTAATTTAACAGCAGAGAGCACCTCATTGTCATTTTTTAATGAGACAGTCTCGGGCAAGTTCAACATCGCGGCGGCGTTAGTGGCTATATAAGGCAGCGATGTTGGGTGGGCGTTATGCTGTTGGCGTTAATTGCTGCATTAAAGTGAAACTTTGTGCTGGCATCAGCGTCACCGGTGTTTGGGTCCGCACTGCCTCTACACACAAGTACTCTTTGGCGCCATCTGGATGAATATCAGCAATAGTTGCTGCTTTTGTATCGCCTGGATTCCAAATCACGACAACGTCTTCACCCTGATGAGATAGTTTGAGTTTACGGCCGTCCCCATGGGTGAGTAACAGCGCATGTTCGGGATGGGTATAGAGACGGTCTGTTTCTTCATCAAGTGAAAATTTGGTTTGTGTTTGCTCGGCAAAGTTTTGGGTTTTATCAAGGAAGGTCTGGCCCATTCCTGATACTTGAACGCTGTCTCGGTCAGTTGCAAAGTAACTGTGTAGAGCGCCAGCAATCTCAATCGGATGGTTATCCCGATTGGTGGTTGTCAGCTTGATGCTCAACGTTTGACCGACAGTGAACTGGCATTCAAGCAAGAATTTAAACTCACTTGTCGCGATGTCCTGCTCAGTTAATTGCAAGGTGAGTACGCTATGTTGATCATTTGTCTCAATAGAGCCTAACTGCCAGATTTGAGTACGGGCATAACCGTGATTAGGTTGACGTGTATTGCCAAACCAAGGCCAGCAAATAGGGACACCACCACGAATTGGCGCACTGCCATCAAGTGCACTGGTTTGGCTAAGCCAGAGTTGTTCATCTTGGTTATACGGATGATAACTCACAATATGGGCGCCATAGGCGCTGATCAAAGCTTTGCCTTGTGGATGATCAATCCAATAAAACAACATGCCATCATCATTTGTTGCAGTAAATACGGCGTTATCGATCTGTTTTTGGATCGATAAACCTAAGTGTTCGAGTTGTTCCATTTATTTGGCTCCTGTGATAACTAAATTCATTGGCTCATTGGTGTTGTAGCCAGACAACCAGCACAGGGGATTCAATAACATCGTGTCACTGTACTTAGTGACAGTGAACCTGATATGGTCAACAACGCTGCAACTACAAATAACACGGATATAAAAAAGGGCAGCCGAAGGCTACCCTGTAATACTCTTGACAGTAGCGCTTATTTAGAGATATGAGCGATAAGGTCTAGAACTTTGTTTGAATAACCGATTTCGTTATCATACCAAGCGATAACTTTAACGAAAGTATCAGTTAATGCGAGACCTGCTTTGGCATCGAATACTGAAGTGCAAACTTCACCCAGGAAGTCAGTTGAAACAACTGCATCTTCAGTGTAACCCAGAACACCTTTGAGCTCGCCTTCAGAAGCGGCTTTCATTGCAGCACAGATTTTGTCATAGCTTGCTGGTTTTTCTAAGTTAACAGTTAAGTCAACAACTGAAACGTCTGGAGTTGGTACGCGCATAGACATACCTGTCAGTTTACCATTTAATTCAGGTAATACTTTACCAACAGCTTTTGCAGCACCAGTTGATGAAGGGATGATGTTTTGAGCCGCGCCGCGGCCACCACGCCAATCTTTATGTGAAGGGCCATCAACAGTTTTCTGCGTTGCAGTTGTTGCATGAACGGTAGTCATCAGACCATCTTTGATGCCGAAATTGTCGTTCAGAACTTTCGCAATAGGTGCCAAGCAGTTAGTTGTGCAAGATGCGTTAGAAACGATATCTTGGCCTGCATATTTTTCTTGGTTTACGCCCATAACGAACATTGGGGTAGCATCTTTAGATGGACCAGTCAGAACAACTTTTTTAGCGCCAGCTGTGATGTGTTTACGCGCAGTTTCGTCAGTCAGGAACAAACCTGTTGCTTCAGCAACAACATCAGTACCGATTTCGTCCCATTTCAGGTTCGCTGGATCACGCTCTGCTGTGACGCGAACAGTTTTACCGTTCACGATCAAGTTACCGCCTTCAACTTTCACGTCGCCTTTGAAACGGCCGTGAGTTGAATCGAATTTCAGCATGTAAGCCATGTATTCAACGTCTAACAAATCGTTAATACCTACGATTTCGATATCGTCACGTTCTTGAGCGGCACGGAATACGAAACGGCCGATACGGCCAAAGCCGTTAATACCTACTTTAATAGTCATAGTTTCTACCCAGTCTTTATCTCTAAAGTGTTAACCAAAAAATCTGTCTGTAAACTTACAACATTCATCTGTAAGGTCAAGGGCAGACTTTCATCTTTTTGCGCAAAATCAAACTGAATGATGAAAAAAAATTACATTTGATGGTCGAATAACCATTATTCATCCAGATTCACCTAATAATGTTACCACATTTTCAGAATTATCTGCAGGATCTATGTAATTGAGAGCAAATGCGTTGTTGTCTGATTTTTATTAAATTTTTGAGTAAAATCCAATCAAGTGTCTTAAACTAAATTTGTTATTTTGTTTTTTGACATGGTCAACAGTTGCGCTATGAGCAATCTCGATAAAGAAAAATTATTTGCGCTACACGGTATTACACAATATTTCATCGATGCTTGGGGACAACATGCCGATATCCGCGAGGAAAACCTATCTGCATTATTGGCCGCTATGGGATATGCCGTTGATGATGAAGCGCAGTTACACCAGCAAGTTGAGACGTTAATCGCAGCGCGCTGGAATAACATGTTAGAGCCAGTTTATTCGTCACGCGTCAGCGAACCGGTACATTTTTGCTTACGAATCGTCAAGAGCGACGCGCAGAACTGGCTTGATTGGCACATAGACACCGAGCAGGGTGGGCAACTGCACGGCGCTATTGATGTGAGTACATTTTCCTGTGAGCAGACAGAACGCATTGATGGTCAGTTAATGGGGGTCTATGCAATTACATTGCCTATTGAGCTACCCTGTGGTTATCACCAGTTGAGTATACAGGCTGTTGATCAAGAAGAAGTGCTTGCTCATTGTTGTTACATTGTTGCACCACTGCAGGCTTATAAGCCACCTAATATTGCCAATGGATTGCGGGTTTGGGGGGTGACTGTTCAATTATATGCATTGCGTAGTCAACGAAATTGGGGGGTGGGTGATTTTACTGATCTCGCTGAGTTGGTTCGCCAAATTGCCCACGGTGGGGGAGGTTTTGTTGGGCTGAATCCGCTGCATGCGCTTTATCCTGCTTGGCCTGAGCACGCAAGCCCCTACAGCCCGTCATCTAGGCGTTGGCTCAACATTATTTACATTGACGTTGAAGCGATTAACGAGTTTAAGCAAAGCCTTGCCGCCGAGCAAGTAGCCGACGATGCCTTTCAACAGCGACTTGATATGCTACGTCGCGATGATTGGGTTGATTATAGTGCTGTGATGGGTTTAAAGCTTTCAATGTTGCAATTGGTATTTCGCCAATTTAAGCAGTTGCCTTTGACTCATTCACGGTGCCAGCAGTTTTTAACCTTTACTCAGCAAGAAGGTGAGCTATTACACGCTCAAGCAACCTTTGACGCGTTGCAAATATCACTTAAACAAAGTCACGGGGTTGATCCACATTGGAATAGCTGGCCTATAGAACTACAAAGTTATCATAGTGAAGGAACACAGACCTGGGCGCGTCAGCATGATGATGAAGTCGAGTTCTTTGCGTGGTTGCAGTGGATAGCCGCAGAACAACTTGCTGAGGTTGGTCAACAAGCGTTGGCTGCCAAGATGGCTCTGGGATTGTATTGTGATGTGGCGGTTGGAGTCAGCTCTGGTTCACAAGAAGCATGGCGTAATCGACAAATTTATAATTTAAATAGCCATATTGGGGCTCCCCCCGATGTGCTTGGGCCATTAGGGCAAGATTGGGGACTACCACCGCCTGATCCGTTACAGCTGAAGATGCAATATTATCGTCCTCTGAAAGAGGTCTTCCAACGCAATATGGCATCATGCGGCGCATTGCGTATTGATCATGTGATGGGCTTATTGCGTCTTTGGTGGGTGCCCATCGGTCATAGTGCGCAAGATGGGGCGTATGTCCAATATCCGTTAGATGATCTATTGGCGGTGTTAGTGCTGGAGAGCCATCGGCAGCAGTGCTTGGTCGTTGGAGAGGATTTGGGCACGGTTCCTCTGCAGATATATGAACAATTACAGCGTAACGGGATCCACTCCTATCGAGTATTTTTCTTCTCGCAGGCGCCCGATGGCGGGTTTATCTCACCTCATCATTATCCTGAGCAAGCGATGGCCGCATTAACCACTCATGATATGGCGACACTCAAAGGCTTTTGGCATTGCGATGACTTGATATTAGGTGAACAGCTTGGCTTATATCCCGATGCGACTCGCTTACAGCAGTTATTTGATAACCGGCTGTTTTGTAAACAGCAAATTTTAAATAGTCTTCATGGCCATCATGCTATTCCTGACTGGATAGGTCATGATGCTGCGTGGGTGCCAATGGATAGAACCTTGAACTATGCGATGCAACTGCATATGGCGAATGGGTGCTCCGCTTTGCTGTCTTTGCAGCTTGAGGATTGGCTTGAGATGAGCCAGCCGGTTAATGTACCAGGAACCAGTGACGAGTATCCTAATTGGCGACGTAAGTTGAGTATGACTTTAGAAGATATGTTTGAGCAGCCTCATATTCAAGAATTAATGCGTCAATTGAGTGAAGCGCGTATAGGGGCAACGCCATAACCTTGTTGATCAACAGTCAGGTATTGGCATGGTGAACTCATTTTATAAAGGATTGAAAATTTGATGAAGACACAGCAGCTATTAACAACGCACCCTTTGGTGTCACAATTAGAAGAAGTGAATCTTTCCCATCCTTTTACCGAATTAGGATGGCTGACTGGCTGTGTTGGGCAAGAAGCCTTGATTCGAGCTTGGTATCCTAAAGCGAGTCAAATTACGGTGTGTTCAACTGATGGTGCGATAGAGCAGCAGATGACCTGTATTGATCATCGTGGTCTGTTTGAGCTGGGTAATGCCGATGTTTTCGCCGGCGCTTATCGGCTGCGAATTGATTCCCCTTATGCGCCGCAGGTTGAGTGCTGGGACCCGTACGCATTCAAACAATGTAGTTATCAAGGTTTGGAACAACTCGAGCAGTCTTTGCGCAGTTGGTATCGGGTATTGGGTGCACAACTGATGACAATGCCAGCCGGTAATCATACCGTTAATGGTGTTCGTTTTGTAGTGTATGCGCCTAATGCTAGCAGCGTTAGTGTGATCGGTGATTTTAACCATTGGGATGGCCGACGTCATCCAATGGAGCGCTGTTTAGATGGCCACTGGGTATTATTTATGCCTGAACTTAAAGCTGGGCAACGTTATAAATACGAATTGAAAGACAAACAAGGTGCCCAGCTTCCGCATAAAGCTGATCCGATAGGTTTTTATGCTGAACAGTATCCGTCATTGGCCTCGGTGATTTGGGATCATAGTGATTATGAGTGGACTGATCAGCGATGGCAAGAACGCGAGGTTGACCCACCGATTCATCAACCGATGAGTATCTATGAAGTGCATATTGGTTCGTGGAAGCGTAAGCACAATAGCTTTGGTTGGGCTTCACTGAGCTATCGAGAGCTGGCCACCGAGTTGGTTGAGTATGTCAAAGAGATGGGATACACCCATATTGAGTTGATGCCGATTAGTGAACACCCCTTTGATGGTTCTTGGGGATATCAGCCAGTTGGATTATTCTCACCTACAAGCCGTTATGGTAACCCAGATGACTTTAAATATTTCATAGATTGTTGTCACCAAGCTGGAATTGGAGTCATCATTGATTGGGTTCCTGCCCACTTTCCTGCGGATGCTCACGGATTAGCCCGTTTTGATGGGACCACACTATACGAATATTCTGATCCACGTCGAGGTTGGCATAAAGATTGGAACAGTTATATCTATGATTTTGGTCGTGACACGGTGCGTCGCTTCTTAATTGCCAGCGCACTGATTTGGTTTGATTACTACCATGTCGATGGGCTGCGTGTGGACGCCGTTGCTTCCATGCTCTATTGGGATTATTCGCGTGAAGAAGGGGAATGGATCCCTAATGTTGATGGTGGCAATCAAAACTATGAAGCAATTAGTTTGCTCAAATGGTTCAATGAAGAGGTTTATCGTGAGTTTCCTAGGGCGCTGACGGTCGCCGAAGAGTCTACCGCATTTTCTGGTGTATCACGGCCAACTTATCTAGGTGGATTGGGATTTGGCTTTAAGTGGAACATGGGGTGGATGCACGACTCATTGCAATATATGCAGCAAGATCCGTTGTTTCGTAAATATCATCATAATGAGATCACCTTTGCGATGGTCTATAACTACGACGAAAATTTTATTTTGCCGCTGTCTCATGATGAGGTGGTGCATGGTAAAGGGGCATTGTTAGGGAAGATGCCCGGTGACGAATGGCAGCAAGCAGCAAACTTGCGCGTTTATACAGCCTTCATGTTTGCTCATCCAGGGAAAAAACTGAGCTTTATGGGCAACGAAATAGCACAAGTCAGTGAATGGAACCATGATGGCAGTGTTGAATGGACAGTACTTGAGTATCCTCGACATTATGCCCAGCAAGCTCTGACCAAAGCGCTTAATCATGTTTACCGACAGCATCCAGCGCTCTATGAAGGGGATCATCAACATGAGGGGTTTAAGTGGATTGATTATAATGATTGGCAACGCAGTATTTTAGCGTTCGAGCGTCATGCCCTATCAAGTGATGATATGGTCATCGTTGTTTGTAATTTCACCCCAACTCCCGTCCAGTCGTATCGACTGGGGGTTCCTCAAGCTGGACATTACCAGGTTATTTTCAATAGCGATGATGAGAGTTATTGGGGAAGTGGTATGGTTGAAGTCGCTTGCATCATTGCACAACCTTTGCCTTGGCAAGGACGTGGCTATTCTATTGTCATACCACTCCCGCCGCTGGCGGCCATATACCTTGTAGCGACTAAGGATAGTTAAACTATGTGTAGTGCATTATCAAAATCGCCCCTTCAACAGTTAGGGCTATTTGCTCTTTACTATGGAAAACGATTTCCCATGGGAGCGAGTGTTGATGAGCACGGCTGTAATTTTGTTGTATTTGCAGGTTCTGCGCAAACGGTAGAATTATGTTTGTTTGACGATGAAGAACAAGAGATTGCTCGGTTTGTACTGCCAAGTAAGTATGGAGCCTTCCATTATGGTTATGTACAAGGCGTAAGTGCAGGGCAGTTCTACGGTTATCGCGCTAATGGTAAATTTCAGCCCCAATGGGGGCAAATTGTTATGCCAGATAAACTGCTGATTGATCCATACACAAAAGCTCTCAGCCGATTACAGCTGTGGAATGACCAGCTTTATGCCCAAGAGGATGGGACGATGATTGCCAAATCGGTTGTGATTGATGATGAGGCGTTTGACTGGCAACACGTCACCAAACCTGGTATCCCACAGGGGGAAACCATCATTTATGAGCTCCATGTAAAAGGATTTACCAAACTTCATCCAGAAGTGCCGGCGCCTTTTCGAGGCACTTATTTGGGGTTGGTTCAACCGCCTGTAATTGAATATCTCAAATCATTAGGTGTGACTAGTTTACAATTGATGCCTATTGCTGCGTTTATGAGTGAGTCACGTCTGAATGGCTTGGGGTTGACTAATTATTGGGGCTACAACCCCATTGCTTTTTTTGCACCAGAGCCACGTTATAGTGTGTCGGATGCGGTTAGCGAATTTAAGACGATGGTCCGCGAGCTACATCGACATGGCTTGGAGGTGATCCTTGATGTGGTGTTTAATCATACTGCTGAAGGGGGAAAAGGTGGCCCGGTCATCAGCTTAAGGGGACTGGCAAACTATTGTTACTACCTATTTGAGGCGAATGGCTTGCAGCCTGAGTTTGAGAACTATGCAAACTATAGTGGCTGTGGCAATACGGTAAATGTAGCTAACTCGTTGACGCTGAAAATGGTGACTGATTGCCTGCGTTATTGGGCGGTACAAATGCAAGTGGATGGTTTTCGATTTGATTTAGCGGTAACTGTGGGGCGAGAGGCGAATGGGTTTAATCAATTCAATGCGTTTTTTAAGGTGCTTCAGCAAGACCCGGTGTTAAGTCGAGTGAAGCTCATTGCTGAGCCATGGGACATTGGTCCCAATGGCTATCAAGTTGGGAGTTTTCCTTATGATTGGCATGAGTGCAATGATCACTTTCGCGATAATGTTAGGGGATTTTGGCGAGGTGATGATGGACAGCTTGGTGAATTTGCGACTCGGATGATGGGGTCACGGGACCTGTTCCCAGCTGATTTTCGCAGTATCCATACCAGCATTAATTTTATCTGTTATCACGATGGTTTTACCCTCCATGATTTAGTCAGCTACCAACAGCGACACAATGATGCAAATAAGGAAAACAATCGAGATGGCCATGGACATAACATATCGGCCAACTATGGTTGCGAAGGGTTAACTGATGACCCGGCTATTATTGCGTTGCGTAATCAGCAAAAACGTAATCTGATCGCGTCACTTTTTTTAGCCCAAGGTATCCCTCACTTTTTAGCTGGCGATGAATTTTCGCGTACCCAACAAGGTAATAATAATGCGTATTGTCAGGATAATGCGATCAGTTGGGTTGATTGGCAATTACGTGATACAGAGGCGGCACTGGTTCGGTTTACCCAATCGATTATTAGTTTACGGCAGCGTTTTGAGGTATTTAAACATTTGCGTCTAGGTGATGATAGCTTTCCTGGTGGTCGGCAGATCAATGCTCGTGAGCATCGTGTTCAGTGGTTGCGCCCTGATGGGCAAAGGATGCAACAATCTGAATGGGATAACATTTTATCCAAAGCGATCATGGTGGAATACGTTTGTACCTGTCATTGCAATGAACACCTTATCTTAGTGATTAATGCCGGCCCTAAACAGATACATTTTCACTTGCCAGAATTGGGCGCTTCTCAACATTGGTATCGGTGGATTGATACACAGTTTAACGAAGTCGCTGATGGCGAGAAGATGTTATCAGGTCGAAATACACTGCTTATCGCTCATTCATTACAGCTGTTCGAAGCCAGTTCATTATAATGATGTGATAAATTGTCTTGAAAATGTGCGGCGCGACTCATCACCGTCTAATAGTGGTTTACAAATAATTAACAATATTGCATCTTCGACTTAGAGTCGGCACAATGGTAGCTGATTAGATTTATTAAGCATTAGTCGATCACAATAATCCATGTGGCGCTTAGGTAAATTGAGGAGTGTGTAAGCGGTTATGAGTGACTCAAAAACTGACAAACAATGGCAAGCAGAACTGGACCCGCAAACCTATCGAGTGTGTCGCTTAGGCGAGACAGAAGCCCCTTTTAGTGGTGCATTATTACATAATCGTCAAAGTGGTTATTATCATTGCGCATGTTGTCAGAGTCCCCTGTTTTATTCTGATGCGAAATTTGATTCAGGGTGTGGGTGGCCAAGTTTTGATCGCCCCATCCATAAAGACGCTATTCGATATATTGACGATCACAGTCATGGAATGGAGCGAATTGAAGTGCGTTGTCAGCATTGTGATGCTCATCTTGGGCATGTATTTGATGACGGGCCTACTGACACCAGCACTCGTTATTGCGTTAATTCAGCAGCAATGTCTTTTCAGAATCAAGACAATAAAGAGCGTTAATCGAGCGGTGCAGGAGCGTGATAACGCCGCTCTTGGATGGCTTCACTAATCTGTTGAGCTTGGTCTTCGAACGCTTTAATCTCTGCCTTGTTGAAGCGGCGATAGCGTTTAATCTGTTCTAGATTGGCGTTTACCTTGTTGGTTTTTTCTAACACGAGTGACCAGATATAGGCTTTATCGTATTGATTGAGCCGCATATATTCAGTGGTGATCTCTTCGATAAGGTGCTCGGGGATCGGCCATTCTTTGGTATAACCGCTAAGCGCTTGGAGCATTAAATTTAGGCTTTTTTTCGGTTGGTTATGAGAATAAAGAGATGCCAGTGCCCATTTTAGAGTCGGATCTTGCATGTCGGGGTTATCTTCCCGATTTAAAAACATCTGTCTGGCTTGCCTGTCGCCTAACTGGCTCCAACGATAAAACAGAGAATAAAGATCATGGCGGGTTGTCATTTGTTGCTCGAGCGTTTTCAGTTGAGCTGTAATGATCAATAGGGTTTCAGTGCGTTTGGTTTTGCGCTCTTTATGCTTGAGCGGCTCAATTTGAGCGGCAACAGCGATACATTGTTGATAATGTTGCAGAGCGTCTAGTAACAAGTAGCGGTGTTTATCGCTGTGCTGATGCTTGTTATGCCAGCGTGCGCGAACCAATGTATTGCGAGTGTCCGTGCACCATCCCTCATCAGGGATATCTTGACAGATCGTAGAATCATCGCGGCATAATTGGCTTGCAGATTTGACAAACGAGCGATCACAGCCACTAGTGAGCGCAATAAGCGTAAAAACGATGACCCATTGAAACCTGAACACTGACCGTCCTTGTTTTATCGAAATTGATTGAAACGCTATCATAGTGCTTTTCAATTTTGAGCAAGCCTTGCTCTGGCTGGGCCCGATGACATAACGCTATGAATGTACAATTCTGTAGCGATAATTCACTGATATCTGAGTCAGCATAGTGTAAATATAGGTACGAGTATAATGAAATACAATGATAATGAGAAATAGGTGAGCTGGCATAGGGCAATATTTGCGAGGCAATGTTTAGACCCATTGCAGCCACACAGTGCTAATGGCATAATTTTTGAGCGTATTATTGAGTGAAATCAGGTATAGTGTCGCACTTTCATCTATAGGGGGAATGTGAATGATGGATCGGCCCATAGACGATATTGAACAGCTTTTGGCAATGATGACGCCAGAGCTTTATCAACGTTTAGCCACGGCGGTTGAAATAGGACGATGGCCTGATGGTCGCGTTGTCTCAACCGAGCAAAGACAGCACGCCCTGCAGATGACATTGATCTATCAATCTCGCCATAATGATGATGCGCAGCACATGAGCGTGAATCGAAGTGGCGAAATAGAGATCAAATCCAAGAACGACCTGAAAGCGCAATATCGTGATGATAGTGCGATGATTGCTCGTTTAAAACCAGAAGCATAATGTATTCACTCTTGCGAGTAATATGCATTTAATTATTAGTTTGTGAACCTTCATGTTTTTAGATCATTTTTATAAAAGTCAGCCAGATGGCGTGGTGATTACACCCGCTCAAGCGAGCCATTTTGCCAAGAGTATTTGTCGGGATTTTAATCCTATTCATGATCCTGATGCCAAACGTTTTTGTGTCCCTGGCGATCTGCTTTTTGCATTGGTTTTGCAGCATTATGGACTGAGCCAAACTATGCGATTTCGTTTTACAGGGATGGTCAATGAACAAACCCGGCTGCAATTTTCAAAGCCGAATGGTCACGAAATTAAAATTACTGATCAACAAGGGAAGAGTTTGCTTGAGGTCGATTTTGCTGGTGATAAAACGCATGACGAATCGGTTATTGAAGCGCTTATTCGTCATTATGGTGCTTTTTCAGGACAGAATTTCCCCTCGTTGTTGATGCCGTTGATGGCTGAGCATCAGGTCATGTTTAACCCAGCTCGACCTTTAGTGATGTACGATAGTATGAGTTTTGAACTGAATACACTGGCCCCTGAAGCACTTGGTATTGCACTGCGTGAAACCACTTTAGATGTGCAGGGAAAACGCGCTGATGAGAAGCTTTATTTTGATTTCATCGATGGGGATTGTGTCATTGGTCGAGGTATCAAAAAAGCCATTTTGGGTGGGTTAAAGCCATATGATACAAGCGCTATAGAAGCGTTTGCCCATGATTATGAGCTGCGCCGAGAAAACCAACAGATGCAGCTTGCATAAGCAGAATAGATTAACCTTCCTTTACCGTGGCTGGCAGTATCCAACCGATGTTAAAGGAAGTTTATTACTATAACCCTTCAAATAGCTAGCGAGCTCAAATTACACAAAATTTGCCGGTGTTTAATGAATTGTTAGCTCACCGCGTATATTCGCTTGCATTTTTTGCCGGATCACATCGACTGAAAGGTCTTGACTGAGTAAATAGTGTAGCTTGGTTAAAGCGGCCTCAGTTGTCATGTCTTTCCCGCCAATGACGCCCGCTCTGGCCAGCGCATTTCCAGTCGCATAACCGCCCATATTAACCGTGCCACTTAGGCACTGCGTCAGATTGACGACAATCACGCCGCGTAGGCAAGCCTGCTCGAGTAGTTTTAAAAATTGCGGGTTTTGTGGTGCGTTGCCGACCCCATAGCTTAAAATAATTAACGCTTTAACAGGTTGGCGTAGAATGTTGGCAATGACCTCAGTCGATAAACCCGGATAAATGGTGGCGACACCAACTGGTTGTGGGGTGATAGGACTAACCGTGAGCGAACGCTCGATAATTGGGGTTACTTCTCCACGGATCAGTTCAATCTGGATCCCCGCTTTAAGTAAGGGCTCGAAGTTAGGCGAGCTGAATGCCGCGAAACCATCGGCATGAACTTTGGTGGAACGGTTTCCTCTATAGAGCATATTATTAAAAAATAAGCAGACTTCGTGGATCGGGTAATTCGCCGCAATATAAAGCGAGTTAAGCAGATTGGTTTGTCCGTCAGATCGCAGTTCACAGAGAGGGATCTGTGAACCAGTAATAATGACCGGTTTGCTTAAATCCTCGAGCATAAACGACAGTGCTGAGGCGGTATACGCCATAGTATCGGTGCCGTGCAAAACGACAAAACCGTCATAGTTGTGGTAGTTGGCTTTGATATCATCCGCAATGGCTTGCCAATGCGCGGGGGTCATATCTGATGAATCAATGAGCGGTGTGTATTCATTGACGGTGAATCGGGGCATCTCTGCGCGGTGGAATTCAGGTGATTGTGCCAATAATTGACTCATAAACCCCGCGACCGGAATATATCCGTTGGGACCACGTTGCATGCCGATTGTGCCACCAGTGTAGGCGATATAAATGGATTTTTGTGTCATCGATGCGTGATCCAGTTATGAAATTAGGACGGCATTATAACCAATAACTATGCACTAGATAAAATAATTCGAGGTCTGTTTCTCAATTGGCGCAATACACGATGAGTCGAGCTGGCTAGGTCAAAAAGGAGAACATTGGATAGTGACTTGTCAGCAGATAGAATTGGACCCCCTACATAAGCAGGGGATCCAAGAAGACTAGTCGATAGCACGACATAGATTACAATACCCAAATAGATGTTGGGGATCTTCTCTAAGAAGTGCTAATGGAGCCTGTTGTTTCACGGAGATAAACTGACCCATCCATGGGAACTGTGAGGATAACCATTGGCCTATCTCTGAGTGAAGTAGTTGTCCTATCCAATGCTGTGAGTTTGAGTCTGGCACGATATTGACCAAACTATAGTGACTCAGCTTCACCGTTTTGGCTGCATAGGCAATGGCATCTTGTAGACCACCAAGTTGGTCAACTAAGCCATTTGCCTTGGCTTCGCGGCCAGTCCAAATACGTCCTTGAGCGAGTTGATCAACGGCTGCAAAGTTTGGATAGTGGCGGCCTTTTTGCACCAATGACACAAATTGGTGGTAGCCATTTTCAACATTAAGTTGCAATATTTTAGCCACATCATCAGGCAAGGGTGCCAATGGCGATATGGTTGCATAGTCAGTTGTGGCAACGCCATCACTATGAATACCCAGTTTACTTAAGCCCGCTTCTCCCGTTGCAAATATGCCAAAAATTCCAATGGAACCGGTGATAGTCGTTGGCATAGCAAAGATTCGATTGGCAGTTGATGAAATCCAATACCCCCCCGAGGCGGCTACCGAGCCCATAGAAACAATCACAGGTTTCCCTGCTTTTTGAATAGAGGCCAATTTTGAACGAATTAACTCGGCGGCAAAGGCGCTGCCTCCGGGGCTATCAACGCGCAGTACTAAGGCTTTGATATGGGGGTCATTTTGTACTTTGTTTAGTGCATTGAGCATATCATCGGAGGCAATCATGCTATTACTACCCGAGCCGTCGACAATCGCTCCTTCGGCGGTTAATACAGCAATTTGTGAACCGTTTTGTTTTAAGCTCTGATACAGAGGCGGTTGGATGGCTTGATAATCGGTTAAATCGATATGGTTGTAACTGTTATCCCCTTGTATACCAAACAGATGCACCAAATATTGATGTACTTGGCTACGGGTAAACAGGTGATCGACTAATTTATTTTTGAGCGCATATTGTGCGCCGTTGCCATCGACTTGTTTAAGCTTAGCTAATAATTCGCTACCTGATGGTGCGACATTACCTGCTGAAATATCCCGATTGTGGGCAACTTGCTGGGTGTAATCTTGCCACAATTGATTGATCCAGCGGGTTAAGTCAGCTCGCGCTGGTTGGGACATTCCGTTGCGCAAATAGGGCTCAACGAATGATTTGTATATACCAACCCGAAAGACATGCATCGTGACACCGAGTTTATCCAGCGCATCTTTATAAAAGAGTTGATTGGCGCTTAACCCTTTTATCATCACAGATCCTGCTGGATTTAAAATGATTTGATTGGCAAAGCTGGCTAAAAAGTATTGTCCTTGATCGTAATTGTCAGCAATGGCAATGACTGGTTTCCCCGATTTTTTAAAATTATTAATCGCTTTGCCCAGCATTTCCAGTTTGGTCAGCCCAGACGGTTGTAAATCGTTAAGATTTAAAACAAGGCCATTGATGCGAGTATCTGTTTTGGCTTGCTCAATGGTATGAATCAGTGGATGGATCGCAATTTCATCCGGCAAGTCTGTTCCAATGAATCGTTGGACAAACCGAGTTAAATCACCGGTTAAGCGGGTTTTTTCCACTAATTTGCCATCAAGGTTTAAAGTCAGCGCATTTCGCCCGCTTAGTACGGGGTGGTTGTCATTCGAGTGTTGGCTAAACCCGATAATTAGACCGATAATGAGCCCAAAAACCAGAATATTCATTATAAACTGGCGAATAAAGTTAATAACGAGCCAACAACCTCGTAAGATTCGACCAATGAGTTTGAATAAAAATTTCATGGAAATCTCTTTATAAAAGTTAAGTACTATAGACTAGCACAGCTTAATGTACTGTTAGCTATTGTGATTTAATCTGAGTTGGATAGAACATCCACCATTCGCTCTGTTTGCTCTTATCACTGAATTGCAGCATGTCAAAATGTGAGTGCACATTCTAATAACACCTGATGAGTGCAGAGATCGCAAATTTGCATGTGATCGTCATCGAGTAGGGCATAGCTAGCGGACCAATCACCGCGAGGGATGGCAACAGAACCTGGATTTAATCGATAGATCCCATCCTGTCCGTACTCAGCAATAGGCAAATGAGTATGGCCGCTGACAAATAGATCGCCAAGTGCTAAAGGCGGTAAGTTATCAGAGCGATAAAGATGCCCATGAGTAAAAAATATTCGACGACTATCGGTCAGCAGTTGTTGATAATCACTTAATATTGGGAATTGGCAAAGCATTTGATCGACTTCGCTGTCGCAATTTCCTCGCACTGCAAGGATCTTCAAACGATATTCATTCAATAGTTCAGCCACCGCTTGTGGATGATAGTGTTCTGGGATGGCATTTCGCGGGCCATGATACAACAGATCACCTAAACAGATTAGATAATGGGCTCGGCTTTGAATAAATGCGTCGATAAGCCGTTCGGCTGCTTGTCGATCGCCATGAATATCTGAGCCGATCAATAATTTCATGGTCTGAAATCTCCAATATAAGTAAATAGAGTGAGGACGTTCGGGGGTCGTTTATCCAATAGTGTATAGTAACAAGAGCGAGTAACTAGGAACTTGGCTGTCCGTTGAACTTTCAGTGGGTGAGTACGGCAATGGTGCACGCTGTATGGCAATAAGGAAGAATTCATCGGTAGTATCGCTCTACCTTTGGTGCAACGGGTATACACTTATAAACCAACTGCCGGTATGCGTATCAATTCGTATTAAAAGTGTGGTTTTTTTTGATTGCAGAGTCAAGCACAATAGAAGCTGGGTAACTTAATATCAGGATATTGTTATGGAAGCTATCGAATTACTACTTCATCGCCATTCATGTGCCAAACTGGCAGCTCCCGCACCAACGGGAGAGGCATTAGAGACGATCTATCATGCTGGATTAAAAACACCTGACCATGGTGGCCTAAAACCGTGGCGATTTATTGAAGTCAGCGGTGCGGGGATGGATCGTTTGGCGGATATTTTTGCGGCGGCGGCACAACATGCTCAAGGGGATGTGGATAAAGCCAAAGCAATGCCACAGCGAGCACCTCTTATTATTATTGTGATAGCATCATACGTCATTCATCCTAAGGTGCCTGAAATGGAGCAGCTATTATCGGCCGGTTGCGCGGTGCATGCGATGCAAATGGCGGCATTAGCGCAAGGGTTTAATGGTATTTGGCGAACTGGACCAATGAGCTATGATAATACAGTCAATGAGATGTTGGGATTAACTGACAGTGAGCAAATTGTTGGGTTTTTATATCTGGGCACGGCGCAAACGGGGGCTCCTCAGAAATCCCCCTATCAGATTGACCAATTTGTATCGAAGATAAACTAATAACACTAGAATAAAGCGTGATTGGGGCAAAACCCAACATGGCCAATGAGAGGTCAGTGATTCATGAAAAAGCTGTTAAAGTGGAGTGGGATCGTTATTGTTGGATTACTGGTTGTGATAGGCATTGCCCTTGCGATCATTAATCCCAATCAATTTAAGCCGCAAATTGAACAATATGTATTGCAAAAAACGGGTCGTGAATTGAATATTACTGGCGCGATTCATTGGCAATTGTATCCCAGCCTTGGGTTAGCTCTCAATCACGTGAATATCATGAATCCTAAAGGGTATCCACATATACCGACGGCTACATTAGGTCAGTTGGGCGTGTCGGTGCAATTACTTCCATTGCTTTATGGTGATGTCAAAATTGGGCAAATTAATCTGGATCAAGTCACCTTGCATATTATTCAGCGAGCGAAAGGTCAGAATAATTTAACTGATCTGTTGCATCCAGCGAAAAGTAATGGGGTGAAGAGCGTTAAACCGAGCACGAGTGACGATGCCAAACAAACCACATCAACACATTCAGCATTATCGATTCAAGGTGTGTTATTACGAAACCTTAAGGTGGTTGTCGACAATCAGGTGACCGGGCAACAACAAAAGGCAAGCTTAGACGAGTTATCACTGAGTCAGTTTTCTTTGGGGAAAAAGTCGCAGTTATCGGTCAAAGGGCAATTGGCATTGAACAATCTGGACGCGCAGCTAGACGGTCATGGGACACTTTGGGTTGCAACTGACTTCCACCAAATCAAACTCAGTGGATTGACGCTGAAAGTCTTGGCCAAAGGGGCATCGTTACCCAATGGCCAGATTACTGGCGCATTAACGACCGATCTCGATATTGACTTAAACCCTTTAGCAATCCAAGCCAATTCGTTGACCCTCGATCTGGATAAAATTCATGGCACTGGCGCGCTAAGTGCTAACTTAGCCCACAAACCGGATATTCATATCAAACTGGCCTTTGAGGAAGTTGATCTCAACCCTTATTTGGGCTCGGCAACGCCTGCGACGGTATCGGCTAAGTCAACGCATCAATCGCCTCAGTCTGCGTCAACTCAACTATCAGCTCAAGAACCTGATTTAGGCGCATTGCAATCGTTCAATGTGAAGCTGAATTTAGCAATAAAAAAACTTATTTATCAAAAAGCACAGTTAGGGCCTGTGGAGCTGGTGGCGAGTTTACAAAATGGTGTGGTACAAATTGATCCAGCTAGCGTGCAACTTTATGACGGCTCAGCGACGCTTAGTGCGCAACTCGATAGCCGATCAAAACCGGCGCGCTATTCTGGCCAGTTGCAGATAAGCAAGGTGTCGGCTCGCCCACTACTACGCGATTTTGTCAATTTTGATCGATTAGCTGGACAGATGAACGCCGCTGTTAAATTTTCCGGAAATGGGCTATCACCTTTGCGTCTGCAGCGCGATAGCCAAGCTACAGGTGATGCACACTTTTCAAATGGGTCTTATTATGGGGTAAATGTGGCGTTATTGTTGCGTAATGCGGTGAATCGTTTTAAAGGTAAGGCGCAAGAGTCAGATCAGCGCAAAACCGACTTTACTGCATTAGATATGACCTTCAGTAAAGCGAAATGGCAGTTGAATAATCAAAAACTTCATATGAGTTCACCTTTACTTCGTATCAATGGTCAAGGTCTCTATCAATTGGATAATCATCAGTTAAATTATGATTTGAATGTCAGTGTGGTTGGATCCCTTCGGGGGCAGGGCGGCGAGTCAATTAAAGAGCTTAAAGATGTAACGATACCACTGAAGGTTACTGGACGAGTGCCCGATGAACTACACTATAAAGTGCAATTGGATGATGTACTCAAAGCCAAAGTTAAAAGAGAATTGGATAAACAAAAATCCAAACTAAAAGATAAACTTCGTCAGGAGCTTCAAGACAAACTCAAATTGCATTGGTAAATCTGGATGCAGTGAGTCTACTGTTGGGCACTGGCTTTGAGCTGATTAAATAGCGTACTCAATCGGTCTGGTCGTGCCTTTTTAGCTTGTATATTGCCAGTTAGTTATAACGATTTATTATATTGTATTAATATTACTCAGTTGCACTAATGCGAAAGCTCTTCAATACTAGTTATCAGTCATGATGCGTTCCAACGAATTTTGCGAGTCATTTCGAAGGGCTAACTAAGATCTGCAATGTGACAGAGATATCTATTATGGCGGCGTATTAGTTATTGATTATAATTTAAGCATTGTCTGTTTTATGGTGTATTGATGTGTTAATTCATGAGCAATTACAATTTTGGGTGGATCAGCTACTAGCCACGAAATATCGAGCTAGCGCTCTTTCGTGTGAGTGTTTTTATCCTGCATTGAAAGGGTATTTTCCACGTGAATATCTGGCCCAATGCAGCTATATTGTTGTTGACGAATTACCTTCGCCCGAACATTTTTTCGCGAAGCATCAAATTGATATGCCTTCATTTGTCTTAAATTCCCCCCGACGTTCAGTCACCTACGGTAAGCAATACTTTATTCATAATGATTATGTTGAGGATGTTGCGGTGCACTTGCATGAACTGGTTCATACCTGTCAGTGGCATGTGTTGGGAAGTTGGTTTCTTGGCGAATTTATTCAGCAGATCCAAGAGTATAGTATTGATAATGCGCCTTTGGAGATTATGGCGTGTGAAGTCGAGCATCATTTTCGCCAACATGGCTCACCCATAGATGTTAAATCACTGGTGTATAGCCGTTTATAAAAAAACCACGCCGAAGGGAGTGGCTTTTTATAAAATCGAAGCTTAATAATCGGCTAAACGAGGTGCCCGTGGAAATGGGATCACGTCACGAATATTTTGCATACCGGTGACATAGGTAACGAGTCGATCAAAGCCTAGGCCAAAGCCTGAGTGAGGGACTGTCCCGTAACGGCGCAGATCGCGATACCAGCTGTAATCTTCAGGGTTGAGATTCATCTCGCTAAGACGCGCATCGAGTCTATCCAAGCGCTCTTCACGTTGACTTCCACCGATAATCTCGCCAATACCTGGGGCTAGAACGTCCATTGCCGCAACAGTTTTGCCATCATCATTCATTCGCATGTAAAATGCTTTGATATCTTTCGGATAGTTCTTCACAACCACTGGCGATTTAAAATGCTCTTCGGCCAGATAGCGTTCATGTTCAGATGACATGTCAATTCCCCATTCAACAGGGTATTCAAACTGACGACCAGATTGAATTAGAATATTAATCGCATCGGTGTAATCGACTTGCGCAAAATCTTTGTTAATGAAGTTTTCTAAGCGTGTAATGGCATCTTTTTGGATCCGCTGAGCAAAAAACTCCATGTCATCACGGCGTTCGCTGAGCACGGCATTGAAAACATACTTGAGCATTTTTTCTGCAAATGCAGCTGTTTCATCAAGGTCTGCGAATGCAATTTCGGGTTCGACCATCCAAAACTCAGCCAAATGACGACTGGTATTAGATTTTTCAGCACGGAAGGTTGGGCCAAAGGTGTAGACTTTACTCAATGCACAGGCGTAGGTTTCAACGTTGAGCTGACCGGAAACAGTTAAAAAGGCCTCTTTACCGAAAAAATCTTCACTGAAATCGACATCGCCTTGTTCAGTGCGAGGCAAGTTAGCTAAATCTAAGGTGCTCACCCGGAACATTTCCCCCGCACCTTCACAGTCATTGGCCGTAATAATAGGCGTGCTGATCCAGTAGTAACCTTGCTCATGGAAGAAACGATGCATGGCTTGCGATAAGCAGTTACGAATGCGTGTTACCGCGCCGATCACATTGGTACGAGCGCGTAGATGGGAGTACTCACGCAGATATTCAATGCTGTGACGCTTAGCTGCCATTGGATAGCTATCAGGGTTTTCCACCCAACCTAACACATCAACCTGCTCGGCTTGAATTTCAAACGCTTGGCCTTCGCCCAATGATTCGACTAAAGTGCCACTCACAGTCACGGAGCAACCTGTTGTCAGGCGGGTGACTTCATCTTGATAATTGTCTAGCGAATTAGGCACCACCGCTTGAATTGGATGAAAGCATGAGCCATCGTGAATAGCTAAAAATGAAATTCCCGCTTTGGAATCACGTCGCGTACGGATCCAACCTTTGACTGTTACCTGCTCACCGCTTTGGCGTTTGCCAGTGAGGAGGTCGGCCACTGAAGTGTGCGTCATAGCAGCAAAATACTCCGTTAGAAATGGTAAAATAATTCGAGCCTGTTATGTTACTCTTGACAAGGGAAGACTCAAGAAAAAAATGCCAGTTGCTGGACGACATGGTCGTTTATTGATGGATTAATGTGCAAGCTTGATTAAATATCGTGTCATTTTTGTTTATTAAAAGCTATTGCAACTTAATTGCCTGATCTATAGCGATATGAATAGAAATAAAATGTGTTGACGTTTTAGGCGTATTTTTACCGCAAGTTGGCTGGCTTTTATGCAAGTGGAGCCCGTGTTGTTATGGACATAGCCGATGATAATGGGTCAAAAAACCCAGCTAAATGTTGCCCGAAAGGGGCGTCAGACAAGCTTCTCTCTTTGTGACTGATTACTCATTTCGTGAGCAAGATCGGATGGGAGCGAACAATATCAAATATCGAAGATCAGCACGGGTAGAATTTTGACAAGTTTAGCAAGCGGATGACGCCTTGATTTGCACCCGATTGCATGCCTATAGTGTCGAAGCAAAGAACATTTTGAATCATGATGTTTTAACGGCTAAGGAATGGCAATGTCTCCATCACATAAAGAGCGTCGGCGTGGGCCTGACAAGTTACAGCGGTGGCTATCCTTACTGACGATCATCTGTTGGTTCATTTTTTTAGGGGCGCTGATTATCTTTCATTATGCTCGTCCGCAGATTGACTATGGTTATCTTGAATTCAAAGGGATTGATATTCGAGCGCATTGGGATGCAACGTACTTGCCTTGGTATTTACGCCTATTGTGGTTGTGTATTATTGTCACATTAGTAGATCTCCTCTTACGCTTGCCGCGCCATCGGCGCCGCAGTGACCATCATATCTATAATTTAATTGTGCTGTTGTTAATCAGTGCCGGCGCGCTGGGGAGTTACTATGTGGGGTTATTTGGTTAACTAGGTCGTTTCTTTTAAGACAAAGATCCGAATGGCTCGCCACAGCATTAAGGTCATGATAATGGCAGTGGCATAGCCTGCCCACCAATAGTGCGTTGTGCTGACAGCGTTGGTTAATGCATTGACTAAAAAGAGCAAAACAATCAACACACTCCGGTTGATGACTCGGCGCATGAATTCACTCGCTTGCGTGATTTTACGACGATCTTGCTCCGCGATATCGGGACTACGAAACGTTGGTGGTGCGATCTCAAATTCCTCGCGAGATAACTCAAACACCGCTAATAGAGCATTGATTGACTCTAAACTGGCCGATTGTCCTTGTTCTATTCGGGCGATGGTGCGGACACTCAAGCCTGACAGCTCAGCCAATTGCTGCTGAGTCCATCCTCGATAAAGTCGCCATTCTTTGACATACATAATTTTGCTCAATTGGTCGTTGGATCTGAAATTCAACCGATATTATCGATTAAGGTCAAGCCATATTATGAAATAGATGAAGCGCAATATGCAAAAGGTCTACTTGGTTCTTTAAATACAAAGTCATTCGTCCCATAAATGTAGTGAGTTGCCTATACTTGTTTTGGCAACTGTTTCGTCATTCATAGCCGCAATGGTTATTTAATGATTGAAGTGACCATTGCGGCGCCCAAGGGTTGAAATCCCAAATTAAATCCGTAGAATGCGCCCCCCTAATAATGAGCCATATGCACGTCAATACGACACGTTTGACTCGATGTAATATCGAGGCTTTGATACTCGGGATGAGTTGACAAAACTTGTTGCGAAACAAAACTTTCAATATGTAGGAGAAAGTGTGTGAGCAAAAATAAAGAAACAGAAACGGATGCTATGTCGCCAGATGGTGAAGTCAATCCCATCGATACTGATTATCAGATAGGCCAAGATAATGTTGCCCTACAAATCGGGCCATTTGGCTTTGATATCCATAACCGCGTGTTTATGATAGCAGGGCTGTCCATTGTTGCTTTTGTCGTTTTAACGCTAGCTTTTCAGAATCAAGTGGAACCATTATTTGGTGATCTCCGTAATTGGTTAACATCCCATCTGGATTGGTTCTTCTTATTATCTGGTAATATTTTTGTGGTGATTTGCTTGGCCATTGTGGTGTCGCCTTTGGGACGAGTGCGCCTTGGTGGAACAGAGGCCAAGCCAGATTTTAGTTATATGAGCTGGTTCTCAATGCTGTTCGCAGCTGGCATGGGGATTGGTTTAATGTTCTATGGCGTGTCAGAACCGCTGAGCCATTTTTCCAGTGCATTAGGCGGCGTCACGTGGCAAGGTGGAATCCGCACGGATTGGGCCCCGCTTGGTGGTGCAGTTGGCAACGCTGGCGCCGCTGAAAAGTTGGCCATGGCGGCGACTATTTTCCATTGGGCTTTACATCCGTGGGCCATTTACGCCGTACTGGCATTAGGGTTGGCATTATTTGCTTTCAACAAGGGGTTGCCCCTAACCATGCGTTCAATCTTTTACCCATTACTTGGCGAGCGCGTATGGGGATGGCCGGGCCATATCGTCGATATTTTAGCCATTGTGGCAACATTGTTTGGCTTGGCAACCTCGCTAGGTCTTGGGTCATCACAAGCGGCCGCAGGCTTGCACTTTTTGTTTGGTGTTCCACTGGGTGATACAACACAGGTTGTTTTAATTGTGGTTATTACGGCAATGGCGACCACCTCAGTCTTAGCCGGTCTTGATGCTGGGGTGCGTCGATTGTCTGAGATCAATATGATACTGGCACTATTATTATTGCTGTTTGTAATTATTGTCGGGCCAACATTGATGATTGTAACGGGCTTTTTCGACAACATAGCCAGCTATATTCAACATTTCCCTGCGCTGGCAAATCCATTTGGCCGTGAAGATACGAACTTTGAACAGGGTTGGACGGCATTTTATTGGGCATGGTGGATCTCTTGGTCGCCATTTGTGGGGATGTTTATTGCTCGGGTTTCACGTGGGCGTACGGTGCGAGAGTTTATCACCTGTGTGTTGTTGGTCCCGTCACTGGCTTGCGTGGCATGGATGACCGCCTTCGGTGATACGGCCATCCATCAATACGTTGTTGACGGTTACAAAGCAGTGACTCAAGCGGTATTACCGCTGAAATTATTTGTGATGTTAGGTTATATGCCATTGGATAAAATCACATCTTTTATTGGGATTATTCTAGTTATTGTGTTTTTTGTTACATCCTCAGATTCAGGATCGCTAGTCATTGATACCATCTCAGCGGGGGGTAAAGTGGAATCACCCAAACCGCAACGGGTTTTTTGGTGTGCATTTGAAGGGCTGGTCGCTATTTCGTTGGTTCTTGGCGGTGGCTTGGTGGCCCTGCAAGCCATGGCGGTTTCAACCGGCTTTCCGTTTACCATTGTGCTGTTGGTATCATGTATTGCCTTAGTGAAAGGACTGATGGATGAACCGCGACCTAAGAAAGTAAAGAAAGTAAAAGAGATCAGATAATCTAAGCCATTAACCGATGTAAAGCCGTGAACGCAGACTACTTCTGTTCACGGCCATTGGTTTTGTGGCGGAAACTCTGACCGTTAAGTTGGGGGAAAGTGGTGGAAGTAGAACAACTAGAAGTATTGGCTTTTATCCGTCAATTTGACCCTTTTGAGGCGCTTGATGAACCCCAGTTGGAGCAGATAGCATCGCAACTATCGATTAGCTATTACCGCGCTGATAGCGATATTCTCCAGTATGGCGATTCTATCCATGATTTATGTGTTGTACGCTCAGGCGCAGTCGAAATTTTTCGGCGCAATGGCGAACTCTACAACCGATTAGGGGCAGGCGAGCTTTTCGGGCAATTGGGGTTATTGATGCATAACAAGGTGCGCTTACCTGCGCGCGCTATTGAAGATAGCCTCATCTATTTTATCCCCGATCATCTTTTTTACGACCTTTGTGAACAATCTCAGCCATTTGCCGATTTCGTTGAACTTGAAGATCGACAACGACTACGTCAAGTCGTTTCACGTCAGCATGATAGTAACGATCTGATGAGTTCTCGGGTATCCGTATTGCTTAACCGATCTTTAGTCACCATTGATGTTCATGCCAGTATTCGCCAAGCCGCGCAGAAAATGAGCGAAGTAGGGTGCAGCTCGCTTCTGGTCGAGCACGCCGATGGCGGTGATACAATCTATGATTATCAACTCAGCACCGATCATCGTGTGGTTGGTATTGTGACTGATAGCGATCTGCGAAAGCGAGTTCTTGCGCAAGGGCGAGATCTGAATGACCCTATTGGTTCAGTGATGTCCCAAGAACTGGTGACAGTTGATGCACGCCAGTATGTTTTTGAAGCATTGATGGCGATGCTGCGAGATAACTTGCAACATTTGTTGGTGCTATCACAGCGAAAACCGATTGGGATCATCAACATGATGGATATTATCCGTTATGAGTCGCAAAACAGCTTATTTGTGGTTAACGCGGTGTTTTCCAAAGATAGCATCACGCAGCTAGCGGCATTGAAGCCGCAGGTTCAGGCGTGTTTTATTCGCATGATTAATGAGGATGCGAACTCGCAGATGGTCGGCAGTGCCATGGCGGTGATCGGGCGCAGCTTTAAGCAGCGGTTACTTGAGCTTGCTGAATCACAATTTGGCCCGCCGCCCATTCCGTACTGTTTTTTGGCACTTGGCTCTATGGCCCGGGACGAACAATTTATTGTGACCGACCAAGATAATGCACTTATCCTAGATAATCGTTATGATGCCGAAGTTCATGGCGATTACTTCAAAAAGCTGTCCGAGTTCGTCTGCAATGGACTTGATCAATGTGGCTATCCGTTATGCAAGGGCGGAATTATGGCAAGTAATCCGCAGTGGCGGATGACTTGGAATCAATGGCAACATTGCTTTAGCGAATGGATCGCTCATCCCAGTGCACGTTCACTGCTCGATTGTAATATCTTTTTTGATCTCGTTGGCGTGTGGGGTAAAACTGAGTGGGCTGATCAATTGCGCATGCAAATTCAGCGGCAAGCGAAAAACAGCCCCGGTTTTTTAGCCTGCATGGCACGTAATGCATTGAATCGAACCCCGCCGCTAGGGTTTTTCAAAGAGTTTGTGATGGAAAAAGATGGCCGTCATAACAACGTGATTAATCTCAAACGCCGCGGTGCGGCGCCCCTGGTCGATTTGATCCGAGTGCACGCATTGGCCTTAGGGGTGATGGAACAAAATTCCTTCAAGCGACTGAATGAAATTGATAGCGCCAATATATTGCCTAAAGGTCGCGCACTTGATTTGCGTGATGCACTGGAATTTATCGCCATGGTACGGATTCGTCATCAAGCTGATGATCTGTTGCAACAGCAAGAGCCTGATAACAGTATTGAACCTGAGCATTTGTCAGCGTTTGAACAACGTCATCTTAAAGATGCATTTCAGATCATCAGTTATGCTCAGAAGTATCTTAAATTCCGTTATCAAACCACTCGCATTATGCCGTAATGTTTGACCTTAATCGCATAGATGATGGGCAACAGCTCGTAAGGTATGACGATGTTTTATTTGCCTAAATCACAGTTGCAGCTGCCACCCAAACTTGTTGATTGGCCGCAATTTTATCGACAACAAGCGCGCAAAGCTCGTCATCCAGCTATTAAACAGTTCTATCAACAAGGAATTGTAGCCTCCGACACCCCGCTTGAGCAGGTGCCTTTTGCGGCATTAGATTTTGAAACAACCGGGTTAAATCCAGGGCGAGACTCCATTGTCAGTATTGGCGTGGTCCCTTTTACATTGCAACGAATTACGCTACCGGCGGCGCGACACTGGTTGGTTAATCCTCGACAGCGTATGCCAGAGGCAACCATTGTGGTTCACGGGATCACCGAGGCGAATGTGGCTAATCAACCAGATTTGCTCGGCATTTTGCCGATGTTATTGGAGCTTTTAGCTGGGCGCGTGGTGGTTGCTCATCATAGTACCATCGAACGGCTTTTTTTAAATCAGGCGGTGAAACGGCGAATGTATCACAGCTTAATGTTTCCGATGGTCGATACTATGGCGATTGAAAGTAATTTGTGTCGCCATGGTTGGAGAGATTTTTGGCTAAGGCTCACAGGACGACCAAGGGCTTCAATTCGATTGGCCGCGAGTCGTAGTCGCTATGGGTTACCGATGTATCGTCCTCACCATGCGCAAACAGATGCTTTAGCAACCGCTGAGCTGTTCCAAGCTCAGGTTCGTTATCATTTTGAGGCAGACGCGCCTATCGGTTCACTTTGGCAGTAAAACGGGTCCTGTCGCAAGTTGTCAGTGTTTGATGAACTGTGTAGTATCATTGTAAAATCAATAAATTATTAGTTTTACAATGATTGCAAACAGGAGCGCAAAGATGAATGTATTAGTGACAGGAGCTTCGTCAGGTTTTGGTAAAAGTATCTGTCAGATATTGGTCGAAAAAGGGCATAAAGTGGTCGGTTTTGCCCGTCGGCGCGACAAATTGGATGCATTAAAAGCTCAATTAGGCGACAATTTCATGCCGGTTGTGTGTGATGTATGCGATTTTGCCAGCATTGATACTGCCTTTTCTGCTTTAAAACTCGATAAAATTGATGTCTTAGTCAACAATGCCGGTCTTGCGCTCGGACTTGAACCGATGCAATCGTTAGCGGTGCAAGATTGGACGACAATGATCAACACCAACATCAATGGCTTGGTCTATTTCACCCAAAAAGTATTACCACAAATGGTTACCCAACAGAGTGGGTTGGTCATTAATATGGGCTCTATTGCTGGCAGTTACCCCTACCCAGGTGGGAATATTTATGGCGCAACTAAAGCATTTGTGAAGCAATTTAGTCTTAATTTACGCGCTGATCTGATTGGCACTGGTGTGCGGGTCACTAATATTGAACCTGGTTTATGTAGCGATACCGAATTTTCGAATATTCGCTTTAAAGGCGATGATGAGAAAGCAGCAAAGGTTTACGATAATGTTGAAGCGATTAAGCCTGATGATATTGCTAATACAGTGGCTTGGTTAGTCGAGCAGCCAGCGCATGTCAATTTTAACCGCATTGAGATGATGCCAGTCGCGCAGGCGAGCGGCCCATTAGCAGTGCATCGCGGCGAATAACTGTTTGGTTCAGATAGCGAGCTCCATACTGAGAATAGGGTATAGAACGCATTGCGTTCTATACCAAAATATTGATGAACTCGACTCACGCGTTGGCAAAGTGTGGCTGTCTTGGTGATTGAGCACTCTGTTCGAGCTTGTTCATCAGTGCAACTTCCGTGGGAGCTGCCAGCCAATGTTCAATCTTTTGTGCGACAGCTTTAGTCTGTTTTTCCTGATGGTGGTTATTAAGCGCAGCTTGATCTGTCCATTCCTCATAGAGATAGATAAATTGCCCGCACGGTGAGACATGAATTTCAAATTGAATGCAATCCACCTCATTGCGAGTTGCTCCCACAAGACTTAGCAACGCAATTTTAGCTGCTTCGAAAAACGCGGCTTTGGGCGTAATTTTTGCCATTACAAAAAGATGTTTGTTTAACATACTTAATCTCATTGTTTAGGGATGTTATCTAACCTTATGCTTTTGGCAGTAGCTGCATGACCTCTTTGCGATAGCGCTCTCCAGCAACTTGTTCAATTGGAAAAACCCGTTCAATTGTGGTTAAATCTTCAGCACTCAGTTGAATGTCAGCGGCCAATACGTTCTCGTTGAGATACTGACGTCGTTTAGTGCCAAATAGCGGCACGATATGCGGGTTTTTAGCCATGATCCACGCTAGTGCCAATTGCGATGGTGTGATGCCTTTGGCTTGGGCTATGTCTTTGACTGCTTCAACCAGTTGTAAATTACGAGTAAAGTTTTCACCTTGAAAGCGTGGATGGGTGCGGCGAAAGTCATCGTTATCAAAGTCGTCTGGGCTTTGAATGGTGCCACTTAAAAAGCCGCGGCCTAGTGGGCTATAGGCAACAAAGCCGATCCCTAGTTCTTGGCAAGTGGCAAATACTTGTGATTCCGCATCACGTGTCCATAGTGAGTATTCGCTTTGTACGGCACTGATCGGGTGCACCTGATGGGCTCGTTTAAGCCTTGTTGCATCGACTTCGCTTAATCCTAAATAGCGTACTTTACCTTGCTGGACCAGCTCAGCCATCGCGCCAACTGTCTCTTCGATCGGGACGTCTGGGTCCATGCGGTGTTGATAATAGAGATCAATATAATCGGTGCCGAGCCGCTTTAGGCTCGCTTCAACGCTAGTTTTAACATAATCAGGATGACCATTAACGCCGCGTTTAAGTGCATTGTGGCTATCGCGTACAATCCCAAATTTAGTCGCTAGAAAAATCTTTTCACGGCGACCTTTCAGTGCGTGAGCGAGAAGCTCTTCGTTAGTATATGGGCCGTACATATCAGCTGTATCCCAAAAGTTCACGCCCAACTCTAAAGCGCGATCTAAAGTCGCTAATGATTCGCGATCATCTCGCTGTCCATAAAATTCACTCATTCCCATACAGCCCAAGGCTAGTGCACTGACTGTGGGGCCGGCTTGGCCAAGTGTTCGTTGTCGCATGGTGTTATTCCTTATGGATTGCGTGCAATTGTTTTTTGTTCGTTCTAGTGTCTTTGTTTTCACATTAAGGATAAATTACGATATAACAGCTACAGTGTTTGAAAAAAGCGAACAATCAGATGGATCGATTACAACTGCTAGAAGTTTTTCAACGGGTCGCTGAGAGTCAAAGTTTTACTAAAGCGGCGGTTATTTTGGACTTACCGCGCTCAACGATTACCCAAGCGGTACAGCGCTTAGAACAACAACTCGGGGCCCAACTATTGGTACGGACCACCCGCCGAGTACAATTGACTGATGAGGGACAGACTATCTTAAAGCAATCTGCCCAGATGCTTCAGGATTGGGAAGAGTTTGCTCAGCAATTTAGTTTGAATAAACATCTTAGCGGTAGGTTACGCGTGAGTATGCCATCACGGTTTGCCCGTAAGGTGGTGATCCCCGCATTGGGGGAGTTTCAGCGCCGTTATCCTGCGATTGAGTTGGTCATCCATGTCGCCGATTATGCGGTAGATCTGGTGGCGGAAGGGATTGATTTGGCGATTTATGCCGGTGAATTGCCCGATAGTAACCTCATTGGTTATCAATTAGGACAGTTACCGATTAAAACGTTAGCGAGCCCTTACTATTTACAGCGTTTTGGTATTCCTCACCATCCTGAGCAGTTATCTTCTCACCAAATGGTAGGCTATGTATTGTCTGAATCAGAGCAAATTGAACCGCTGGAGTTTTATGTTGACGGTAAATATCAATATTACCGATTGGCACACCCAGTGACCACTAATGGTAGCGATGCTTATTTTCAGGCGGCTATTACTGGGTTAGGGTTGATTCAGTCCCCTACTTATGGGGTGCGTGAACAGCTAGACAGTGGTCAATTAGTGGAGGTTCTCGCCGATTATCCAGCTGCAGCGCTGCCTATCTCCCTGGTCTACCCTAAGAAGCGCTATTCATCGCGTCGATTGCAGGTGTTTATTGAGTATTTAAAGTTATTACTCAACCATTTTTCAAATGTATCAAGCTAGTCCCAAGTTTATTTTTCGATGCACAATCGTGAGCAATAGGTTGATATCGGCTCTTCTTTGGCATTTATCAGCAATTTGTCAGATTTTAAACCATCTATATCAGATAGATGGGGAGGGCGAGATTGGCGAGAATATAATAAAATATAACCTTTAAAAGGCTGTTCTAGATAGTCAGTATGAACGGGCTTAGTATGTGTGCCAACAAATCCATACTCGTTTAGTTTGGTACTTAGTTTGGCTTTGCGGCCTCGGCCAGGGTCGACGAGTATGACGTCACAGTGTTCATTGGTGTGGTGTTCAATAAAATGAGCTAACAGCTGTACATGCTCGTCTTCATATAATAGATCACTGCCAATGATCAGATCAAAACGGCCCAAATGACTATGGTCATCCGCCCAATCGGCTTGTTCAAAAGCAATCGCTACACCATCGTTCAAACGGGTATTTCTTTGCAGAAAATAGGCGACTTCTGGGTGATAGTCCGTGGCGGTGATGTCTGCATGGCGTTGGTTAAGTAACAGACTGGAAAGCGCCATGCCACAGCCGATTTCTAGAATGCGCTTACCCTGTGTTTGGTAATCCAACATATAGTTGGCAAGTACTAGGCTAGATGGCCAAACGACACCAAAAATTGGCCAAGAAGCCGAGGATATACCGAGTCTGTCGGCGATACCTTCTGGATCGCTAAATTGCTGTTTATCACGTAACGTACATAAATGGATGTCATTGTGGCCGACTTCAATGGTTTGGTAACGAAGGCGAACGGGCAGGGTCATTATTGGTCTCGATTGGCAAAGTGAGCTAGGCCAAATATTGAGGATACATAAGTGACGAAACGGAGATCTACTGAGATTAGAGTAATTCAACCAGAGTGCAAGGGTTATTGATTGAGATTGAGTCGTGATTGAAACTAGTCGATTGAATCTACTACTTGTTTTTTTCTTAATAGTGGAAATATGAAGATATTTCGGCTGGTGGGGACTTCTTTATAGTGGTGGGTTGCGCATATCACATTGAAATTATTACTTTTGGTATAGTAATTGGGATGATACAGGTAGCTCTCGTCCTCGTGTACCGAGCGCGGTTTTTAATCATGATGAACAGCTGATTATAGAATCGTTGATAGTTCAGCTATTTTTAGGCGCTCGCGACAGATCATTATTACTTGATCATCCGGATGATTTTACTGAGAAAATTATTTATCGAGATGGCTTTTCTCTATTTTGCTATTGTTTATTGGATTGACGCCGTGCGGTGCTTTTCAGCGTATATCTTGCGAATGTGCTAGCGCGCGCTCTCAACGATTAAAGAGGCATTCACATCAATACACTTGACTTGTTACTTGTGAAATATCAACACATCTTGGGATAAAATAACGAGAAGATCCTATTTTTGACAGTTACTATTTTTCTGGGGAATTAGCGATCAAGATGATTGAACGGTAATCAAGTGTATTTCATGCAATAATTCGTGGAAGTTAGGCCTATGTGGCAATTGATTGCGACAACAAGTGACATGTTTCATAGACTATATGGCACTGTTTTTTGAACTTGAGCATGGAGTTATGAACATGTCGCGCGATTAGGCGCCGCTAGTTAGTCTTTTGTCTCGATCTTATCGCTAGTTGAAGCGAATTTAACAGTACTGAATAGCCTGTTGAGGTAATATCGTGAAATTAGATTAAATGAGTGCCGTAATCTCCTCATTTTTCGCCTTAAATTTGTCATCAATAGGATGTTTTATGAACGTGGATAAAGCTAAAAAGCGAATTGCCAAGCAGGTTAAAAAAGGGTTTCGGGGCTACCCAGCCATTGAGTTGACCTATTTTGGACAAAACGCGGATTTGGCCACTGAGGTGGTTGTTGCATTGATAGCAGAAGAAGGCGCAGAGGTGCAAGCGCAGACGTTTTCAAGTGAGAAAGATGTGCGCGAAGATGAAGCGATCCAATCGGTACTGGTTAAAATTATTGAACGAGCCAATGTGAATAGTGTCACTCAAGTTGATGGTGTATCCATTCGCTAAGCTGCTATCGTATCGTTAGCATTTAGTGATGTAAAACACTTGGAAAAGATATGGCAACGGTTGGGACTCACAAGCCCGATAACAGGTTGCTACCGGCTTGTTGTTGTCTATCAGAGATGATCGCGCTGATGCGGCTCCCATAGATTTTGAACAGGGCCGACGGGCACAATCTGAGTGGGGTTAATCATATCGTGGCTTTGGTAGTAATGGCCTTTGATGTGGTCAAAGTGGATGGTTTGGGCAATGCCATCCATTTGGTAGAGCTCTCGCATGTAACCAGACAGATTGGGATAATCACGGATCGAGTGCAAGTTACATTTAAAGTGTCCAAAATAAACCGGATCAAAACGGATTAAGGTAGTGAACAATCGCCAGTCAGCTTCGGTAAGGTGATTACCGGTTAGGTAGCGATTGGTGCTCAAACACTGCTCAAGGCTATCGAGAGTGGCAAATAGGGGAAAAACCGCCTCTTCATAGGCCGACTGTGTTGTCGCAAAACCGGCTTTGTAAACGCCGTTGTTGACCGTGTGATAAATACGCTCATTAAGCGCGTCAATTTCACGGTGCAAATTTTGCGGGTAGTAGTCCCCAGAAGCTGCGCCGAGGTGATCAAAGGCGCTGTTAAACATACGAATAATATCAGCCGATTCATTTGAAACGATGGTCTGTTGCTCGCTGTCCCATAATACGGGTACGGTGACTCGTCCGCTGTAACTTGGATCGGCTTTAAGATATAACTGGTAGAGATAGTCTAAGCCATATAAATTGTCACCTGTTAGATCATCCTCGCTTTGCAATGACCAGCCGTTCTCGGCCATAAACCAATGAACAACTGATACATCAATGAATGATTCAAGTCCTTTTAATGCTCTAAAAATCATGGTGCGATTGGCCCATGGGCACGCGTGTGAAATATATAGATGATAGCGGCCCGATTGCGCTTTAAAGCCGCCAATGCCAGTTGAACCAGGCCGCCCGTCTGCAGTGACCCAGTTGCGAAATTGCGCTTCGCTTCGCTCAAAGCGACCTTTATTTTCTGCGGTGTTGTACCACTGATCGTGCCATTGACCTTCAATTAAACGTCCCATGGTCACTCCTGTTACTAAGATAAAAAGGGTGTTGCCTCATCGGCTGATCCAAACTATCGTTAAAAACGATTTGCGCGAAAATCATCAAATGCTTGCAATACTTCATCACGCGTATTCATGACAAACGGTCCGCCCCATGCGATGGGCTCTTTAATTGCTCTGCCCGTAACCAGTAAAATTCGAGCTGGTTGCTCACTGATTATTTCTATCGCGTCGCCATCGCTAAGCTCAGCCAACTGATAAGGTGCCGTGCTTTGGCCATTCTTAGACAGTTTTACCCGACCTTCGATGGTATAGATAAATCCTATTCGCTCAGAGGGCATGGGCATAATCAAATGTGCACCCGCCACTAAGCTAATATCAAAATATCCAGCTGCAGTGGCTTCTGTCTGAACCGGACCCACGGTTCCTTGAGCTGTTTTGCCTGCAATGACGCGAATAAGGTTGCCTTGTTCATCGATCTCGTGAGGGATCGTCTCTTTACTATGTTCTTGATAATGAGGCGGACACATTTTATCCTTGGCGGGCAAGTTGACCCACAACTGAAAGCCTTTGAGCAGGCCTTCTTTTTGTTCAGGCATTTCAGAATGAATGACCCCATGGCCTGCCGTCATCCACTGGATGCCGCCTTCCTCAATTACCCCTTCATGGCCATGGTTATCTTTGTGTCGCATGCGCCCATTCAAGATATAAGTCACGGTTTCAAAACCGCGATGGGGATGACTTGGAAAGCCGGCCAAATAGTCATCAGGTTGGTCCGATTCAAAACAATCTAGCATCAAAAACGGATCAAGATGGCTGAGCGTCTGGGTGCCAATCATTCGAGTAAGCTTTACGCCAGCGCCATCACTTGTTGGCATGCCGTCCACAAGCCGAGCAATATCACGAAATTGAGTCATGTTGCCTCCTAAGGCGAACTGCTATTGATGTCCGATAGCATAAATGGATTTATTTTTAGGATAAACTGGTAATTTTAGAAATAATTGTTGCTAAAATAGCAACAATGAAAATAGGAGGGGTTATGGGACAACTCGAGCAAATGCGCGTTTTTGTACGCATTGTCGAAGCAGGGTCGGTCAGCGCTGCAGCAGAGCAGTTAAACATGGCTAAATCAATGGTCAGTCGTCGCCTAACCGAGCTAGAAAAGCGTTTGGGTAATGTATTATTACAGCGCACCACCCGTCGTATTACTTTGACAGATATTGGCCAGCAGTATTACCAAAGTAGCCTTGGTATACTGGATGAAGTTGCACGCCTTGATCAGCATACTATCGATGTTAGCGCACAAGTGGCAGGACCATTACACGTCGCAGCACCTTTGAGTTTTGGCACGCTGCATTTAACCCCAGCCATTGATGCGTTTTTAAAGCGCTACCCGAATATTCAGTTGAAGCTAAGCTTATCTGATCATCAACATCATTTAGTCGCTCAAGGGATCGATTTAGCGCTGCGCATTGCTGATTTGCAAGATTCTAGTTTAAAGGCTCGACATTTAACTAAAATTCACTTCATGTTAGTGGCCTCACCGCAGTACTTGCGTCAAAGCCTAGCGATTCAACGACCCGAGCAATTGAGTCAGCACAAAATACTGCATTACAGTTATCAATCGCAGCAAACTTGGACTTTTGTTAAAGGCGAGCAGCGCGTTGCCATGCCCTATAAGGCGTATTTAAGTGCAGATAATGGGGAGATGTTAAGAGATTTAGCGATTGCCGGGCAGGGGATTACACTATTGCCGACATTTATCTGCTGGCAGGCGGTGTTAACGGGGCAGTTACAGCCGCTATTGACTGACTATCAGATGAGCCATCTAAATGCTTGGTTGGTATATCCCAATACGCGTTATCAATCTCGCCGCCTACGGGTTTTTATGGACTTTTTAAGCGAACGATTTGAAAAAAATCCGTACTGGGATCAATCTCTTAGTCGCTATACACTAGCTGCTAAGGATTAACAACGAATGCCTAGTGCATGTCATAAATACGTTGCTGTTGTGGTATGATGGCTCGTTAAATTCTCCATTGATAGGCTACTTAGGTCTATAATTTGCTCTATTGATAACCAAACGAATGAGGTATGAATGGGACGCGCTAAAATTCCCCGTACTATTTGTGGGCGTGCTGCCAATAGCTGTTTTAAACCCAATGGCGTACCTATGACGCAGTTGGTTGAGCAGCTTTTACATGCAGATGAATTTGAAGCGATGCGATTAGTGGATTGGCAAGGGCTACAGCAACAAGAGGCCGCGTTAAAAATGAATATATCACGGCAAACGCTAGCCAACTTAGTCAAGTCAGCGCGTTTTAAGGTGACTGATTGTCTGCTCAATGGCAAAGCGTTAGTTATCGCCCAAGAAATTTAATGGCTCATCATTTTATATTGCCTCTGCCGATTAGCTTTGTTGGCGCAGGGATCTTGATTTAACCAGCTGTTCCCTCCCTTATCCTTATTGATCTACAAGAAATGCTCAGTGATGTGGATGACGGATCGAGTGGTTTATTTTATTGGCATATGCTATATAAAAGGCTAGTATAATAGCATATGCTATATTTAATGGAGATCTACGATGAGAATTGCAATTCCAGTAAACCAAGATGTGGTGGCTGGGCATTTTAGTCAAGCGGAACACTTTGAATGTTGGGATAGCCTAAAAGGGCGCTTCGCATTATTTGATAACCCAGCGTTACAAGGTAATTGTGCGGGACATCGACAGATTGTTGAGCAGTGTGTGGCAATGGGGGTTGATGCAATCATTGTTCGAAACATCGGACAAAGAATGTTAGATCGATTGCTTAAACATTCATTGACAGTTTGGCAATTAAAACAACGTTGTCATCTTAGCGAACTGACATCGCAATTAGCGACGGTGGATGCCATTGCCGCCCAAATGACCGATGCCAGTCAAGGTCGAGAATCGAAACGCCAAGGACACGAAGAGCAAGGCCATCAATGTTGCCATAAAGACGGCCAACATAGTGAAGAGTGCCAGCATAACCACCAAGATGGCGAACATGGTGAAGGGTGCCATCACGGCCATCAAGATGGCGAACATGGTGAAGGGTGTCATCACGGCCATCAAGATGGCGAACATGGTGAAGGATGTCATCACAACCACGATACGACAGCTACTTCGTCAACAGCAAAAGGTCATCACCACTGCTGTCGACGGGGCCAATAATTGAGTTCTATTTCACAGCAAGAGGATACTCACTCACATTGTGTAGCCTGTGGACCGGTTCACTTGATCCCATCGTTAGGTCTTCGTTTTGAGTGGTTGGATCAGAATACTATTCATAGCCGCTTTTTTGTGGATAAAAGGTATCAAGGATACGACACTATCTTGCATGGCGGTGTGAGTAGCACGCTATTGGATGCGGCGATGACGCATCATCTAATCGATCGGCAAATTGAAGCGATGACGGCTGACTTGCAGGTTCGTTTTATGATCCCGGTGAAAGTGGGCCTAACGGTCAGCATCTATGCCATGCAGCAGCGCCAAAAGCACGGTGTGTATTGGATGAGTAGTCTATTATACAGCGAAGAACATGGTGTCCATGCACGTGCTAAAGCGCGTTTTATGTTAGCTCACGTTGCTAGTTAGTAGAGATTGATGAACAAAGAGACAAATGGATCTTGCTTGATATTGCATTGACCATGCAATATAGAAATACAGTTAAAAGAAATGGTGGAGGGGGACGGATTCGAACCATCGAAGCTTTCGCGGCAGATTTACAGTCTGCTCCCTTTGGCCGCTCGGGAACCCCTCCACAACTGTGATGCGCATACTACCTAGGCAGGTTAGTGTTGTAAACGGAAAAATAAAAAAATTATCAAATTATCGACTGTTTGAATAAATATTAATCGAAGCAGGCGATTTTGCTTCATAATAGTGAAGTTTTACGTCGCGTTGCCGTTAATACCGATATATGTAATCAATGGATGTGTCGGTATGCTGCCTGAACCTATTCGTCAATCGGTCTGTTGTGATGAGCTGCAACTTGGAGCACGTCTTAACCAATGTGTTGAAAGTGGTTATCAAGCGACTTTTTCACTGTGGCTGAGCCTGTTAAGTAATGATGTTTGCGATCAGCCTCAGTTCGATTTTAATGAGGCAGCCGCTCCAGCGCCGAGTATTGATTGGCGGAGCTATTTTCAACTCGAAGCAGAACAACATCACTATGCCACTCGCCAAGATGTTGCATCAATTGGACGCTGGAACATGCTTACCCAGCGCGGTGATTTACGTACGATTCAGTTAGAACAATCACTCAATCGGCCCGCATTGAGTTCGGCTCAGGTACTGATAGATGACGATGTATTAAATAACTTGTCGTTATTAGAGCGGCTTAAGTACGAGCAAAGATTAAACCCACAAAACTCGGCAGCTCCAGATCCCCAAGAAGCGCCGATAGAACCGACGCCCATGGTGAATGTATTGACCCAATTTGACTATACAAAACCACTGACGCTACAGACTCGTTAGCTATTGAACATCAGGTTGGTATTGCGCATTAGCGAAAGACGACAGTGCGATTACCAGTGACGAAGACGCGTTCTTGCAGAACGAAGCGCAACGCTTGGCTAAGTACATATTTCTCAACGTCACGACCAGCGCTCGCCATACGCTCTGCAGAGTAGTTGTGATCGGTGTGGATCACATCCTGCTCGATTATAGGGCCTTCATCTAAGTTATTGGTCACAAAGTGGGCTGTAGCGCCGATCATTTTTACCCCGCGGTCATAGGCCTGTTGATAGGGCCGTGCACCAATAAATGCGGGTAAAAATGAATGATGAATATTGATGATGCGATGTGGATGAGCCGCGACTAACTCTGGCGTTAAAATGCGCATATATTTTGCGAGAACCACATACTCGGGTTGATATTGGGCTATTTTCGCTTGAATTCGTTGCTCATGTTCACTGCGACTTAATCCATCGTGGCTGATGAAGTGAAATGGAATATCAAATTTTTCGGTTAGGTTTTGCAACGTGTCATAGTTGCCGATAACCGCTGCTATTTCGACATTGAGATCACCATATGCGGCTTTCATCAGTATGTCACCCAGGCAATGTGCTTCTTTAGTGACTAAAATAACAATCCGCTTACGGCCATTAGTGACTAAGCGGTAGTTCCCATCGACAGGAAGCTGTTCTTTGAGATCATGCTCAAAGTCATTTTCCTTGAACTCACCGGATAATTCAGTACGCATAAAAAAACGATTGTGGCTATTATCGACAAATTCATTATTTTTTATAATGTTCAAATTGTAATTAGAACATACACTGGTAATACGAGCGATTAAACCTTGTTCATCAGGACAATCGGTTAATAAAATTTTGTGTTGCATGGTGCTCTCATTTAGTTCGTGCCGAAAGGCAGCACTGTTTATATTTTTTTCCACTTTGACAAGGGCAAGGGGCATTACGCCCGATTGGCTTAGGAGATATGTCGCCATCGGTATAGACCCATCGGTCGTTCAATTTTACAAACCGAGAGCGTTCATGAAGACAACCTAAACCAGTCTCTTGGCGATACCAAGCTTTGAACTCAACCAAACCAAATGACATGTCCTGGGGATACGCGTGTAGTTCTATCTGCAGTTTGACCCACTGTGTATCTTGTTGATTGAGAATCTCTATGCTCAAACCTTTGCGATAATCGGGATGGTGGGTATGCCAAAGATAGTCACCTAGGCCTAACACAAAGGCACTGTAACGTGCTCGCATTAATGCAAGCGGGGTCAGCGCAGGTTGGCCTTGATGAAGTGGTTGACAACATTGCGAATAAGGTAAGCCGCTTTGGCAGTAGCAGTCTTGCATAATCTCCAGCGGATGAGTTTAAGGGGGGTCTAATTTAGCGTGTTGGGCGCTGAATTCAACCGAGATTATCCATAGGATTAGTTATTTTAATGAATTAATCCTTCATGGATTGAAACACCAGCTGTTCAAAAATTGTCAATTTAGTGACTGGGGTTTACCATGAAGAAGGTTCAACGTGTTTATTATGATGTTTTCGTGATGATAAACCCACACCAAGGAGGTTATTTTGTCTATATCGAGAATCATCCAGTTGCAAGATGGAACCGAACTGCCCGTTATTGGTCAAGGAACTTGGTGGGTTGGTGACAATCCAAATCAACGGACTCAAGAAATTGAAGCGCTGCGGCGGGGCATTGAGTTAGGTATGAAGGTTTTGGATACCGCTGAAATGTATGGCGATGGTCTGGCTGAAATGGTTGTTGGCGAGGCAATAGCTGATTGCCGTGAGTCTGTGTTTTTGGTGTCTAAAGTATTGCCTCATCACGCGGCTGGTCTTGAATTACAACAGAGCTTGGAACAATCGCTGGAGCGCTTGCAAACCGATTATCTTGATCTGTATTTATTGCATTGGCGCGGCAGTATTCCGTTGCAGCAAACGGTTGATGGTTTAGAGCAGTTACGCCAATCGGGAGTGATTCGACGTTGGGGAGTATCTAATATGGATACTTGTGACATGCAAGATCTCCTGCAATGCAAGGGGGGCGAGCATTGCCAAGTGAATCAAGTGCTCTATCATCTTGCCTCGCGCGGCGTGGAGTTTGACCTTAAACCTTGGTTGAATGAACAGCATATCCCGATGATGGCTTATTCACCGTTGGCGCAGGCAGGACGTTTACATGATGAACTTCTTGCCAGTGACATACTGAGAGGGATTGCCGATGAGCTTGATGCCGATCCATTTCAAGTCATGTTGGCTTGGAGTATTCGTGATGGGCATACGTTAGCGATCCCTAAATCATCCAATGTGTCTCATGTACAACGTAATATTCAAGCGGCTTCGCTGGCTCTGAGTGATACTCAGTTGCAGCAACTGGATCAGGTCTTTGTACCGCCTACTCATAAAATGCCCCTTGATATTATATAATCACAACTTAAATCAGGTTATGCTGATTATATAAAGAGGTGAGTCATTGCTAATGAGGAATTATAAGCTGAATCGTATTGGAACGTATGGGTGAGACTAGTTTGTGGATCCATTTCACCTTGGAGTCAACGATTTCACGATTGATTGCTATTTTTTATAGCATGTTGATTATCGCGGTTGTACTTCGAGTTGTTATGAGGCGCCGTGAAATCGGTTTTTCTCTGGCATGGTTGGCGCTAATTATGGGGATTCCGCTCGCGGGTGTCATCCTGTACGGATTATTTGGCGAACTGAAACTCGGCGCCCGTCGAGCTGAGCAAAGTCGGTTGATGTATCGACCCTATAAGTTATGGCTAAAAAGTAATACGCATCATCGTGATATTGAGGTTGCTAGCCTGGCGGCTCCAATTGCAAATTTAGTGCGATTTCGCACGGGTATGCCTTTTCAAAGCGGTAATCAGTTGCAACTAATTACTTCAACCCAGCGTATTATTTTTCAATTATTACAAGATATTCATGCCGCTAAGCGCGAATGTTTGTTGGAATTTTATATTTGGCATAACGGTGGGTTAGTTGAACAGGTGAATCAAGCTTTATTAGCCGCTTGTTCGCGCGGTGTTGATTGTCGCATTCTCCTTGATTCAGTCGGCAGCCGTGAATTTTTACGTAGTCCTTGGGCTGAAAATTTACGCCAAGCCGGTGTGCAAATTGTCGAGGTGCTGCCTGTTGGAACATTTCGTATGTTATTTCAGCGCCAAGATCTGCGAATGCATCGCAAGTTGGTGGTGATCGATCAACAAATTGGTTATACCGGGTCGATGAATATGGTTGATCCGCGTTATTTTAAACAAGATGCGGGAGTGGGACAGTGGGTTGATGTGATGACGCGCTTGCAAGGTCCTACGATTGATTCGATGTGGACAACGTTCATCTGGGATTGGGAGATGGAAACCGGAGAGCGATTATTGACAGCGGCCCCGCAGATGACCCTTCCCATTACTGCTTACAGTGACTGTCTAGTACAACTTATTCCATCAGGACCACGCTTTAGCGATGATATGATCCCACAAATATTGTTGCAGGCGATCTATAGTGCGCGACACTCTATCTGCTTGACTACGCCATATTTTGTGCCGGAAGAGAGCTTAGCGGCTGCGCTCAAATCAGTTTCGCAGCGCGGTGTCCAAGTGGATATTATTTTACCAGAGCAGAATGATTCTCGGATGGTTAAATATGCTAGCCGAGTCTTCATTGAGGAGTTAGTGAGCGCCGGTGTCGCTATTCATCAGTTCCAAGGTGGGCTATTACATACGAAGAGTGTATTGATTGATGAAAAAATGGTGTTGATTGGTACTGTGAACTTGGACAAGCGCAGCTTTTGGTTGAATTTTGAAGTCACATTATTGGTCGATGACCCTGTATTTGCAGTGCAGCTGGTTGCGCTACAAAAAAGTTATCGTGAACAGTCTATTGCTATCATTTTAAACCGTTGGCGTAAACGGCCTTTTAAAGAGCGAATTTTAGAGAACTTGTTTTATCTACTCAGTCCGTTATTGTAGTGCTTTATCGAGTAAGGTAAGTGATTGCTTCAGGACATATTTTATGATGAGTTCGTTACAGTGACTATTTAATTGCTTACTTGCTCGCATTGAACCAAGTTTTTACTTGCATTGGATATTCAACCGAACAGTCTGGCTCTGTATTAACTAGAGTCTAGGTTGTTTATTATCAGTTTATAATCAATAGGAATGTATATGAAACAGGGAGCAGAGCTCATTAGTATAGGATTATTGAGTGTCTGGTTACTCGCAGGTTGTAGCCAGCATCAGGCCCCGCCTGCTCATACTCAACAGCCAACTAATGATGATGCTATTAATAAATGTTGGCAACAGGTTGGGGCTCGTTCACAACTAGCTAGTTGTTTGCAGCAAGCGTTATCTCAGGCTGGTGCAAAAGCTGATCAAGCTGAAAAAGCGGCGACGGCTGATTCTCAACAACTTGATATGATGACAAGTGCGAATATTGATGCAAAACGCAATTTTAGTGCGGCAAAACGCAGTTTTCATCAATTTCGAGAACGGTTCTGCCGCTGGCAAGAATCGATGTCGGTGGGTGGTGGTAGTGGTGCCGGTGATACATATCGAGGCTGTTATGTCGAGACAACACGCTGGTGGACTCATTTGCTCAATCGTCAGCTAGATAAAGATCAATAAGTCACATATCAGTAGATTGGGTTGGTAAGACCAACCCAGTAGGTTAATCAATTATCGTTTAGATAGCGTTGGCGCAAATGTTGGTGGAAGTACTCAGGGTTGAGAATTTCCCCCGTTGCAGCGCTAACCAACTTGTCGGTGGTGTGTAAACACCCTTGTTGCCAGATGTGGGTGCGAAGCCACTCAGTGATAGGTTGAATGTTCCCTTGTTCAAGTTCAGCGGCTATGGTGGGAAATTGCTGTGTCATCGCCGCATAAAATTGTGCAGCATACATGGCACCGAGGGTATAGCTTGGAAAATAGCCAAAACTACCATCGGTCCAGTGAATATCTTGCATACACCCATCGCGATAATTGTCTTTGGTTGAAATATGTAGGTATTTTTTCATCAGTTCATCCCACAGCTCTGGAATGTCATCGACTTCAATTACTCCACTTATCAGGTCTCGTTCAATTTGATAGCGCAACATAATATGTGCTGGATAAGTGACCTCATCGGCATCAACACGGATATATCCAGGTTTCACCTGTAAGTAATGGCGATGAAATTGCGTGATATTGAGATCGCTTTCTAAATGCTGTTGAACCCAAGGCAGGATGGTTTGTAACACGGCTTGATGGCGACCTAACTGCATCTCAAAAAAGAGGCTCTGACTTTCATGGATCCCCATTGAGCGCGCTTCACCAACAGGAAGGCCTCGCCACTGCTGTGGCAGGTTTTGTTCATAGCGAGCATGTCCGGTTTCATGAATAATTCCCATTAAACTACGTGAAAAATCTTCAGATTCGTAACGTGTGGTAATGCGGACATCTTCAGGTACGCCCCCGCAAAATGGATGGGTACTGACATCAAGCCTACCGTGATTAAAATCAAAGCCGAAATAGTCCATTATTTTAAGACCAACCGCTTTTTGTGCATCATCGCCATAATGGCCATAATGGCCATTATGGCCATATGGGAGTATTTGCCAGTCTTGTTGCTTTGCTTGCACGGTTTGAATTAGTTCAGGTAGCCATTGCTGCATCGGACCAAACACTTGATCGAGACGTTGCTGGGTCATCTCTGGCTCATAAAAGTCAATCAACGTGTCATAAGGTAACATCCCGGTGATTGAGGAGCGAATTTTAGCTTCCTCACGAGAGAGCGTGACAACTTCTTTAAAATTTTTGGCAAATCCCGTCCAATCATTATGATGGCGTTGATCTCGCCATGCGTATTCACACTGGCTACCGGCTAAACTTTTGGCTTTAACCAATTCAGTGGGTAGCATGGTCGCAAGTTGCCAGCGGCGGCGCATCTCTCGTAGTGATTGATGTTCGCTCATATCAAGAGACTCGTCTTCAGCACGCTCAAACCACTCAGTTAAGCCGTTTTGGTTATAGGTTTGATGAATTGTGACTGCTAACTCGGAAAGTGCATTACTACGTGCTTGGTTTCCACCACTTGGCATCGTGGTTGCTTGGTCCCAGCTGACAATCGATTGAAGATGCTGGAGGTGATAAATCCTTTGAAATTGCTCAGTTAGTTTTTGATAAAAAGGCCCAGCCATGACATGTACTCCCTATGGATGTGGCAGATGAAGATTTAACCAAGACGACGTGCATGACGTTCTTGGTTATCTGTTTTTCGTTCAATACTTTTGCGTAGCAAGACATAGATAGCACCATATCCCCCATGCATTGGCAAGGCAGAATGAATAGCTAATACATCTTCTAGTTGTGGTAACCAATGACTGACATAGCTTTTCATCCGAGCTGGTGGGTTAGAACGGGCTCCTTTACCATGGATCACAATAATACAACGATAGCCCTTGCTTTGGCTTCGGTGAATAAAAGTCAGTAATTGATCGCGAGCTTGCTCTGTTCTGAGTTGATGTAAATCAATGCGATCCCCAATCGGATATTTACCCAAGCGAAGTTTTTTGAAGACTCCTTCTTGGATCCCATCTTTTTTATAACTAACGAGATCGTCAGGTTTAAGTCTTACCGGCTCAGTTAAGGATAATAATGCTTGATCGGTTGTTTGCTCGGCAATCGCTGCTGCTCGGCGAGCTAATTGCGCCTCGCTAGGTGGGCTAGCAGGATTAATGCTAATGTAGCGATCTTGATCGAGCGGTGCTACATCTTGCAGTTGTTGGCGAAATAACTCAAATTCATCGTTCATAGCAACCTCCTGCGACAGTGATGGTTTTGTCAGGTGTTATGACGCAACGTTACTCTATGGTAAACGCTGTTCACTGATTCACTCATCGTTTGTTATGTTGTTCGACCTCTAATGGATACGTTTAATGGTGTAGCCTGTTTGTTTGAGTAAGGCTAACACACCTTGCTTACCCGCTAAATGTAATGCACCTACCACGACAAACTGTGGTTGCTCACTTTTAATTTGAGTGAATTCTTTCAGCCAACGGCGATTGCGCTGCGTGAGCAGGTTTTTCTGAAAGTTAACTTGTTCCTGATGATGGATGCCTTTCTGATCCTGTTGTAATAGATCGATCAATCGCTCTTGATTGCCACTTCGCCATGCAGCTATGGTGTCATCAATCCCTGTTTTAATGGAATCATCGGTGGCTAGCGTTTGTTGTAATACATCGTTTTGGTCATCTTTTAAAGTCGCCAAGGCTTGGAATTGCTGAGTGACTGTTTCCAATGATGAGACGGGTTTATGAGTGTGAGTGGCTTTGTTTAAAAAAAACTGATCAATACCAAGTGCGCTGGTATAGCCTAATTTTTGATAAATGTGTTGGCTTATCAATATGCTGACATACCATGGATACAGATGCTGCAGTTGGGTCATCGATAACCCTAGCGATTGACTGCGTTGGCGCAGCTTATGTTGTAATGATGCGGGGAGTAGATCGGCTAATGTTTGGTCCTCTGGCAAGGTGACTGTCTTCCGAATCTGTTCCCGTACTTGATCGGATATATAACGCGTGTCTACTTCGACCCATAAGCGTGAGCTATTTGCAAATGCCTTCAAGGCCGCTTTAGGCAGTGGGTATAGTTTTTTGCTACCAATATGGATCGAGCCAAAAAAATACAGCGTTTGGTGACCTTTTTGAGCTTGCCAGAGTGCGGGATTTGCTTGGCTTGTTAGTGGCAAGAAAAGTACTAACAGCGTTAGCCAACGCGGATAACTAAAACGGAAAAACTTAAGCATAATCAAGCGCCTCCTTTTAATAGTAAGCGATCAAGGGCTTTGGTTGACAAAATGCGACGAGCTATAGCCACTAATTTGGTTGGGCGAGTGACATAATAGCGTGTTTTGGGGGTAGCACTGCGTAAGGCATCAAGCAGGCAATCTGCAATAGCGTCAGGTTCAAGGGTATGTCGACTGGGCGGTTGATCACTGCCAAGACGGGTTAAAGTGGCTTGGTAATTGTCTCGGTGGCGTGATGTTTGCCACGCGATGGTATTTAAAAATACCTGCTTAGCATTTGCTCGAAAACGGCTATTAATGGGCCCTGGTTCAATTAAGCATACTTTGATTGGGGTATCACTTAGCTCTAAGCGTAGGGTGTCGGTATAGCCTTCAAGCGCAAACTTGGATGCGCAGTAAGCTCCCCGATAGCGCAGGGCCGCCAGTCCTAACACCGAACTGTTTTGAATAATGCGCCCTCGTTGTTGGTTTAACATCAAAGGCAGCACTAACCGGATCAAGTGATGCCAACCAAAAAAGTTATTTTCAAATTGCGCTCGCAGCGCATTGGTGCTGAGATCTTCTAAAGCACCAGTTTGGCCATAAGCCCCGTTATTAAATAGTGCATCGATGCGTCCACCTAGCTGTTCCAGTGCTTGTGCATATCCTTGTTCTATCGAATCACTGCAGGCAAGATCGAGGGTAACCGCGTTAAGCCCTTGCTCGCGTAGACGTAAGGTATCTTCTTTGCGACGACAACTTGCTACGACACGATAATCGTGTTGATGGAGCGTCTTGGCGCAGTGATAACCAATTCCACTTGAGCAGCCAGTGATTAATATATGAGAAATTGTTGTCATAGACATAGATTACTACTTCATCATGCGTGTTCTAGTCACTATATCACCAGTCGCTTAGTCGCATCTATGCTGGTGAATGGACAACGGAAGAGAAGCGACTATGGTTAGATTATTTGAAGTAATCCATAGAGATTAGATTTTTCTGATTGGGGTGTGAGTAAAGCGCGCTTATAATGCCCGCCACTAACGCCCCTGGACTGAATGAAAATGCTGATTTACATCATCAATGTATGCGTAAAATTTTTCTTTATGTGTGCTCCTTTTTTTGTGTTGTCGACATATATTGCGATCACCCGCCGTTGGGAAGATAGCGTTCGGCGCACTTTGGCCATAAAGGTCATGGTGGCGAGTATATTGATGTGTGTCATTGTCTATATAGGCGGTGATTTTATATTTGCACTATTTGGTATTAATATTCATTCGTTTCGCATTGGGACGGGGGTGATTTTGCTGTTAACCGCCATTCAACTTTCATCTGGCGGTGATAGCAGCTCTAATGTTGGGCCGGATGTAACGCCCAGTGATGTGATGATTGTACCGTTGACGACACCTGTGGTTGTCGGACCCGCTATTTTGGGGTCTATTGTTGTGATGGCTGCTGAAGCACACACGATCACAACGCGAATTGCTGATTTGACTGGCATTACTCTGGCGATGTTGATGGTTGGATTTATCTTATATATGAGTTCGACCGTTGAACGCTTGGTGACTAAGCAAGGGATTTCGGTGATGACAAAAATTAGTGGTCTGATCCTCTCTGCTATTGCCGCGCAAATGATTATGACAGGTATTAAAGCGTTTATTCACTAGTCGGATAATGTTATGACAAGGCCGCGCTTAGCGGCCACTCTGCACTATCATTTTACTTGAATTTTTGTGAGTGCCATACTGGACCAATTTTTACCATGGCGTTTGACCTGCAATTTAATCAGTTGATAGTCAAGCTTTGGTGCTAGCCACATGTAGGTTTCTCGACTGCCTTGATTAATCCGTTTAAGACGAATCGTTTGATAGGTACCAGCAGGAACCGTAATGGTTTGACGGCCATCAATCTTAAATTGGTAGTCTTTGATTTCATCGCCATCAACATAATGATAACGGAAGGTTTCGCGGCCGTTTTTGACATCATTTTGGAACTGGATCTGAAAAGCGGATGCGTCAAGTGTATTGCCCCAATTTCCAGAGCGAATGTGTTGGCGTTTTGCATCACTTTTAACAAATAATCCACCACGGCCGTCAGGACGACCGACAATCTTAGAGCTTCCTAAAAACACGCGTTTTTCGCGGCTAAAGCCCTCGCTGATAATTCTATTTTTTTGGTAGCTAAATTGGCTGAGTTCATGATAGCTCACTCCAATACCACCTAACACCTTGGCATCACTAGTTGCTTGAAAGTGGCCATTACCTAATGCCTTGAGTGTGCGGCTACCATGTCCGACGGCGGTTCCTTTGAAATAAGCTTGATAATCTGCTTGAAACGGTTTGACAGGTTGCCAAGCGGTCGCCGCAATTGTCGAAGGAATGGTTAAGCCAAGGCTAAAACTAAACCCTATCCATAGTCGAGTTGTTTTATACATAACGCGCCTAATTGATGATGGGATGAGTTACTAGTATGCCAAACTCATGCTTGAAACGAAATAGCCCCGCGTGAGCGGGGCTAAGATGCAATGTGGTGCTGCTATTTATTTAGCTGCATCCACCGCTTTTTTTGAGCGACGAGCAGGTTTTTCTTCACTTTTTTCGTCTTCAGCTTTTTCAATGTCTTCGCGCTCATATTCTTCGACATAATAATTGCCGTAGAATGAGTCAATTAACACTTGTTTTAACTCACTAATGAGCGGGTAACGAGGGTTAGCACCGGTACATTGGTCATCAAATGCTTCAACGGCTAAATGATCAACTTTCGCCATAAAATCAGCTTCACTCACGCCAGCGGCTTGAATAGAGGTTGGAATATCAAGCTCAATTTTCAATGCTTCTAACCAATCGAGTAGGGCGTTGATTTTATCCTCTGTACGACCTTCTCGGAAACCGAGGTGTTCAGCAATTTCAGCATAACGCGCACGTGCTTTTGGCCGGTCGTATTGAGAGAACGCTGCTTGTTTAGTCGGTAAGTTTGTAGCGTTATAACGAATGACGTTCGTCAATAACAAGGCATTTGCTAAGCCATGAGCAAGGTGGAACTCAGCCCCCAATTTATGTGCCATTGAGTGACAAATTCCCAAGAATGCTTGCGCAAACGCGATACCAGCAATAGTTGCACCATTGTGCACTTTTTCACGAGCGACTGGATCTTTGGCACCATTTGCATAGGCACTTGGCAAGTATTGTTTGAGTAAGCTTAATGCTTGTAATGCTTGTCCATCAGAGTATTCGTTAGCAAGAATAGACACATAAGCTTCCATGGCATGTGTCACTGCGTCATAACCACCAAATGCAGTTAATGCTTTTGGCATATTCATGACCAAGTTGGCATCAATCACAGCCATGTTGGGAGTGAGCTGATAGTCGGCTAACGGATATTTTTTGCCTGTTGCGTCATCAGTTACAACCGCGAATGGTGTTACTTCAGAACCAGTTCCTGAGGTTGTGGTGATGGCTACCATCATCGCTTTTTCACCCATTTTAGGGAATTTATAGATCCGTTTGCGGATATCCATAAAGCGTAGCGCCAAATCTTCGAAATGAACTTCAGGATGTTCATACATGACCCACATAATTTTCGCCGCATCCATTGGCGAACCGCCACCTAAGGCTAAAATTACATCAGGTTTAAATTGGTTGAGCAGATCCGCCCCTTTACGGACAATACTAAGAGTTGGGTCCGCTTCGACTTCGTAAAAGACTTCGGTTTCCATGCCTTTATCTTTTAGGATCTCAATCAGTTCATCTACGTAACCATTGTTAAATAAGTAACGGTCGGTCACGATACATGCACGTTTTTTACCTTCCAGATCTTTCATCGCTTCTGGCAAGCAGCCGCGGCGGAAGTAGATAGATTGAGGGAGTTTATGCCATAACATGTTTTCAGCTCGCTTAGCCACTGTTTTTTTATTGATCAAGTGTTTAGGACCAACGTTCTCTGAGATTGAGTTACCACCCCAAGAACCACACCCGAGGGTTAGTGACGGTGCTAGTGCAAAGTTGTAAAGGTCACCAATCCCACCTTGTGAAGTTGGTGTGTTGATCAAAATACGAGCCGTTTTCATTTTGTCGCCAAAATAAGCGATACGTTCTTTATTTTGATCTTGGTCAGTATAAAGTGCTGAGGTATGCCCAATCCCGCCAAGGTTAACCATTTCGACGGCTTGATCAACGGCGTCATAGAAGTCTTTTGCTTTAAACATCCCTAATGTAGGTGACAATTTTTCATGTGCAAATTCGTCTGCAATAGTGACTCGTAGGCCTTCACCGATAAGTACTTTGGTCCATGCTGGAACCTTGATACCTGCCATCTCAGCAATTTTACTCGCTGGTTGACCAACGATTTTAGCGTTCAACGCACCATTAATCAGCAATATTTTACGGACTTTATCTGCTTCCTCTTTGGAAAGAATATAGCCGCCGTAATTAGAAAATCGCTCTTTAACCGCATCATAAACTTTATCGACAACAATAACAGCTTGCTCTGAGGCACACACGACACCATTGTCAAAGGTTTTAGACATTAATATAGAAGATACCGCACGCTTGATATCAGCCGTTTCATCAATAACGACAGGCGTATTACCCGCCCCTACACCGATGGCTGGTTTACCAGATGAGTAGGCTGCTTTCACCATGCCTGGACCACCCGTTGCAAGAATCAGATTGATGCTATCATGACGCATCAGAGCATTTGATAATTCAACAGAAGGCTCATCAATCCAACCAATAATATCTTTAGGGGCACCCGCTTCAATGGCTGCATCAAGTACTAATTTGGCCGCTGAATTAGTTGATTTTTTTGCACGAGGATGAGGGGAAAATATGATCCCATTACGTGTTTTTAAACTAATCAGAGCTTTAAAAATAGCGGTCGATGTTGGGTTGGTGGTTGGAACGATCCCACAGATAATACCGATAGGTTCGGCAATTGTGATGGTTCCCATTTCTTCATTTTCATCGAGAATGCCACAGGTCTTTTTGTCTTTGTATTTGTTGTAGATATATTCTGAGGCGAAGTGATTTTTAATTACTTTATCTTCAACAATACCCATGCCTGATTCTGCAGCAGCCATTTGCGCTAACGGAATACGGGCATCGGCTGCGGCAAGTGCTGCAGCACGGAAAATTTTATCAACTTGTTCTTGGCTATAGCTTGCATACGCTAGCTGGGCTGTTTTAACTCGCGCAACCAACGCGTCAAGTTCGGTGATATTACTAACAGTCATAGATTTCTCCTCAATTATAAAGCTGTTTAGCAAGTGGCGTGGCTTTATTCATACGTTCGAACCGATTAGGTGTGACGAAACCGCACTGACTAAGCAGCCTTCGGGTAACAGTATATGATAGTCAGCTTTGTAATAATTGACTTGGATCAGTTGTTGTTTAGTTACAAATGAAATTTAAAAATGAGATCAAAAACCTATATTTCATAGGGATATAGCGAATATGGGTATGATAATCCGTTTGATAAAGTTCTTTTTGTAGCAAAATTACAAAATATATGATCGAATTGTTGTGCCGTGTTATCAGTAGATGAGTAAAAAGAGTTTATCTTCTGATTTGTGTCAAAAATGAGATCTCAATGCTTCTTTACGCAGCTATTTAAACTGCAACAAGCAAACACACTCGATTTTAATGAGATTTGGGATGAATACTTATGAGTTTTTTTTTTCTAAATGGCACTTATTTTGATTTTTTATGCATAAATAATGCTTTCTAATTTATTTTTAGGTTTTGCTAAGAATAATAGTTTGTCGATGTAGAAATAGAAATGTACAATCTGTGGCTAATCATTATATAAGCAGAAGATTAGTCTGTTTTAATGATGATTCAGTTAAATACTCATAGGCGTTCATAAAGTGACTTATTGACGCTAGTCCGTTTGGGATTTCCTTTAAAAATGGAGATTTTAATGAATCTAAATAAAAAAATTCTTAGTACGCTGGTAGTTTCAGCGATGCTAAGCGCAAGCACAGTATACGCAGCTGATGTTCCAGCAGGAACTCAACTTGCAAAAAAACAAGACATTGTAATCAACAACGGTTCTGAGCCCGGTTCATTAGATCCGCAGCTTATTCAAGGTGTCCCTGGGTCGCATATTGCCATGCAGCAATTTGAGGGGTTGATTAATCAAGACGCTAATGGTGCAACAGTACCTGGCGTAGCCAAAAGCTGGGATAATAAAGACAACAAAGTCTTTACCTTCCATTTGCGTGATAATGCGAAGTGGTCAAACGGTAAACCCGTCACTGCGCAAGATTTCGTGTTTGCTTGGCGCCGATTGGTTGATCCTAAAACGGCTTCGCCTTACTCATACTATTTGCAGTTGACTGGCATGGAAAACGTTGATGCCATCATTGATGGTAAAATGGATCCAAGTAAACTGGGCGTAAAAGCGTTAGATGATCACACGTTGCAAGTGACATTGTCACATTCCGTGCCTTATTTTGTAAAAATGATGGCCAACTCATCTGTTTTCCCTGTTTATCCACCTGTCGTTGAAAAATGGGGCGATAAATGGACTCAGCCTCAGCATATCGTCTCAAACGGTGCCTATAAACTAAGTAAATGGGTGGTGAATAGCCGTATCGTGCTAGTGCGTAACCCTGATTATTGGAATAATAAGAAAACCGTCATCAATAAAGTGACCTTCTTACCAGTTTCTGATCAAGTCGCCGCGATGAATCGCTTTATGGCTGGTGAAATCGATATGACGTATGAAGTGCCAAATGAGCAGTTCAAGCACTTACAAAAAGATTATCCAAACGATCTAAAAGTAACTGGTTATTTGTGTAACTATTATTATGATTTCAATAATAAAAAACCACCATTTAACGATGTTCGTCTGCGTAAAGCCCTCTCTTATGCGATTAACCGTGATGTCATTACCAAATATGTGACTGGTAAAGGTGAACAACCGCTGTATGGCTTTACGCCTGCGGCAACCGATGGCTTTACCCCGCCTAATCTTGCTTATGCGCATATGACTCAAGCACAGCGTATGGCGAAAGCACGTGAGTGGATGAAAGAAGCAGGGTATGGCAAAGGCGGCAAACAGTTAGATATCTCTATTTTGTATAACACCAGTGGTAACCATAAAAAAATTGCATTAGCAGTTGCTCAGATGTGGAAATCGCTAGGCGTTAAAGTCACATTAGAAAACCAAGAATGGAAAACCTTCTTACAGACTCGTCAAAATCATCAATTTACCGTTGCACGTGATGCATGGTGTGGTGACTACAATGAAGCGTCTACATTCATGACTCTGATGATGACTGGCAATACTCAAAATAATGCTGACTATTCGGATAAAGCTTATGACGCGCTTATGAATAAAGCATTGAACACCGCAGATGATAAAGCTCGTAATGCCTTGTATACCAAAGCTGAAGATATTTTAGTGAACGATGCACCGATTGCGCCGATTTATTCATATGTGAATGCTCGCTTAGTGAAGCCAACCGTGGGCGGTTATCCAATGCATAACGCACTGGATTACTACTACGTGAAAAACTTCTATATGAAAGCGAAAAAGTGATTTAGCAGTTAAGTCTTACGGGCGCTGGTGGTCCCTTTCGGCCAGCGCCTTTCATACACCTAGATTGTGGTAACGAATCTCGAACGAGACTAGTTTATGTTAAAGTTTATTTTTAAGCGGATCCTAGAAGCGATTCCAACGATGTTGGTGCTCATTACAGTGTCATTTTTTATGATGCGTTTTGCGCCAGGGAATCCTTTTTCTAGTGAACGCGCACTACCACCTGCAGTAGAAGCAAACCTGAACGCCAAATATGGTTTAGATAAGCCGTTAGTTGTGCAATATTTTAACTATATGAAACACATGTTACATGGCGATTTAGGCCCTTCATTTAAGTACAAAGATAAGGATGTTACATCACTGATTGAGCAATCATTGCCAGTTTCTGCCAAGATCGGTTTTTATGCTTTTATTTTAGCCGTTGTGATGGGCGTTGCTGTAGGGACGATCTCTGCGCTTAAACAAAATACGTGGTTAGATTACACAACCATGTCCACCGCGATGGTTGGGGTGGTGATGCCCTCATTTGTGATTGCCCCAGTACTGATTTATATATTTGCATTGGGCTTTAGAATTCTACCCGCAGGTGGGTGGAATGGTGGTGATTTTCAGCACATGGTATTACCTGTTATCGGGATGGCGATGTTATATGTGGCAACTTTTGCCCGTATTACCCGTGGCAGTATGATTGAAACATTACACTCAAACTTTATTCGAACAGCGAAAGCGAAAGGACTCCCATACTGGCAAGTGGTGCTAAAGCATGCACTGCGTCCCGCGTTGTTACCCGTTGTTTCGTACATGGGGCCTGCATTCGTTGGGATTATTACCGGTTCGGTGGTAATTGAAACTATTTTTGGTCTTCCTGGTATCGGCCAGCTATTTATTAATGGTGCGTTAAACCGTGATTATTCACTGGTGTTAGGTGTCACCATTGTCATTGGCGCATTAACCATTTTCTTCAACGCGGTTGTCGACATCCTGTTAGCGATGGTTGATCCGAAGATCCGAATTTAGGGAGCCTTTGAAATTTATGTTGTTTTTTTCTAAAAAATCGAGTCAAGCGGTCACAGGAAACCTAGCAGAACAGCTAGAAGTGGAAGGGCGCAGCCTTTGGCAAGACGCCTTCCGTCGTTTTCGTCGAAACCATGCGGCTATGACCAGTTTAGCTATTTTGGTCTTTATTATCTTATTTGTGTTAATCGGGCCCTATTTTTCACAGTATCCGTTCGATGCAACTGACTGGGTCCACATGTCGTCACCGCCCTCATGGGCGACGGGCCATTACTTTGGTACAGACTCTTTAGGCCGTGACCTCTATGTCCGTTCACTGCTTGGTGGTCGAATTTCGCTGATGGTTGGGGTGCTTGGCGCTTTGGTCGCTGTGGTCATTGGTACGCTTTATGGGGCGACCTCTGGTTTTATCGGCGGTGGAGTTGACCGGATCATGATGCGTGTTTTGGAAATTTTATATTCCATTCCTTTTATGTTCTTAGTCATTTTATTAGTGACCTTTTTTGGTCGCGATATCATGCTGATTTTTGTCGCCATTGGTGCGGTCTCTTGGTTGGATATGGCGAGGGTTGTGCGTGGTCAGACACTGAGTTTACGCAATAAAGAGTTTATCGAAGCGGCTGAAGTGTGTGGCGTTTCAAGATGGAATATTATTACCAAACATATTATTCCGAATGTCTTAGGAATTGTTGCGGTTTACGCGACATTGTTGGTTCCAAATATGATTTTGCTTGAATCTTTCTTGAGTTTCTTAGGGCTAGGGGTTCAAGAGCCGATGACCAGTTGGGGCGCTTTACTGCAAGATGGTGCGCAGAATATGAATATCGCGATTTGGCAGCTTTTAGTCCCTTGTGCCTTTATGGTCATTACGCTGTTTTGTTTTAACTATATCGGTGATGGTCTGCGTGATGCGTTAGATCCAAAAGATCGATAATCTGACAGCTCGGTAACGAAGGAATAACCATGAGTTTATTAGAAGTAAGAGATCTGCGGGTCGAATTTACGACTCCTGATGGTGCCGTCACCGCAGTTAATGATCTTAATTTTAGCCTCGAAGCGGGCCAAACTTTAGGGATCGTCGGCGAGTCAGGTTCCGGTAAAAGCCAAACCGCCTTTGCGCTGATGGGGTTGTTGGCATCCAATGGGATCATTTCTGGTAGTGCGAAATTTGAAGGGCGTGAAATCCTCAATTTGCCAGAAAAGGCTCTCAATAAGATCCGTTCCGCCAAAATCGCGATGATCTTCCAAGACCCAATGACTAGCTTAAACCCTTACATGAAAGTTGGCCCTCAGCTGATTGAAGTGTTGCGTCTGCATAAGGGAATGAACGATAAAGAAGCCTATACAGCATCTGTGCAAATGCTTGATGCGGTCAAAATGCCAGAAGCTCGGAAACGGATGAACATGTACCCACATGAATTTTCCGGTGGGATGCGTCAACGAGTGATGATTGCGATGGCATTATTATGTCGTCCTCAGTTATTGATTGCTGATGAGCCAACGACGGCGCTAGATGTGACTGTCCAAGCGCAGATTATGCAACTTCTCAATGAGTTGAAAGATGATTTTAACACCGCCATTATCATGATTACTCATGATTTGGGCGTTGTTGCAGGGATCTGTGATAAAGTTTTGGTCATGTATGCAGGGCGTACTATGGAATATGGAACGGCTCATGATGTGTTCTATACCCCAACACATCCTTATTCACAAGGCCTGCTGAAAGCCATCCCACGCTTAGACACGGATGGTGATATATTACCAACGATTCCTGGAAATCCACCTAACTTGTTGAAGTTACCCAAAGGGTGTCCTTTCCAAGAACGTTGCGAAAAAGTGATGCCAAAATGTAGTGCGCAGTCTCCTGAGTTACTCGAGTTTGATGGTGCGCGTCAACGAGCTTGTTTTTGGGATTGGCGACAGGAGGCAAACAAATGAGTGAGAGAAAAGTTCTACTCGATGTCGAAGATCTAAAAGTATATTTCGATATTAAGAATAACCATAGCTGGCCATGGAGCAAACCTGTCACCTTGAAAGCGGTTGATGGTGTATCGGTACGCTTATACGAAGGAGAAACTCTGGGGGTCGTGGGTGAGTCCGGTTGTGGTAAGTCTACCTTTGCGCGAGCGATTATTGGACTGGTTGGTGCTCGCGCCGGCAAGGTGCTTTGGCTGGGCAATGATCTCACTAAAGCGAACTCAAAAGCTTTGCATGAAACGCGCAAAGACATTCAGATGATCTTCCAAGATCCATTGGCATCACTTAATCCGCGGATGACAATTGGTGAGATCATTGCTGAACCACTAAAAACCTTTCATCCAAATTTTTCCAAACAGGAAGTGAAAGATAAAGTGCGCTCGATGATGATGCGAGTCGGTTTGTTGCCTAATGTGATTAACCGTTATCCCCATGAATTCTCTGGTGGGCAATGTCAACGTATTGGCATTGCGCGTGCATTGATTCTTGAGCCGAAAATGGTGATCTGTGATGAGCCTGTTTCTGCTTTGGATGTGTCGATCCAAGCACAAGTTGTCAATTTGCTCAAAGAAGTGCAAAAAGAGATGGGGTTAAGCTTGATCTTCATCGCACATGATCTATCAGTTGTTAAGCATATCTCTGATCGCGTACTGGTCATGTATCTGGGCAACGCCATGGAAACAGGGACATCGGATGAGTTATTTAGCCATCCGACACATCCTTATACCAAGGCGCTGATGACGGCTGTGCCGATTCCGGATCCAGATCTAGAACGTGCTAAGAAGATTGATCTGTTAGAAGGCGAGTTACCATCACCGATTAATCCGCCTTCAGGGTGTGTGTTTAGAACGCGTTGCCCGATTGCGACAGAAGAGTGTGCTAAAACGAAACCACATTTGGAAGGCGATTCTCATCAAGTTGCGTGCACACGCATTAGTATCTAGTCGTTTTTCACGATAAAATCAAAAGCCTCAATTAACCTTGGGGCTTTTTTGTATCAAGCCAGCGGCAAGAGAGAGGGCAATTTGCAATTAAAGAAGTTTGTCTTATGGGTGTTAACCATGCTTGTTTTTATAGTCATAGGCGCTGTTGGTATTGATCAATATGTTCGCTGGAGTACCCATGATCTGGTATTTTCCAAGATTGCTAATATTCCCGCAAAACCAGTGGCTTTGGTGTTGGGGACGAGCAAGTACGTGGGTAAACGACTTAATCCTTTTTATATGAATCGAATGCTTCGTACCGTTGAACTGTATCGTGCGGGAAAAGTACAACGCATTTTGGTCAGTGGGGATCGCGCTTCACGCTATTATAATGAACCACGGACGATGCTTAATGATTTGGTTAAACGAGGTGTGCCACGGGATGTCATTGAAGTAGACAATGCTGGGTTTCGTACAATCGATTCGATTGAACATGCCAAACAGGTTTTTGGTCTGCATCATATGATTATTGTATCACAACGATTTCATTTGGCTCGAGCGTTGTTTATTGCACGCTATTTTGGTTTAGATTGTGTCGGATTGATTGCCCCAGATGCGCCATTTAGTTATTACTGGCGCACCCGATTGCGAGAAGTCGCGGCTCGGTTGTTTGCCATTTGGGAGTTATATGTATTAAAACCATTTGATACGCCGCAATCTCAGGTGCAAAACAAGTAGTGTTTTATACATCATTTTGTGATGAAAATGTATCTGCATATTGCAAAGTAGAACTGCAATTAGATTGCAGTTTGCAAAAATAAAAGAACCTGTCGAAGTGATCCAAACCAATAATATCCATCCTATATTTTATATTTTTGTTGATTAATCATGCTATTACTAATTTTTTAAAGAAATTTAGCTACAGTGGCACAAGCTTTGTAAGCTATTACATTAGTAATCAATAAGAAATATAAAGGTGACAATTATGGATTGGCAAAATTGGCTTAATGATGGGTGTGAAGCTCTGGGTATGGAAAATGGTGCAATCACAGTCTGTTGTGGGCGCCACTTAACGGTCATTCACCATGCTGAGGGCGGTAAACTAATAACCTCTGGTGATAGCTTTGATCGGCGTGGAACTTTTTGTGAACAGGTCATGAATCAGCGAGATCTTGTCACTTATAACGCACCCATAGATGAGTTATCAACTATTCAATTTGGTAATGTAGTCATTGCTACGTCTATTCAAGCTTATATTGGTTATCCGCTCATTGTTCGAGATATTGTGTTTGGCACATTGAACTTCAGCTCGGCTAAACGTAGAGCAGATGGCTTTAGCACTCATGATCTTTTTATCACCGAGATGATGGCTAATGATTATGTCCAATATAACTTAGCACCAAACCGAGCTAGAATGTAATTCACCGCATTATTGATTATGATTGTTACAACTGATTTGTCCCTAGTTTTCCCGGTCATAAGGCCGGGTTTTTTATAGAAAAACTGATTAGCCAAAAAGTCGCTGATTAAGGCGTAGCGCATATTCATCAGTCATACCCGCAATATAGTCAGCGATGATCCGGTAGGGGTTGTTGTCATTTTCATCTGCTTTTTGCCAACGTTCTTGGGTGTTTAAAGGTAATAGTCGCATCGGATCACTACTAAATGCTTCAAATAATTCCATGACAATTTGTTGTCCCCGATAGCGGACCTGCTCAATATCAGGTGTTTGAATCACATAATTTAACACAAATTGTTTAAGATAATTAAGGGCCATATGATAAGGCTCATCCATGCAAGCTTGATAAGCTATTAGTGGCTCACTAACTTCAGAATTATGTGAGACATGAATAGCCGTAATAAATGCGTTGACTAAAGCGCCGATAGCATTTTTTTGCGCATAGTGGTGTGGGCTAAACAGCTGTGATGTGGTTTCATCGATGTGTTCATTGAGCCAACACTTAGGTAATCGTTTAATCTTTTCTACAACCTGTTGTTGCCAAATATCACGTTGCAATAGCCCCATAACGATAGCATCTTCTAAATCATGTACGCCGTAGGCGATATCATCGGCTAATTCCATAATAGAGCAGTCCAGTGACTTATAACAACTCCGTTGATGCAGCGTTAAACCATCACCGGTTACGCTTTGAATATATTGGTGGTCATGCTCATTTAGTGGCGCTAGCATCCACGTATATAAACCCTGATCATCATCATAAATTCCCTTAGCTGGGAGCCAATCGGCGGCTTTCAACTGCCGGAAATTCGAGATGCTGGGGGGATTCTCTGTGCGCATGATGCGATTGATCAGCACCGGATATTTACTGACTCCTAATAATGTTCGGCGAGTTAGATTCATCCCATCAAATGGGGTATAGGGTTCAAGTTTAGTCAGAATACGAAATGTCTGCGCATTGCCTTCAAACCCTCCATGTTCACGCATCAGATAATTGAGGGCTACTTCGCCGCCGTGGCCAAAAGGTGGGTGACCTATATCATGGGCAAGGCAAAGCGCCTCGACTAACATTGGATCGGGTAGTGGGATGCTTGCCTGCACTGACCCTCGCAGTTGACTCACAATACCTGTCCCTATCTGTGCAACTTCAAGAGAATGGGTTAAACGAGTTCGGTAAAAATCATTATGACCAATCCCCAATACTTGCGTTTTACTTTGCAATCTGCGAAATGCAGCAGAGTGTACAATTCGTCCACGGTCCCGTTGCCAAGGGCTACGAGGATCGTGCTCTCGTTCTGGCAAATGTTGATTAGGACGAGCCTGCCAATTGGGTACTACAAAATGATCATTTCGCATGGCAATTATCATTATTGATTGAATTTATTCCAATTTAGGGGGGGGAGTAGTCATACGTCAAGATAAATCAATGGTTTTGGCAATGCGCTTTTGGCGTAGAATCCGTATAATACGTAAAATGTTGATATAATTGATGGAGGATTCATGGCTGAACTGACGCCGGTCATAACCGTAGATGGGCCAACGGGAGTGGGAAAAGGCACTCTGTGCTCAAAATTGGCAGCACATTTAGGTTTTCATCTACTTGATAGCGGTGCTATTTATCGAGTTCTTGCGTTAGCTGCCTTGCATCACAAAGTTGATCTCGCCAACGAAGAAGCACTCTATCCAATAGCCGCCCACCTCGATGTTCGTTTTGAACGGACAGATTCATTGGTCCGTGTTATCTTAGAGGGCGAAGATGTCTCCTCAGAACTGCGTTTAGAGAGTACGGGTGAGGCAGCCTCCCAAGTGGCCGCTTTTCCACGCGTTCGAGAAGCTTTATTACGGCGCCAACGTGCTTTTCGACAACCCCCTGGATTAGTCGCTGATGGACGAGATATGGGGACCGTGGTTTTCCCTGATGCTGCTGTTAAGCTATTTTTGGATGCTGGCGCACAGGTTCGTGCTAAACGCCGCTTCAAGCAGTTGCAAGGCAATGGTATTAATGTTAACTTTGATGGCCTTTTGAACGATATTAAGATAAGAGATGATCGTGATCGCAATCGTTCTATTGCACCGTTGGTGCCTGCAGATGATGCGCTAGTGATTGATTCTTCGAATCTTACTATCGATGAAGTCGTTAACAAAGCATTTGCTTATATCGACTTAAAACTAACCCGATAACTTTTCGGGAATGGATACTTACAATAAGGATGTTGTAAGTTATTTGAATAACCCCATTTAGCGGGATAGCTAAGTGGTCGTTTTTATATTATGTAAATTATAAACATGACTGAATCTTTTGCTCAACTCTTTGAAGAGTCTCTTCACGATCTGGAATTTCGTTCTGGTTCGATTGTTAAAGGTACTGTGGTTGCGATCCAGAATGGTATGGTTCTGGTTGATGCAGGCCTGAAATCCGAGTCTGCGATCCCTGCAGAGCAATTCAAAAACAGCGCCGGCGAACTGGAAGTAGAAGTTGGCCAGGAAGTCGATGTAGCTCTGGACGCAGTGGAAGATGGTTTCGGTGAGACAATCTTGTCTCGTGAGAAAGCTAAACGCCATGAAGCTTGGGTGCAGCTAGAAGCTGCCTACGAAGAACAAGCGACTGTAACTGGTGTTATCAATGGTAAAGTCAAAGGTGGCTTCACTGTTGAAGTAAATAATATTCGCGCATTCTTACCTGGTTCTTTAGTTGATGTTCGCCCAGTTCGCGATACCTCTCATCTGGAAGGTAGAGATCTCGAATTTAAAGTGATCAAGCTGGACCAAAAACGTAACAACGTTGTTGTATCTCGTCGTGCTGTTATCGAAAAAGAACACAGTGCAGAACGTGAGCAATTGCTTGAAAATCTGCAAGAAGGTCAAGAAGTTAAAGGTATCGTTAAGAACCTGACTGATTATGGTGCCTTTGTTGATTTAGGCGGCGTTGATGGCTTGTTACATATTACTGACATGGCTTGGAAACGTGTTAAACATCCAAGTGAAATTGTTAATGTTGGCGATGAAATCACTGTTAAAGTACTGAAATTTGATCGTGAACGCACACGTGTTTCTTTAGGTTTGAAACAATTGGGTGAAGATCCATGGGTTGCAATTGCAAGCCGTTACCCAGAAGGAACTCGCCTTGAAGGTCGCGTTACTAACCTGACTGATTATGGCTGTTTCGTTGAAATCGAAGATGGCGTTGAAGGGTTGGTTCACGTTTCTGAAATGGATTGGACAAACAAAAACATTCACCCATCTAAAGTGGTCAATGTTGGCGATGCTGTTGAAGTTATGGTTCTGGATATCGACGAAGAGCGTCGTCGTATTTCTCTGGGTCTTAAACAGTGTAAAGCGAATCCATGGGATCTGTTTGCTGAAAATCATGCTAAAGGTGATCGTGTTTCTGGTAAGATCAAATCAATCACTGACTTCGGGATCTTTATTGGTCTTGATGGCGGCATCGATGGTTTGGTTCACTTATCTGATATCAGCTGGAATGCAGCGGGTGAAGAAGCCGTTCGTGACTACAAAAAAGGTGACGAAATCGAAGCTGTTGTACTACAAGTTGATGCAGAACGTGAACGTATTAGCTTAGGTGTTAAACAGCTGGCTGCAGACCCATTCAACAATTATTTGGATAACCTGAAAAAAGGTGCGATTGTTGATGGTACAGTAACTGCTGTTGACGCTAAAGGCGCAACGATTGAGTTAGCTGATAGTGTTGAAGGTTACATTCGTGTAGCTGACCTTTCTCGTGAGCGTGTTGAAGATGCTTCAACTGAACTCTCTGTCGGTGATAGCGTGAATGCTAAGTTTGTTGGTGTTGACCGTAAGAACCGTACTATTAGTTTATCTATCCGTGCGAAAGATGAAGCTGATGAGAAAGAAGCGATGGCAAGCCTGAATGCGCAAGATGATACGCAGATTGGGAATGCAATGGCTGAAGCGTTTAAAGCCGCTAAAGGCGAATAATCGTTGAAAAATCAGGGGAGTGTTTTGCACCCCCTGATTTCTATTCTAAACTGAAAGTAGTCTTAAATTATCACTCTTGGGGTGTATATGACCAAATCTGATCTGATAGAACGGCTAGCCAGTAAATATATCCATCTTTCTGCAAGAGATATGGAGCTAGCAATTAAAGAGATTCTCGAACAGATGGCGAGTTCATTACAAGATGGTGATCGTATTGAAATTCGCGGTTTTGGTAGTTTCTCGTTACACTATCGTGCACCGCGAGTCGGTCGTAACCCTAAAACTGGTGAAAAAGTAGAGCTTATTGGTAAATATGTTCCACACTTTAAACCCGGTAAAGAGTTACGTGACCGTGTAAATACAGCACCACAGCGATAAGTTAACCGGTCTCACTCGCCGATATGAAAGTGAACCCGGTTTGATCTTGGGAGAGCATCATTGAAGGCTTTAGTTATTCTGGTTATTGTGATCGTTTTGTTTGTTTTAGCCCTTATTGTTGGTGCGCAAAATGATCAGGTTGTTTTGGCTCATTATTTAATTGGTCAAGTGCAACTTCGTTTATCGTGGTTAATGGCACTCATGTTTTTGTTTGGATTTATTGTAGCGTGCCTTGGTTTTGGTTTTTTCTATACTAAAACCCGCTTTCAAGTCGGGCAGTTACGTAGACAGTTGCGTAAACAACAACGCGAGTTATATAAATTTCAAAGCAAACCGAACGGAGACTGATACTCTGTGTTTGGATTGCTGTTTTTACTTCTGCCTGTTGCTGTTGCTTATGGTTGGTATATGGGCCAACGCAGTGTCAGACAACAGCGTAAGCGTAAATCCCATCAACTTTCTCGCCAATATGTCGCGGGTCTTAATCTGTTGTTATCTAATCAATCTGATAAGGCCGTTGATCTATTTATTGATATCCTGCAGGTCGATTCAGAAACGATTGAAACTCATTTAGCGCTAGGGAATCTTTTTCGTCAGCGAGGAGAGGTTGATCGTGCCATTCGAATTCACCAAAATCTAATTGCTCGTCCAAGCCTTGATGTAGAATTGCGTCAGCTGGCATTATTGCAGCTTTCTCGAGATTACCAAGTCGCTGGCTTATTTGATCGAGCAGAATCGATACTGATCGAATTAACTGATGAGCCAGAACACTCTGAAAGTGCCTTAAAAAGCTTGTTGTCATTATATCAACAAACGCGAGAATGGCATAAGGCGATTGATATTGCCGAGCGTATTTCTGTGCAATGGATTAGTGATATCCATGTTCAAATTGCCCAATTTTACTGTGAGCTGGCGGCGCAGCAAGAAACACTCGGTGAAGTCAAACATGTCAAAGGGTTGCTTCGTAAGGCACTTAATCATGATCGTAATTGTGTTCGTGCTCGCGTTTATTTAGCTCAATTATTGATAGAACAACAACGACATAAAGAAGCGGTTCGTTGGCTAGAGCCTTTGCCCGATATTGATGTGGATATGTTAAGTGATTATATTCAGCTGATTGAACAGGCTTATACTGGGAGTGATAACCCCCAAGGTTTGCTTGATTATTTAGACCGTTCTATTCGTCAAGGTGCTGGTGTTTCAGTCGCGCTGAAAATGGCTGAATTAATCGAAAAGGACCATTTAGCCAATGCACAGCGACTTATATTGGATGAGCTTAAACGTCGTCCGACCATGAAAGGCTTTCATAAGCTCATTGATTACCATGTTGAACAAGCAGAACCCGGTCAAGCGAAGCAAAGTTTACAAATACTACGAGATTTGGTTGCTCGTCAGATTATGGTGCGGCCACGGTATCGCTGTCACCAGTGTGGTTTTTCCAGCCATGCCATGTATTGGCATTGCCCCTCGTGTAAAAGTTGGGGCACAATCAAACCTATCCGCGGACTAGATGGAGAGTAATATAATGCAGGACCCTAAAGTAATTGTTGCTTTGGATTTTAATGAGCGAGCGCGCTGTTTAGCTCTGGTAGAGCAATTAACTCCAACGGCTTGTCGATTAAAGATTGGCAAGGAGATGTTTACTCGATTTGGGCCTGAGTTCGTTCGTGAATTGCAGTCACGTGGATTTGAAATTTTTCTGGATTTAAAATTTCATGATATCCCCAACACGGTTGCTAAGGCTGTGCAGGCAGCGGCCGATCTAGGCGTTTGGATGGTAAATGTGCACGCCAGTGGTGGACGACGGATGATGCAAGCGGCCAAAGATGCTCTGAGTGACTATCCTAATCCCCCCAAATTAATTGCAGTGACCGTATTAACGAGTATGCAACCTGATGAGTTGCAAGAGGTGGGTTATTCTACTGAGTTGGCTCAGCAGGTCGAACGGTTGGCTAAATTGACTGAGCAATGTGGGTTAGATGGTGTGGTTTGTTCTGCGCAGGAAGCCGCACAACTTCGTGAATACCTCCCTGAGAGCTTTTTATTAGTGACCCCTGGTATTCGCTTAAGTCATGCGCCTGAGGATGACCAACGTCGTATTATGACGCCAACAGATGCTTTGAAGGCTGGGTCGAGTTATCTTGTGGTGGGTCGTCCTATTACTCAAAGTGCTGAGCCATTAGTGGTACTTGAGTCGATTAATGCATCTCTAGCTAAAATGGCATAGGCGATAAAGTCTTTCTGTGGGATCAGCATTTGTTGCGATCCCACAATTTCTGTCCAAGATATAGACTGATTGCGATAATAGCAAAGGTGCGATGCACAGATGTTGCTACCGGCATATGAATGAAGTGTTGGTCGCCTAGTCCATTAGGATGAAAATACTCCAATATAAGCTTGCATGAAACGGCTATTAAAATAGCCCCAGATTCCCATTTTAAATCTCTAAATTGGCGCAGGGCACAAAATACAACTAGTCCATGTAGTACCCCTGACAATCCAACATAGTCATTGAGCGAACTGTCGAAAAGTAACACACTATTTGCTAAACCTATCAGTAAAATGATCAGCAGAAGCCATTCTGTGGCTGAGTAACGCTGCGCAAACAATATAGTAATCACAGTAAGAGCCGCCATATTCATCGTGTAATGCAATAGATCGGCATGAACGAGTACGCCGGTGAAAAGGCGCCACCATTGTCCCTGAATGATGAGGGCTCGGTTCCAACTGAGCTGATCCATCCAAGGCTGGCAAATGAGTGCAAGCACGGCAATTGCAACACTCACAGACCAGCTTGGGAGGCGGAAAAGCTTCAGCTTTCATACTCCAATGGATCGGTTTGATGATTTAGAGCAAAAGCTTCTAAACGTTCTTGGCAAGCACCACAACGCCCACAAGCCTTCTCACGTCCGTTATAACATGTCCATGTTTGACTGTAGTCTAAACCCATTGCCAAACCATCCTTGAGAATGTCGATTTTACTCAGATTTAGGTAGGGACTGATAATATCAACTGCGTCATAGTTAGCAATTTGACTCACGGCATTCATTTTGTCGACAAATTCAGGACGACAATCGGGATAGATTGCGTGATCGCCAGAATGAGCACCATAATAAACTTTACTCGCGCCAATTGAGACGGCGTAACCAATCGCAAGAGAGAGTAAAATCATATTTCTATTAGGCACAACAGTCGATTTCATGCTGTCTTCAGCATAATGTCCTTCGGGAATGTCCATATCTGAAGTCAGTGATGAGCCTTGCAGTAGCTGATTGATGGCTGTGATATCAATGACCTTATGGTCAATCCCGAGCTCGCGTGTAACTTTGCTCGCGACATCAATCTCTTTTTTATGCTTTTGGCCATAATTAAAAGTAAGTGCAAAGGGTTGATATCCTTCACGAATAGCTCGATTTAAGACGGTGTAGGAGTCCATGCCTCCTGAGTAGATAATAACAACTTTTTCTTTCATACGGGTTGCGCTTCTATTTTTTATTCTCTATAAACACAGATTTTCGCTCAAATAAGCTTAGGTGACAAATGTCGAATGTAATTTATCGTGTCAATGAAGTATTTGAAACAATCCAAGGCGAAGGAATTTATACCGGAGTGCCATCGGTATTTATTCGTTTACAAGGATGCGATGTAGGGTGCCCTTGGTGTGACACCAAGCATACTTGGGATGTCGAAAGTGGCGATGAATGTGCTTTAGATCAGGTGGATCAACCCAGCCATGATCAAAAACGCTGGGCGAGTGCAACCGCTGAACAATTAATACAATTGGTAATGCAATATCATGCCAAACATGTGGTCATCACTGGGGGGGAACCCTGTTGGTATGATTTAAATCCACTGACGAGACGATTGAGCGATCATGGATATCAATGTCAAGTCGAAACCAGTGGAACTTATCCGATTGCGATCGATCCGCGAGCTTGGGTGACGCTATCCCCCAAAATAGCAATGCGTGGTGGTCGTGAAGTCTTAACCAGTGCGATGTTTCGAGCGAATGAGGTGAAACATCCAGTGGGCCGACAAGCCGATATTGATGCGCTTGACGCATTGCTTGCTCGCTGCCCGAGTTCCGCTGCCATTGCACTACAACCGATTAGCCAACAGCCGAGAGCGACTCAATTATGTATTCAAACTTGTATTGAGCGTAACTGGCGACTGTCAGCTCAACTACATAAATATATTGGTGTTTTATAATGATGCTGCGCTACTGGGTGAAAAACTAAAGTAGCCTGATCGGGTTGATTGAAAAGTTTATTTAGGCTGTTTTGTTTCAGTTATGACCATTCTACTGGATATAATAGTTGCTATTTAGTCGCATTGGTTTTGCTGATTAGAAAAGGACAAAGAATAGATTTTATCTAATATATTCAATTTTGTGGAAATAGTTACAGTGATAATTACATTCTTAGCAATAAAAAACCGGCTATTTAGCCGGTTTTTTGACAAAGAGATAATCTAGATCAAGAAATCATCTTTTGTCTTGCCTTCATTATCAATCGCTTGTTGAATGGCAGCTGGTGTACGTCCTTGGCCTGTCCAAGTTTTTTCAACGCCGTTTTCGAAATAACGATATTTAGGCGGTAGCGGAGCACGTTTGCGACGGCCTTGTGTGACAGGTTTAGTTTCTAATACTTCCACTAATTCGGATGGGTCAATACCATCTTGTTCCATCAATTCTTTATAATGCTGAATTTTTTTCAGCTTCATTTCTTCTTGTTCGCGGCGCGTTTCTTCAAAATCACGGCGTTCCTGAACAATAGCGTCCAATTTGCTGAGAGTTTCTTCCATTTGCTCGAGAGAAAGTTCTTTGGTGGCAGCTTTTAAACTGCGCGCATTTAAAAATGTTTTAAGGAAATCACTCATGGTCGGTTCCCGCTGTTAGTTTAGTTACAAATGTATATTAATTATAAAATCCAAGTAATTTTTATTCAATATAAGATATTTGTCAAATTATCTTAGTATTTTGATCTAAAAAATATTAATTATATAAATTGGTAATTAGCTATAGTTTTCTTGCTCTAACGCTAGCAGAAATAAAATAACTTGAAATTTTTATCGCAAGGGGTAGGATGGCGGCCCAAATCTTATGCGTAGAGGCGCATTAACTATCAGTATGTTCTTTGAGGGTGATGCCTATGACAAGAGCAAAAAGGAGTTAATGCCGAAATTGAGTGAACGTTATCAATCGTCTCAATTGGTTGTGTGGCCGAAAGGTGCACGACTGTCATGGTGCAAACTATGGAGAACTACAGAGAAGATGCTTAACGATTATTTTCGTTTCTTTGTCATCTGTAGAACTTCTATAACAGATGATAGAGAAATCATGGATTTAACATCGTATTCCCATTCGGCTTATTCGCTTTTACCACCAGCTATCGCACTCGTTATGGCGATATTGACCCGGCGTGTTCTAATATCGTTAGCTTGCGGCATCGTAGTCGGGGCTGCCTTATTGAAACAATTTATGGTAGTTGGGGGCATTGAATATTTATTGGATCTTGCGAAACACCTAGTTTGCTCTGATGACAGCTGGAACAGCTGGAACATTAATATATTATTATTCCTATTATTACTCGGTTCCATGACCGGATTGATGCAAGTCAACGGTTCCACAGTTGCATTCGCTAATTGGGCACGCCAGCGGATCAATACGCATCGCGGAGCTTCATTATTGACAGCATTGCTTTGTTTTGTGGTTTTTATTGATGACTATTTTCATAGTTTAGCGGTCGGTAGCATCACCAGACCGGTGACTGATCATGCTAAAATATCACGAGCGAAGTTGGCTTATCTATTAGACTCCACTGCAGCGCCGATGTGTGTCATCATGCCAATTTCAAGCTGGGGAGCTTATATTATTGCGCTTATTGGCGGTATTTTAGCTGCACATGGGATGGCCGATATATCGCCATTGAATGCTTTTATTAACATTATTCCGTTAAATTTCTACGCCTTATTTGCATTAATCATGGCGTTTTCAGTCGCTTATTTTAATATAAATATAGCGGGAATGGCTAAACATGAACAGCAAGCGAGCCTCGGGCATTTATTTGATGAGCATAAAGGGATCCCAGCGGGGACATCGACAGGATTTAAAGCAACGGTTACCGGCACTCCTTGGGGGCTAATATTACCCTTGCTAATATTAGCACTAGCAACATTTTGTGCTTTTTTATTGACAGGATATCAGGCGTTACCCGACGGAACCTCGGTAACTATTTTTAGTTTATTAAAAAATACAGATGTTGCTTTTTCGTTAGTTATTGGCGGCTTTGCTGGGTTGATTGCATCAGTTATTTTTAGCTGCTCTTTAAAAGTGACGCTGGGGTGTTTAAGTTATACCATTCTACGTGGTGCTCAATCGATGCTCGGTGCAATATGGGTGTTACTGTTTGCTTGGTCTATTGCAACGGTGATTAGAGATATCCATACCGGCACGTATTTGGCTAGCCAAGTTAAAGCAATTGCTTTACCCCCGGCTTTGTTACCCATGATTCTATTTATAATTGCTGGCGTTATGGCGTTTGCAACAGGGACTAGTTGGGGAACGTTTGGGGTGATGTTGCCCATCGCAGGAGATATTGTCGCGACGAGTTATCCCGAAATGATGTATCCGGTGTTGGCGGCTGTTTTAGCCGGTTCAGTTTTCGGTGATCATTGTTCCCCTATTTCAGATACCACCATTTTGTCATCAACCGGGGCAGGTTGTCACCATATTGACCATGTTATGACGCAGCTTCCTTATGCATTATTGACTGCATTTATTAGTGCTATTGCATATTTGGTCATCGGTTACACAGGATCTTTGTGGATGGCGATTAGTGCCGGTTTAATCTTGTTATGTATTGGTTTGGTATGGTTTAATCAGCGGCCAAAAGTGAGTACGTTGGCCGCTTCTGCATGATTGGTTATAAGGGAGCAATGCTCCCTTTTATTAGAATAAAGAAAGGGGGTGACATGGCGTCATTACATTATAAATATGCAGCAATGAATTCTGGCAAATCAACACAGTTGATTCAGGCTCATTTTAACTATGTTGAACGGGGAATGACGCCATTGGCGATGATTCCGGCGATCGATGATAGGGCTGGTCAAGGCGTTATCTGCGCTCGAATTGGTTTAAGCTTAGATGCTTATGCATTTCAGGTGCAAGAGGATCTTTATCAATTAGTGGCAACTTGGCCTGATCCTGTTGATGTAGTTATTGTCGATGAAGCGCAGTTTTTGACTAAGGTGCAGGTTTATCAATTAGCCCATATTGTTGATCAATGCAAAATTCCAGTGATAGCCTACGGATTAAAAACAGACTTTAAATGTGAGTTATTTGAAGGTGCCTATCATCTACTCTGCTTAGCCGATAAGTTTGAAGAGCTCAAAACAGTTTGTTGGTGTGGAAATAAAGCGCATTTTAATGCTCGAGTTGACCAAGAAGGCGCAATTTTACGAGATGGCGAGCAAGTTGAAATTGGTGGGAATGAACGCTATATCGCGCTATGCCGTAAACATTTTCTACAAGGGATGGCATTTCCCCCTCGTCATCAACAATAATCAATGATCTTCGTTTCATCAGCCTTGCTGAAATCGTTTGTCTGTTATCTAGCGATCTCTTGTGATCATAAAATATGGTCTATAACGATGCCGACGACTGATCTCAAATAGGCCTTTAAAACGATATAAATAATCGAGACCAATTCTTTTTTGCAACGTATTTTCTGTTAAAGTTGTCATCAAGTTTGATTGGCATGAGTAGTCTATGTCTTGGCAATTATCGTCTTCTTCTCCCCGCCTTGGTGTTGCATTAGGTAGTGGTGCTGCCAAAGGGTGGTCTCACATTGGGGTGTTGTTAGAACTGAAAAAATTAGGGATAACACCACATTATGTTGCTGGCTGTTCCATCGGTGCCTATGTCGGCGCGGCTTATGCCAATGATCATCTAGAAGAGCTTGAGCAATGGGTGCGAACATTAACAAACTGGCAAGTGTTTAAATTGTTAGATTTGGGATTACGTCAAGGCGGATTACTTTCTGGTAAAAAAGTATTCTCAATGACAGAAGCATTGTTGGGGGCTAGACGTGTTGAAGCCTCTCGCATCCCTTTCGCCGCTGTTGCTACCGAGCTGTACACTGGGCGTGAAGTGTGGTTGAAACGGGGAAATATGCGCCGGGCAGTGCGAGCGTCCTGCGGTATGCCTGGCTTGTTTTCGCCCATCCGTTGGCATGGGCAGTGGCTTATCGATGGTGCCGTGTCTAATCCGGTTCCCGTTTCGCTTTGTCGTGCAATGGGGGCGAGTCACGTTATTGCTATTGATCTGCAAGCCAATCGATTCAATCACCATCGGGCAGTTTATCCGCCATTGCTACTTGAAGCGCAACGCATGCCCTCGGTGGATACTCGGGCTGACACAATGTTTTCTCGGATGATGGGGGTTGGTCAGGGTTATATTCAATCGGTGATAGGGCGATTAGGTAAACATAAGCGTCAGCAAGGGCCTATACAACCTAATATGATGGCTGTGATGTCAGGGGCGTTAGATATTCTTGAAGATAAGTTAAAACGTGCTCGCATGGCAGGTGATCCACCTGAAGTGATAATTACCCCACGTGTTGAAGATATTGGGCTGATGGAGTTTTTTCGCGCAGAAGAGGCCATCGAGGCCGGCCGACAAGCCGTTCGAGAACGCCGTGATCAATTAGAGTTTTTTCGTCGTTAGTGACGTATCGCAAATTGATCGCATAATGTTGTTATTGATTTAAGTCAATGTGAATTGAATTGGTCACTCGCTTCGCTAGCGTTACATCAACTAACAAGCGTATAGTGACTACAATAAAACTGGCTGATGAGTCAAGGAGTAAGTATGAAGTCTCAAGCTGAAGAGTGTTTAGCCTGTAGTTGTGTTGAGATCGGCAGTGTGATTGATGGGTCTGAGTGTTCGACACCGATTGATCAAACATTTGCTCAACGTGAACAAGCTCAGCAAGCGTTAGACGCTTTGAGTGCCAAAGTGCGTAAATCTGAAAATGAACCTGCACAGATTGATGTGAATATCGTCCCTCAAGGTGATGCATTCCAACTTGTTGGTGAGGTTGTATTTAGTTGCCAAGCTGAAAACTTGATCTTTCAAATGTCACTGCGTTAGTGACTGTTCGCTAGAGTCGTTGCTCGATGGTGTTCTAATTTACAAAAAGCCCTTTGGTTTAACCAAAGGGCTTTTTTATTAAGGATTCAATGGCTCGATAAAGTCACGTTTTGATGTGCTCGACTTAGCGCGACTTAGCGCGAGGGCGCGCGCCAAAAATGTCTGTCCATCCCATGGTTCCTCATCATTTTGTGGCTGCCAAGCTAACGCGGCCAACTCAGCTAATAAAGGTTTAAACCGCGCTTGCTGTTCACTCGATTGTTGTTGCAGATAGCGGCGTAAGTAATGTTCAGCTGGTTTAGGTTGATGAGCTTTGGCTGCATTGGCGAAGGCTTGCCAGTTATCACCTTGAGGCTGTGGTTGCAATGTGTCGACGTCTCGTTGTTCGCGGCGCTTCTCACGATATATCCATCCTTCACGTATGAACCAAAGCAGTAGAGTCATTCCCCATAATGTCGGCCAAACTATTGAACCTGAACCTTTAGTGTTCCCTGCGTCACTATTTGAACTCACGGTTGGATGATCATTTATTTGGCTATTTCCAGCTACCTGACTGCTGCTTTGAACGGTCAATGTGAGGGGGGTAATGGTACTGCGCTGCTGCTTGGCATCGTGAGTATCCCACCATGTTATGGTTTGACCTGGAATCACAACTTTTCCAGCCTGCGTTGGGATCAGGGCAATACTGTAGACGCGCTGCGCATAAATTTTCCCATCCTTAATAAACAGATGATCGCTGGGTTTTTCAGGATACACTCGGACATGCTTCGGATAGGTGAAATTGAGCTGAGGCAGCTGCGCCGTATTGGCCCCTTGAGCGGTGATGGTAATGGTTCGAGTGAGCGCTTGACCGCTTTGATAGGGACCATGTTCTGGAGAAATATCATCTTCAATGGTGAGCCGCTCAGCACTTAGCCAAGGCTGAGTAAATCCAGTAGGTTGGGGCTGAACCGTGATGTCAATCGCTTTGCCCTGTACGGCAACTGGCTGCTCACTTAAACCAAATGTCGGGTCAATGACCCCAGCATCACCCGTTAGACGAGGCCCGTGCACGGTTAAATGCCCTGCGTGTTGGGGGGTAATAAGCCAATGGCGGGTGAGGGTGCGATAACGGCGGCCATCAATGACTTCAACTTGTTGTTGATCCTGACCCACTTGACTAATTTTGGCGCCTTTGGCGGTTGGTGCATTGAAATCGGCGTTGCTTAAGCTGGTTGCAACCAGTATTTTGGCAGTGTAGAGCAGTGATTGATCAACCCAGGCGGATGAATGGTTGATCTGTGTTTCAATTTTAACTTGTTGCTGAACTGGGTTTTGTCCATGATAGGCAATGGCATGGATAGTGATCGGTTGAGTTGAGTTTCCAGCGATGCTAAATGCCGGAATTTGATAATCGCCGGGCTGTTGCACTAATAGTGTTGTAACCCACTGTGTTTGCCGCTTCGTTGTCCCATTGACATCGCTCATTTGACGACTTGTTGAGGTTTGTCCAACGACGAAATGCTGACGTAACAAACTGCTACTATCAAATTCAGAGGCTGAAATCGATGCATCAGCTGTCACCGTGAGTGTGAATGCTCGGCCAACATAGACCGGGTTTTGACTGACGGTTGCGATAACATGTGCAGTTGCAGCTTGCACGGCTGCGCTGACGAATAGGAGTGCGAAGAAAATAAAACGGATCACCAGTTTTCCTCCGATGACGAATGATGGTGCTGTTGTTGGTAGTCTAATTGCAACTGATTTTTCAATAACAAACTCGGGTCATTAGGAATTTGTTCCATCCAGTGTTGCAACTGTTTTTTATCGGCATAATTAGGAGCGCTTTTTTCTGTAGCCGCATTCTGTACAGCGGATGATTTTTGTTGAGCTAGACCTTGATCTTGCGATGCACTTGACGGTTTATTTGGGTGGCTTGAATCGTCATGGTTAGTATCGCGAGTGTTTGACATTGATTGTTCCGCCGCCTTATTAGGTTCTGTTGGTGTGCCAGAATGTCGTGCTGGCGAACTGTGATCTTTTGTTTCTTTAGAGGATGAATCCGTCTCAGAAGAGCGCTGTCCGGATGAGGACTTAGCTTGCGGATCCTTATTGGAACTTGAAGATTTTCCTTTATGAGGTTGCGGTGGTGTCTTTGATGATGATTGATCATTTTTTGATGATTGCTGTTTTTGTCGCTGCTTAAGTAGTGATTCGATTAACTGCTTGTTATGGACTGCATCACTTAGTTTTGCATCTTTAGCCAATGCCTTATTATAAGCGTGGATGGCATCTTGATATTTGCCAAGGTGTGCATAAGCATTGCCGCGGTTATACCAGCCTTGAGCACTGTCATCCTTTTCGAATAATTGTAATGCTTGTTGGTAGTCGCCTGTTTTATACCAAGCACTGGCTTGCCACTGCGGATCTTCAAATAACTTAGCCGCCTGTTGATAATGATGCTCGTGAAAGGCTTGATTAGCACTCTGAGATTGATTGAGCCACAAACTGGCCTGCGCCTTTGGTATAGTGCCCATCATTGCCACACATAACGCAAGTGTTAGCATAGGGAGTTGCCGGAATCGCCATAGCCATAACAGCAAGACAGGAAGAATAAGCCAATAGCCAGAATCAAGCCATTGACGCTGGCTGGAAAGAGCGTCGCGTCCATGGACTTGGTGATTTAAAGCTGATAGATGGGCCAGATTGCTGATATCACTATCAGAGGGTTGTACCCATTGACACAAACCATTCGTAGCTCGGCACAATGGTGCCACTGCATTAAGGTGTACGGATGCAATGACAATGTTACCGCGATTATCTTTTAGTAATTGACCGTTAGCTAACGGAATAGGGGCGCCACTTTGACTCCCCACCGCTAAAAATGAGAAACGATAGTGATATTTTTTCAATAATTCAGTAATTTTAGCTTGCTGATCAATCGGTGTACTATCACCGATCACCACAATATCACCATGTTGATAGCCGCTTTGCTCAAGCAACTTAATGGCCTGCGCCACCCCTGCGGCCAGATCAGAGCCTTGCTGAGGCATAATCGACGGCTTCAGATAGGGAACTAAATTAGCCACGGTTGCTTCATCGGTACTAATCGGACTGATCGTAAAACCACCGCCAGCAAATGCAACCAGACCCGTTTCACCTCCACGCCAACTTTTCAACAAGTCGAGCGCTTTATAACGAGCAATATGCAAGCGGTCTGGTTTGGCATCAGTAGCGCGCATGGACATTGACATATCCATGACTAAAACGCGCGCATTACCGCCTTGCATCGCTGTGATCTGTGCTTTCTTGATGCTGGGGCCTGCTAATGCGACGAGAGTTAAACTGAGGATGAGCGTCATTAACCAAGGCCAACCTTGCCTCACACCTGATGAGCCCAATACTAAATATTGGGTAATGGCATCAGGGAGCAAGGTATACCAACCTTGCTGGCGATGAGACCGCCATTGCCAGTACAACCAGATGCCGATGACAGGAAATAACCATAACCACTCAGGGCGGATAAAATGAATGTTCATGAGCGTCTCCAACTTAATGATAGGCGCGTAATCATAGGTGCAGCTAACATTAAAATAATGCTCAGCGCCAACGGCCATACATAGAGTTCATGCTTCGGTCGGTAGTACTGTTTTGGGCCTTTGATCGGTTCGAGCTGATCCAGTTGCTTATAGATAGATGCCATCTGTTTACTATTCGCCGCTCTAAAATATTCACCCCCCGTCATCTTTGCAATTTTTCTTAACAGGGTTTCATCAAGATCCTGGGATGGGTTGACGCGTTGTAAACCAAATATGGTGGGTTGTTCAAAACTTTTAGCACCGATACCGATGGTGTAAATGCGTACATGGTTTGCTTTTGCGACCTGTGCTGCGGCCATGGGTTGCACGACCCCAGCCGTATTTTGACCATCGGTGAGTAAAATAAGGACGCGCTGCTTAGCAGGTAAGCTCATCAACTCTTTCACACCTAAACCAATCGCTTCACCAATAGCGGTTTTATTACCCACTAATCCTTGCGTCATCTGTACGACATAATGATGGACGGTGGTGGTATCAAATGTGAGAGGTGCTTGCAGGTAGGCGTGATCGGCAAATAGAATGAGTCCGATCCGATCTCCACGACGATTTTCGACAAATTGTCCCAGTAGGTGGCGCAATGCAACTAATCGAGAAACGGGTTTAGATTTCCACTGCATGTCAGGGATCAGCATGCTGCCAGATAGATCGACGGCCACCATCATATTGCGTCCTTGACGAATGATGGGCGTTGTAGCTTGGTCTAACCATTGTGGCCGAGCTGCCGCGATTAAGAGTAATAACCACACTAGCCAAGCGAGCCATTTGATGCGAGGCCTTGCTGTAAGCGCTTGGTCTGATTCAACATAGGGTAAACTAGTGTTGATTAATGGCGCAATGGGGGATTCGGGGCGTTTGAAAAAACGCTGAATCAACCAAGGTAAGGGGACTAAACAAAGGAGCGGCCACCAAGCCAAGGTGAAATTCATATAAGTCTCCTTGGTGCTGGCAGGGCGCTACAAAACCATTGTCGAGTCGCTTTAATTTGTGCCATGGACGCCGGATACTCACTTTGATACAACGATGTGCTTAATTGGGTGGCGAGCTCAGAGCTAAAATAAACTGTTTGAGTCTGTCGATTTAAAAACTCAAACCATGCTTGCCCTGTTAATGCGGCGACTTGAGTTCGTGGATAAGCCTGTTGTGCCACCTGCTTGAGTAATTGATTGATTTGTTGGGCGCTGGCTTGTTGTAGCTCTAATGTTTTAAGCGCTTTGAGGGCTGCGCGGCGAACCACTCGGTGTTGCCAGTAGCGATAACTTAGGTAACTACATCCAAGTATGATCAATAGGCTAGCAAAGAATAGCAACCACCATCCCAGCGCAGGCCAACCACTTTCGACAGTTGTGGGGAGTATAATATCTTTGAGTCCTTGGAGTGGATCAGAAGTAGGCATGCCAATCCTCAGAGGTAGAGAGTTGATGTAACGGTAAAACGTATTGGGCTAATTGAGTCTGAAGCCGCTGTTGGCGAGCGAGTGCAGCGCTTTGATAGGCTTGTTTAAACCGTTTTGATTGAGGGCGCAACCAACTTTGGGTGGTGCCATGTGCTACAGATAATCGCCCATATGCCGCTTCAGGCAAAGAAAACTCCATAGGATCAGTGACTTGCCATAATGTGACGGAATGTCGCTGCGCGCAGTGACTTAAATGCGCCAGCTGCTTATCACTATAATGATAAAAGTCGCTGATTATGTGCAATGATGCCCCCGTGGGTAGGCGACGAGTCATCGCGTCTAGATGGTTTTGAGTGGATATTGATTGGGTTAAGTGGGTCAACTGTTGTTGATAACAGGTGCAAAGTTGTTGCAGTTGAGCCAGCCACCGAGACTGCTGCTGAGCTAAGGGTGTATAAATTGGATCATTCGTGAGTAATTGTAGGCCCGTGCGTTGGCGTTCACCAATGCTGTGCCAGCCAAGGATTGCGGCTAGTTCGCAGGCCATCATTGCTTTGATTTTATCTTGACTGCCAAAAAACATACTCACACTTAAGTCAATGGCCACAATCACTGGCCGATCCCGCTCTTCTCGGAATATTTTACTGTGAGTTTTCCCAGTACGAGCACTGACTCGCCAATCAATATGACGTATATCATCCCCTCGTTGATACTGACGGACTTGATCAAATTCCATCCCATGGCCGCGTTGCGGACTTAAAATTTGCCCTGCTTGGCGACTATGGCTGAGTTGCTTTGTCAGTCCCGGATGGTAGTGGATAAAACGACATTGCAACAGTTGCTCAAGTGACAACTCGATGGGAGATGCGCGATGAACAGCAAACATCTAAGCGACACTAACACATTGTATGAGACGATCGATCAGCATATCGCTGGTTTGCCCTTGGGCAGCTGCTTGGTAACTTAACAACACGCGATGACGGAGTACTGCGGGTGCAAGTTGTTGAATATCATCGGGCGTAACAAAGTCGCGATCGTCTAAAAATGCATATGCGCGGGCGCTGCGAGCCAGTGCAATGGTGGCGCGCGGACTGGCCCCAAATTCAATTAAAGGAGCAAGCTCGGGGTCATAGCGTTCGCTGTGGCGAGTGGCGACAATTAAATCGACAATATATTGTTTCAATGCGGGTGCAATATGAACGCTCATCACTGCATCACGCAGCTCAAATAATTGTGCTTGCGACAGCGGGGCTGGCCGATTGATATTATGGTGGCGCGCTTCGGCATCGGTAAGGTCAAGGATGGCTAATTCGTGTTCAGCTTCAGGATAATCCAGATTAATTTTAAATAGAAAGCGATCGAGTTGCGCTTCAGGAAGTGGGTACGTTCCCTCTTGTTCGAGGGGGTTTTGAGTGGCCATAACCATAAATAGTTCGGGTAGCTTATATGTTCGTCGACCAATCGTCACTTGTCCTTCTGCCATCGCTTCAAGTAGAGATGATTGAACTTTAGCCGGAGCTCGATTGATTTCATCGGCCAGTAACAAATTGTGGAAAATTGGACCGCGCTGAAACGCAAAATCAGCTGTCTGTGGACGGAAAATATCAGTCCCAGTTAAATCGGATGGTAGTAAATCAGGTGTGAATTGAACACGATGAAAATTTCCCTCAACAACTTGAGAGAGAGCCTTAACTGCTCGAGTTTTGGCTAAACCTGGTGGGCCTTCCACTAGAATATGCCCAGCACTTAAAAGCGCGATCAGCAATTGGTCAATAAATTGCGATTGACCAATGATTTGTTGATTTAAATATTGGCGTAATGGAGCTAATAATTGATGAGCCATTCGAACCTCATGCTCGCAGTCTTTAGATGAAGATAACTACTGACACTTTAAGATGCGTCAATATGTGCCTATGTTGATGCAATTTGTTGTCGTTCGTCAAGATGTTGATTCAACGTAAACCTATACTGAACAGATAAACTATACGGCTAAGCATCACGATGGTTGTTAAACCTATCAGACTTTTATCCAGACATCCAAATAGTATTAAAAATTCCAAGTATAGAGACGCTCTTTTATAGATACATGAGTCTTTTTTAATCGATCGTGACAATCTTGCCGTCCAGCGGCAATAGGTTGCCGTCTATCGCTCTGTTGATGAGAAGCACTTGGGTGTAAAGTCAGCGGCTGCGAGTGTTTAGCTACTTGGCCCGAAGGTTGCTTAACTGATGGAGTCAGTCGATTTTAGATGGCTGACAATAGGACGACTCGGCTGATGAATAAATTGAGTCAATAAAGACTAAAGTTTTAGATGAATTAGTCGATAGTCTGATAGACCCTGAATGGAGGATGGATAATGCCGATAGGAAGTATAACCGGAGCTCATCGAGGCATTCGACAGGATCAAATGGAACTGTCAAATCCTGATGCTAAAGCAAATGTTGCGTCATCGCCCAGTAAAACTGATGCGATGAGTGTTGCAGATGCTGGCGCAGATAAGCTTCGTCCAACTCGGTTATCCGGCAGAGGGGATGTGTCACCGTCAACTAAAGTGACATTATCTCATTCATCAGATCAAACTCAATCAAGTCAACCATTAACCTACCATAAAGTCTATCGTTCTCAGCCTGCTAATACCCCTGATCCAAATGTTGTGAAGTACGAACTGGTGGCGGGTAAAGCGGATGCGCCGAGTGCGAGCAAGGATGCATCATCGGAAAAGACCGCAAAGGCTGATCCGAAAACAGCTATTGATAAAAAAGCCAACAATAAAGGTGAGTCGGAAAAACTTAAGTCGCTTGCATCGGGCGCTTTAGGCTTAGATGCAAATGTCAAAGAGAAGAATTCTAACTTTTACCAAGCAGGTCAATTTATCAAAGCTGCGGCAACAGTAGGTGGTATTGTTGCTTTGTTTGTTTGATGAAAACTTATCCGGATGATATCTCTACGGGGGCTTTGCCCCCTTTTTTATACTATGCTATATCAGCTTGCTCACGTGTTTGGCGATGGGCATTTTCACCATGAATAAAAATCACAATATAAAAGGGAATATAAAATGGTCGGCGTGAGAGGATTTGAACCTCCGACCCCTTCGTCCCGAACGAAGTGCGCTACCAAACTGCGCTACACGCCGTAAGCAGGACACCATTGTGCGCCTATTTTTTATCAGTGCAAGAGGAAAACAGCTAACAATCATCTAGTTGGTTAAATTTTGATAAATATTTTGATGATTAATATTGAGTGATATGTACTGGGTATGCTGGAGTCGATATATTAATTAGAAATGTTGATTTTAATCGGTTGTATCAATAACAATGTTCTGAGTGAAAAGAATTGGTATAGACTAGTTATAAACGAAGCCATTGATCATCTGAAATAGGGTAGACGGTATTGGATTATTGGAGATAATTAGTTGCTATTTCAGTTGACAAAAGTGAAGGATCGCAAGTATGAGTGAAGATGGATTGCTCAGTCAATTTACCGGTTTTCCTCTGAAATGGAGCTGGGATGTGACCGCATCTGTGATGCGTTGTTCAGAGCAACTCCCTCTATTGTTGGGGTATCCCGAAGTGACCTCAATCACACTATCACAGTTAATTGCAAGTGCTGAGCTGAGCCAGCGTGAGATACTCAAAGAGTGCATTCGTGATGCCTATCAAGGACAGCACACTCGTGAAGTTCGGATTGTCGTTAACGGTTCGCAACGTTTTATTGCTCTATTGTGTATTTGGACTGATCCAGCATTACCCAAGCTCATTCAAGGCACGTTAGAATTTCTCATTGATGTTCCCTCGCAACAAGTTGAATTTGATCTCTTTTACCATTTATTTGTCCATGCCCATGTCGGAATGCTAGTACTCGATAACCAGCAGCGTATTTTGATGGCCAATCAAGAGTTTTGCCGAACCACGGGGTTTCAAGAAAATGAGCTATTAGGGGTGTCAGCTGAGTTATTTGGCGGGCATGATTCGGACCCCGCGCTCTATCAACGTATTTGGCAAACTGTTGCTAAAAAAGGATTCTGGATAGGTGAATTATTAGCCCGTGATAAGCAAGGGTATACGTTTGCTCATGAATTAACGTTGCAGCGGATTGTCGTCAACTCAGATAAACGGCAGTTTTTTGTGGCGATATCAAAACGTCTTGATATCTCGATGGCGCATCTGCTGGATGATGAAGGCCCTACATCCACGACAGTGCAGAATGAGTCGCTGTCGAAATTCCCCAATGCGAGCGAATTTAAGCAAGTCTTAGGGCAGCATTTTAATGAACTGCCCAGTGATCAAACGATAGTCGTATTTGTTTTTCAGCCTTATTTTTCAAAAAACATCAGTGTATCAATGAGTCATTGGCTTATTGGTAATCGACTTATAGAACTGCCCAACGAGATGACGCTAGGGGTTTTTACCCCGGAACTTTTTGCGGGATTTATCGTTGTTCCTCGAAATTTGGGCGTGATTCATCGACATCTTCAGACATTATTGGCGTTGGTTTGTAATGAAAGTCAGGAGAGTGGTGAAAGCGATGAAATCGGTGTTCATGTCAATATCGGTGTATCTATCTTAGGAACCGACGCTGTTTCTGTTTCGCAGCTGATAAGCCATGCCAGTCAAGCTTTGGTTGCGACGCGAGAACGTGACAAATCCATGATTATCTATTTTGATAATCGATTACAGAAAAAAATGGATCATAAACAAGTTCTTTCACGATTACTCGATAAGTCGATTAAGCAAAATACCATTAACGTATTCTATCAACCTATTGTGGATTTAAATACTTTAAAAATTGTTAAATTTGAGGCGCTTTTTCGAGTTAAATTAGACACAAAATTGCCGTATAACACGCAGGAATTGATTCAATTAGCCGAAGAAAATGGTTGGATTGACCGGATCGATATGGCTGTGACGCGTCGAGCGTTAATCGATTTAGCCGCACTACAAACATACTTTAAAAATCCAGCATTGCAGTTATCTGTGAATCGTTCAATGCATAATGATCGGCTGTCACATTGCTGCTTGGAGGATACGCTCAACATCATCATGGAGGCTCGTATTGATCCTTCGTTAGTGACCGTCGAGTTAACCGAGTCTTCCCTTTTGGCGGATATTGACCGACAAATGGTCTGGATTGACCGACTCAAAAAGCAGGGTATTGAAATTGCTATCGATGATTTTGGTACGGGTTACTCATCATTTTCGTACTTGCTGAATTTACCCATTAATATTATCAAGATTGACCGTAGTTTCGTAACCGAGCTAAAAATGGGTTCCAATGCTTATATGATGATTGAGATGGTGACATCACTGGTGCATCAGATGGGGGGGAAAGTCGTCGCAGAAGGCGTTGAAACGAGCGAAGTATTACATATGCTCTCTCAAGCCAAAGTGGATTATGCACAGGGGTATTTATTGAGTAAGCCGATGAGCCTCAAAGACATTGTTGCGGGCCAACTAGCCGCGAGCTTTCCTTCTTTGCAACGTGTATTAATTACCTCGAAAGTACAACATGTACGCGATGTCATGCAGCGAGAGTTTCTGAGAGTAGGCTTAGATCATAAGCTCTCGGTGGCGCGTGAGTTGATGCATAATCATCACGTTGTTTTTTTGGTTGTTATCGAAGAGGGAAAATGCTGTGGTATTTTACGTGAGGCAGATATTAACTTGGCGATAAGCCCTTATATCAATACTGATGGTGAACAACAACGTGATTTAAATACGTTGAATAAACGTGTTCATCAGCTCATGCAACGAGATGGTTTCGCGAGTGTTCATCAGGACTGTGAAATCACCTTTATTCAACGCTTGTTGCAAGACCCGAATAATCAGGTTGTGGTGGTGACAGGGGAACACGGTGGTTGTGTGGGTATTATCACGGCGGATGTGCTCTTACAGTATGTTTAAAAATAGTGCATAAAATATGCTATTTATTCTAAGTAGTCATGAATGACTATCTACATAGAGGCATGCAAAGAGCCTCGTTAGCAAAATGTTGTCTAATAAACTTAAAATTATGACCATAGTTGTGCCATAAAGGGCTTTATTTATCCCGTTTTAACAGACTCTAGAGGTCAATGTTAAAATTCCAAGACACCTCACGCATTGATATCTTGCCAGTTGAAAACACGTTATAATGAGCCAATATTTAGTGACTCGATTCTATGGTTTCTTCTTGGCTTCTTTTTCCCTTAAAATTCCCGCACGCTGGCATGGTTTGACGTTGTCATCCATTTTGCTGCAATGTCAACCACTAAGCCCCGCCGAATGTTGGCAGCAGCGCTTAGCAGACGGGATGGTGCAAGTCGATGGCGTATTATGTGACAGGGAGCAACGGCTCACTCAAGGTCAGCGTCTCACTTATTGGGTCAGCGATTATATAGAACCTAATGTTTCCAACGATTGGCAAATGCTATGGGAAAATGACGATTTTCTAGCTGTTGATAAACCAGCAGGATTACCAGTTAGTCGGACAACGCGTCACCCTACGCAACATTTGATAGGCTTGGTTCAGCAACACGGTTTTGTTGATGCGCATCTGATGCATCGTCTTGATGCTGAAACTGCGGGTGTCATCTTACTGGCTAAATCTAAATCAGTCGCGCAGCGCTGGCAGCCACGCTTGCCATCGCTCATGGTGGCAAAGCGCTATCATGCTATGGTTTGGGGCGAGCCTGATTGGGAGCATTTCCGTTTGGAATGCCAATTAAAAACGCGATCAGACAGTGTTATTCGTTGTCAGATGCATATTTGTAGGCCAGATGAAGTTGGCCAAAATTCGATCACTCGTTTTCAAGTGTTAGAGCGTTATGGCGATACTAGCTTGATTGCTTGTGATTTAGAAACAGGGCGAAAGCATCAAATACGGGCGCATTTGGCACACTTAGGATATCCGATTGTTGGTGATAAAATATACTCATCGAGCGGCAAATTTTACTTAAAGCGCTTATCTGATGATTTAACAGAGCTGGATGTCCAAATTCTTGGTGCAACGCACCATTTATTACATGCTTATCAATTAAGGTTAAAATTAGATCAACAACAAGATCCTATTACAATAACAAGTCAGTTATCTATTAACAAAGTTGTAAAAAAAAGGATTAGTACTAATTAGCTATTTATTTTAATACTTGAAGGTGGATAATAAAAAAGAATTAGTAAATGGAGTCATCCTTTCGTTGGTTTTTTGTGCTAAATCAAAAAATAAGGTTTACATGGATAGTTTGTAAGGCTAACTTTAGCCCTAAGAGTGATGGCGAATGTCTCACAATGGCGGTTGAGTTATAACCGTCTAAATGACGGAACCTATCTGGTTCAACATAGCTGTTATCCTACTCCCATTGGTGATGGATAACCTTTAATGATGGTAACGATTGAGGATAAAATGATGAATGTGATTACTTTAGGTTACGTAAAAACCAAAATAGCTTTGGAACATTTCGTAAAAGACAACCGTGGTGTAACTGCGATTGAATATGCAATTTTAGCGGTTGCCGTATCTGCTATCGTATTAGCCGTATTTGGTGGTTCGAATAGTCCACTAAAAGCCGCATTAAGTGGTGCCGTATCAACTGTTAGCGCCAATATTAATAGTGCTAATGGTTAGTTAATATTATATTAGTTAGTGAAGCACTTAAAAATCGTGGATTATATTGGTGGGATATTCCCGCCAATATTGTTAAATAATGACAAGTTTTTATTGTTTAGTCGTTGGTTTAATTTTTATTTCGTATTTAGATATTCGTTATCGACGCGTAAACAATAAATATTTGGCTGTAGTATTAATGTTTATTGGCCTAGTATTGTGGCGAGAGCAACATTTTCCATACAACGTTGCCATAATCGTTTGCGTGTTAGTTGTTGGCGTATTGCTTTCAAATCTGCGTATTTTAGGTGCAGCTGATAGCAAGTTGATAGCTATTCTGCTTTTAGCCATCCCGCCTAAACTAATTGTGCTATTAGTGTTTTTTACTGCAGTTGGAGTACTGATCAGTTGTATTGTTTTTTATGCCGCGGTTTGGTGTGATCGGGTGGAACGCGCCAAAGGTATTCCTTTGGTACCAGCTATTAGCGCAGCTGGCCTATTCTGTGTCTGGATATCATTAATTAATGGATTAGTGCTGTGAACTCTAAATTAATATTTGTCATTGCCTTTTTGGCTATATTTCTCGGATTAGCCGCCATGACGGGGGTGTTTTCACCTAAACCTGCGCCACCTCCGTCTGTTGTCAAAGCGCCAGTTGAAGTAAAAGTGAACTTTTGGATTGCTCGACGTGATCTGCTTAAAGGTCAACCTGTTACTCAAGCGGATTTAATCGAGAAGCGCTTACCTATCTCTCAAGCAAAAGCGTTTTCTGTTGAGCAAAACCAATCGGTCGAATTCGTGCCAGGGATGGTGGCTCGCTTTAGTATTCAAGCGAATCAGGCCGTTCGTGGGAGTGATTTTGCGACACCGAAAAGTCGTGATTATTTAACTCTGGTGACTCCACCTGATAAAATTGCTTACCCTGTTCCTATTTCTGCGAGCGATCTTGCCACGATGCGGATTAATGCGAGCGATTATGTCAATGTGATGCTGCTATCGTCTCCAGGCGGGGATGTTCACACCCAGCAAAGTAGCTTTAATAATATTGGTAATCTATCAGTTTCTTCTTTATTTAAGTCGGTTAAAGTTGTGTCCGTTGAACCCGCAAGTGGGGATTCAAAGCAAAGTCATGTGCTACTTGCTATGTCACAAGAGCAAATTGCTAAATTGATCATTGCCCAACGGATTGGGTTAATTTATATCTTCCGAGGGAGTATAGATACCGACCAACCTTTGCATGATGTGCTCATTCGTGATGTTCTGCCAAGTTATAGCTCGGTCAAAGAATTACGAGGGTCGGCATCTTCTGCTTCAATCTCAAGAGCTCAGGTGAACTAATCATGATAAAAAAAATAATACGATGGGTGCTAATAGGATGGAGCATCCTGAGTTTGCCCGTGTATGCAGCCCTTTTGAATTTAACGACGGGAGGGGCGAAAACACTACATGTTCAGCAACTCGCTGATACGGTTTTTGTGGCGAACCCACAAATTGCAGATTACCGAGTTCTTGATGGACATCGTATTGTCATTTTTGGCAAATCGGTCGGAACCACATCGCTGATTATTTACGATAAGGCGGGTAATACATTATTAAATCGCCAAATTGTGGTGAATCAAGGCATGGAAAATATCGAACAGCAGATCGCGATTCGTTATCCTGACTTAGCGATCAGTGTCTCAAATATTGGTGACCAAGTTGTACTCAGTGGTGAAGTGCCAGATATTCAAACTCGGGATGATATCTATCAATTGGTAGGGGTTTTACTGAAAAAATCAGTGGATCATACCAAAACCGTCTCGCTCAAAAACGCCGGCTCAGTTTCATCAACTGGAACTGGTGGAAATTCGGGATCTGATGAGAAGTTGGACTATTTAACCCAAAATCATTATTCAGGCGTTATTGATAATTTGAAAGTAGGCGGAGTTAAACAGGTGAATGTGAAGCTCTCAGTTGCAGAGGTTTCCACATCTTACGTTCAGGAATTAGGCGCTAAATGGGGTTCAATGGTTGACAATAGCTTTCAGGGTAATGGTCAATTTTTCAACTATTTAAATAGCTTTAGTGCCAGTAATATTGCTACCTTTATTTCGGCATTGGATAATGACAGTGTCGGGCAGATTTTAGCGCAACCTAATTTATCGGTGATCTCGGGTGAAACAGCGAGTTTTCTTGTCGGTGGTGAGCTACCTATCGTTACCAATTATGATAATTCGTATCAAGTTACTTATAAAGAGTATGGAGTGAAACTTAGCGTAGGTGCTAAGGTATTAAATGATAATAAAATTCGTTTAACATTATCTCCGGAAGTAAGTGCTAAGGATAGTACCTATACCTCAACATTAGCTGATATCCCAGCATTTAAGACTCGAAAAGCGACAACTACTGTGGAATTAGGTGATGGGCAGAGTTTTGTCTTAGGCGGTTTGCTCAGTAAAGACGAGGAAGAGACACTGCAAAAAGTTCCATTTATTGGTGATTTGCCCATTTTAGGCGCGTTATTTCGCTATACCTCAACAACGCGTAAAAATACCGAATTAGTCATTGTTGCAACGGTTAACTTAGTTAAACCAATTTCACCTCAGGATGTGAGGCTACCGACGATGGAACGGACATCTGTTTTGAACCGCTGGTTGGGAATCAACGAACAACATGTCAGTGCTGATACGCAAGCGGTGATCACTTCAGGGGGATTTAAGCAATGAGACAACTTGTCATTCTCATCTTAACAGCGACATTGCTATCGGCATGTAGTAGTAGTGTGAAGCAGTCACAAGGACCTGAATTCAGTCTCAAACCAACGACTCAGGTATGGCATTTTAATCAACCATTGAGCCAAGCGGCATGGACGCAAATTAAACAACAGTTAACGCCTACTCTGGACAATCTGCGCATTTATCCCATCATGATTAGCGGTTCATCGCATTATCAAGCGCGTGTCGCTGCATTACAGCATTGGCTCTTACGCCAAGGCGTGCAAAATAGCCACATTCGTATTAGCCATCAACAGAGCGGCGGTGTGACATTGCAACTGGTTCGTTATCAGGTTGGCGGCGCAGATTGTCAGCCTCCTCGCGTTCTCTATAAACTGGGTGAAATGCAGCACAACGATTTATGTGCAGTGACGATGTTGCGTTGGCAATCTATGGTCTATCCAGAACATATGCTTGGAGCGCAATAGTATGGCCATATTGGAACTCTCAGAGCTACTGAAAAAGGAATCTGTCCCAGCGGCTGCTAAAAAAACGATAGCCTCGACGGTGCTCTTTTACCAAAGTAGTGAATGCGCTGAATTAATTGCAGAAGCATATCGCTTTGAAGGCTATGAACTGCCCGAAATGCTCGATAATAAGGACCCTGTTATTAGTGATTATGTCGATGAACATAATCCTGAAATTGTATTGTTAGAACTGAATAAAAGCCGTGAAGTTGCCAAAGATGCTGAACGCATTAGCCATATGTTGCCTAACCATAGTTCAGTGATTGTTATCGGTCAAGAAGATGCTATTTCAACTATCCGTAATTTAAAAGCCCTCGGGTTCTATTATCTTTTTTGGCCAGTGACCAAGCATGAGTTGATCGACTTTGTTGTAGGTGTCTCTGACAACCGTTTGCGTCAACGTGGTCCTGGGCAAAACCGCAAAGCTAAATATATTGGTATTTACGGCTCTAAAGGTGGCGTCGGCGCATCCCTTATTGCCTCTGAAATTGCATACACATTATCTGATCTTAAAAGTTCAACGTGCATTCTGGTTGATCACAATTATGAAGGGGGCAATATGGATGTCATGTTGGCCCGTGACGATTTGCATAAAAGTAATTTGCAAACAGGTAGCATTGCGGCCTCTTTGGATAGTTCTGCGGCCAAAGCACTGATGAGTGATGTCACCGATCGTCTCAGCTATCTGGCTTTGAATGGTGAGCAGCGCTCGCATGAAGAGATGCGTGATTTGACCGATAATATGGTCGAGCTTGTTGCCAAAGATAGTAATTTTGTGGTCGAGGATCTATCTGCGAGCGTAGATTTTAGCCGTCATTTAGATTGGATGACTCAGCGCTACGATAGTTTACTCGTCGTTATTGAACCTTCCGTTTCCTCGATTCGTGAAGCCAGTCGCACTTTGAGTGCTATTCGAAAAAAACGGGTTGAGTTAGATCATCCATTACGGTTGTTGATTGTTCTTAATCAACGTCTTCCTGAGAAATACAATTCCGTTACCTATCAAGAGATAGAAAAATATCTGGGAATGAAAGTGGATATCGTGATCCCATTTATTCCTGAAGTGAATCAAATGAAGCTTTATCAAAAGCATCTGTATAACTCGAAGACCAAGGCTTTAAAGCCACTACGTCATTTAGTTAAACTGATTATGGGTGAGCAAACTCAATCAGTTTCACCGCTTGCGCGCTTAACTAAAATGCTACGTTTAAAAGGATAATGTGTGGCGACAACTAAGGATATTTACAAGCAGCTCCGTTCTCGCATTTTCGATGTAATTGATGCTCAAGCATTGAGTACTCTTACACCCGTACAGCTTCGTGAGCAATTAGGCGAAGCGGTTGATCTTTTGATCACTCAGCAACGCTTGCCAGTTCCTCGGTTGGTTCGTAATGAGTTTGTTGGCAACTTACGTGATGAGTTGATTGGCCTTGGCCCAATTCAGCCACTGATGGATGATGATAGCATTAACGATATTATGGTTAATGGTCCTGATCATGTTTTTATTGAGCGTAATGGCGTCGTTGAAAAATCTGATATTACCTTTGTAGATGCGGAACAAGTTTTAGAAATTGCTAAACGTATTGCCTCAAGAGTGGGTCGACGTGTCGATGAATCGGTGCCGATGTGTGATGCGCGATTACCTGACGGGAGCCGTGTCAACATTGTGGCTCCGCCGATTGCGATTGATGGTACATCTATCTCTATTCGTAAATTTAAGAAGCAGAAATTAGGATTAGAAGATCTGGCTCATAATGGCTCGATGAGCACCGAGATGGCGCAATTGCTTGCTATTGCTGCACGCTGCCGGCTGAATGTAGTTATCTCAGGCGGGACAGGGTCGGGGAAAACGACCTTGCTGAATGCTTTATCAAATTATATTTCGCCTAAAGAGCGTATCGTCACGATTGAAGATGCTGCTGAGTTACAGTTACAGCAGCCGCATGTGGTTCGCCTTGAAACACGCACCGCCGGAATTGAAGGCTCGGGAGCAATAGGGCAGAGGGAATTAGTGATTAACTCGTTACGTATGCGCCCTGATCGCGTTATTGTTGGGGAGTGTCGTGGTGCCGAAGCCTTTGAAATGTTGCAAGCAATGAATACTGGCCATGATGGGTCGATGACGACTTTGCATGCGAACTCGGCTAGAGACGCTATATCGAGGATCGAGAGTATGGTAATGATGGCCACTTCATCACTGCCATTAGAAGCAATTAGGCGAACAATTGTGAGTGCCGTGGATGTGATTATTCAGATATCACGTTTGCATGATGGTAGTCGTAGATTAATGAGCATTAGCGAAGTTGTTGGTTTAGAAGGGCAATCAGTTGTGCTAGAAGAAATTTTTCGCTTTCAACCAGATGCGACTCAAATTGAAGGAAAAGTTGCTGGTAGCTATGTTACGTCTGGATTGATGCAGCGATCTGTATTAATGGAAAAAGCTCGATTCTTTGGTCTGCAAAATGATTTAAATAGTGTTTTTGGTCGGAGGGGATAATGCCATTTCTACTTGGACTTGCGGCATTTATTTTAGGGGGGATTTTACTCGTCACGCAGTTTTATCATAAACGTAAGAAATTAGATTTTTTTACGTCAAAAGATAATGAAAAGATCAAAACTGATTTGATCGATCAAAGCGTGATTGATCTGAGGGCATTGACTAAGATCGCATTGCATCGGCGGATACTTTTTTATTTGATGAGTATCACTATCCCACTCGGGGAACGTGTTGGCATAAAAGTTTTTTTCTACTATTTGGTATGGCTCATCATCGGTGGTGTGCTTAACTATTATTTTTTGAGTTTTGATCTACTTATCGTCTTGGCTTGTATCTTTGTTACCGCTACCTTTTTCGGTAACTATCTGTTGAAACATATCGCCAAAAAGCATTTTAATGATAACTTTCCGGATGCACTGAATTTGTTGGCGAGTGCGATCTCTGCAGGCGAGAGCCTCATGCATGCTATTATTTATGTTGGTGAGCAGATGCATAACGATGTTGGTTTAGAATTTAAGCGGATGGGGGAGCGTTTACAAATAGGTGAGTCGCCTCACGTTGTATTGGCTAAAACCTGTATTCGTATGCCTTATCCCGAATTTGTTTTCTTTTCTATTACATTACGTGCAAATATTGAACGAGGTGGGCAACTTCGCGATATTATTCAGCAGTTAAACCGTGTGATGTTCGATGCGCGCGCGCTGGATAAGAAAAAGAGTGCGATGACAGCCGAAGCAAGAATGTCCGCAAAGATCGTTTTCGTTATCCCATTTGGATTTCTGGTGCTAATGAAATTTTTATCGCCTGAAAATTTTAATTATGTATTGACAGACCCCACGGGGCGTTACCTCCTTTATTATGTTATCGCGAGCGAGTTTGTTGGGATGCTCATCATATCTGCGCTGATGAAGGGGATAAAATGAACATCGGTACAATGGTTTCAGTTGCTATTCTCGCTGGATTAGCGTTATTGCTTGCCTCTTTAATTATTCTGATGTTAAGGGCGTTTTCTCGTGAACGTAAATTAAAAAATTTCATTATTAAACAGCAAGCTGAAGAGACATGGCGAGATAAAATTTTAGAGTTTAGTCAGCGTTTTACTAGTTTTAACCATGAAAGTGTCTCTCAAGATTTTATTGCGGCAGGTATTTATAACGAACGGTATGCACTATTTTTCTTTCCACTGAAATATGGTGGATTTATTCTCTCAGCGTTAGTTATCTATCTGTTTCGCCAGAATATAGGTCTATCTGACTCGATGCACCTGATGGCCATTATTGCAACGCTAGCTGTTGTATTTATTATTGCGCCAGATATGTATTTACGCCAACGCAAGCAGCAATTGACCCGAAAAATATCTCAAAATTTACCTTATCTCATTGACTTGTTGAGTGTATGTGTTCAAACAGGAATGACCATCGAAGCGGGTTTTATCTATCTAACTAAAGAAATGGCTAGTTTTGATAGGGATCTGGCTTATGCACTACAAAAAACGACCGATCGTTCTAAAGTGGTCGGGTTATCTAAATCACTCGAAGAGTTACTCGTTCGAGTCCCGAGTAATGAAATGCGCTCATTTGTGCATACGATTAATCAAAGTTTACAGTATGGGTCATCTATTTATAAAGTGTTACTCATGTTGTCCAAAGATATTCGTGAGTTACAAATGCTCACTCTGGAAGAAAAAGTTGGGAAGTTGTCTGCTAAAATGTCAATCCCTTTGATTGTCTTTATTATGTTACCTGTTGCGATTTTAACGGCCGGACCAGGGGTAATGAGGTTGTTTTATCATGGTTTCTAACAAGCTATATACATTTACTATTTTTGGTTGTGTTATGTTGTTGAGCGCTTGTAGTTCAGGTCGTCAATCTGGTGGTGGTTTTATGCAACAACGGCAATTTGTCTCACAGGCATCTGCTCAAGCAGATAAACCTTTGACAACAAGTCAAAAGGTTGAACTGATGGAGAAGGCGCAAAATTATCCAGGATTGGTTACATACTACAAACATCAGCTTGAGCAAGATGATAGTCAATCTGTTCGACTTAGCTTAGCAAAAACGTATTATGAATCAGGTGATATTAATTCAGCACTATTTCAGCTTAGCTATTTAAAAGCGCATACACAGCCAAATGCAAAAATTAATTATTTAATGGCACAATGCTTTTATTACCAAAAAGATTATACGAAGGCACTTCGAGAAGTGAATATAGCTATCGTTCTTGACCCAAAAGATGCCAAAAATTATAACTTGCAAGGTGTGATCAGCGCCAGTCTTGATGATTTTATCTCTGCTCGGCGGGCTTTTGAGAAAGCTAGAAGTTTATTTTATAGTGATGCCATTGTGCTTAATAACTTGGCGATGGTTGATATATATCAGAATCAATATCAACGGGCTATCGATCTTTTAATGCCGATGTATAAAAACGGTCAAGCGGATAAAAAAATTCGAGCTAATTTACTGATTGCTTTAGCGAAGGTTCATCAACTTGGTCTTTTTGAAGAAGTTTATGGGAATGCAGATCTCGATAAAGCTAAACGTGTTTATAATCAGCTCAATATGAAAACAGTGAAAGGGACAAAACCATGGAACTAAAAAAACGCCAACGAGGTGTTGTTTCCATCGAGTTTGCAATGGGTTTTTTTCTGTTTATGTTGATGTTTTTTTCATGGGCTCAAATCGCTTATGCTGGCTATATCTCAGGATTGATTGATTATACATTGGCTGAAACTGCGCGCGATACGCGGGCCAGTATTCCATCACAACAAAGTACGGATGCGGCGCAATCATCACAAGGCGATGCAACGGCTCAAGCGCAGACGGCCTACCAAATTCAATTTGAAACGTTTCTTAAACAAGAGGCTGGAATTTGGGGGCGATTTATCGATTTCAGTAAATTTCATACCAAAGTATATTACTATGACAGTGTTGCGAATTTAGCCAGTAGTTGCAAACCGCCTGATCCGAAGAATCCACCTGAAGATCAAAAAGACTGCTTAGCAAGCAATGCGACGCAAAATGAAACAAATGCACCGATTGCGGTTTATCAAGCAAGTTATGATTTTAAGCCGTTATTTAATTTAATCCCTTCGCAGAATTTGAGCCTTAAACGTGAAGCCTTTGTGGTGCAGGAATATGAGCGAAAAGACTTTTACAACTAAATGCACACGTGGCGTATTCACTATCGAATTTGCGATTATTGCGCTATTTATGAGTACCGTCATTGTGTTTACATCTGACATGGTCATTAAGCAGTCTGTTGAAGGGATGCTCGATCGCATGAGTTATTCTGCTGTGAGTGTATTGAAAGAGCGCACCCAGCTTTATGATAAAGATGAACAGATGGATTCATCTCAAGTCGATACGATTGATAAAATTGTGCAAACATCGCTTGCTCGTACAATGCCTAGTTTTCAACCATCACGATACAGTGCGTATTATCAGCAGATTACATTTGCGGGTGTCAATACAAAGCAGTCATCGATGAGTGAGAAAGATGTCATAGAAGGTAGCCATAACGCAGCTTGCACGCCGCCGAATCAATTGAAAAGTATCGCGGCGAATTTATCCCCTATTACCAATGAGGGACGCCGGGCCCCTCTGTTTCAAGTAACGCTCTGTTATCGTACGGATAACTGGTTTGGCCAATTAGTGGGCGAAGATTATGAGTGGATTCGCTCTAACTCCATTATACTGGGGCGCTAACAATGAAATATGTACATAGCCAAAAGGGTATTGCTTCTATTATATTTGTTCTCATTTTCCCATTTTTTCTAGGCTTTTTTGCATTGGCGATCGAGGGAACTCGCTACATGACGGACAGTGCTCGGCTCAGCGATGTCTTGGAAAGTGCCTCACTTGCTGTGGCCGCATCGGTGAATCACGATGATGATAAGACGATGGTTCAAGATTATATAGCAGCCACCGTTCCACACGCTGATGTAAAACCTTCAGACATTACTATTACGTCAAAAACCTGTGAACAAATATATGGCAGTGACTGCGGTAAAGCAGGTGTGTATGATAAAAATGGGTTGCAGTTTAATGAGTATAAAGTTCAGGTTAATAGTCATTTTGTGAGTTGGTTTCCAGGCAGTACGCTTGTGGCCGGGTTTAATAAAAATCAAATATTATCGAATCAAGCTGTTGCTCGAAAATATCAACAAAATTTTGTTGATATAGCATTTGTAACCGATTTTTCAGGCTCAATGTTAGATAATTTTGGTGGGCAAAATAAAGCAAAATATGCCGCAGATATTGATATTATATCTAGTATAATGAATACCTTGAAAAGCTATAATGATTTAGCCCAAAATTCTAATAAAACTGAACGTAATAACGTTGCTATTGTACCATATAGTCAATACAATAAAAAAATTGATGGCAACGTAATATCCGAAGTTTCATATGGATATCAATCGTGGGGCTCTGCTTCTGTCACTGGGCCTAGTCAAGTCGATACTATTTCTCCATCTTTCGCTGCAACTGAATTGTATGATTCGGGATTTAATTTGCACCAATATTATCCTAATGGTGTGCCTGAACTTAATAGTGCAGAGCCTGATGGAACATTGATTCAAAAATATTTCGGATGGTCACGAGGTTTTTCAGCTCAACACACATATTGTAGTGGTTGGCAGTGTTATTATGATGACTATAATTGGGACTATGATGATTGGGATTATCATAGTCATAGTTATAGTTATTATTATAACGATTATGATATTTATCAATTTTGGAATGTTTGGTATCCGGATAAAAGAGATTTAAACTATAAAATACGTAATTATATTGGTTGTAGTAATCTAAATTGGTATGGTACTTGTCAATTTACAGGATACTTCTTCAATATTGGCTTAACTGATGATTTTTCTGGCATAGAAGAAAAAATAGATAATTTCTTTCCTAGTGGATCTACATCATCGAGTCAGGGGATTATTCCTGCTGCAGAAATGTTATTAAATAAAACATCTACGAATACAAATAATTTAATAATTGTTTTATCAGATGGTAATGATACAGATAATAATTTAAGTTTGGGTTATTATAATTCTGGACTATGTGACTATCTAAGGAATCAGTTTAAATCAAAAAATCAAAGTTTGAAGATAGCTGTAATTGGTTTTGATTATGATGTAAGTAAAAACCCAGGATTAGCTGAATGTGCTGATTCTAAAAATATTTTTAATGCTCAGAACTATGATGAAATATACACAAAAATATTATCACTAATTACTGAAGAAATTGGCCATCTCTATAACCATGACTATAAAGTGAATAACTAATGGATCGAATTAATTTTAAAAATAAGTTGTCACTCTTACTTTGCTTGGCAAGTTTAGCTCCGAGCATGAGTTTTGCGGCAGATTGTACTATTCCATCAGCGAGCAGTTATCGTGTTGGTGTCACTCACAATGGGTATTTGGTCAAAGAGTTGGACTCGCAAAAAGGCATACTTGAACAAGGGACTTGTCAGCGGTCAGATGTCTCGTACATAGTTCATTTTTCCTTTGACCAGGCAACCTTAAACAGCGAGCAAAAGCAACATATTCAGCAGCTAGTGAAGCAGTTGCAGTTGACTCAAGAACCGGTGCAGCTCGAGATTGTTGGCTATACTGACTCACGCGGGTCTATCGCTTATAACCAGCGGTTAGGCAAGGCGCGCGCCAGCGCAGTTCGTCATTACTTAGAACATTTAGGGGTTGTGGGCTCGCGTGTGATGATTCACTCAGAAGGTGAATTACAACCGGTTGCCTCTAACACGACTTCAACAGGCCGAGCGTTGAATCGTCGTGCTGTGATCACAACCAAGTAGCGATGCGTAGCTATCACTTGCTGTAAAGAGGCGAATAAGCCCCTTCATGGCTATTAGTGGCCGCTATTTAAGTCTGACTTTTATACTACGATGTTCCCACTAAATACATCGTGCAGGCTTAGGTAGGCCCGCTATTTTTGTCGCTTGCTTGGCAGGCCCTTTGGGGAAAAGCCGATAAAGATAACGACTGTTGCCTTTTTCTGGGCCATATTTTTTCCCCATTGCTTTAACCAGTGGCCGTATCGCGGGTGATGTATTGAACTGAAGGTAAAAGTCCCTGACAAAGTGGACAACTTGCCAATGGGGTTCACTCAGGTTGATCCCTTCACTATTAGCAATAACACTGGCTAATTCTTCGCTCCACTGGGTGCTATCTAGAAGATAACCTTCGGCATCTGTTTCGATCGTAGTTCCGTTAATTTCTAACATCAAGTTCAGTCTATAATTGAGATGGAATAGGATTTTGTCGCTCTGCCAATTGAGCTTGGATCTGGCATAGATTGCTAGTTAGCTGTTGCAGCTGAAAAGCAATCAGTAGCTCTTCGCCATGCAGGTTTGGCATCAATTCTCGCAATTTTAACGTAATTGCGGGAGTCAGTGTAGTCTCATCAAGTTGCTCTGGTGAATGCTCTCCTGCTCTTAATTGGTTAAGGCTGGCAGTGAGTTGCTGGCCGATATCAATAATAATAGCGCTCGCTTGGGGAGAGAGCTGACGGCCACGATAGAGCGATAACGTCGATAGATGTGCTATATAACTATGGATATAGCCTGTGAGATGGTAGAGCAATGTGACATCACGTCGTCTAGTTGAAGGCTCTGCAAACAATGCTTGTTGATGTTTTACAAACTCTGCTTCCGCGACATGCAAATTGAATCGGGCCAGCCGATAGGGTTCATTTTCATCTGCTTGATGGTGTTGATAATGGTTAAATATCAGACTTTGATAATCAATTAAACGGGTTAGTAATGTGTTAGTTCGTTGCTGTGTATGATTTTCCAGCCAATCAGGCCAGATAAATCGAATGGCAATATAAACCAATAATCCACCCAATAACGTTGCAATCATACGTATGACAATAGTGAACTCAGACTTTACCCCGAGTAGTTGCAGGGCGAGTGCAACAAAAATGGTGATCATGACAACGGCTAGTGCATAGCGATGACTAAAATACCAAAAAAATAGCAAGCAGCTTAATGCGACCGCTACAATCATCATGGCAAGTGGTAATTTAAGTAACAATAGTCCAGTTGCGATAGCAATGCCTATCAATGTTCCCACAATGCGCTGTACTAATCGCTGTTTTGTCGCAGCATAATTAGGCTTCATCACTAATAGCGTCGTGAGCAGTAACCAAAAATTTTGTCCATGAATAGGGCCAGGGATGAGCATTATGATCAAAAAGCCTGTCAGCATACACAGAGCTTGGCGTAATGCATGACGAAAGAGTAGTCCGGTTGGCTGGGTTATTTGTTGCCAAAAATTTGCCCAATTTAGAACAGGTAACTGCTCAAACTTAAAGTCATGACTGGGGAATACCGTTTTTTCACGAGTAAGCCGCTCCATCTCACTTAAATTATTCAGCATGAAACTCAGTTGGTTGTAATCGACTTCGCCAAGTGTACGTTTGAGCTGATAATTGCCCCGAAGCGTTTGCGCAAGGCTTGCAATCTCGTGCTGGAGCCTATCACGGATAGGTCGAGGTTTCGCCTGCCAAGCAATCCGTTTTGCTAGACCTAACATAATAAAGTGTAATTGCTGCGAAATGACTGTATCGGAAAGCTTTTGGTTGAGTTGGGCGTAATTCACGTGTGATGACACGATCCGTTCGATCAATAATTGGGCTTTGAAAAATAAGTCTAGGTAATCAGAGTTCTGATTGGCCTTTGGATATTGGGCTTGGCGAATCACCAATAGACTCCGCATTTGCGCAAGTGCGCTGGAAGCTTCACCCGTTAGCCCTGCTAGATTGCGTCGTAAAGTCTCGTCATTATGATATTTACTGAAAAATTGAGCTTTTTGTGACTGATATTTGGCAAGCAAGGTAAATAATGTATGAGATTGCTGAGCCAAGTTTTGGTTCGGCTTGAGTGCATTAATAATAAAGGAGAGTAGAACATAGCTCAGTGCTCCAACCAGTAAATACAATGGTTGTTGCCACTTTTGCCCTGTATATTGCCCATAACCTAGCATCGTATAAATGGCCAGAATTAACGCACTCATTGCGATAGGTCCAAAACGAACCTCTAACCCGGCTAGCATGACAAAGATAAACGTCGAGCTAAACAGCCCTAACGCAAATAGCCACGGATAGCTATAAAGTGCGGTCACTGAACCAGCTGCGAGGGTAAAACAGCCAAACATCACTAACATCGCTTTAGCACGATGTACATAAAGAGCCGGGTGGTCAGCAAGCGCAGCTGCGACAACGCCAAAGGCGAGCGTGGACAGATGCACCATTGGTAAATGCAGATAGACACCGAGCAGAATAAAGATAATCAACAAGGTTGCCTTAACGGCTATCCAGAACTGTGGATGATTAACTGGTGGTGTTTTGAGATAACTAAATAATGAATGCATCACGAGTGGTTACACAAAAAACGCCCCAAAGAAGGGGCGTTGATAGAGACTAATAAGCGAGTTCAATTTTTTTAATTGCGAGAAGAAGCCATTAAAATGTTGAGCAAGCTTAGGAAGATGTTGTACAACGACACAAAGATTGTCACGGTTGCAGAAATATAATTACGTTCCCCGCCGTGGATAATTGCACTGGTCTGCATCAAAATAGCGCCTGATGAAAACAGAATGAACAAGCCACTTAAGACTAAGTTCAGTACTGGCATATGCAAGAACAGGTTCGCAATCATCGCTACAACGAGCACGACAAAGCCTGCTGTCATCATGCCACCTAAAAACGACATATCTTTGCGAGTGGTCAATACATAAGCTGACAATGCAAAGAAGGTGAGGGCGGTTCCACCTAATGCAGTCATCAAAATACCAGTTCCACCTGTTTTAAGCAGCAGATCGATAATAGGGCCTAAGGTATACCCCATAAATCCAGTGAGCAAGAAAACGAATACAAGGCCTGTTGAGCTATTTTTGGTTTTCTCAACAGCAAATAATAACCCATAAAAGCCGACTAAGGTTAAAATGATACCTGGAGGCGGTAACATTAGAACTGCTGATGCACCCGCAATAGCGGCAGAAAAGGCTAAGGTCATTGCTAATAGCATGTAGGTGTTACGTAAGACCTTATTGGTCTCATCTTGTTGACGAATGTTACTATAGTCAACACTGCGATATTCATTCATAGAGTTTCTCCACTCTTGATCACTTAATACTAAAAGTGAGTATACATAATTTATACGGCTGAGTATAACAACCATTGACCCAAGGAAATGGCCCTAGTTTATAGTTAGAATACAATATGTATTAAAAGTTCATTGAAAAGAAGCTGTTATGATCAATAAATAATCAACCGAACGATTTTTTTGTAAAAATCAGATAATAATTTTAAAAAATAGTTGCGTTTAAAATTTCAATCAGTATTATTCGTTCCCGCTGCGGAGGGGTGGCAGAGCGGTTGAATGCACCGGTCTTGAAAACCGGCGTGGGTTCATAGCCCACCGAGAGTTCGAATCTCTCCTCCTCCGCCACTTTTTAAAAAGGGCATCACATTTGTGATGCCCTTTTTGCATTTAGTCCTGCATTAATGAAAATGTGGGCGGCAGATTATTCGTCATATGGATGAGCTCTTGATAGAGCTGATATTGATCATCGAGCGTATTGGAAGACGTGAACTGCATTGAAAAAATGAGCGGTTCGCATAAAAAGACAGCAACCAAATCGAAATTTAAGGAAAAGCATCAAGCAAGCCTTTACAACATTGTAGCAAATCGCTAATATGCGCCTCGTCGTCTGCGGAGGGGTGGCAGAGCGGTTGAATGCACCGGTCTTGAAAACCGGCGTGGGTTCATAGCCCACCGAGAGTTCGAATCTCTCCTCCTCCGCCACTTTTTAGAAAAGGGCATCACATCTGTGATGCCCTTTTTGCTTCCCATGTTAAATTTATCCAAGTGACAAATCCCACTCGCTATCTCACTGTATATATAGCATTAACCCTCATCGCATCTGTTTTGAGTTGAAAGTGAGTTCTATCTAAACAACCTGTGATCAGGGTATAGGATTTCATATATGTTCCCCTCTTTTTAGTCGCTCTGTCTATTAAAGCCTGATAGTATCTAGTGTCGATGTTTTATAAACTGACAGAACAGTTAGCGGTTTTTGTCGACCCAATTATTATTGATTGGTGTGATAATAAAATTGTAAAATCTAACTGCCTAGTGAGTTAAGTAAATTTTACTGTGCGGAGATGTACGCTTGATTACCGTTTATCTAGTTGATGATCACGAGTTAGTGCGCACAGGGATCCGTCGCATTATTGAAGATGCACGAGGAATGAAAGTTGTCGGTGAGGCAGAAAGCGGTGAACAGGCGGTCCAATGGGCTCGTCAGAACCATGCTGATGTCATGCTTATGGATATGAATATGCCAGGGATTGGAGGCTTAGAAGCAACTCGGAAAATTCTTCGTTACGATCCCGATACGCGAATAGTGGTATTAACGATTCATACCGAAAATCCATTCCCTAGCAAGGTCATGCAAGCTGGGGCGTTTGGCTATTTAACCAAGGGGGCAGCCCCTGATGAAATGCTTAACGCAATTCGAACGGTCAGCTGTGGTCAGCGTTATTTATCGCCACAGATTGCCCAACAGGTTGCATTGAGTTCATTTTCAACAGACAGTGAAAATCCGTTTTCCCAGTTGTCTGAGCGTGAACTGCAAATTATGTTGATGATCACCAAGGGGGTCCGTGTCACTGATATTTCAGAACAATTGAATCTAAGTTCAAAAACGGTGAATAGCTATCGTTATCGACTTTTTAGTAAACTGAATATTAGTGGTGATGTTGAGTTAACCCATTTGGCTATCCGTCACGGCATTTTGGACGCAGAAAAGCTCTAGATGAGTGAGTTTGATGCGACAGCTTTTTTAAGTCGAACGCCAGCTCTGCCTGGCGTTTATCGAATGTATGATAACCAAGATGTGGTTATCTATGTAGGCAAAGCTAAATCACTTAAAAAGAGGCTTTCGAGCTACTTTAGAGCGCGGGTTGATCGTGCTAAAACCGCTGCGTTGGTACGGCAAATTGTGCGTATTGAGACCACTATCACTAATAGTGAAACTGAGGCGCTAATTCTTGAACACAATTTAATCAAAAAGTATCGACCTCGCTATAATGTTGTCCTAAGAGATGACAAATCCTATCCTTACATCGTGTTGACCCATCATCGTCACCCACGGTTAACGCTGCACCGTGGGCGCAAACGTACCCAAGGGCGCTATTTTGGCCCTTATCCAAGTGGCTCGGCAGTGCGAGAAAGTTTAATTCTGTTGCAAAAAACCTTTCCAATTCGGCAATGTCGAGACAGCGAGTATGCCAATCGCACTCGTCCCTGTCTGCAGTATCAGATTGGTCGCTGTAGCGGTCCTTGTTGCGATAAAGTGAGTGATGATGAATATCAAAAGCAGGTTGGGTTAGTCGGATTATTTCTCAGCGGCAAAGGTGATGAAGTGATTGAGCGGTTGGTGCATCATATGGAAGATGCTAGCCATGAGCTCGCATTTGAAAAAGCCGCTCGCTATCGGGATCAAATTCAAGCGCTACGCCGTGTGCAAGAGCAGCAGTGGGTTTCAGGGACGGGAGCCGCCCAAACTGACATTGTCGGATTTGACTATCGCAATGGTATCGCAGCGGTACATTTGATGCTGTTCCGTGACGGACAATTGATAGGGAGTCGCAGCTATTATCCTAAAGTCCCCCCAGACACGGAACTGTCCGAAGTTGTTCAGAGTTTCATCAGTCAGTATTATCTAGCTGAGCAACGAGAGGGTCAATTACCCCGTGAAATCCTAATCGGTTATCAACAACAAGAATGGTTGCCCCTGCAAGACGCACTAAGTGAGCGGGCGGGTCATCAGGTCGTTTTACATCGTCCTAGCCGAGGCGAAAAAGTACATCTGTTAAAACTAGCCAATGACAATGCCAAAAATGCGGTGTCGAGTAAACTGCAAGAAGCGTCTACAGCTGCTACTCGTCTGGCTGCCCTACAACAGTTTTTACAACATCCTGAGCCTATTCAGCGAATGGAGTGCTTTGACATCAGCCATACTCAAGGCGAGCGCACCGTTGCGTCTTGTGTGGTATTTGATGAAAAAGGTCCGAATAAGAGTGCCTATCGACGCTTCAATATTGAAGGCATTACCGGTGGTGATGATTATGCCGCGATGTCCCAAGCACTCAAGCGCCGCTATGGTAAGCAAACCGCAGAGGTCGATATGCCCGATATCCTCTTTATCGATGGGGGGAAGGGGCAGTTAAATGCGGCATTCAACGCGTTTGATGCCATGCAGCTCACTCAAGAACCTCTATTTGTTGGCGTTGCCAAAGGTGTGACTCGAAAACCAGGCCTAGAAACACTACTGATTGGCCGAGAGATGCGTGCGCTACATCTAGAAAAGCATGAGAGCGCATTACACCTCATTCAGTATATTCGAGACGAAAGCCATCGATTTGCAATTACTGGCCATCGGCAACGCCGCGATAAAGCGCGACAGCATAGTGTATTAGAAGATATTCCTGGTATCGGCGCTAAAAAACGCCAAGCCTTACTCAAATACATGGGCGGTATCCAAGAGGTGAAACGTGCTGGCGTCGAGGAGCTGGTCAGAGTTCCTGGGATTAGTCGAACTCTTGCACAAACTATCGTTGATCGATTGCAAGAGTAGCCACAAACGGGCAACATACCCTCATTGACTTAAAAATTATACGCTAATGAAAACAATACCTAATATTTTGACGTTATTTCGGTTGATTCTGATTCCGTTTTTTCTTGTTGCATTTTATTTACCTGTACCTTGGGCTTATACCGCTTCAGCCGCTATCTTTGTGTTGGCCGCGTTTACAGATTATCTGGATGGATTTTTAGCGCGTCGGTTAAAACAAACAACGGCCTTTGGCGCCTTTCTTGACCCCGTTGCCGACAAAGTGATGGTGACGACGACTTTAGTCGTTTTGGTTGAGCATTATGATTCAATCTGGATTAGCTTACCGGCAATGGTGGTGATTGGTCGTGAAGTGGTGATCTCTGCGTTACGCGAATGGATGGCTGAATTAGGTAGCCGAGCCAGTGTCGCAGTGAATAAGCTAGGTAAATATAAGACAGCTGCGCAAATGGCTTCGATCACTGGATTACTTTGGCAGTATCAGCCTTGGATGGTGATAGGATCTAAAATTTTATTATATTTTGCCGTGTTACTCACTATCTGGTCTATGATTGCCTACATAAAAGCAGCTTGGCCGTATTTAACTGGACAAAAACAAAGCGAATTGCATGAAAAATCTTAAAGTTGACTGTTTTTCAGGCGAATGAACAAAAAGTTTAAAATTTGTTGTTGACGACTGAGATAACATCGCTAAAATGCACAGCACATCAACAAAGCAGGCCAGCGAGGCTTTGCGCTTGAGTTGATTTTTATCTAAAAGCGGCACTAGCTCAGTTGGTAGAGCGCGACCTTGCCAAGGTCGAGGTCACGAGTTCGAGCCTCGTGTGCCGCTCCAAAGATAATTAAGGCGGGTTGGCAGAGTGGCCATGCAGCGGATTGCAAATCCGTGTACCTCGGTTCGACTCCGGGACCCGCCTCCATATTGAAGTTAGTATGGCCCGGGTGGTGAAATAGGTAGACACAAGGGATTTAAAATCCCTCGAACGCAAGTTCGTGCCGGTTCAAGTCCGGCTCCGGGCACCACTTTCTTATCTAAGAATTTAATAGGTCAGATTTTTATAGAATTGTTTAATCTAGAACCTATTTGTTCAACTGTTCCAACAAATCTTCAGCATAATTAGTATGGCCCGGGTGGTGAAATAGGTAGACACAAGGGATTTAAAATCCCTCGAACGCAAGTTCGTGCCGGTTCAAGTCCGGCCCCGGGCACCACTTCCTTTCTATATTATTTTCTAATCCTGCTAACATTATCTAATCGCATTACTGGCTTTAAGTTTGAGCATTTTGTTTAAGAACTAATAGATTAGAGTTGATTGGCATTGTTTATCGTAAGTTGTTTTAACCTGGTTGTGATAGAACATAAATCATTATTCAATAAGGCGATAATCGCCGAATAATGCTTTGCGTGTTCATCTCAAAGTGATAAGTTTTAAAGTAGTCACTTGGGATAATTTGTTTTTATTGCGATTCATGTTTGTAACACGAGACTCCACCGATGACCCATGCTCATACTCCGTTTCAATTTCGTCATACATTGGGGCAGCGAACGTTCGGCTTTGTTGACCTTGCTGATCTGATGGCTAAGGCGACGCCTGCCCGCTCTGGTGATAGGCTCGCAGGTGTTGCAGCGCAAAGCGCAGAAGAGCGTGTTATTGCACAAATGACGTTAGCTGATGTACCGCTGAAACTCTTTCTTGAACAGCTTCTTGTTCCCTATGAAGATGACGACATTACCCGCTTGATCATAGACGATCATGATGCTGTCGCCTTTGCGCCTATATCGCATCTTACTGTTGGCGGTTTTCGGGATTGGTTGTTGAGCGATCTAGCGAGCAGTGAGGTGCTTACGCAAATTCGCTTAGGTGTGACACCAGAAATGGCCGCGGCAGTGAGTAAGATTATGCGCAACCAAGACCTTATTCTCGTTGCAAAAAAATGCCATGTTACCACTGCGTTTCGTAATACCATCGGCTTACCGGGGCATTTATCCACACGCCTACAGCCTAACCATCCAACCGATGACTTAACGGGGATTGCGGCGAGTATGTTAGATGGTTTGTTATACGCCAATGGGGATGCGGTGATTGGCATCAATCCAGCGACAGACAACGTTCAGCAAGCGACTCGTTTGATAAAAATGATGGACGATGTAATCCAGCACTATGAGATCCCGACTCAGTCGTGTGTACTAACCCACGTTACTAATACACTGGAATGCATCGAGCAAGGTGCGCCTGTAGACTTAGTTTTTCAATCCATCGGTGGTACGCAGGCCACCAACGACAGTTTTGGCTTTAGCCTTGCCAATCTTGCTGAAGCGCAGGATGCTGCTTTGTCCTTAAAGCGTGGTACGGTCGGTCACAACGTGATGTATTTTGAAACCGGTCAAGGGAGCGCCTTGTCAGCCAATGCGAATCATGGTCTGGATCAACAGACCTGCGAAGCCCGCGCCTACGCCGTTGCCCGTAAGTTTAATCCATTATTGGTCAACACCGTTGTTGGGTTTATCGGCCCAGAATATTTGTATGATGGCAAAGAGATCGCTCGCGCAGGTCTAGAAGACCACTTCTGTGGCAAACTACTCGGCTTACCCATGGGGTGTGATGTTTGTTATACCAATCACGCGCAGGCGGATCAAAATGATATGGATAATCTCCTTACGCTTCTCGGGGTCGCGGGGTGTACCTTTGTGATGGGGATCCCTGGTTCTGACGACATAATGCTCAACTATCAAACTACCTCGTTTCACGATGCGCTATATGCTCGTCGAGTATTAGGGTTAAAACCTGCCCCAGAATTTGATGCGTGGCTGGAAAAAATGCAAATTTTTAAGAGTAACGAGCAATTCGTTTTGAATCAAACAGTACCTAGTGCTTTTCGTCAACCTTTGAATCGTCTGATCGGAGGCCTCTCGTGAGCCAGAATAAATTAATTATACAATCTGCTGATCGCTCGCTGTTGGACTCTTCCTTTGATGAAGCCGTAACGGAAAACCCGTGGCGAAAGCTTAATACTTTTACCGATGCACGAATTGGCCTTGGGCATGCGGGTATTAGTGTCCCAACTAAGCATTTATTGGCATTTCAACTTGCCCATGCTCAAGCCATTGATGCTGTTCATACTCATATGGATAGCGACAGTTTAGCCAATCAGTTGATGGCTCAAGATTGGGCACCATCATCCCCCCCCTTGTTGTTGCATAGCAGAGCGGTGGATCGTGGCTGTTACTTACAACGACCTGATTATGGAAGACGACTTGATCAAGATTCGGCCAACAAGCTTGATGAACATAGAGCGACTCACCCGCAAGGTTATGACCTTGTGATTGCTATTGCCGATGGGCTATCTTCTATTGCCATTGAGCACAATACCCAGCCTTTTCTCGATGCGCTATTTTCCCTACTCAATACTCAAAACGATGATTCCCATCTTAATCGCTACATGGATTCGTTTGAATTACCTTCTACTGCTTGGAATGTAGCACCTTTGTGCTTGGTAGAGCAGGGACGAGTTGCTATTGGCGATGATATCTGTGAGCGCTTAAATGCCAAATGTGTCCTCGTATTAATTGGAGAACGGCCCGGCTTAAGCTCACCCGATAGTTTAGGTTTGTATCTTACATGGGGAGGTAAGGTCGGTTATACCGATGCGTCTCGCAACTGTATCTCGAATATTCGCCCTGCGGGACTTAAGTATCAAGAAGCTGCTCGCAAGGCATTTTATCTATTAAGCGAAGCCAGACAGTTAAAACTCTCCGGCGTGAAATTAAAAGATCGCTCCGATGATGGCCCTGTTATAGAAACAAGTAATACTAGCCGTAATTTTCTTACCTCTTAGGAAGGGAGGCTGCGGACGCTTGAAAAGTGCCCGATTGATAGCGTTTATTTGCATGTCAAAGAATATGAAAAATGGCTGAGAGCTTATTTAAAATCATCAACTATTGACAGACCGAGACAACCATTGAGCGAATGAGGCGAGTTGAGTAGATATCATTTTCTTTGAGCCTGTAACAGATTCTGTGCAACCAAGGCTTATAAGTCGTTAGCGTCAGTTATGCTAATGCTAAGTTAATTCAGCTTAGCCTCCATTGTATATCACCCTTTTTTGAACGAAAGGGGCCCGTGTTATTGAGTCATTCATCCCGATGATGTTGACTTCGCCTTGACGCAAATAACGCCTTTAGCTCTTATAGAGCAACTAAGCAAACTGGGCGGCTCTATTATTGGAGTTTATTCAGTAACGCCCTGATATCTTTTTTTCGTCCCTCATCTGCTAACTGATATTCGGGATTGATCTTAAATTTTAAAGCTTGTTTAAGGATCTGGATAGCTTCAGCTTTTTTGCCTTGTTTAGACAAAAAATCGGCATAGAAGTAGTTAGTCGTCAAATCGTTTGGGTTCATTTTCATCGCCTGTTTGAGCAATGTCTTTGCTTTGTCATTATTGCCAAAACTAATCGGCCAGCTGGGTGCTCGATAGTAAAGGGCACCCAAAATGACATATGGCGCGTTGTGTAGGACGTGAGGATCAATGGTTATGACGTGTTCGATGCGATCTTTGGCTTCCCGAATTAAACCGAGTGCACTGCTGCCTCCTTCCACACCGGCCAGCGATGCTAGATTAATGGCAAGTAGGGTATTTAGCGTTGGGTTATCAGCATCTTTTGTTAAAGATTGTCGGATCAGAGCTATCAGTTGGTTATAACAGTGAATTTGCTCATCCGATTGCTGACGTTGGTACTGACAGACGGCCCATTGGTGTTCTATGTCATGAATATTTTGACTGGCACTATAGGTGGGAAATGCAAGTAGCAATAAAAGTAATAACATTATTTGGACGCGGAGTTCGATACGCATGGACGGCCTATTCATGAAATGATCATCATCGCTAAAAAATAGCGATTCATTGCTCTTATTGAAACGTTTCTTGTTTTCCTGAATTGTTTATTCAGCTTTATCAAATGTGTTGAACGGTCTTTTGGACTTGTTGGCCTGATAGAAAATTCAGGCCAACAACCATCGCATAGTACAATATATTAAGGCTTATCTCCCTCTTTTCGCAGCACTCGAACGCCCATAAGAATCGCACCAATGACCATGGCAAACCCTAGCATAATGGGTCCTTGCATATTTTTAAAATAAGGATCAGCGATAAATACTAACATTAACCCGAATATTGCGGCAGAGCATAGGGTGACGAAGGGCAAACTTGCGATGAATTTTCGCCATGGGTAGTACCAGATACTCGCGAGCAAAATAACAATGATGACGCTAAACACACCGAACAAGATTAACCGCAGTAACCAGCGGTTTGGGCAAATCCAGTTTAACACCTGAGTGCTATAAGCAATGACCGTGTTTAGAGGTGTCGGTGAAGGGGATTGAGTCGAGTAGAACGTGTTTTGGATAAATTGTTGACTGACTGAGTCGGTGACTGTTGGCCAATAAGCCGCCCCAAGTAAGCTCCAGCTTGATAGGTGCACCAACTGGTTTAATTTTTCGTAGGAATGATAATGTGCAGCAGTAATCAGCATGGGGATCATATGTTGATATAAAACGGCGGTTTTATCCTGTTCTGGCTGGTTACTCAGCCACTTCAATAAGCCGCGGATCTGGCTAAGCTCATTATCGCTTTTATCCGTTTGTGTTGCGCTCCCTGGACGCATAATTAACAAATTACTTATTTTAGAAAGCTTGTCCAAATTGCTAAAGGTATAAAAACTGTGGGGATCGGCAGCTAATACCGCTTGAATTGGAATGATCACGTTAAGGTAGTAGCGATCATGGGCGTGTGCTTCAATGCTCTCTGTATTGGCTTTATCGAGTAAACTGGCTTTTAAGGCACGAATAAATGCTAAAAAGGCTTTTTGGCTGTCAGGGCTTTGCAGCGTTGTTAAGTCTAAATCGAGGGTAATGCCATCGGCGATAGTTGGAATATGCGTCATACCTAAAGAGAACAAAGGATGCATGCGATTACTCAGATGCTTGTTCAGAGGCTGTTGAACACTATCGACTAATTGTTTGATCATTTCGGTAGTGAATAATCCGGTGAGCTGTTGCTCGGATAAATGTCTTGATGCGCTAACCACGAGATCGATGTCAGTGCGGTAGCGGTGGGCAGTTTGGATAAACTCACTATCTTTGACCTCGGTCGTCCAGTTTGGAGGTAAGATTAAAGTTCCCCCGTTGTCGGTAGGCTTCAATGTAGCTCCGACGTAGCCAATGCGATCCAACTGGCTAAAGTGAATGAGTTGACCTTCTTTAGGGTGCAGCCAGTAGGGGTAAAATCCATAGAAAATATCGGCGCTATAAAGGGGAGCTTTACTGTCTTCACAGCCACAGTTGGAGGGCGCTCGCCATAATGTCGGTCGATCTGTTTTCGGCGAAATCCCTTGTTTCCCCGCTTTCTGGATAATACTTTTACCCGTGTCGCTCGATGGTGAAATACCGGCAAGTTTCAATGCGATATCAAATAGATAGTTGCCGGCAAAAACTTCGCCTTGTAGCGGCTGAAGCGCGTTGAGTGAGTCTTTGGAAATAGCTACCAGTTTAAGCTGTTCAAGCGTTTTTTTAAGTGCTGATGAATTGATCTGCCAAACTAATGCAGGCGTTTGAGTTTTAGTTTGGCTACTCTCGGTGGTTTGCCTGACTTGAGTGGTATGTTGGTCGTTTAAACTATACGTGGCTTTAGTGGTGGTGCTACTCTGGGTTTGGCTATTTGAGCTTGCTGATACTTTGAGCGGTTGCGACTCGATTAATCCATTTAGGTCTAATTCTGGATGTCCCAATTGGGTCAATGGTTCACGCAGGGCATTAAAAAGCTGCGTGCGTTGGTCAAATTGTTTAGAAGACAGTTTGTTTAATATTTGAATCGCTGCTTGCTGGTCGGCCAAAGCGTTGAGATCCACCGCACTCAGTTGGTAGTAGTCGACCGTCTTCGTTTGCTGAACCTGTTGAGGAGGACTTGGCTGGGGTTGAGGTTGAGGTGTGGACGGTTCTATATGGGGTGGTTTTGGGGTAAGATCTTGTTGAAGTTCTTGTGCGCTTAAGTGCAGCAGCTGGTTTGGCGCGATGGTTTTGCGCCAATGTGGATAAAGCGTGTTGATTTGACTGGCTTGTGTCAGGTTTGTTTGCAGTGTTTGCACAAAGCGGGTTTGGTTTTTAGGTACAATTACGGCAAATTCTGCACAAAAGTAGGCGAGCCAAGTACGAGTTTTGGGACCATAAAGACCATCATCTAAAAGGTGACCGTCGTTTTTCAGCGACTGAATAAACGTCGGATTATATTCATAGAGTGATTGCAATTGTTGCTGGGTGATTTTGCCAAACACATCAGAGCTACCACTGGGTAGGGATTTATAGCAGTTAGTATACGCTGATCCGTCCCAAATTGATGGGCTGGCAGCGTGAGCGGAAAAGGTCATGATACAGTACAACACTATCCCAAATGGCATGAACCTTACTGATGTGATCATAGTGTTTTTCCTTCTTTGCGACGCTCTTTTTGGATCCCTTGGCGTAGCATGTCACAGGTTATATTTGGGCTTTGTTGTTGGTGGGCGCTAATCGCTGCATCTCGAACGACATTAATCATGGCTCCTGCAGCCATCGGATAGGCTTCGGCCAACTGTTCAAGCTGGGCGTGCTCATCATCGGGTAAATGCAAGCCGATTAGGGTTTGCCACAAGGCGAGACGCTGCTCGATATCTGGAATTGGAAAATAGATCATCGACTGAAAGCGACGAGCAAAAGCTTCGTCAATATTATCCCTAAGGTTCGTTGCTAAGATCACCATCCCAGGGAAGTCTTCAATCCGTTGTAACAGGTACGCCACTTGTTGATTAGCATGGCGATCATTGGCGGTATCCCCTTTAGAGCGGCTGCCAAACAAGGCGTCGGCTTCATCAAAAAATAAGATCCAACGACGGTTCTGAGCTTGATCAAACAAATTGGCCAGATTTTTTTCAGTCTCTCCAATATATTTAGATACGATCGCCGATAAGTCGACTCGATAAACGGGTAATCCACTGGCTTTGCCTAGCAGTATGGCGGTTAAGGTTTTGCCCGTACCAGGTGGGCCATAAAATAGGCATCGATAGCCAGCTTTGAGATAACGTTGCAGTTGCCAATGGGCCAAAATTTCAGAGCCTGAAGTGAGCCATGTTAAGACTTTTTGGACCTCATTTAAGGTTGCTGAGGGAAGCACTAGATCTTGCCATTCCAACGCAGTTTCAATAAGCATTGCTGGAAACAGACTGCTGTAGCTGGGCGATTGTTCTTCACCTGTGGTTAATTGGTGCAAATAATTATCGCTAATACTCAGGCTACAACTTAATAGCGGCTCATCAGGCTCGGTGGCGCCGAGCACGATGACTCCTTTTTTAAATAACCGATGCGCGCTATGAAACCGGGTTAAAAATGCGAGCCGTTTGGTTAAGCTATTCCCTGCATATAAAAAAGCAGCTGTTTCACCAGTGGGGATAAAGCCACTGTGTTTTTTACCCAAAAGACCACCAAACTCACTATAGCCGCGGCTGAAACTGTCGTTTTGAGTAAAGAATATATCCAATAGTTGGGGACGTAGATAGGGTATGAGCGCCAGAATCAGCATCAGTCGCTCAGGCCATTGCAGATTTTCATCACGAATAAGTGTTGCATAATCGCTGTAATCATCACTCAAGTCAGGCGCAGAAAGTGTATCAATCTCGGCTAACTGGGGTTCTTGCTCAAAGTAAAGTTTGATACGCCGATCAATGATCTGATTAAACCAGTTTATTTCTCGCTCAAGCGACTGGGCATTGGCCCGGCCTTTGCTTTGCGAATCGGGTTGCTTTGACTGAATGACTTGATGAAAATTCATATGCATTGCTCCCTAACGCCAACTGACAAACATCGGTTTGTCCATCCACGGGTATTTAATGGTTTGATAGCTCCATGGCAACTGATCAAGCAGCATATCAAATGTGCCGGGGGCGATATTTAGCTGCCAGTGTTCGGTCTGGCGAATAAGTGTTCCTGAGCGTTGTAAAAAAGTGCTACGCAGGCCATCAATCGATGTTGAACCTAATGCCTGCCAATGTGCGCGCATGGCGTTTAGCATGCCGTCGATCACCAACTCTGCCCCATCGGGCAATAAATGATCAGCTGGGATCGGCATCGTTAGAGGCATACCACAAAGCACTTTGTTGAGCATCATCCGATATTCGGGCGCTTCATGCTGGCCATATACTACCTGTTGTAGGCAAAATAAAGCCTGTTCTTGCGTCTGAGGGCTGGCAAACTGTTTACCATCGGTTAACCCGAGTCGTTGAAATAGATTGGCAAGATACGGTGCGGCTAACACCATCCCAGCATTGTCGATACTTATCGGCTCGCCATCGGCTGGCGTATCATCTGTTTGGCTGAGTATTGGGCAAGGGCGCTGAGTGATCGCTTCTTGCAGCGGGCCAATGATCGAGGCCTCAATATCCGGTGGTTTAGGGGGGGCAGTAGCCTTGATGTTTTCTAATGTTAACCATTGATAGCGGCTATCTGCGCGCTGTGTGGTTAATAAAGATTGCTTAAGCGGGGCGTGAGCAGAGATATATGGGTGAGCAAACAGCGCTGCTTGGATCCGCCTGATAAGGTGATACATTCCCTCTTGGCCGCCTAACAATAAGAGCTGGTGGTAAAGTGTATGCCAAAGTATGCTGCGCGCGTTCCCTGTATCGGCTAGCTGCTGAGTCAATGTTTGAGCGAGCCAATCAATATAAGCTAAAAGCTGCGGATAATGCGTTGCGAAAAGCTGACGATGTTCTTGATCGCTCAGCGCTGTAATCCAACGGCGTAACATCGGAGGGGATTGCAACTGTATGCTCAACCACGGCCACAAAGAGTGGCCATGATTGAGCAATATATATCGTCGTTGTTCAATGTTTGGCAATGGGGCGTCGGTTTGAAGCCATTGTTGCAGTGCTTGCAATGGGTTTTTTAGTGGTTTGAGCCAGTCTGTTTGCGCCGAAATCGGCACATGATGCTCGATCACCGATTGGAGTAAGGCGATTCGTTGTGCTTCGCTTTGACTGGGTAATTGTCGGTGTAATTCACTTAATATAGCGAGCAGCCAAGCGTGGATGCTCCGCGGGGGATCGGCTGCTAATGCGCGTTGATAAAACCAGTTTGCTGGCAGGGGAAGCTGTTCTAACAATATGCTGAGTGTGTGGAGCCATGTGATAAGCTGGTCGGCAATTTTAGGGACGAGTAATTTGATCAATCGTTGCTGATTAGTCACTGACAATTGCTGGAGTGGCCAATACGCAGCAGCTTGAGTGAATTGCTCGACAACTGCACGGCGGTGTGTCGCAGATAACTCTAAGGGAATCACCCAGTGAGCCATAGGTGCCTTTAGCCAGGCAAGCATGTCTGGTGACGATGAAAGGCTTGTCTCGCTATATACAATGGTGAGTTCAATTAGCCAATCAGGTGGTGAGGTACTCGTTTGTAACATCGCATCGATCAGTTGTCGCGCAGACACATTATGTCTGGCAGCCAACTGTTGGACGAGTGATTTTAAATAGCTATGGCGGTTAAATTCGCTGCCGCGATCGCTTAATAGATAGGCGAAGGTCAACTGCCATATACTCTGTTTTAGTGCGATGGGATGGCTGGTGATCACCGCAAAATAGTGGTGATGATGGATGACACTAGCAACGGTCGGATGCGCGCTTGAATCGATCACGATGACAAGTTTCAGTAGCGTGCTATCTGGAAATTGTTCTGCCCAGAGACGTTGATAGTTGTCGAGTTCGCCAAGCGTGACAATCTGCGTTCTTAGCCACAAAGGATCTTGGTGGAGCATATTATGATAAAGCTGCTGCCAGATGGGCTGATCAGCCGTTAATAGCGCGTCAACTATTTGTTCTCTTGCTAAATAATTTGGCTGATTCACCAGCGAACGCTCAAGTGGCTGAGTTGTAGACAATGAGTGCGAGCTTAATAAGCGTAGTTGTTCATTCAATAAGCTATATAATATTGATTGTGAGGACGGTGAAGCGACTTGCAACATTGCGCGGATTAGCTCCGTTTGAGAAATGTTGCGTCGAGCGGCCATGCGCGCCGTTAATGTGGTTAGATAGCTGCGCCGATTAAATTCGCTCTCGTGTTCGAGAATGAGATAACCAAGGGTAAACTGCCAATAACTAACCCGTGTGCTATGGCGATCCACCGGTTGGGTCTCGAATGTGGCCCATATTCTAGGGTGGTGGATAATGTCTTGAATGATTTGACCAGCCGCTGGGGTGATGTGAATCGCTAAGCGGATCAGCGTTGGATCACTATAGCCTTCAGCCCATGTTTGCCTAATAGCCGCTAGTTGTCCCATCCAACGTAATATTGAACTCAAGAGGGTTGATTCGCTGGGCCAGTGCGCGAGCAATGTGACTTCATCAGCGCAGCGCAGCGCCATAATGATCGTGATTGGCTCGGATGTGGTGGCGCGTGTTTGCAACGAGAAGTGCTGTCGCCAATGTGCCTCGATGGTTTCTTGCGACGTTGAGTTTTGTTCTATGTCCGGTTCAATTGTGGTTAAAAGCGCTTGTTTCGCAAAGAAAGGTAGCTCGCTTAGTAAACGTTGTGCCGATAGCGTATTGACGTTTAGTCCACGCAGAGTGCTTATTAACAGTGCCGCGTCATGCCTGAGGAACCAGTCTAACGTGTCGGGGGATATTTCACCGGCTACCAGTTGATGATGTAGCCAGTGACGGCGGACGGCGCTAGACATTGTTTCTATTTCAGGGATGGCTATGAGATCTTGTTTTGGGGTCTTGTCAATTTCATTGAGCATTGTCTGCATTTGCTCGCGTAATCGTGAGTCAATGGCGCTCTGTTGCAAGGTCTGACGTAACATGTGGATGAGCGCTGCAACAGCCATATTTTGATGCGCTGCCATTTGATAAAGCACGCCTTGTAGATAAGTTTGTTTGTTAAATCGGCTGCCGCGCTCCACGAGCAGATAATACAAAGTAAACCGCCAGAGTTGCTGCTTAAGGTGAGGCGTGGCGGCGATCTTAGATGCTGTCGCCGCACTTGGTGTTGCGGCTGAGTGAACCCATAATTGTGCTGTGTTTAATAACAGATAGAGAAACGGATATTCGCTCGGTTCTAATAGTCTAAGTAGGGAAAACCGCTGAGATGGTGTTAATTGTCGTACCAGTGTGTCGGGCAGCCTCGGGTCGAGATGATGGGCTTGCAATACGGCAAGTAGCACATGGCTATATGGACCTATAATGGGCCATGCGTATGGCATCAATAAACTCAGATCATGATGGGTCAGCGCGTGGGTTAACTGCTGATGATAATACACTTCGATAGTTTGTTTTAAGCGAGGGTGATGCTGTTTGTCACTTGCGACTAAGCGTTGAATCAATCGAGATTGATTGGCGGCAGATAGGCGCGTGAATAGCCGTGCTAAATCCTCCGTGGGCAGTTGATAAATCATCCGCGCCAATAGTACTTCGTTAGATGGCTGTGCGGCTAAGTAGTGTTCCAGTTGATCAATATGGCTGATCATCGCGGGGATTAAATCAAGCTGGCTGAGGTGACTTTGGCTGTTAATATTCCAAGGCAATTGACCCGTTTGCAAAAACATCAGCGCTTGTTCAAAACGATAGTCTTTACTGGCATAGCGATGAACAGAGTTCGGCACAATGGCCGGTGATGTTAAGAGAGACGTCAGCTGAACGGTGAGCTGCGCCTCGATAGCGGTTAGTAATTGACTCAATAGCGATTCAGTATTTAAGTTCCCTAGGTTCAACTCAAGTTTATCGATGGTGATGACTTCATCGCTGGGATTGAATCGATCAAAGACGCGTTCAAGCATTGGTAGTAGTTGCTGAGAGACCCACTGGTGGGATTGGCGTTCAAACTGCTCGGCTGGTTTGCCAGTTTCAAAGTTGAGTGTGAGCCGAGCATGGGCAATTTTGTGGAAGGCTTTCATCGTGTCAGCCCCAGCGATTGCACATTAGGTTGCAATAAAAAGGCTAAGAGCTCGTTTGCCAACTGATCACAGTGTTTGTGATCGCGTTGATGTTTGGCGCGGGCTTCCCGCCAGTCTGTATAAAGAGTTTCAAAAGCACAAAAGGCATAAAATGAGAGCCAGTGATAGTGCACCATCAGATGTGCGGGAGTATTTTGCGTGATGAGGCTTTCGGCTTGGCTACGAAATAATGGATTTTGATGGCGAGCGGTAAAACCAGGCAAAACAATGCTGATCTGTTGGGCATATGGATTGTCATCGTCATGATGCTTAGGGTCACTAGCGGTAGGTCGTAGCGCAATATGTTCGATCACATAAAGCCCTTCGCTATCGCGATTAAGTTGGATCAGCCATTGGCGCAGGTAGTAGCTAAATTGCATGAGCTTCTGTCGCTGACGATGACATCCAATATACAACCACTGCGGCGACTGAGTATTGCTGGAGAATGTAAAAAAGAGTTGATAATCCCCTTTATGTGTACGAGGTAGAATGCGATAGTTTTGAGACGTGATACCGTACTGTAGCAGTGATTCGGGGATTGTTTGTCCTTTAAAAGCGACAATAGCACTGCGCATTTGACGGATTTGTTGATCGGATAACTCGGCGGTTTGTGTCTTTGCTGGCACATCCTCTAATTGTGCTTGTAGCACATCCGGCAGTTGAAACAAGGTCTGTTGCCCGATACTACTGCGTGCAAAACTGCTATCGGGTACAACATTTAATAGATACTGAGTGATATTGCGGCTGTATAAGTGGTGTCGACGCCACGAAATTCCAAGCAATAGGGTGAGGCGGCGCTGATAATCGCCTATGCTGTCGGCTTGACACAAGTCACATCCTAAGCCGCGATTAGCGGTTAGTGCGCTAATATGAAGAATAAACTGTTGCTTGCTGTGCAGTAGTTTCCATTCAAGCTCTTCGGCAGAAAAATAATCATTAAACTGGTAGTGCAGTGCATCCGGATAATGTTCACCATACAGCGCTAACAGGTAGTCGAAGATCCGTCCTTTACGTTCTGGATAGTTGTCAAATTGGCTCTGTAATTGACGCAACATGTGCTCCGGCTGAGATGCGTAATGTTGCTCGATACCTCGGAATTGGTGGTTTCCTAGGGGTTGTACTTGATAGCTGACTGGGTTTTCAAGCAAGGTTGACCAGAGCTGACGAATGCCTGCTAAATCGGCGCAAAAGTTAGCCATTAGTTGATCAAATAGCAGCAGATAACTACGCAGTTGATGACGTTGTGCTTGTTGCTGCGGTTGATAGTGACTTATGCCCGCTGCTGCTAAACGATAATTGCGGGGGAATAGGGTTTGAATCGATTCATACTGGCTTAAGTCATAAAAGTGACCCGATATGTTAGTTGTAAGATCTGCTGAAGGGGATGGTGTTGATTGAGTTGAGGATGATTGTTGATGATAGTGATAGAGGATCTCAGTGAAATCGATACTCAGTGGGTGGCCGTGTTGACTCAGCTGCAACTGGATTTCGGTTGCATTAAGCGGTATGGCTAGCCAAGCATTTTCTGGTAGTTGCGTTAACGCATCATTGTTATCTGATTGAGAGGGATAGGGTATCAGCTGAAGCTGTTGCACATTGATAATACCGGGAATGGCCAACAGTGTTTCAAATAGTCCCGCCAGATTGGCGATTGGAGCATGATGGTCAATCCATTCAGTTGCTTGCCAATAGAGCTGCGCAATGAGACGGTTAGGTTCGACTTCACCGGAAATTTGGACGTTGGCGCACAGTGATAACCCTGTTGTTCCGACGATAGTGACTTGACTGATGTCTTCACCCAATCCGCGGACTTGATGATACACTTTTTGAATCTGTTCAGTGATGTTGGCGATCGTTTGTGGTTCATTTAAGGCTCGCTGGCGATGTATCATGTTGAGTCGACATTGGATGGTGTAAACCCCCTGATACAAAGGCTGGGTTACTGGCAGTAATGAAACGCCCTCTAAGGCTGGAATTTTATTCAGCAGATATTGCTCGTAATCGGCTATTTGCTGAGGCGGAGAGGTCAAAATGGTATTCGGCAGCGCCAACCCTTGCTGAGTATAATGAATATGGCCATCTGGCTGGGCGAGATAATCACTGACTGCAAAATCACTTCGATAGATTAAGTCGGTCAATGCATAGCAGACCTGTTCTAAAATTGTGACACCGGGGTCGTGCAAATTGTAATCGGTCCAGATATGACCACTTAGTTGTTGCAGATAAAGAAGACCTTGACGATAGAGCTGCTCAAAACTATCGGGCTTATCAGCGTGGTCGTGTCGTGGGATCGGGTTGACCATTAGTCATCTAGCTCGCTGCTGACGTGAGTTTCACAGCTTTGCATATAGGCATCCTGCCACAGCTGTGTCAGGTGATAGCGGATCACCCGTTGATCACCATAGCTGGTATTAGAGCGGATTTGCAGTACATAAGGACGAATGGCTCCCTCTTTGATTGTTTGTTTCCAACGAAGCCGTAGTTTATCGGAGCTTGAGCGAAAATAGCCCTGGGTGACTTGAATTGGGTTTTTGCGTTGCCAGAGCCGATTCCACCAACGGTTTGGCGCACAGGTATTGATCGCAATGGCATGTAACAATGCGTAACGACCACTGTGGCGGATCCCAACCCCAGCAGCTATTTCAAACATCTGACATCCTTCTAATTCTGGGGTTAGATCATGCCACTGTCCATCGGCAGGGATCTCAGCATCAAGCATCTGATGGCCCATCCGGCCATGAGCGGCAATCAAGCCATTAACATCAAGAGCGCATTGTGGATGATCGGTTTGAATGCCCATGTACCCATCACCTGTTAGGGTGAGATTAGCTGCTTTGTTGCGGTGTTGTTCGGCCGTAATTTGTAAGTTATCTTGCTGCTTGGCAAAACCGATATGCCATAGTGGGGTGTCAGGCGAGCTTTGCTGATAGAAGCTCAGTAGATGTGCGCGATCGAGCGCCGTCAATTGCAGCCCCGAATCGGGTGGTTTGGCGAATCCTTCTTCAATCTGATTAACGCATGAGTCGATCAAATCTGCAAAATGGTCAGCAGAGGGCATTGCGCCTTGGCGGAAATAGTTTTTTAAGGTACTGCGATTACGTTTCGCCATAATTAGTCTTCTCCCAGCGAGGGCTCACCGGAGCGATTGATAATAAATTGCTCGCCAATGGTTAATTGACCCACTCCGACCGGTTGGGGGCTGATCTCCAGAGGCTGGGGGGTGACCTGGATATGATGATGTTCCGCTGGTAGCAAGATGTACCACGGATATTCAGCCGCAATCGTGGGCTCGGATGAGGCGCTATCTTGCAGTTGATAATTAGTTTGCTGTAGTTGACTGATTTTGAGTACGGATAACCCCGTCACATGGCTGACAAATGGAAATTGACTTATAAATGCGACGAGCTTACTCAGCGATAACTGCCAACCTAATCCAAGATTGGCCGTATCATTTTTCCAAGGACATAGATGCTCGCTGATTGCGTAATTAAGATGTCTCAGAGCGAGTCCGTGGTGGGTCCCAACTTTTAATGTCACCTGGCAGCGAACTTGAATTCGCTCATATCCGGGGTGGCGCACTTCAACTTGGCAGCCACTACGACTGACCGATTGTAAATAATCACGAATTGCGAGTAATTTTGCAGAACTGATGGTGACTGGAATACACGGATTATGTTGGCAGTGAATTGGCTGTGGGGTGACGATTATTAGCACGTGACCGGGAACGTTCTGATGTGAGTCAAAGCGATGGTGGGCAAAGCAGCTCACGCTGCCAATATCAGCAAACTGTTCGAGTACCAAGTGCTCGTAATCCCAAGGTGTAATAGCGAGTCCTTTATGATGCAGTTTTTCGCTCACCCGTGCGATCCACTGTTGGCGATTTTCTTGTTTAGGTGCTGCGTGAAGCGGGGTAAGCTGCATGATGTTGGCCAGATTAGCGGGTTTAGGTGAGACCCGCCAAGTGCTCCATGGTGTCAGTGATGGATTTGGCTGCCCTTTGACCTCAATGACATGTGTTGCAATGTGGCGACAATTTGGATAGAGCCCGATGCCGCAATCGGTGCTGACACATAGCCAGTAGTAACCGTCGGGCATAATACTGTGGTGAGTATTGATCGTGTCTGGTAGGTCGAGTGTGATAACGCCAGTGGTAATAAAGCCTTGGGTTGAATCATGGACAATCTGCTTCGGTGGGAGTGTCAACCACTGATTGTCGACCAAATAAGCCCAATGGTAATCATTGGATGGATAGGGTGAGAGGATCTTGGATTGACCGTCCAGCAATAAGAACAGGTTCAAATAACCCGATAGTTGCGATGCTGACAGACCAATAAACAAATAGCTGTCATGGGGATAGTTTGCCATCAGGCGTTGGGCTTTGGGTGCCAGCGGATCTGCGGGTGGATAGATCAGCTCTTTGCCAAAAGGATGCAAATGGATGATTTGGCTGTGATTGGTGGGGCTAGGGGATTTTAGATCTAACGTGCTTTGGGCGTGATAATTGACTGCAAAACGGCTTAGCTGCGGTGTATAGGGCGAATTGGGTAGAGGTTGTAATTTGTCTTTTTTCTTATTTTTTGTATTCGCAATGAGGGTTTGACTGAGCAGCGGTGCATAGAGACGGTGGCCAAAAGCTGTTTGCGGGGCGATCAGTTTTATTTTAAATAGCCCATTGCGAATGCTTGATTGTGAACTAAAGGGTGTTTGAGGCCAAGGTTGAGTCACTGGCGTAAAGGCGTGTTGCATCGATAACTGCAACTGTTGGGTTCGCTGTAACGAACCTTCTTTAGGGGCAAATAGCGCATAACTAGGTGCGCCCACTGATTGCCATTGTCCATTACTCAAAACCTCTAGTGCAACCTGAAAACTGTGATTGCAATAAGCATATGGGTAACCTTGGTAATATTGACGAAAGCCGTCGCTGCCACGCGGTAGATCGGTCCAATGCATATCCACTGATAGGGTATGAATGTGCTTACGAGCGAGCTCTTCACTGGCGATGACTAAATAAGATTCGTCGTTGGGTAAAACTCCAAATGGATGAAATGGCTGACTTGGATCGCTTGCCCCTTCATTGTTAAATAGCTGAAGTTGTGTCAGTCCCTCAATCCGTGTGTCGAGTTGCAGATCCATTAATTCAAAGTCGCGAAAAATAGAATAGGGAAAACAGTTTGTCTGGTTTTTTAGCGTCAGCTTAAATGCGGGATGAAGCATGTCCCAGCCTTGATTTATCAGCTCTTGATTGGGGGGAATAATCGCCGCAAAGCCAGGTTCAAGATTAAAGATCAGCGTGAATCCATACCGATGGCTGATTGGCGTTGGCAACGGATAGATCTGGTAGTGAGTGATCGCTAGCCAGCCTTCTTCAGTCGTTAGCTCGGCGTCAAATAAATTGCTAAAAAGCAGATAAAAAACGGCAGTTTTTGACTGCATGAGTAGTTCATGGACGGTCTGCTTCGCTGGCCCCGAAAGCGTTTTTTCGGCCTGAGCACGGATCAGACTGATATCAGCTGGACTAAGCCAGTCTGTATCACTTAATGCATGGCGAGTAATCAGAAGTCCAAAGATGCGGTAAAATTGCTCGGGTTGCTTAGCTTGTTGCAATAGCGCGAGCAAAAATTCTCGGTAGATGAGGTTAATTTGCTGATCAGCCTCAGCATTGGCGAGCTGATGGCATTGTATTGGACTGAGCGTTGCGACGAGCTGCTCGGCGATGAGCTCTATCCTTTCAGGCTCACCTAACGTATGACGATGGATCGTTAGTAACTGAGTAAATAGAACTTGGATCTCATCGGTTACTTTACTATCTGGTTGGCTTAATCGATAAAGTTGTCGATCAATTATTTCCCTTTGTTTTTCGCCTAATTGGAACTTTACACTGACTTGGCGTTTGCCTTGCGCCATCGCAAGCACGGGATCGGCGACAACCAAGCCCATTGTTTGATTTTGATTCAAGGTGTCGGCGCTAAATAGCGTGAATGACTGAGTATCTGGCAGCTCAGGTGGGGCTGCATCAGGGGCGATAGTGATCGATTGACTATTGATCCCGCAGACTAATCCAGCTTCTCGTTCAGGAGATATCAGAGGATCCCGCTTGAAGCTAAGCTGGTGGACTTGGCGGACTTCGGCATCAGTGACCAGTATTGGATAAGCTGTGCGATAATCTATACGCTGAAACTGTGCGTCTTGTCCGGGACTAATGAGGGTATTCTCAGTCATGGTCACGGGCGTTCCACGATGATTATTGAGTGAAAGTTTCAGATAGGTGTGATTATCTGGTGCTGATTGCTCAGTTTGTCGCAACACGTCTCGATAGTAAAAATTAAGGTGGCGTTCGTTGAACTGGTTGATTCTTACGCGTGCTAGCTGGAACAGCCGTAAAAAGCTTACATAAAGTGCTAGCTGAGGGGGATGTTCACCGTGTTTCAATGATTGTTGCAGATAAATGTGACAATCCTTTTGCAACGTTTTGAGCGTCATAATCGCGGCAGAGAAGCTATGTTGGATAAAATCAAATTTTGGGGGAGTTGTGACCGTCTGATCAAGTTGCCAGAGTGGGTCAAATTGGCTGAAATATGAGCGTTTTTCTTCAGGTATGCAACTGAGTAACTGCTGGAGTGGGGCAATTAATTTATTCCGATAATGACCGAGTAATACAAATTTAAGTTGATAGGCTAATTCGGGTTGGCTGGGGAGATACTGGTACCAGCTGTTAAATTGACGATACAATCCGATAAGGTAGTCAATAGCAGGACTTTCCCCCAGTTGCATAGCTTGTTTGAATTGCTGACGGCAACGATAGGGATCGAGGCTGAGGATACAAGCGCAGATCACTAGTTCATTCGTTTCAAACATGGCGGCCCATGAGCCCGCTTGGTGGTTATTTTCATCGTGATAGGGAAGTGTTGCAGCAAATTGTTTCGCCCAGTCTAACAACTGCTCAAAGCTGAGCTCATGGAGTTGAAAAAACTCTGGGGTAAGTGCTTTGATTAGGCGTTGCTTCTGGGTTGTGGTCATTCAGAGTCCTCCCTATTGGTTTGGGGGAGCAACTGAGGGGCGATCAGCGTACCTTCTTGTAGGTAAAATGGGTAAACCATATTTCCCCGCGTATTGGTGGTGACGATGAGATAGGTGATGTTGATGATCAAGTTGCCTTGCATGGCGTCGATCGTGATCTCGATGTCGAGCAGATCAATGCGGGTCTCGAAATACAAGATAGCTTGTTTGATACTCATTTTTATCTCAGTGAGAGTCGTTTGTGAGAGCTCCGCAAATACCAGTCGGTGTAAATCACATCCGAATTCGAGGTGCATAATTCGCTCGCCGGGTGTCGTTGAGAGTAATATGCGCAAACTTTCTTGGATATCCTGTTCATCTTGACTAAGTGCCACCTGTTGTTTTGGGGCGTTAAAGCGAGGAGGAAATGCCCAGCCTCTGCCAAGAAAGTTGTTGTGATCACTCATCTCTGATTCCTTTTTAGCCACCAATTAAAACGGTTGGTTCGCCTAAAATAATACTCCCTCCATGATTGGTACTATCTCCCATTCGAGCCGCTGGTTTGCCGCCAATCATCACCGTTACGGAGCCTTTGATGATGGTTGATGGCGGCCCGACACAGGTGCAACTATCACCAACAACTGATGCAGGCAGATTACCGATCAGGACTGTCGCAACCCCTGGCCCAATCACTGGGCCACCAACATGTGGGATCGGCGGCAAGCCAGGCGTTTGCATTGGGCAGAGGTGCATATCGGTAATTCGTGCAGCAAATGGCATAATTGCTCCTTAGTTAATTTTGACCAATCCACCTTTGATGGTTGTCATTCCTGATGCCGATAGTTCAGCGGTTGCTGAACCTTTGGCAGTAAAACCGGTTTGAGCTTCTAGTGAAACATTCATACCCGATCCTTTCACATCCGCATTGGCTTTAAGGCTGATATTACTAGTGGCTTTGAGCGAGATAGCCCCTTTTGCTGAAAGACTAATATCTTTAGGGCTTTCTAAACTAATCCCGCTATCATTTAGAGTGACTTTATTATCATTTTGATCGCTGATGGTGATCGCTTTATCACTGTCGCTGAGGACAATACTATTGCCCCCAGGTGTGATGAGTGTGATAACTTTGTCTTCTTCATTAAACTCCACCTTTAGTTGACTTTTGGTTACGATGGCTTTGGTATTGTTTTCGGCGGTTAACTCATAAGGTGGAGTGTGTTGGCTACTGTATAAGCTGCCTAAAATGATCGGCTGTGATGGGTCATTGTTGATGTAACCAAGAAGAACTTCATTGCCAACTTCGGGAATAAAAAAATTGCCGCTGCTGCTAGTGGCATAGTAGCTGATTAGTCTCGCCCAAAGTAGATTGTCATCATCGCCTAGAGTGGGTAATTTAACCTGAATGCGAGACTGTGATTGAGGGTCGTCATTTAGCTGAGTCACCACTCCAATTTGTAGGCCATCGACGGGTGGAAGCCAGCCAGCTGCCGGTGGTGCACCTAGATCGCGATGTTCACTGGACCACATAGGGGATAAACCTAAGTCAACTGTTGTAACCCACTGACCCTGTTCGATCTGATGATGTACGGCGCTGATATATTGCGGACCGTTAAAACGGGCACCGACGCCGGCGATTTTAATCAAGGTATTGATTTTGGCATCGGCATTGCCTTGAAAGCTCACCGAACCGCGGATTTTGGACAAAGCTGACTTAAGTTGCTGCCCTTTAGCCCAACTTTCAAGGACATCCTCACTGAGTGTCCCGGATGTTTGAAGGCGATAGTTGCCTACCCCCAACACCTCCGCTAACGTTGAACTACTCAAATTTCCTTGCTCATTGATAGACTGGCTACTTGCTTGACCTTGCACCATTTGTTGTTGGCTCATATCCCAGCCGATCCCAGTGACCTGATTGAGTTGATAGCAAGGGTCGACTTCAACTGATAAATCGATGAGCTCATTGCCATAGGTAATGGTTAGCGATGGGCTGTCATCTAGTGTTGGTGTCACTACGGTGATCTTATTGGATTGGTTACTAACCACCATGGCGTTGGCTTCAGCGCGGGTCAGCAGAAAATCCCAATCGCTGCAATTAAACTGGGTCAGTTCATCATGTTCACTGCTGGTTGAGTCGACATGATCTAAATCGAGTCCAGAGTAGTTACTGATGATTTGACTGATAATGGCGCTATCTGTCTGCTTGAGATAGCACTTACTTTTGCGTGCGATGGTCATGGCAACTGCTTGATCTTTGCATGTAATATCCAGCAACGTTTGATTATTGCCACTGATATGGATGGCATGTTTAATGACGATGCCTTCGTAAAGTGTAGTCTCATCACTATCATACCCTGCACTAATGGTAATGGACGTGCCCGGTTTAAAAGTATCGGTTTCACTGATAGCAAATGTTTGGTTGGCAATATCACCATCGGCAATTAATAGCTCGGCATGAGCAACCTGATTGATCTGGGAGAAGATATTAATGGCAATAACACCAATATCACTGGCTATCTCGCTGCCGTCAGCTTTAATGGTGAACGTCACGACGCCATCTGTGTCTTGATTTGACATACAACCTCTTAATACGGGTTAGACCAACGGTGGAAAATAAAGTTGTGTTCCGATTGGAATGTGACGAATACTGGCTAACCTATTCACACGGGCTACTTCCATGTAATAGGCTGCATTATGGTAAATTTGGGCACATAACAGCGGCAATGTATCCCCAGCTTTAAAAGTGACTACGTGCGTTAAATCAGGGGATGACTTTTTAGCTAGTTTTGCCTTTTCTTCTTCATCCATATATTGCTCGAAGGCAAGATTTATTTTGGCACGCAGTGCCACACCGCTTGAACTAAACAGAATGTACGAAACCCCCATGGAGGTGAGGCGACCTTTAAAGGATAAATTTCCCCATGTGAGAGTGACAACACTGGGTTGGTGTTGTGTCCCAACATAGCGATAGATCACATTTTTGAGCGCGTCTATTTGTGTATCGACTTTTGATGCTTTGGGCTGCTCAACAACCCCTGTTGCATCAACTAAGATTTCAAAGCTTAATTTTTCGCTCTGATAAGCCTTGTAATCCATCGATGGCGCAATATCACCTTGAGCCTGTCGATTTTTACATTCATTATTTGTATAATTAATGCCTAGATCGTGTTTGAGCGTATTAGGATTGAGCATCACAGTGAACGATCGCTTGTCATCTTGGGCTGTTATCTTGAGCTTTTCTATCATTAGCGTTCTCGAATATCAGTGTGAACTTTATGATGTAATGCTTTAAATTTTGAAGAATTTTCACTCTGATGTGACGATAGTAACGTGTTTGATTGATCGCATGAACGCCGCTTGTCGCTCGTTGCAGTTTCGCTCGATGAAGCGTTACTGGAGACATTTGACTGAATTACCATCTGTTTGACTTCAATTGGCATGGTTACTTACTCCTTATCGCTCGACTAAAACAAAATTCAATTTCTTCTATGGTGACTTCATTTTTAGTCGAGTTAAATGTGTCAACTTTCCAACTGACTGGATAAGCGTTTAAAAATACCCAACTACGACAAGGTTTATGGTTTTCATCGAGCAGATGAACAAGAACTGATTTAGTTTGAATTTTGAATTTGTATTTAAAACAGTTGAGACACCATTTTGCTAATGGAGAAGCGAGTGTTGCTATTCCTCTTTTGACGGTTAGCTTGTTACCTTTGGCTATTTGAGGAAGATAGTAAACTGATGTACTTCCACCTTCGAGATACTCTTCAGTTTCTATTTTTTGCTCAATCCCCGAAACTTCTTGAAAAGCGGTTTCAGAAGAATTATTGCCAATTACCACACTAAAATGAAAGGCAGGGAGGGGCCATTCTTCTTCCATGTAGTTGATCCTGTGCTTGATGAATGCAGCTACCCTCATGCTGATAGCTGCATTTAACGATTACACTGCGATTTCAAGTCCTTCATGGACTAGTTCAATCGTCTCGACAGCCACTTCATTCCCATCTGATTTCAGATCGGTGCCTGTGACTTTGGTTGGCCAAGCATTTTTCAGCTTCCAGCTCATGACCGGGCTGCCTGCTTCATCCAACAAGTTAATGGTGACCGCAGTACGAGCAATGGTATTCATCTTGATTTTGCTATACCACTCGTAGAATTTGTTATCACTTTTAAAAATGCCTTTTTTTAGGGTGATGTTGCTACTTTTGACGATACCCGGCATTTTGATCGTTGAAAATACGGGGCTATTACCCGCGCGATATTCAATCGGCTGAGATTCCGTATCCAAGCCGGAAATTTCTTGAAAAGCGGCGACCATTCCAGCACCGGCTCCACCATCCCATTTGACTTCAAAATGAAATTTGGGCATCGGCCAAACGGTTTCTGATTGGGCTGATCCATCATCTGCCATGGGATTTCTCCTGTTAAGTTAAATGCATTGTGTCCAGAGCTTGTGCCTATGATTTTTGCATTTGTTGCTGGAACGTGATCTCAATAAATTCAGCGGGACGGCTTATCGCAACTAATACGGTAATCCGCAAAATCCCTTCTAAAATATCGTCAGCTGTCATGGTTTTACCTAGTCCAACACTGACACTGTAAGCATCATCGGGGGATGCGCCAGCTAGACCACCACGTTTCCAGATCCCATAAAGAAAGTTACCAATCATGCTTTCCATAGAGACCCACGTATTAGCGACATTAGGCTCAAATACATATGCTTTCGAGGCCAATTTGACAGATTCCTCAAGCATAATCATGGTGCGACGGACATTGATATAACGCCAATCTAAGCTGTTGCCATCCAATGTGCGAGCCCCCCAGACTAGGGTGCCTTCACCAATAAACGGCCGAATCGCATTAATCGATTTACCTTGGGTTGTGACGTTCAAGTCTTCTTGCTCGTCATCGCTGATATTAACAGTCGGCGAGACCACTGCATTTAAACTAACATTAGCCGGTGCTTTCCAGACGCCGCGTGAGTTGTCGACCATGGTGTAAACACCTGCCATGGCGGCCGCAGGGGGCAAAATATTTTGTTGAAATTTGATATCGGCTAAGATTGTTTGATAGATAGGGCTGATGGAAACCAAAATTTTATTAAGCTGTTCTTGTTCGAAATCACTTTGCTCGGTGCTCAACTTAGCGACCTCGTCTAACATCTGCTGCTTTTTCGTCAGTCTGAGTTTGTTACTGCCACTTTTAAGCTCATCTTCAGATAAATTATCTAGATCTTTAAATGCATTGCTGATTTCAAACGTTAGTAATTCAGTTAGTTTGTCGATATTGCTGACACTATGAAAATTTACATCGCTGTCTTGTACAATTGATGTATTTAGCCATGGATAATAAGCGGTAGCGTAATTAAGATAGTTAATACCCAATTTAGAGCGAAATTTTTCGACACAATCTCCATCGGGATGCTGGCGATCTTTAAACCCTTCCCAAATATCTAATATGGCAACTCGGTTTTTCATTTTTCCGCCGCAATGCGCAAGCATTGCTTGCTGAACATTGATACAATCATCTTCTGCTAATTGCACGACCTCGGGAATAACAACCATGGTGGGTTCTTGTTCTTTAATGAGTGGGGTAATCCCAGATTTTAAAACGCCAGCATCTAAGTCATCTTGATAGCTGCCAACAGAGACGATATGACAAGGCCCCCCTCCGTTCTGGAAAAAAAACATCATGCTGTGATAAAGCAAATAGCGGGTATTGGATTGTTTAATTTTGTAAGCTTTGCCATCTTGGCTAAATGCTGTTGATGTTGTAGCATCATCGTCTGCATCGCTGATTTCAAACTGTTGCAATGCAGGCCCGCCAAAATAGCGTCTAAATTCCGACATCGAAGCAATTCGCCATGGCTTGTTATGCAATGATTTACCACCATTGTCTGCTTTTTCTGTATAACCAACAAAAGCAGGGACTGCTGTAGCAACCTCAACAACAGAATTTGGGAAAGCATTTTTCTCGACAATATATACGCCGGGGGTTTTCATGACACCCATGGTGAGATCCTTTATGTGATGAGATATTTAAAAACAACCCATATGGGCATGTTGCCAAACGAAACCACACAGCATACATCTAATTGATTTTATGACATTTTATAAACTGTCCAAATATCGAAATACAATAGTCGTTTGCAAGATCGCTCAAGGGAACCTTTATTGTTTATATTAGTCATTTATCAATATGTCAAGAAAGATATATTTCATAGTTGATAAAATTATTGTTTTTATTTTGACTCATCTTTGATGGGCTTGCTGTTGGTAAGTGACGAATTAATATCTGATTATCTTTTTTTAGTTGAAAATGAAATGGTGAGTGTTCGGCAATCGAGATCGGTTCTAGTGATGTGAACGTGGTCGCCAATTGATTGTTATTAAAAATTTTTTCTCCAGAATATTCAAACTGATGAATATTTTTTGTGTCGGATATAACGCATTGTGGATCAATAAACTCTGAAAAAAAGTAATATTGCCAATATCCCTGATTGGCTTGATAACTAACTGTGATAGAAGAATATTCTTGCGATATTGTTGGCAGAACGCCTTTTATATGAATCCATCCAACCAGATTTTGGCTTAATTCTTTTGGATTAATAGTATCAATCTTATTTGTTAGGGAAATCTGGGTGAGCTCATCGCTGGATAACCAAGCTGTGGGCTGAATCAATTTGGAGGATACTGGATCAGTTAAATCTGCTAGAAAATATGCAGTAGGTAATATTTTTGAAACTATCCCATTGGTGTAATTACGAAAATATGGATCATGACTAAAAATTTTGATGTGTAATTCATTTGTCTCCTGATTATCGAAAAGCTCGGCTAAGCAATCAGGATCACTCAGTAAGCACAATCCTCCCCGAATAGGCCTTATAAGTACTTGGTGTCGCTTTAGCCAAAGTTGGCTGTTTGGGCTGAATTCAAGCTGCAGATTACGGGCCAGTCCATTTATAAAATAACTATGTTCCACCATAATCGACAGATAGTGCTGATAATTAGCCATTAGCTAGGAGACCCACTTAAGTTGAGATGAGGTGCCGTTAACGGCTCAGCTTGTGTTAGCACCGCTTCACTGTTAGGGATAGCCGCCCTTATTTTGTAGACGACTGAAGGAAGATAATGTGTTCCTATCATGCCCCACATGTGGCTCAGCTGTTCTAGCGGAATGGTTTCCATTTCTATGGATATTTGTTCAATTAGTTTGGGCATATCTGGTGAATTATGGCGATTAAATAATGGGTTACGATGAAAAAAAGCTAATAAATGAGAGATTAATTTTAACCCATCTGAGTAGTTCGCCCCGCTAAAAGAAGCGGCAATAACGACTGATAAGCTGACATATAATGGTTTGTTCGTTAGCGCGAGGCGTTGCTGTGGATTTGATGAATAATTTGGCATTTGTTGAGGGAAAGGGTCTCGTTCTAAGTGACTTAAAAAAAGTAATATTTTGTTTTGGATATTTGGCGCTGGTGCGCTGTTCAAATCGGATGGAGGACTAATAAGTACCGCATTTTCAACGGTATGAAATGTGTTTTTGATTGATTGATTCATCCGGATGGATAAGTAGTCTAAACAGGTATAAAGCATTTCTTCCCCCATCATTGCTTCTCAATCGAGAAACTTGTCGCTACTATGTGGTGTTAGTTGTTAAAGTTTAAGCCTTAATTTTGGATCTATCACTAAATGTGAGCTAATTATTCAAAGAAAGTCGGTTTTATGATTGTTGAGTTGCCTACCTGTGCGCTGATAACTCGAAGTCACCTGACTACCCCTTATGGTTTAATAATGCCGACTAGATTCTGGTTGTTATGTCTAACGGTCACATAGTGGCATTTTAAACTCTATTTCTGCTTTTTCCCTTTGTACTCTGTTTTACATTTGGTTTGCCGTTGATGCTTACAAAGACGTCATGACGCCATATGCCAAATACCAATAATTATATGAGTAATGGATTTTTGATATGGCTAAGCGGATGGCGATGCGTATCGGCAAGAAGGCAGCAATCCATGAGGAAACTTCACAAATGCCCCATCATATGATGGAAGTGAAGCAGAAATAGCTGTTTTGGTGAAGTCGAAGCATCAAGAGCAGGGCCACAATGCGGCGTGGCCCTACAGACAGACTGTGATTATTTATAATCACCATGCATGTAACGATAAAACGATGGATTAACCCAAGTTTTGATTGTATTGATGTGGATATTTTTTTCCACATCTTTAATGTGCTCAGCTTGCGCTTTAGCTTTTTCAGGTAACACCATTAACTGCGCTTCGTATTGCCCCATTTCGATCCGGTTTTCCATTAAAACTTTATAACGTTTCATCGGGGTATATGAGCGGTAGAACGGCTGCCACCATGCTTGAAAAATTAATCCTTTCTCATCTTTGCTATCTTTTTTAGCATATCGGTTAATCAAATCCATAAACTCAGCTTTGCGTTGCGGCGTCTTAAATTCAAAGTCGAGATTATATTCTTTGGATGTGGCGACCATTTTGCCGCTTGGCAAGGTGGTGAGAGGGTCGCTTGATTTTCCCCATTTTGCTAAATACAAATAAGCAGATGATTTGGGGGTGAGCTGCACTTTCGGATCAAATCCTTCGGTTCGCATAAGATAGATCAACTGCGTTGCATGTTGAATATTGTCGTGGCCGTAACGCAACATGAGTTTTGGGGAAAAATGAGACAGATCGCTCTTATTAATGACGTTATAACCGGTCGTATACCCTTTATCAATAAAGGAATTTAACAGATTGAGTGTTTGTTTATGTTGGATCACATGTGCGTTTTGCCACGCATAATTGAGTCGCTCAATGATATTCTCGTCATCGACATTGCCGAGGTAATTCTCTGTTGTGTTGAGTTGGTCGGTGACAAAGTTTGATAATTTTTTATTCAAAACTGCTGGATGGTTAAGATCATTGACATTGATTACGTTCATATCAATGAGTAGTGCATCATCTTGCGATTTGCTTTTATGGTGAGTTGCTTTTGCAACTTTGGCTTGATCAAACGTCAATGCCAGTTCTTGGAGCTTAAGTGCTTTGACAGCTTGTTGCGTCGTCATGTCAGCTGCGAGAGCTTGGGTTGCAATTGGGAACATCGTTGCCACAACGAGTGCTTTAAGTAACTTTGAATTCATAACGTTTCCTGTTGGCGTTATGCGGGGGGGACCGCTAAGTGGACAAAATTATCACAGCCGCTGCGAATAGGGATCAAACTACACGCATGCGTCGTTAGGTTGTAAAGGATGAGAGATAGTACACGAAGTATTGGAAAAAGACAGACCAATAACTCGGCTTATGAGTATCACGAACCGTGTCCTATGATGCACTGAATGACTTCGCATCATAGGAATCGTTCATTCTGTGTGAGAGAGAACCTCTCACGAAAAGGTGACTGATTAAGAAACGATTACCTGCTTAATTAGATATCACTTGTGGAGGTTTCTCTAATAGTGACTGGTTCAGTGCTTGTCCACCAATGGGAGAAATGCTGCGGCTGCTGACAGTCGACGACTTGTCCTATCATCGGGGTTAACAGCTGGTATGGCTTATCCAAACTCAGCGCACTAATTTGTTTCAGTGGGTCATCCCAATCATGGTTTGATAACTTAAATTTACTGTTGTGTTGAGGGATAATGGCTTTGGCTTGCAGGTCAATGGCGGCTTGTACCGTTTGCTGGGGAAACATATGCACATCTGGCCAAGCGTGATTATATTGACCGCATTCTAGCAATGCGATATCAAACGGCCCAAGCTGCTCGCCAATCGCTTGAAAGTGTGGGCCATAACCACTGTCGCCACTGAGATAGACTCGCTGTGAGCCTATCAGTGCGAAGGAAGCCCACAGTGTTGGGTTTTTTTTCAACATCCGCCCAGAAAAATGCTGGCTAGGGAGGCACTCGATAGTGACATGGCTGCTGGTTTGGATGCTCTGTTGCCAATCACACTCTTGAATTTGCGCCGGCTGATATCCCCATTGTTGAAGATAAGAGCCTATGCCTAATGGTGTAATGACGTGAGCAACCTTGTAGCGAAGCGCATGCAGGGTTGGATAGTCAAGGTGGTCCCAATGATCGTGGGTGATAAGTAAGTAGTCAATATCTGGAATATCGTTCGGCTGATAGATATTGCTGCCTACAAACGGTCGATTCGTCCTTGGAATAGGTGAAGCGTTGTCGCTGAAGACCGGATCAACTAAAAAGCATAGCCCGTCGAGCTGAATATAGCTGGTGGAGTGTCCCATCCAGATCACAATATTTTGTTCGCGCTGCAACTGATGAAGATTACTTTTGTAGGATGAAACAGGGGTTGCTGGGATAGCACGCGCATTGCGTTGCACTAAAAAGGTGAACAATGCTTTGAGCTCGCCGCCTGCTTTTACGCGTTGGGATGGATGCGCTGCGTTATGAAATTGACTATATCGATGATTCGCCTTGAGGTCTTGTTTGGGCTGAAAAGGCTTTGGAGAACGAAATTGTGGCTTTTTCAACCATTGATAAATTCCTATTCCAATCGTAATGATTAGAAGAACTGCACTTAATATGAGCGTCATAATTAATCATCTCGTTTAATATTAACCTTGACATATAGAACTGATATTGCCGCTTAAGGTGATTTTGTTCAAACAGTTATTCAATGCAGTTATACCTGATGTAAGTGAATGCTGTATGACAGCAGCATTTAGATCGATATAACGCATCGCTGCTATTGCATGGGTGATGCTGAACTGGCCGACTTTAAATATCGCTTTTGTAGCCGCCGTCTTAAGGGGACAACGATGCGTTCTTGGAATAAGACAGCAAAGATTACCGTAGTGCCTAGAAACATCAGGTAACTGAGTATTGATGGTGTTACCGCGCTACCGGCGGTCATACAGTGGAGATGATCCCCTTTGATACAGGCCAATGGTGCACCTCGTAACCAACGGTCTGTAGTTCCCCAGATTGTAAAAAGGGGGATATGGAAGGCGAATATCGGAAGTGAAGCGCCTCCTAGTCGTGGCAACCATCGTTGCAACCATGGTTGGCTAGGTGCTTTAATATGTGCACACAGATAGAGCAAACTCATCTGTATGGGTAATAATAAGCCATTGTGGAGTAAGTAATACCAATAGTTTTTTCCACCATGCGTAAAAAGATACGTGGCGAGTAAAAATCCACTTGAAATCGCGATGAACAAAATAGTTTTTTGTAAGGCAGTTAGTTGAAAATTGTCTCGATGTCTTTCTAAGAAAAATCGATAGGCTAAAATACCTGCTAAAAATTCAGGCAAACGTAGCAGGGGTCCTCGTTGTAATAGCCCTGTGGTTGGCATGCCATAATGGTTGGTAAGCACCGCTATGCATGGTGGAATCAGATACACGGCCCAAATTAATAGCATCCATAATCCGTAACGGCGAACACTCATCAACCTCGGAGCAACCCATGGAAATACTAAATAAAAGAAAAATAGGGCTGAAAGCGACCATAATGGTGCATTAAAGGTTAAAAAATAAGGGTTCCAAGCTTGTAACATAAATAGTTGCAAGAAAATATTAAAAGCCAGTTGAGTATTATCCATTAAATGACGAAAAATCTCGGGGTGAGTTTGGGCGAGTGACTCATGCGTATCATAAATCACAAAGCGCATACTAAAAGTGGCACTCTCTGGCGTGACTGCAAGTAGATGCATATAACCAACCGCCAATACTGAAGCGAGCAACGCCATAATATGAATAGGGTATAGGTTAAAAAAACGCTTACACCAGAAATGATTGGCAGGTTCGCGTAATGTACTACCACGTACATAGACATGGGCGAGTAAAAAACCAGATAAAATAAAAAAGGTGCTCGTGGCAAAAAAGCCCATGCTGGTTAGTTCGCTGAGTCCCCAAAGTTGTTTGATTTGTGGATACCCATGAGCCGTGTGATAGATCATAACATAGCAGCCGAGTATGAATCGAAGCCATTCCAATCCCATAAAGCGTTCTTTAGCCAGAGGCATTGTTAACATGAAGTTGATCCTCATTGGGGATAAATAGTGTCACTCAAGTTCCATGTTGATGAAGTGCTCCAAGCCGTTTTTTAAAAGCCATAGGTTGATTTTTGTTATTGTATAAAATGCCTTCACATAGTTGCAGATTTTTTCGCCAAATTATATATAAGTCATAGCTAGGGTAGGGATTTGTCTCTATCTACTACTTCGCCTCATTTTTAATATACTCAGTAACGACCCGCTAGCCATAGTGGATGATTCGTCCGAATTTTGTTTGATTGATGATGGTTGAGTTCGATCTTTGATGCCACTATTTATCCCTTTCGCTCTGAATCTGGCGAGAAACAGTATATCCATGTAACCGCTCTGTTTGCCATAAATACAGACCTCTTTTATTCGTTTCATTCACTATTCATTTTTATTAAGCAAAAAAATTTTTTTTACTACCAATCTAGTCATTATTGACTATCTTCAATATAAATAGGTGGAAATATCCACTGTTTTAAAAGAACGTATTTTATGTTTTAAGGAGAAAACATGGTGAGACGACTTCCTTTACGCCGGGTGGTGCATTTCCTCGGTTTGATCGTGTTTGCGATCTCTATGAATAGTTTTGCAGAGCAAGCGCCAGATTCAGTTAAATCGATTGTGCCGCAACTTCAATCTTGGGGAAGTGATCCGCAGTTAGTGGCTGCAGTCAAAGCTCAAAATGCTGAAAATTTAAGTTTGGATACGATTAAAGATCGTGATGAAAAGTGGCGTAAAAGCTCAGATATCAGTGCATTGATGAAGGCACTGATGACGAATAATGCGGCCAAACGTTTAATCGAATTGGAAAAAAGTAAGCCATACCTAGTTGAATTGTTTTTGATGGATAACCAAGGCGCTAATGTTGCGATGAGCAATAGAACCTCTGATTATTGGCAAGGGGATGAAGAGAAATTTACCCAAAGTTATCAACAAGGCCAAGGACATGTGTACGTCAGTAAAGTCGAATACGATGAGAGTACTCAAGCCTATTTAGTGCAAGTTTCAGTCCCTGTTATCGACCAAGGTAAAGCCATTGGAGCGCTTACTATTGGAATTAATTTAGATAACTTAGAAGGAATGTAGGTTGGTCAATTTCACAAACCATGATGAGAAAGGGGAGGCTATCGCGTGCTTTTTTTCCGTGATATAGGTTTTCGTTGGAAACTGACAATCCCGATAGGGATTATTATATTGTTTGTATTGATATTGGCGGGTCGGAGTCTGTATTCTGAAAACCAGCAGGCAGAGGCTATTTCAATTGTTACGACTCGAGAACTCCCCTCCTTAAATCTTGTTCAACAAGCTGATCGCGATTTTCATCAAGCTTGGGTTGCCGAACGAAGTTTGTTAATGCTAAAAGTTGGTAGTTCTAATTACCAAGCCATGCAAAAAATGCATCAAGAAAATATCCTTCAAGTAGAACAGCGGATCAAAAAGTTGGATAACTATAACCCACCTGACAAAGTAAAAGAGCTTCTAGCTCAGTTTTGGCAAGTGTATCCAAAATGGCGACAGATGACAGAGCGTATTGAACAAGAACGCTCTACTGATACGCGAGCTGGACGAAGCGTCGCGGTTGCGCTTTCATATAAGGAAGGGGAAGAATTATTTAATCAGTCTCGTGACTATTTGGATCAAATTGCTGCTCTTATTTATGAAGAGGCTAATAGTCGTGCAAAATTATTAGAAGCGATGCATGTTAGTTTTCGTATTGGACAGTTGACGTTAGCCACCATTGCATTAGTTCTTTGTTTATGGCTACTGGTGTTTTTCCCATCGTTGATCACTCGCGATTTGGGAAATATTATCAACCAAATTAAAACGTTGGCCAAAGGCGGTGGTGATCTCACGCAACAAATGGCGATTGCACGTCGTGACGAGCTTGGGCAACTGGGACGCTACCTTGATCAATTTATAAATCAATTGCGTGAATTAGTTAAACAAGTGGTTGAGCACACTCGCGATAGCGGTGACGAAGTGCAAAATATTGGCCAATTATCCCGTCAAGCAAGTACATCTCAAAAAACCCAGACTGAGATGATGAATCAGGTTGCGCAGGCAAGTCGAGAGATGAATCACTCAATTCAATCGATTTCTGATCGTACCAGCGAGGCAGCTGAGCTGACTCAACAAGCTCACCATGATGCGATGCGTGGGCAATCTCAGGTTGAAGTGACCGGCGATAGCATTAAAGTTCTCAATGAAAGCGTGAACAACGCGACAGCTGCGATTTCGCGAATTGAAGAGGTGACAGTTAAAATTGGTAGCGTACTCACAGTGATCAGTGGGATTGCTGAACAAACCAATCTGTTGGCTCTAAATGCGGCGATTGAAGCCGCTCGAGCCGGTGAATCAGGACGTGGCTTTGCCGTGGTCGCCGATGAAGTGCGAGCGTTAGCAAGCAAAACTCAACATTCGACTGATGATGTGAAGGAGATGATTAGTAATCTAGACGACAGCGTGAAGGCCGCCGTTGCAACCATGCAACAAGCCGCTGAGCAGTCGCTACAGACACGAGATTCGAGTGAAGAAACCAAACATGCGATCAATGCTATGATGGTCGCGATGGTTGGCGTCAAAGAGATTGCGGGACAAATCGCTTCTGTCACTGATGAACAAAGTCATAGTGCAACCCAGATGCAACACTATATTACAGACATGGAAGCGCTAGCTCAAGATAGCTTAAATCAATCATCCAATGTGGAACAAGCGTGTAGCAAACTGGTGGCAATGTATCATCAGCTCAATGCGTTAACTGGTAAATTCAAGGTGTAACGATCAAGCTATCTATAAAGGTAATAATCACTTCTCGGTATCCAGGAACTTGACCAGGTCAATGCCACTCTTTATCAAATGGCTGATCTGAGGGATATTTTCCTGCATATAAAAATGCCCTCCCTGAAATTCGTGCTGATAAAATGCTCCGGTGGTTCTCTCCTGCCACTGACGCATGTCATCCGTCGTCGCAGGGATATCCCGATCGCCTCCCAAAGCAAAGATGGTCGTCCCTTCAAGTTTTTTATCTGGGGACAATCGGTGGGTTTCAATCGTCGTCAGATCCGCCCGCATGATCGGCAGGAGCAAGCTGCTGAAATCAGGATCGCTGAGCAGTTCCGAATTCTGCTCGCCAAATTTTAATAAGGCATGAATCAGATACTCATCATCATACCGATGTAACATCTCTTTATCCGGACGATGTCCGGGCGCTTGGCTTGATAGAAAAAGCGTATCCACGGATATCCCTTTGCGTTTCAGTTCAAACGCCAGCTCGAAAGCCATCACGGCCCCATGCTATGGCCCATCAGCGACAGAGAGAACCCCGGCTCAGCCTCAATGACATGGGCGATTTCCAGCACGTAATTCGACAGACTGGTGATCAACGGTTCTCTCATCCGGTCCTGACGCCCCGGATACTGAATGGAAAAAACCGCAATATCCGGCGATAACGCGGCGGATAACGGCTGAAAATAATTCGCTGCGCCTCCGGCATGAGGCAGACAGATCAGACAACGTGCTCCCGGTGGTGCGGCATGGTATTGGCGCACCCAGTGCTTACTTTTGATATTCAGTTTCATCATCAAGCCACAGTTGGCGACAAGCATGAATACCGATTCACAAAATCATTGAGCATCGTTTCTTTGCATCGCATTTGTTTCAAAATTTCAGGATCGAGTTCGGCCACAACGACACCGGGTTCACTTTCATGCGCTTCTGCAATCAGATTGCCGTAAGGCCCCCAAATCGCACTGGCACCGCAAGCGGGCCATCCCCCCGTGGTACCGACATGATTCGACATCAGGACATACATCGTATTGTCGAGCGCCCGGGCCGGCATCCAGATCCGAGATTCATGATAACCGTTCCCCTGACTGAACAAGGCACTCACCAGATAAGCATGGCAGCCGTCGACCGCCGCGGATCGCGCATGTTCTGCAAATCCTGAGTCATAACAGATGGCAAGCCCCAGTTTCCATCCGTCAATATGCAGAACGCCGGCTTCACTGCCCGGAGTAAAGAAATCCGCTTCGCCACTGAAAAGCGCACGCTTATGGTAGTCCATGATGCGCTCCCCCTGTTCATTGAAACACACCGAACTAATGTAGACCCGATCCGCCTGCCATGTCGCCGCACCGACGATCGCCGTCACACCGGACTCGCGACAAGCAGCAGCGATGGGTTCAAGCCGTTCATCATGCGGACTGATTGCATATGCTTCAGGATTTGATTTGATCAGATCCGGCTCGTAACCGCTGAGAAATTTTTCCGGCAGCAGGACGACTCTGGCCTCTTGTTCCGCAGCTTGCCGGATCAACGCGACGGACTGACGGACATTGGCACGAATATCCCCCGCATATGGCTGCGCCTGCGCAACAGCTACCCGCAATGTTTTGTCCGGATATGGTCTCAATTGACTTTCCATATTTGCATTCCTTTGAAAAAAGCCGACACGACAACGTGTCGGCTGATCGTAAATCAAAATGTCACGAACTAAAACATGCACTTGACTAAAACAATGTGTACTTGACTAATTCAGCGACCTTTTCAGGTTGTGTCCGCATGAAATAGTGCCCGCCTTCATTCAGTTCGATCAAATGAATGTCCATTGTCACACGCGTCCAGTGCTTATACCGTTCGATATAGCCTTCCGTCGCCGGATCATCTTTCGAAATTACCAAGGATCAGGGCGGGATCGCACTTTGTTAGCGAATATGATCTAATATCGGAAAGCCCTCATTCATTCAGCCATTTTGAACCTAATAGAACATCTATCTGTAGTCAAAGATACTCGCTCAGACATTAATCAAAAACAGGACCTTATCGACGTCATGTTCCTCGTTATCAGCGCCATCGCATCGAGGTGTGAAGGTTGGCAAGATATTGAACTATATGGCGAAGAAAAACTCGACTGGTTGAGAAAGTATCGTCCATTTGAAAATGGTATTCCACGTTGACATACCATCGCACGCATCCTGCGTTCAGTCGTTGCTGAGTCGTTACTTGAAGCGTTTGCTTGTTGGATTAACGAACAAAGAACTAGCCAAAATAAGCCTGTCATCGCATTTGATGGAAAAGTCCTACGTGGCTCGTACCGAAATGACAGCAAAAAAGCGTTACAGCTGGTGACCGCTTATGACACTGAGCGTGGTCTCGTTTTAAGCCAGAAGCCGACAGCGACTAAAAATGGTGAGATCAATGTTGTGCGCCAACTGCTTGATGTTATTCATGTAAAGGGCAGTATCAATTACTATTGATGCGCTGCATTGTCAGCGAGAAACCCTCGATAAAATTGCAGAGAAAAAGGCCCATGTTGTGATCCAAGTGAAAAACAACCAACCGAAACTCAGAAAAGCGGTTGTGGAGAAATTTCAAGCCGTTTTCGACGCCGGAAAAGAAAAAATCGTTACTGAAATCAAAGAAAAACATCATGGTCGCCAAGAAGAACGATATGTATTTCAGTTAAAAGCAATACTACCCGAAGGACTTGCTCAAAAATGGCCGACGATACGAAGCATTATTGCCGTAGAGCGCCATCGAAGTATCAATGGAAAAGGCAGTATAGACCCCCTAGCTATAAAGCCACATGGATTTGTAGCTAGTTCCTATTCTCATCCATGTTTAAACGTCGATGTAACGCACTACTTTCTTTTAAGTCAATGCCTTTCGCAATCTGTGATTTGGTTAGCTTATACAGACAAGACGTCATAGCGCGCCATCCAAAATTTGACAACGATATCAATTATGACAATTAGACTGATTATCAAAGTGCTTTTTGATGGCCGTCAACAACTTGGTGAGATTGTTCATGAATAGTGGTTGGTAACGATATGTTGATGTGTATCTTTGATTGTCTTCACTCACAAATTTCTTGCAATAGGAATAAGCCATGAGATGGATTAAAAATTTAGCGCCACTGCTGGTTGCTATCGTGATAGCTGTCCTTCCGGCCCCAGCAGGGCTTGATGCGTATGCATGGCGATACTTCGCTATTTTTATCGGATGTGTAGTGGGGCTTATTTTCGAACCGCTACCGGGTGCGGTCGTAGGGTTGATAGGGGTTGTGCTAATCGGACTATTGAATCACTGGGCGTTATTTTCTCCTACGCAACTGGCAGACCCGCATTTTCATGCTGCGAAAGCTGCCTTCAGCTGGGTGGTGTCAGGATTTACTAACGGGACTGTTTGGTTAATCTTCGGTGCATTTATGTTTGCACTTGGCTATGAAAAGACTGGGCTGGGTCGACGTATCGCACTTTGGTTGGTTAAAACAATGGGAAAACGTAGTCTTACCCTTGGTTATGCCATCATGATTGCAGATCTGATTTTAGCTCCTTTTACGCCATCCAATACAGCTCGCAGCGGTGGCACCATATTTCCAATTATTCGTAATCTTCCCCCTTTGTATGATTCTAATCCTGACGATGAAAGCCGTAAACGCATTGGGACTTATCTGATGTGGACTGCAATTGCGACTACATGTGTGACCAGTTCAATGTTTCTAACCGCACTGGCGCCTAATTTACTAGCAGTAGCTCTGACTGAGTCTGCAACGGGCATTGTGATCAGTTGGAGTGATTGGTTTTTAGCCGCTGGCCCTGTGTGCGCACTCCTTTTATTGTTGGTCCCTTTACTCAGTTACTGGCTGTGTCCACCTGAAATTAAATCAGGCTCAGCGGTCTGTGAATGGGCTGGCAAAGAATTGGTGCAGATGGGAAAATTGAGCCGTAATGAGTTGTTGTTACTCTGTTTTGTCGTGATGGCTCTGCTGTTATGGATTTTTGCGGGGCAATATATGGCGGGAGCTCTAGTAGGGCTGCTGGTCGTTATTTTGATGTTAACCTGTAAAATTTTAACTTGGGACGACATCCTAAGCAATAAATCAGCTTGGAATACACTGGTGTGGTTTGCAACATTAGTTGCGTTAGCTGGTGGCCTGAGTAAGGTTGGATTTGTAAAATGGTTTGGCCAGCTGGTGGGAAGTCAGATCGGGGGGATGAATCCAACCATGGCCATGTTGGTCTTAGCGTTGATTTTCTATTTATTGCACTATTTATTCGCCAGTGTCACCGCTCATACAACAGCGCTATTGCCGGTTATTTTGGCTGCAGCTTCTGGGATACCGGGGCTTAATATGCATATGTTTATCTTTTTGCTAATGCCGATGTTAGGTCTGATGGGGATTATTACACCTTATGGGACGGGGCCTAGTCCTGTCTACTACGGCAGTGGTTTTATTCCTGGGCCATTGTGGTGGAAGTTAGGTGCAATTTTTGGCACGCTTTATCTAGTTGTATGGTTAGGACTTGGTCTCCCGTGGTTACACGTGGTGTTTTAACGTGGTGACGGTTCTGATGGATGACTTGATAGGGTTCAGATGAAGTCATTCACGCCATCTGAAATTGATAGCCTCTAAGGAGGCTATCAATGTTTAATCATTAATTTCCGTAAGTTTTGAAGGTGAGCAGTAATTCATTTGTCTCACTTAGTGGTATTGGCTATGATGCCCTTGGCGGCTTCGGCATAATGATTCGATTAGCCTTGAATGGCCAGGGGCCGCCACTTGTTTTGGAGTCTTCTTCTAGTTCTAGCGTATATACTTTACCCACACCGTCATTGACGGACTGGAATCTTTTTGCTCACAACTACCGTGAGCGTTATTCATCTTTATTTGGGGATTTATAGGGATGTCATCTGCGGCATGAATAATAGTCATAAATTGATTTAATTGAAGAGAGGTTCATAAGTATGCCGACTATTCGTAATATTGTGTTTGATATTGGCAATGTCATGGTGCGCTGGTCACCACTGGAAATTATTCGACTCACTTTCGGCGAGCAGGTTGATGGTGCATCGCTGGCGGCTAATATTTTTCAAAGTTCATTGTGGTTAGATTATAATCGAGGGGTTTATACACAGTTGCAAGTACGTCAGCAGTTGCAAGAGCAGATGAATTTTTCAGACGATGAGTTAAATCGCTTGTTTTACTATTTAGTCAATTCACAGATCCTCATTTATGGACAGGTTGACTTACTCAAACGGCTTCATCAGGCAGGTTATCAGTTATACACTTTAACAGATAATGTGCCGGAAATTGTTAGTTTTATTAAACAACGCTATGATTTTTGGCCATATTTTCATGGTGAAGTGGTATCGGCTGATGTCGGGTGTTTAAAACCAGATCCGGTTATTTATCAATACCTGTTAAATACCTACCAACTCAACCCTGCCGAATCCGTTTTTACCGATGACCTCATGGCGAATATTCAAGGGTGTCAAAATGCAGGGATGCACGGTATTCATTTTCGCTCGTCAACGCAATTAGAAACTGATCTTCGCGCGTTAGGTGTGCAAATGGATTAATCGCTATCTTCTGCGAATTGTCTTTTTATTATCATGGCTCAAGTCAGTACTAGGCTTTTTAATATCACCAAGCCTAGTACTATTGCGTCGTATTGTATAGAAAGAGTTATTTATGTTGAGTTGATGAGAACCAATCTTAATTTATTGTTTAATGCACTCATCAACTGGTGGAATGGGTTCTCTCCAGCCAATTAAACAAGTAAAAATAATAAATGCAATAGCGTAGCACCCAAATATAGTGATGGCCATTGCTGCTGTTGAGCTGCCACCTAACCCACTTAGAGGGGCACTGATCCCACCTAATACAAACATGCATGCACCGAGTAGGGCTGAAGCACTCCCTCCACTTTGCGCAGGAACTTCTTGCATGGCTAGCATTGTGCCAGTTGTCCCAATCATGCTGTTGACGCTAATGGTGATAAATAAAATGGGTAAGAGCAACCACAATGACGCGTCGATAAAACCGATTACAACCAAAAGAGCTGCGCTTGTAATGGCTAAGATTAATACGCCTTTTAAAACGACTAGTTCTCCCCAGCGTTTGGCGAGACGAGCACTTATTTGTGCGGCGATGATGAGCCCTAATCCATTGGCAGCAAAGCATAAGCTATATAGCTGTGCGGACAGATGATAGTGCTCCTGGAGTACAAAAGAGGACGCTCCAATATAGGCAAACATACCAGCTAAAATAAACCCCTGTGTTAAGCACAGACCGATAAAACGGCGTTGCAACACTAAATTTCCTAACTGACCAAAGACACTGATAAAGCTTCCTTTGTGTCGCAGTGGTTTGGGTAAGGTTTCGCTGATTTGAAAGTGGCTAAAAATCAGTAATAAGCTGCTTGCAATGCCAAGTACCATAAAAATGTCTCGCCAATTGAGCCATGTCAGCAAAATCCCTCCGACAACAGGCGCGATAATGGGGGCGATGCCATTAATCATCATCAGTAGTGCAAAAAATTGCGTTAATGCTGAGCTTTGATACTTGTCTCGAGCAATTGCCCGGCTAATCACAACGCCGCCCGATCCCATCACACCTTGGATAAAGCGAGCTAAAATCAGCTGTTCAACATTCACGGCAAAGTAGCACGTCCATGATGCAACAACTAGGATAAGTAAAGAGATGAGTAAAGGCGGACGCCGTCCTAACCGGTCACTTAAAGGACCGAAGATTAGTTGCCCTAATCCCAGTCCAATCAGGGTGGCTGTTAAGCTTAACTGCGTTGCTGATGAGGTTGTAAGAAAATCATGTGTGATCTGGGGTAATGCTGGTAAATACAGATCAGTGTACAACGGCCCTAAAGCTGAAAGACAACCTAAAATAAGTGCATAATGGATTCGTGTTTGTGGCAAACAGCCAGCTGTTTTCATAACATTCCTTATTTTGATTATAAGTTTAAAGTGTGGAAGACGTAAAAGTTGTGCATAGCTATGTATCGCTTGATCTGTTCCTCTGAGACCGCATAGGTATAAGCTATACGGCCGTTATCAACAAGGTTAATACACAAATCGCTGGGCACTTGCATGAAAATGCTCAATTGATTCGATGCGATCGCCTTGAATGCAGGATTGTTCTTGTTTTGCTCCTGTTGTGTAGAGGATCATACGATCGCGATGAGGACTTTTTAATCCAATGGTAAATCGCATCAGCTCAGCGCGAGTGAGACTCATCAACTCATCAACTACTTTTTGCCGTTGGTCAAAATCTTCATCTTTGTTACCAATACTGACCCAATAGCGCCGAGCGCGGGTTCGCATATTCGACTCGCGTTCTAAAATCTGACTGGCTAAACCACTTTTTGCGTCCCCCCATTCTTGGCCACTTAACTCGTGGATCAGTAAAGGAAAATTATCAATAAATTCATCGATAGCTTCTCGCATCTGCGTGGGTGAGGCATGGGGTGATTGAATATAAAACAATAAACCTGGATGGCGATTAAGTGGTAAGTTGCCATTACCAACGATATATCCGAGTTGCTGTTTGGTTCGAAGCTCATAGAAAAATGTTGAGGACATTAAATGGTTACAGAAAGTGAACAATGCAATCTGTTTAGAATTAGCTTGTGCACTTTGAAAATACATCAAAAGTGCTGAGTCACTATGAGATGGGCAGGGGTGCTCATAGACAAGCGTTTGCATGCCACTGATGCTAACTAATTGACGGGGCGTTTCATCCGCTGGGCGACTTTGAGGAGCCAACTCGCGCTGAATATACTCACTTATCTCTATAGCCTGTAGTTTTGACCAACTCCCATAGACGAGTGTCTCAATATGTACTTTTTGATACAGATTGGCTATAAATTCTGGCATCTGCTCCAGTTGGATCGACGCAAGTGCAGCCGCTAACTGTGGCCCAGTTGGATTGTTAGGTTGTAGTAGCGCCGTCAGTTGATGAAACAGCTGATTAATTGGCTTGATCTGACGTTGATTTTGCCAGTTTCTTTGTAACTGTTTTTTTATCACATCAAAACGCTGTGGGTTATATTGACCAAATAATCGCCCATTGAGGATCATTTTTAACAGATCAAATTGTCGAGCATTAAAGCCAGCTGTATGGATGGTAAAGCCACCTTGATGCGCATAAAATTGATAGCCCATCCCGGCTATTTCGGCTTGATAGGTCACCTCATTTAGATGATCAAGAATCAGTTCAACCGCTAATCGGCTGCAAGCGATATGGTGAACCGACTGAACCGCAACTGCCGAGTCAACCGAGAGGTAAATATGCCCTTTAGGCAGAGGAAATTCACCATCTTGTTGATGCCATAGGCGAAAACCTTCAATATCAATCAATAGCTGTGGTTTATCGGTTATATCATTCAAGATTAGCTGACTTGGCGGTGAATTGATAAAAGGATTCTCGGGTGGCAGTGTTAATTGGTGAGCGTGAGGGGCTTGCCAACGGGCAAGCTGCTCGTTGCTTAAAGCTTGTACATGATAGGGCGTATGGTACCAATTGGCACAGCGCGTTGTTTTAAGATCTGGCGCAACTAAAGTGACCCGCATCCGCTGAGGAGTCATTTGTTCGAGAAAATGACAAATTTCAACACGATCGAACTGTGTCATTAAATAATCCCCAACTAATACATCTTCAGGGGCAAAATAATGCAAATTAATTGCTAGATGAGACACCAGGTCAATGGCTCGCAGCCGTTCTTGAAAGTGAAGGGCATGCTCTAATACCTGCTGCTTTTCACGGTAGCGCCACATTTCAATACCGTTTAAGGCGATGAGTCTTAAATAATCAAATGTGGCTTCAATGATGGCATCAATCTCGTTTAAACCTGCTTCGTTAAGCTGATAGCTTAAGGTGAACTCTCGAAAATCAGCTCCACTGATGCCCCCGCCAGCAGCCATCGTTTGAATTAACCCAGTTTGACGCAGCTTCGCGATGAGGCTGCCTTGTCCTTCATAACCAATGATGTGAGCTAAGTATTCTAAGGGTTTATTATGGTAGAGCTGTCGTACTGATTCTTGAAAAGTAAAAGAGAGCGTTAGTTGGCGAACTTCCTTCACTGGCTGAATACTGATAAACAACCCTTGGTCTTGCTCACGTAGAAGTTGGGGAAGTTGGCGCACAGGCCAAGATCTGCGTGTAATTTCAGTAAAGTAGCTCAGCCATTGGTTAAGTTCTTCAAGTGAGTGATGGCTCATCAATACTAATGTCATTCGATCAGCAGAATATTGTTGCTGATAAAATGAGATTAAATCATCACGAACAGAGGCATCAGGACGATCGGCGAGAGTGTCTAATGACCCGACCGAAAACTTGCTAAATGGATGGTCGGGATTAACCGTTTCTTTATGAACTTGATAGAGGCGACGCACATCATCTTGAATTTTCAAATGATACTCTGAGTGGACCGCTTGGCGTTCTTTATCAACTAGTTCAGGTATAAAACGTGGCGAGATAAAGAATTGACTAAAGCGATCGAGCGCGGCTTCAAACCATGGTGAATCAATATCGAAAAAATAGTTGGTGTATTCGGTTCCAGTCCATGCGTTATTACTTCCCCCATGATGATTGATAAACTGTTGATATTCGCCAGCATGAGGATATTTATCGGTTCCCAAAAACAGCATATGTTCAAGAAAATGGGCAAGTCCTTGCCGATCTTGTGGATCATCAAAATGGCCGACATTGACGGCTAGAGATGCGGCTGACTTTTGCACTTGAGGATCGCTAATCAATAGGGCTCGCAAGCCGTTATCAAGCGTTATCAGCTGATAGTTTCGAGAATCATTTGGGCTGGTTCGCAATGAACGCTCCATTATTCGTTTATTTCATTTTATTATCAATGGGTCGACGCTGACATGCAATCAACCTTGATGATTTTATGCAACCGGTTTTATGTTACGCTAACTCGGAGTAACATGTACTTAATTTTAGCATCACAGGTAATAATGCGATGGATATTTATGTCATGCGCCACGGTCAAGCTGGCATGGTTGCAAAACGTGATAGTGAGCGAGAGCTCACGGCTGATGGTCGCGCTCAAGTGAAGATGATGGCGACACAACTGGCAACGAAGACAGCGCAGTTTGATTATGTGTTGGTGAGTCCTTTTGTGCGAGCACAGCAAACTTGGGAAGAGGCCAGCAGTGCGTTTAGCGAGCCAAGCCGTGTGATTACGTTAAATGAATTAACCCCTGATGGTGATGCGAAAGCGGTATCTGCCTTAGTGGACGAATTTGCAGCAGATAGTCAGATCTTGGTTATTTCCCATTTACCGTTAGTGGGATATTTGGTGCAAGAATTTGTTCCTTCAGCTGGGGCGCCATTGTTTGCTACAGCTGCCATTGCACATATTCATTTGACGACTAGTCAAAGTAAACTTGTGGCATTAGAGCATCCTGCTTAACCCGTACCCAAACAAGGGTCCGCGCAATGGCGCCGGCACCTATGTTATTTTTTTTATTTCATTGATTTAGACAATTGTTTGGCTAATTGCATCGACGGCTAAAATGGCTTGTGCAATATCGCTTGCGGTTAATCCGGCGTCCAAATTACCCAACGTGTCACCTGGTGAACGAGCTAGTTCACCAACTTTTAGCAGTTGTTCATATGATTCATGTTCCAAATGCATCTCTTTTAATGTGGTGGGCATATGAATACTACGATAGAAACGAATAAACTGTTCAAGTTCTACGTCGCTACGATTTTCCAAAACCATCTGGGTTAATGTTCCATAAGCGACTTTTTCACCGTGTGTCAGATGATGAACATCGCCGCTTAAGGCGGTAAATCCATTGTGAATTGCATGTGCACCCGCCAATCCAGCATTTTCAAAGCCAAGCCCTGAGAGTAATGTATTGGCTTCAATCACGGCTTCAACCGCCGGGGTAACTAACTTTTGACAGACTGCTTTATACGCATTAAGGCCGTGAGTGAGCAAAGTTTCTTGGCAGGCGCGAGCGATTGCGACCCCAGCTATTGATGGGCGCGCACCGACCATCGAGTCGGCATGACTGCGAAGTACGGCTTGTGCTTCGATGTAGGTAGCTAGGCCATCGGCAATCCCAGAGGCAAATAGCCGAGCCGGTGCCTGAACACAAACTTTGGTATCAACGAAAACAAGATCTGGGTTTTTGCGATAAAAACGATAACTATCAAATTCACCAGTTTCGGTATAGATCACCGATAGAGCACTACATGGTGCATCCGTTGAAGCGACAGTCGGAACAATGATGACCGGTTGGCCTAAATCATCGGCAACAGCTTTGACGGTGTCTAATGTTTTTCCTCCGCCAATGCCAACGACCATTTGCGTTTGTTCGCGATTGGCAACCTCGACTAGCCGAGTAATTTCTTGGTCGGATACTTCACCATTAAATTGGTCGTAAGCGTAATTCATACCGCTTTCTTTTAATGAAACATCACATGTATCAGCGACGATTTTCCAAACGATATCATCGGCGACAAGGAGCGCATGGTCGCCCATTAATTTTAGTTGGTCACCCAACTGTCGTAAAATATCGTAGCCTTGGATATATTTTGCAGGTGATGAGTAGATTATTTGACTCATGGGTACTCCTTCATCCTATAGTTAGTCTAGTGTTAGATGGCTGCAAGCCGTTCATCGGTACAGTGAATGAGTGACATCTATACTCGTTACTCGTTCTTTGATGAAGTGTCCTCCGAGAATTTGCTTTATATAGTCGTAACAAACAGCCCTACAACCACACTACGCTGTGGGATACGTGAATGGCTGATCGAGATCAAATTTACCTCAAGCTATTTGCTTGATATATGAATTTATCTCAAGTCAATGTTCGGGTTTGAGAACTGTGATCAAAGGCTTAAAAGCTATAGAGGATTGTGCATTGGTCACTTAATTGTCAAAAATGGATCACATTTATCATATAGATTCAGACCTCGAATGAACTTTTAGTGGTATATATATCTAAGATATATACACGAGGCAAAATTGAATGCTGTTAACAGGGATATCTACAATGTTTTGTGTATTTCGATGAAGTGGCTGAGAACGGCTTCTCGGGTATTTCCTTAAAGGCAGGTTAAACGTGTATGAAAATTTTTAAGAAATATTCTCCCAAGCATATCGCACGCTATGTGAAAGCCTTTTTTAAGGGTCGCATTTATATTCAAGGACGTGGTGCTTATGCCTTTGAACAAGGTAAATTAGTTATGCTCAGTGATTATCGCACTGATAAACACCGACAGACGGTGGCCGAGATAAATCGCTGTATTGAGCGGTTTAGTCAGGACGAGGCAGCATAGCTGCAAAGCAATGTACTGGGCCAGCTATACGCTGGCCTTTCTTTTAGGACTTGATATTAGTTTCTTGGCAATTGGACTAAAATGAGCAGAGCGCTGTTACCGCCCCATTCAAGCGGGGCCTGATGAAATGCTGCGACATCTGGATGTTGTGCTAACCATTGGGGAACACGTTGTTTAAGAATATTTTGCCCATGGCCATGCATAACGCTCGCAATATTGAGTCGATATTTTAAACATGCGTGTAGCATTGCGGCGAGCTCTTGCTTGGCTTGCTGCTGTGTTAAACCATGCAGATCCAAAAATATTTCTGGGGCATACTGACCTCGCCGGAGTTTTTTTAGCTCATTGGGTTCGGTTGTTTCGGCGAGCCAGCGCATCGGCCCTTCTTCTGGCAAAAGAGGGCTGTATTCATCTGAAAAATAATAAGATTGTTGGCTTATCTGCTGATTTAATTGACCTATATTAGGTCTTTTTTGCTTGATCCGAGGCGGTTCTGGCCGTATTTTATCTTGTTCTAATGGTCGAACCCCATTCATCGCCTCTTGAAAAAGAGTCGAATCGGCATTTGCAACGGTTTTTTTGGGCATAACACGGCTAAAATGACACATTCATACATCTGATTGTACGCAATCTCGGAGTTAAATTGGAAAAGATTTTTGTCGAAGAAGCGGTGAGTGAGCTTCACACCATTCAAGATATGTTGCGCTGGGCTGTCAGCCACTTCAATTATGCCAATCTCTATTATGGTCATGGGACTGACAATGCTTGGGATGAAGCTATTCAATTGATCTTTCCATCATTGTGTTTGCCGTTAGAGATAGGTCAAGACGTGAAAGAAGCGCGATTGACTAAAAGTGAACGGCAGATGTTGGTGGAGTTAGTGATTCGCCGAGTGAAAGAGCGTGTGCCAGTCGCCTATTTGACACATAAGTCATGGTTTGCTGGATTAGAATTTTTTGTTGACGAGCGGGTTTTGGTACCACGCTCGCCGATTGCTGAATTGATTGAACAACAATTTCAACCTTGGTTACGCCACGAGCCCAAACGTATTTTGGACTTATGTACCGGAAGTGGTTGCATTGCCATTGCTTGCGGGTATGCGTTCCCTAATGCCGAAGTGGATGCGGTTGATATTTCAGTTGATGCGTTGGCAGTCGCTGAGATCAATATTCAGAATCATGGGGTAGAGCAGCAAGTGTTTCCGATCCAATCGGATGGATTTAGTCAGCTAAGCGGTCAACGTTATGACTTGATTGTGAGTAATCCACCGTATGTAGATGAAGTGGACATGGCGCATTTACCTGAAGAGTTTTGTCATGAACCTGAGCTTGGCTTGGCCTCTGGTGTCGATGGCTTAGCGCTCACACGGCAAATATTGCGTCAAGGCGCTGATCACCTGACCGACGATGGCGTGCTGATTGTTGAAGTTGGCAATAGTCAGGTTCATCTTGAGGCGCAATATCCGCAGGTGCCATTTACTTGGTTGGCGTTTGCCAATGGTGGGCATGGTGTTTTTGCCATTACTCGAGAGCAATTGCTGGCGCATGCTAGCGAATTTTAACGAATTATCCAGATAGAGGCGGACATGGCAGGAAATAGTATTGGCCAACATTTTCGGGTGACAACCTTTGGCGAAAGTCATGGAGTGGCATTAGGTTGTATTATTGATGGGTGTCCAAGTGGATTGGCGATTGATGCGGCACAAATTCAACACGAACTTGACCGACGCCGACCCGGCACATCGCGTTATACCACTGCTCGTCGCGAACCCGATAGTGTCCAGATCCTCTCCGGTGTGTTTGAAGGTGAAACAACGGGGACATCAATTGGTTTATTGATTGAAAATACCGATCAACGTTCTAAAGATTATTCGGCTATAAGTCAGCTGTTTCGACCGGGTCATGCTGATTATACATATCACCAAAAATATGGTGTGCGGGATTACCGCGGTGGTGGGCGATCATCTGCCCGTGAAACCGCTATGCGCGTTGCCGCAGGAGCTATTGCTAAAGCTTACTTGAAGCAGCATCTTGGGATTGAAGTCCGTGGCTATTTAAGCCAGCTTGGACCGATTAAAGCACAGCAAGTAGATTGGTCACAAGTGAATGAAAATCCATTTTTCTTTCCTGATGAGCAACAGTTACCTCAGCTTGATGCATTTATGCGTGATCTCAAAAAGCAGGGAGATTCGATTGGGGCGAAGATAACCGTTGTGGCGAGTGGGGTGCCTGTTGGCTTAGGTGAACCGGTATTTGATAGGTTAGATGCTGACATCGCGCACGCATTGATGAGTATCAATGCTGTGAAAGGGGTATCTATTGGGGATGGATTTGATGTGGTTGAGCAACATGGAAGCAAACATCGGGATGCGTTAACGCCGCAAGGATTTGCGAGTAATCACGCAGGTGGTGTGTTAGGTGGCATTTCATCTGGGCAAGATATTATTGCCCACCTTGCCCTTAAACCAACGTCTAGTATTACTGTGCCAGGCGCAACGATTGATGTTGATGGCAAGGCCACTGAAGTGGTGACCAAAGGTCGTCATGATCCATGTGTTGGAATTCGCGCAGTACCCATTGCCGAAGCGATGTTGGCTATCGTATTGATGGACCATTATCTGAGACATCGTGGTCAAAATGCGGATGTGCAGACGACCACCCCACAGCTTTCATAGTTCGTTGTTTTTGACTGAGGATTGACTGCGGCGCTAGCCGCATTTTTTATGATAGGGTTATCGATAGACGCCATATCTGCGCGGTTGAAGGAGCAATAGATGCATCAATCTGATGATCTGATTGAACTATTTAATATAACTTTTATGGCTTATCAGACGCGCTTAGTTCGCGGTGATGATGAGCCATTCTACCAAGCTGCACGATCGGTTGATGACTGTCATCAAGTGATCTTTGCCCATGGCTTTTATGCCAGTGCCTTGCATGAAATCGCACATTGGTGTATTGCTGGCCCAAAGAGGCGTTTAATGGATGATTATGGTTATTGGTATGAGCCTGATGGACGCAGCGCAGAGCAACAGCAAGAATTTGAGAAAGTAGAAATCAAGCCGCAAGCGCTTGAATGGGCTTTTTCTCTGGCCGCTAACTTTAAGTTTCGAGTTAGCGTGGATAACTTGGGCAGTGATGCGGGTGATTGGCGCTTATTCCAGCATCATGTGGGTCAACAGCTACGTTGCTATCAGCAACAAGGATTTCCCAAACGTGCCCAGTTGTTTATTGATGCACTCACTCAATTTTATACGACTCATGGGGCGATTGAACAGGTATTAAAAGCTATTTAGTTGCCTGATTCGGTGGATGGGTTAGGGGGCGTGACGAGTTGTGCCTTGGTGGTTCTATTTCGCCCCCCCTCTTTACTTTTGTAGAGCGCATTATCAGCCTTTTCTAGCCATACTTGATAGTTTGAAAACTGCTCGTGTAACTCACAGACTCCGAGGCTGATAGTGAATTTGATCGCTTCGTTTTCCCATTGAACTACACTCTCTTCAATGTGTTTTCTCAGTCGTTCACAAAATACTAGCGCATTTTCTTGCGAGGTATCAATCAAGATCACCACAAATTCTTCGCCGCCGTAACGCCCTGCAATATCAGTATTGCGCATCGTCTCTTTTAAAATAGCTGCAGTTTGTCTAATGACTTGATCCCCAGCCAAATGGCCATAGGTATCATTAACCCGTTTAAAATGATCGATATCAAACATCACCATAGAGCAGGGCTGTTTGGTGCGAAGATTACGATTATATTCTTGCTCAGCCCGCTCTTCCCAATAACGGCGGTTATTCAGTTGAGTTAAACCGTCAGTACGACTAACTTGTGAAAGCTCAGTGTTGGCTTTTTCCAACTGCATCTTATTGATGGCAACATCGGTGACATCATACAAAATTAAGCTCACATGAGAAATATCACCAGTGAGTGAGCGCAATGGAATAATAGTCATATTTTGATACATATATTCAGCCATGCCTGTGATTGGCCGATAATTGCGAAATTTAAATACGTGAGGACGCTGCTCCCAAGTGGTAAAGGAGCGATTATTCAGCATAAATACGGTATCGACTTTGTTGCGCAGCCATGTTTCGGGCAAAGCTGGAAATAGCGTGAAAATATTTTTTCCTTGTGCCTGATCTGGCCTTAGCCCACTGTGAGCCTCCATAAAGGTGTTCCATGTCTGGATATTGTATTGCTTATCTAAAACAATTAATCCAACATCAATGGTCTGGATCATCTCCAACATCCAATGGAAATCTTTCAAATCGACCTGAATGTTTGGCGTTGTCATGCCTTACTCCCTTCCAGCATATAAATTAGTTTATTGTTCATTATCGGTAGAGAGTCTTCCGTAAACAGCAGCAATAGATCGCATTTGATATTGTGATTTTCAATCTGATAGTTGATTTCAATGGCGAGCGTTTTACGTTGCCAGCGGCGGGTGCTTGCTTCAATGAGGTCACTAATATTGGTATGTTGACCCAATACCACTGGATGACCCTGTGAAAAATTCATATCCAGTTGGTCGGCAATACCTTTTAAACACGCACCAATTAAGATGTTAGCAACATCCATCAATACTTCGAGTTGTCCGCCATCATCGAGTGCCCCGTCATAACGCATCAACTGTGCGAGATCTTCAAAACTGGAATCATGAAACAGCAATAGTGCTTCGCCATTGATACCTGAGCCGATATAACCTTGGCAAACAGCGGATATCGAATCATCTTCCGCGACCGCATTAAGCGCCATGTGCAATTCACTGATCGCTAAAATATTAACATTAGGAATAGGTAATACGACGAAGGCTCCGAGCATTCGGGCTAACAGATCACCTGCTCGTCCCATCGCAACGTTGGCTATTTCTTGGTACTGATCGCGGTAGTCAATGATTTGATCATCATCTCTTGGGCTCTCACTGATGATGCTTTTTTCTGCTGGCACTGGGTCACTTTGAGGTTTAGTTTCCGGGGGTGGGGTCACTTCCCTAAGTTCATCTTCAGTGGCAATCCCATAGCGCAGCAAAATATCACGAATAGTCCCTTTGCTAGAGGGCTTTTTGATGAAATCAAGTGCGCCGAGCTGAGTGACGCGAGTATACGCTTGGGGCTGAATATCACCGGAAACCACAATAATCAGTGCGGGTAAGTCTTCGGATTGCACGGCTTCCAACACGCCGTAGCCGTCAAGATTTGGCATGTTAAGATCAAGAAAGACCACTTCACCTTGTCCTTGGCGGATAATATCTAACCCTTCTACACCATCCTTGGCATAACTAATTTGAATATCCCATTGCTCTGGTAGTGCTCGAGCCATCTGCTTTTGAGCAAATTTTGAGTCATCACATATTAATATTGGTAAGGTCATGATACCCCATATTATTGCTGATTCTAAAGCGCCTACCATCCACACATGACACTAAGGATGGTAATCAACAGACGATTGACCAATCACTGGTTGCGTCTTCTTGTATTTCATTCAAGCATAGACTTCAATATATGGCATTGTCTAAAAAATCCATCAAATTTAATGTGGTCTGAGTAGTGATAGTTTCAATGATAGTCGTCTGAGTCACATTCATCGGTGAGCCCTGGTCACGATTGTAATGATAGCATCGATGACATCGGTTACTCCAAATTGGGATAACTGTTCTGTGGGTCAAATTTAGTGAGGATAAGCATAGCGCTCGATGATTTGGACCGTTTCATCGTTCGATGTAGTGGTGGATCATGCAAGGATTAAGGTGTGTTTACCCTGAGTACGAGGCTTATCCTATTTTGTTGGCCACTAAAACCGACTCACTACAAGCTCGGTGAGATTCGCTGCAAAAGAGATAGCTAAGGTGATGGGCGCTCGAGCTGCAGGATAACTCGAACGCTGCCATTACCAACACATCTTAGCGCTGAGGTGTGTTCGGTGGCAATACGGGCTGGCCTCGAAGTAGTCGTCTGACCCAAAACCGTGCTGGATGCAGTGCATCTAATACTGACTGGCTAACGGGTGAGGGGGCGGCGGTTAATTCGGCGGCGATGAGTTCACCCAACAACGGCGCACTGGTCACACCACGAGCTCCTAGACCCGCTAAGACATAAACGTTTTGATGTAGTGGTAATTTAGGTGCTGTTTGTTGCAGTGCTGCTTGATGTAAACTGTAATCTTTGAACAGTAAGTCAAGATCGGGGAGTGGCCCCATCAACGGTAAGTGGTCTCGTACAGTGGCTCGTACTGACGCACGTCCAATACTGTCATCGGTATTGAGTTTATCGGTCCATGATTGTTTAATACACTGGCGCAGAGCGGCAAAATTTGCTTGTGTGTCATCGCTATATAACTGGCAGTCTCGGTTCTCTCGCTGGTGAGTGGCGCCAATGCAGTGGCTGCCCGCATTAGCTGGAGTGAGGTAACCTGCATAACATAGCACATGCTGTAGCTGAGTTAACTGATGATTGGTTGCTAAGTGAGTAACTTGTCCCCGAACAGGCGTAATGGGTAATGCTGCAGCTAGTGTAAAGTTAGTCACATCGGGACCATTACATAAGATAAGCTGTTTAACATATTGCGGCGGCTTATCGATGAACTCTAACTTAATTGTTCCATCACTCTGAGCTTGCCAATGGCTGAGGGTATGCTGATAACAAATGTCAGCTGCGCCTTGTTGCTGGGCAAAATTAAGCATTGCGTTGACTAGATCATGAGGACAAGCCCACCCCGCTTGCGGATAGTAAAGCCCACCATGCTCCACAGGAAGACCTAACTGGATACTCGCTGTCTGGGCATCGACTGGCGTGGCTAAATCGTTGGGCCAGCCCATTTTGGTAATTTTTGCGATTCGTTTGCATGAGCGCTCGTTATATCCTAGTTGCATTACCCCACAAAATTGATGGCGTATTGGGTAACCTTGGTCGAGCAATTGCAAGATGGTTTGACGATTATAGTGAAAGGCACTGATAAAAAACTCGCTCAGTGCCGTTTGTTCAGGGTGAAGCAGTGGATAGATGGCACCTTGACGATTCCCAGAGGCCCCTTGGGCAGGGCCTGTTGCTTGATCAAACAAACGATGCGCAATACCGCGTTTGGCCAATGCTAAACTGATGCTCGCCCCAGCGATTCCTGCTCCAATGATACCAACCTGTTCACAAGTTTGAGGATAGGGGCGTTGAAACCATGGCGCGGCAGTGGGAATGGGATGATGAGCTGATCGCACGCCACAAAGCATCTCTCGTTTGCGACCAAATCCAGCAACTTTTTTGACGTGAAAGCCCGCTTCTATAAGCCCTCTGCGAACAAATCCAGCTGCGGTGAACGTGGCAAATGTTGCATCGTTACGACTGAGACGGGCCATGGCATTAAAGAGTGGTTGGCTCCACATCTGTGGATTTTTACTCGGTGCAAACCCGTCTAAAAACCAGCAATCGACTAAACCTTGATCACTTTGAGGGAGCTGCTTGAGTGATTCATGTATATCTCCGAGCCATAAATCTAAGATGATCTGGCCACCTTCGAAGGTCAGCCGTTGACAACCTTCACTGAAAGTACTCGGATAATGGGCAATTAGTTGCTCTGCATAGCGAGCAAGTTCTGGCCAATGGCGTAAGGTTTGAGCCAAATCACTTTTTTGTAATGGATATTTCTCGAAACTAATAAAGTGCAGCACATTAGGTCGCAAGTGGGGCGCTAACTGGTTATAACAATGCCAGCTTGCTAAAAAGTTTAAGCCACTGCCAAATCCTGATTCAGCGATCACAAATGTGGTCAATAAATGCGCCTGCCAGCGCATGGGGAGTTGGTTTTGTGCTAAAAAAACATAGCGAGTTTCAGCCAAGCCATCTTGGTTAGAAAAGTAAACATCATCGAACTGTTGAGCAATCGGCAAACCTTGTTCGTTCCACTGGACTTCGGCTGAATGAATGGCTGTTACCACTGTGCACCTCGTAATAAGCTGGCATTAGACTGGAAATTATCGGCATACACCTGTAATCTTCCACACAAAACTTAAAGTAGCGATATGGAAACGTTACTTCTGAGCGTATACTTATATTTAAAAACGATTGAGATCGTCTGATGAAAAGAGCCGTAATCACCGGTTTGGGTATTATATCCAGTATCGGTAACAATAAAGAAGAAGTACTCGAGTCTTTAAAGACTGGTCGGTCAGGAATTACTCATTCTGACGAATTTGAGCAAATGAAATTGCGCAGTCAGGTATGGGGAGTCCCCGATATTAATCCAGCCGAACATATTAACCGTAAAGTTTATCGCTTTATGGGTGATGCTGCGGCTTACTCCTATTTGGCGATGCAACAAGCGATTGACGATGCAGGCTTAGCTGATGAACAGGTGTCGTCAGAGCGTACTGGGTTAATCGTCGGCTCCGGTGGAGCATCCTCAAAAAACCAAGTGGAAGCCGCTGATATTCTTCGCGAAAAAGGCGTGAAACGGGTTGGGCCTTACATGGTCCCACGCACCATGTCCAGTACTACCTCAGCATGCTTAGCCACGCCGTTTAAGATCCTTGGCGTGAATTATTCGATGAGTTCGGCATGTGCAACCTCGGCGCATTGTATTGGCACCGCATTTGAACAGATCCAAATGGGGAAACAAGACATTGTCTTCGCAGGGGGGGGGGAAGAGGTTCATTGGACTCTGGCTATGGAGTTTGATGCAATGGGTGCGTTATCGACTAAATTTAATGATACCCCAGCCAAAGCATCCCGTACCTATGACGCTTCGCGAGATGGTTTTGTGATTTCTGGCGGCGGCGGAATTGTGGTCGTTGAAGAGCTTGAACACGCTCTAGCTCGCGGTGCTAAAATCTATGCCGAAGTGGTTGGTTACGGCGCAACTTCTGATGGTTACGATATGGTCGCGCCATCGGGTGAAGGTGCCGTGCGCTGTATGCGTCAAGCGATGCAAGGGCTAAATGACCCGATTGACTATTTAAATACCCATGGAACGTCAACGCAAGTGGGTGATGTGAAAGAATTAGGCGCTGTTCAAGAGGTTTTTGCCGGACAAAGCCCACTGATTAGTTCAACTAAATCACAAACTGGCCATGCACTAGGCGCAGCGGGTGTCCATGAGGCGATCTACTCACTATTGATGATGGAAAACGACTTTGTTTCGCCATCCATTAATATCGAGCAGCTAGATGAGCATGCCAAAGGTTTAAATATTGTGCAAAATGAAGCCAGTGATGCGAAGCTCAATCAGGTCATGTCAAATAGTTTTGGGTTTGGCGGCACCAATGCCACATTAGTCTTCCATCGTTATGTTGACTAATAACTAAGCAAAGACATCAGAAAAGGCTACCTTAGGTAGCCTTTTTTACGATTAGCTCATGCAAATGTTAACGAGCTATGGCAAGCTAAACGCTATTTTTTACAGATGAAGTTATTATGCTGCAGCCATTTACTCTGTTAGTGGATGAGAACATGCCATTCGCTCCAGAACTACTTTCGCCTTTCGGGCAGGTGATCACTAAATCTGGCCGAGAATTATGCGCCGATGATCTGATCAATATTGACGCGTTGATGGTTCGTTCAGTGACGAAAGTCGATGAAACCTTATTAGCTAAAGCGAATCGATTGCAATTCGTCGGTACTGCGACGATCGGTACCGACCATATCCATAAAGAGTTGTTAGCTGCGCGAGGCATTGGCTTTGCCAGTGCACCAGGCTGTAATCGTATTGCCGTAGGTGAGTATGTCATCACTAGTTTATTAGCCTGTGCACAATATCGCGGTGAACAATTAGCTGGCAAACGATTGGCTGTTGTAGGAAGTGGTAATACTGGTAATGCAGTGGCTCAGCGCGCTGAAGCGGTTGGCATGAAAGTGTTGCGTTATGATCCACCACTGGCGGCTAAGGGGCAATCTCATTGGACATTTTGTCAGTTTGAGGATGTACTTAATGCTGATGTGATTAGTTTACATGTGCCGTTAACGCGTGATGGAGAACATGCGACTTATCATTTATTTGATGCAGAGGTGTTAAATCAGTTGCGCCCTGAACAGATTTTGATCAACGCGTGTCGTGGTGAAGTTGTTGATAACCAAGCACTGCTTCGATGCGTTCAAGCCAAGCTTGCACCGGCATTGATTTGGGATGTCTGGGAGGCTGAACCGAATGTGCTGACAGATTTGGTTCCTTACCCATTTATTACGACGCCACATATTGCAGGTTATAGCCTTGATGGCAAAATGCGCGGGACACAGATGATTACTCAGGCATTGTGCCAGCACTTAAATTTCCTCTATGTTGATCATAGTCAGCAGTTTTTACCGGCGCCGACGCTTTCAAGCATTGAATTAACTGCACCTATTGAGCAAGCAACACTCGGACAATTAACTCAACTTATCTATAATGTATTTGCTGACGATCGACGGTTTCGCCGCGATGGATTAACAGCAATAGGGTTTGATAGGCTGCGAAAAACCTATCCTCAGCGCCGCGAGTTTGCCACATTAAGTATTCGAGGCGTATCTGATCCGCGGTTAGCCGCTTTAGGTTTTGCGTTAGATCCCGCATGAACAACATGAGTGTTAGTGCATCATCATTGCGGTACCCCTGAATCTGTTGATGAAGATCGGACGGCAATGAGATGAATACAATGCGAATTGATTGAATTTGAGAACGAAATAAGAGAGAACACATGGCAATTGCAGTATTAGGTGCATCATCGTTATTAGGGAAAGCCTTAATTGAGCGGTTAGTTCGCAATCGGTATCCAGTAGAGGCGATTGTCGCCGTTGATCATTTTACTGAACATGATGATGATAGCGATGAAAATGATGATCGCCAGTTAGATATTGCGGACCAATCTTTTGAGCTGTCTTCCCCTGATGCATTTGATTGGGGTGCGGTGCAAGTGGTGATTGGTTGCGAGCCACAATTGGTCCAAGACTATGCCGATGAGGCCGTAAGTTTTGGAGCCGTGCTTTTGAACGCGACCAACACAGAGATGCTTGGCGCAGTTTCTACGCTGAGTTTAGCAGACAGCGAGTGGGTGGGGGCACAGGGGGTCTATCAGGTACCTAATGCCACCGTGTTATTACTGAGTCATCTACTGGAGCGTTTGGATAATGAAGTCGGTCTTGAAACGATTCATATCAGCGTACTCAACTCGGTCAGTGACCAAGGACAATCAGGAATCAGTGAATTAGCCGGACAAACAGCCCGTTTACTCAATGGTCTACCTGTGGAACCCGAAGTCTATGCTAAACAAGTGGCGTTTAATCTGCTGAACAATTCGAGTGAGGGAGCGTCAACCGCCGAAGCTGTTGAACAGCAATTACCCTTAGTCTTTCGCGATTCGACGCCAGTTATTATGGCCCATAGTGTGACGGTGCCGGTTTTCTATGGCACGATGGCACTAGTAAGTATGCAGTACACAGGCGTATTATCAGTGGCTGAATGTGCTGATATATGGCAGGCACTCGAAGGTGTTGAGCTTCACTTAGATCAACTTGTGACACTCGTTACTGATCTGAATCAACAGCCTTATTTGAGCGTGACCGAGTTGCGTCAAAGTGCCCAGCAGCCACATCAATTGAAGTTCTGTGTGCAAGCGGATACCATTTATGCGTGCGTCGTTCCCTATTTGGAAAAACTGATTCAGCGTATTAGCGGTAATTGATCGAAAACTACTTAAGTTCAACCATAATAGGCCGAGACATAGCTAAGGGCGTATTATTTACGCCCGACCTGTTAGACTGAGCGTTGTGATTGGGTGTGATGATCAGCCCGATACCTGAGTGCATCGCTGGCAGTAAGGATTTAGTATTGTGGATGCTCAGTATGAAAAGGAATCATTATGAAGCGATATTGTTCGCAATTAGCGGCAATTGTGTTGTTTGGAGTATCTGGTTTTTCTCTTTGTTCTTATGCAGCACCAGATCCAAGCCAGTATATTCAAATGGTTGGCCCAAATGAGGTTGTAAATAGTCAAGGGAAACAGATTACCCAGCGTTATGGGCCGGTCCGCCATACTGATACACTTTGGCGGATTGCTAGCAAGTATCGACCAAAATCATCGGTCAGTGTCTATCAGACGATGGTTGCTATTTTTCAAATGAATCCTGAAGCATTCGTTGATAATGATCTGAATTCATTAGTTAATGGTGCTTACCTGACAATTCCCACTTTAGAGCAAATTTCAGCGGTTCCAGAGCAGCGTGCGGTGCAGATAGTGTCGAAAACGACCAATTCATCGCCTGCAACAACTAAATCCTCGATTTCCTCCACCGCGTCTTCACCGAAAGCTTCCTCTTCAAAGTCTACTTCTCGAGTCATCAGTCATGTGTTGGCCGATCAAGTTGCCAAGCTGCAAAAGCGCATGGATGAATTGGAAACGATGAAAAACAAAGAGCTTGATGTCATGCGCAAGCAACTTGATCAAGCGAGCGAGCAGATGCTTGGTATGTCAGAAGTAAACCATCGTTTGAAGTTACGTGTTGCTGATTTGACCAGTCAATTGGCAGCGATTCGTGATCAGCTCGATAAAACTAGACAAATTCAGCAACAGATCCTCGATGAACTCAAACAAAACAAGAAAGCGACTGGTGATCAGACGAACTGGTATAAACAACTCATGGATTCACCAGTTAATTTAGCGTTAGCTGTCTCTATTCCATTACTATTGGTTCTGTTGGGGCTGATTTGGTTACTACGGCTGCGATCTAAAAAGTCGCAGAGTGATACGGAACTTGATGAAGATGAACTCTCATTAGAGGAGGACGACGATCAGTTCTCCAAATTATTCACTGATGATGTTGAGACTTCATCGTTAGATGAGGCTCCTGTCCCAGAGGTTGCTGATGAAGCACCGCTTTTGGTAGATGACCCGCTTATGGATACATCCGCCGATGAAGAGATTGCTTTTGATGATGAAGCCATCAGTGCGTTAGCTGAATTTGAGGATCCAGAACCTCCCTCAGTTGAGTCCTCAGAAGAAAGTGATGATGGTGTTTTTCATGATTTGTTGTCTGAAGATGACGATGAAGATGTTTTGTTACCTGAACAAGAGAGTGAAGAACCAGACATTGATTTACCCAATGACGAAGAATTGATTCCAGATGAGTCAAAAGACGTTACAGTCGATGAAAATGACGAGTTTTCAATTGACTTTGATGAGCCACTGCCATCATTAGAAGAATCTGAAGACGCTGAGCAATCGCGTAAAGATGTGGATGCATTAATTGATCAAGTTGAGCAATTGACCAGTGAGTCATCGGCAGTGGACGAGAGTGATGAGCAAGACTTAAATGAGATAGAACAATCTCTGGGCGAAAAGTCGTCGCTAACCAATCACACGGATGAGTTGCAGCTGGATGATGAAGAGATCACGCAAAGCAAACCACCTGCAGCTGATAAACCTGTCGATGATGAACTAAGTGAAGCGCAGCTTGAACAACAGATGGCTGAAGAATTAGCGTCACTAACGAACGATGATGTCGAAAATAACTTTGATTTGTCAGACGATGAGCCGCAATCGGCAGGGCCAGAGTTGGTTACCGAACCAGATTTAGAACCGGAATTGGTCACCGAACCAGATTCAGAACCAGAATTGGTCACCGAACCAGATTCAGAACCAGAATTGGTCACCGAACCAGATTCAGAACTAGAATTGGTCACCGAACCAGATTCAGAATCGGAATTGGTCACCGAACTAGATTCAGAACCGGAATTGGTCACCGAACTAGATTCAGAACCAGAATTAGTCACAGAACCAGATTCAGAACCAGAATTGGCCGTAGAGCCAGATTCAGCGCCGGAATTAGAAACAGAGCTGTCTGACAATGAGGATGATGACTTAGCGGCTCTTGATGAAACACCTCCCAAATTTGAGATGGAAGATGACGATGATATTGATGATTTGGGACTTGATTTTGAGATAGCTGATGATGAGGGTGCTGATCCTGAGGCGATCGAACCTATTTCGGCTATCGATGAGCCTATAGATGATGATCTGGACTCGTTATTCTCTGGATTTTCTGAGGATGCTTTCAGTGAAAACGACAATCAGGTTTTTCCTGATTTGCCGCAGCGCGATGAGGTTGAGGATCGTGAATTTGTTGATATCGACAAATTGATGGCTGATGATGACGAGCCTAGTGATGTTAACCCTTATACTGAGCCTAAATTAGATGTTGGTTTAGATGAATTTGCGAGTATTCTCAATCGTGACGGTCCAGACGGGATGAATATTGATGTTGATGCTGACTCAGATGGTGCTTCTAAGCTTGATTTAGCGAGAGCCTATTTAGAGATTGATGATGCCGATGGGGCGCGAGATATCTTACAAGAATTGCTGTCGTCACCGCAAAGTGATGCGGTGCAAGAAGAGGCTGAAAAGATACTCGCACAGTTGCGGTAGTCCACAATTTGGTCAGCGAATAGCGGTCCAATGACAGACTTAATTTAAAAAGGCGGTGACAAAGGGAACCGCTTTTTTTATTATTGGCCGCTGATTGTTAAGCGGAAAGTAGTATGCGAATTGCTCTTGGCATAGAATACGATGGTTCTCAGTATTATGGTTGGCAACGTCAACGAGAAGTGATCTCTGTCCAACAGTGCGTTGAACAGGCACTTTCGAAGATTGCCGATCAGCCTGTGGAAGTTTTTTGTGCTGGGCGTACGGATGCAGGTGTTCATGCAACGGGACAGGTTATTCATTTTAGCGTGGCATGTGAGCGTAAAATGGCAGCTTGGACATTAGGAATGAATGCCAATTTGCCAAAGGATATTGCGGTGCGTTGGGCAACATCTGTTGAAGATGATTTTCATGCCCGTTTTTCAGCAACGGCAAGGCGATATCGCTATATTATTTATAATGCACCTTATCGGGGTGCTATTTTGGGAAGTGGTGTCAGTCAATACCACATTCCATTGGATGAAAAACTGATGCACCAAGCGGGCCAATTGCTTCTTGGTGAGCATGACTTCACCTCGTTTCGAGCCGCGCAATGTCAAAGCCGTAGCCCGTTTCGTCATGTCCAGCATCTACAAGTCACCCGGCAGGGCGATTATGTGGTCATTGATATAAAAGCCAATGCGTTTTTACACCACATGGTACGCAATATTGCCGGCAGCTTAATTGAAGTTGGGCAAGGTGATTGTTCGGTTGAATGGATTGCTCAATTATTGGCGCTTAAGGATCGGAGTAAGGCTGCCGCCACTGCAAAAGCAAGTGGATTGTATCTAGTGGCTGTAGATTATCCATCCCACTATGGGATCCCAAAAGTTGCGCTTGGGCCGCTGTTCTATCAGGTATAATCAATTGACCGATAAGCATGTCGCTGGGTTTTCCACCGCATGCTTAGCTATTTATTACATGATAAGCATGTTGATGCTATCAAAAGACAGAATTAAGGATTCCGATGAGCTGGTTAGAGAAAATTCTCCCAAAAAGTAAAAGCGTCTCCTCACGACGTCGGAATATTCCGGAAGGCGTTTGGACTAAATGTGCGTCTTGCGAGCAGATTTTGTATCGTGCAGAGTTAGAGCGTAATTTGTTCGTATGTCCTAAATGTAACCATCATAATCATATTGGTGCGCGAGATCGTTTGGAACGATTTTTGGATAAGGGCGTTGAAGAGCTCGGAGCTGAGTTAGAGCCAAAAGATATTCTAAAATTTCGTGATTCGAAACGCTATAAAGATCGCTTGGCGGCAGCACAAAAAAGCACGGGCGAAAAAGACTCTGTTGTGGTTTTAAAAGGCCATTTAAAAGGGATGCCAGTTGTTGCATGTGCCTTTGATTTTAAATTTATGGCGGCATCAATGGGATCTGTTGCTGGGGCTCGTTTTGTCCGGGCCGTCGAGTGCTGTTTGGCTGAAAATCGTCCCCTTATTTGTTTTGCCGCCAGTGGTGGGGCGCGAATGCAAGAGTCATTGTTCTCGTTGATGCAGATGGCCAAAACGAGTGCGGCATTAGCTAAATTACGGCAAAAAGGGTTACCTTATCTATCCGTGATGACATATCCAACCTTTGGTGGTGTGTCTGCATCGCTGGCTATGTTGGGTGATATTAACGTGGGTGAACCCAAAGCGTTAATTGGTTTTGCCGGCCCGCGTGTTATCGAACAAACAGTGCGAGAAAAACTTCCAGAAGGCTTCCAACTGAGTGAATTTTTAGTCGAACATGGCGCGCTGGATATGATTGTTGACCGCCGTCAAATGCGTGACAAGTTAGCATCAATTATTGGTAAATTAACCAATCAGGTCGCAATTGAAGAACCCGTTGAAATAGCCGCTTCGGCCGTGTCGATGGAGTTCGATGATGAACCGGACATCGATTAATTTATGATCAATCCATCAAACGTGATAGGCCGGTCTTTATCAGACTGGCTTTCTTATTTAGAGCACCAGCATCCCGTTACTATCGATCTTGGACTAACTCGGATCCGTCAAGTCGCTCAGCTGATGTCTCTTGATACCATGCCTATGCCAGTTGTAACCGTTGCCGGGACGAATGGCAAGGGATCAACCTGTCGATTGATTGAACAACTACTGCTCGCTAAGGGTTATTCTGTTGGGGTATATAGCTCGCCTCATATTAGTGATTACCGTGAACGAGTACGCATCAATGATAAGCTACTTGAGGCAGATCTGTTTTGTCAGGCTTTTAGTGACATTGAGCAAGCTCGGGGTAACATCACTCTGACCTATTTTGAAGTGAGTACGCTGGCTGCTTTATGGTTGTTTAAACGCCAGAACCTTGACTATGTTATTTTAGAAGTTGGGTTAGGAGGGCGCCTAGATGCAACCAATATTATTGATGCTGATGTCGCGGTAGTGACCACGATCGCCTTGGATCACGAGAACTATCTAGGCCATGATCTGCAACAGATTGGTCGTGAAAAGGCTGGGATCTTTCGTGCTCAGGGCAAAGCTGTGATCGGTGATCCATCGATTGTTGAGAGTGTCTATCAAAGTGCTGAGCAACTGGGATGTCAGCTGCTGGCCAATGGCCATCAGGTTCATGCACAGATCAGCAATGATGGTCAAAGTTGGTGCTATCAGGGGCTTACTCATTGTTATGCACAATTACCAATGCCTGAACTACCTATTGATAATGCGGTGGCCGCGTTTGCGGTCTTAGATCAGTTGCAGATCACACTTAGTGAATCACAAGCCAAAGAGCAGGTCGCTCATTGGCAGTTAGCCGGTCGGATGCAATTATTACAGCGCGACCCCATTGTGTATATTGATGTAGCGCATAATCCACAATCGGCTCAGTATCTGGCGACACAATTGATCCGCCATCCTTGTCAAGGGAATACCTTCGCAGTTTGTGCCATGCTTGCTGATAAGGATAACCAAGGAGCTGTTGATGCCTTGGATGGTCTTTTTGAGCAGTGGTTTATTGCTGGATTAGCAAATGACCGTGGTGATAATGGCGATAAGCTTGTTTCTGCGCTCTACGGCAAAAATTATCAGCGTTATGCGAATATCCATCAAGCTTATGAACATGCGTTACTAGTTGCAAAGCCGATTGATCGCATTATTATTTTTGGGTCATTTGTGACTGTCGCAGAGGTTTTAGCGATTCGCGGAGGTTAATGTGCCATCTCAGTTAAAACATCGTTTGATCGGAACCATTGTGTTAGTTGCATTGTTGGTGATTATTTTGCCTGATCTATTTGATGGCAAAAAAGATCCGATCAAAGAGCAGTTCAGTGCAATTCCGTTTGCACCAGAGCCTGCCGATGAAAAGCCGTTGATGATTGATTTGAACAAGTCCGTTGTTGGCGCGCAAAAGGGCCAAACACAAGCCGTTAGCGCTAGCACCGAACAGCCAACTCAATCAAATCAAAGCGCATCGCAAGAGACTGCGGCGAAGGCTCTCGTTACATCGACGACTGCCTCTGACAGCAAAACGAGTGGGCAAGTGAAACCGATAGTCGCTGAAACACCAGCCAATACGTTTAAAGGCACCGGTTGGATTATTCAACTGGCTACATTGAAAAGTGCATCGAGTACTCAAGAGTTAATTGATAAGCTGCGTAAAGCCGGATATCAAGCACACAGTTATCCGAATCATCCGGTTGATGGTCAATTGAATCGGATTTTTGTTGGCCCTGAATTGTCGAAGAAAGATATCGAAGCACAATTAACTCAATTGAAAAAATTGACAGGGCTACAGGGGTTGGTACGTAAATTTGACCCACTGGATCATTGATTTTGACACAATGGACCAGCATGGCTATTTTAGTTTCATCATATACGTACAACATTCTGCTATTTTTCTGTTAGAATGCGAGGCGTTTTTTAGCGACGATAAGTTCTTTTATGAATTGGATCGATTATACCATTATTGGCGTTATAGTACTCTCAGCGCTAATCAGCTTAGTTCGTGGCTTTGTTAAAGAGGCTGTTTCGTTAGCAAGTTGGATTGCCGCTTTTTTTGTTGCCAGCCATTTTTATAGTGATGTGGCAACCTATTTTACCTTGATAGCTAATCCTTATTATCGAAGCGGCGCCGCTATTTTCTGCCTATTTATTGCGACGTTATTAATTGGTGCTTTGTGCAACTATGTGTTGTCACAATTAGTGAGCAGCACGGGTTTATCCGGGACAGATCGCGTGCTTGGCGTTTGTTTCGGTGGTATCCGAGGCGTCTTTGTCGTGTCTGCAATACTTTTTATGGTGTCATTTACCGCATTTGCCAAAGCGCCTTGGTGGCAGCATTCGCAACTGATTCCAGAATTTACTGTCATAGTACAGTGGTTCTTTGAGTTTTTAAAAAATTCATCGAGTTTTTTAACCCCCCAATAACTCTTGATAGCAAGAAGGATCCCCCTCATGTGTGGTATTGTCGGAATCGTCGGCTCAACTCCAGTTAATCAGAGCATCTATGATGCTCTAACTGTCCTGCAACATCGTGGACAGGATGCCGCTGGTATTGTGACTATCACTGATGGAAAATTTAAACAGCGTAAAGCTAATGGGTTGGTGCGCGATGTGTTTGAACTTCGCCATATGCAGCGTTTGCAAGGCGCTGTAGGCATCGGACATGTTCGTTATCCTACTGCTGGCAGTTCAAGTGCAGCGGAGGCCCAGCCTTTTTATGTCAACTCACCTTATGGTATTGCTCTGGCGCATAATGGTAATCTGACCAATGCTCATGAGCTCAAAGAGGTGATGTTCAAAAAAGCGCGGCGCCATATTAACACCACTTCAGATTCTGAAATTCTACTTAATTTGCTAGCCTATGAAATTGATAATGAGTTAGATCGCTGCGATGGTGAAATTGAAGCGAAAAACTTTTTTGCAGCGATTCGCCGTGTTAATCAACAAACGCGTGGTGCCTATGCGGTGGTTTCGCTAGTGATTGGTCATGGGATGCTCGCATTTCGCGACCCAAAAGGGATTCGCCCACTGGTGTTAGGTAAGCGCGTGACTGATGATGGTCATGCCGAGTATATGGTTGCCTCTGAAAGCGTCGCACTGGATGCGATTGGTTTTGAAGTACTTCGTGATATTGCACCAGGCGAAGCTATTTTTGTCAGCAATGATGGTCAGTTGTTTACTGATCAATGTGCTGAAAATCCGAGCTACCATCCGTGTATTTTTGAATACGTTTACTTTGCCCGTCCTGATTCGACAATTGATAAAATTTCAGTCTATGATGCGCGAGTGCGTATGGGCAACAAACTGGGTGAGAAGATCCAACGCGAATGGGATGACCTTGATATTGATGTCGTTATTCCAATTCCTGAAACATCGTGTGATGTCGCGCTGCAAATTGCTATGATGCTCAATTTGCCGTATCGCCAAGGGTTTGTGAAAAACCGCTATATTGGTCGCACATTTATTATGCCTGGGCAATCGCAGCGACGTAAATCAGTGCGGCGTAAACTTAATGCTATTAATGTTGAATTCAAAGGCAAAAATGTATTGTTAGTGGATGACTCGATTGTTCGTGGTACCACCTCTGAACAGATTATTGAAATGGCGCGTGAGGCGGGAGCAAAGAAAGTGTACTTTGCGTCAGCATCGCCGGAAATCCGCTTCCCGAATGTATATGGCATTGATATGCCATCAGCCAATGAGCTCATTGCCCATGGCCGCGAAGTGGATGAAATATGTCAGTTGATTGGTGCTGACGGACTCATTTATCAATCAATTGAAGATCTGGTTGCTGCTTGTCAAGAAGCTAATCCTGAAATACGTGAGTTTGAAACTTCAGTATTTACGGGTCGTTATGTGACGGATGATGTGGATCAACAGTACCTTGACTATATCGATCATTTACGTAATAACGATAGCAAAGAGGTCGCAGCGCAAGAAGAGGCGGCTAATTTGGAGCTATACAACGAAGACCATTAATTGCCCAAAGCTGTGTGATTGTCAAAAAGTCGTTCTTATGAACGGCTTTTTTGTTTTATGTCAAAGTGCTAAACAGATGCGCTAGAGCATTGTGTAGCGATGGTTGTAAGTTGCAGTGATCCTGTTTAGAGTCGTGGGCTGAACTCATTATTTAGGAGAGCACATGTCTATGCGCGCATTAGTCATTGATCATATCGATGATCAATATCACACCCAATTGCAGCAGATTGAGCCTGAACAACTCCCCGATGAACCTGTTAAAGTCAAAGTTTTGTATTCATCCTTGAATTATAAAGATGGTTTAGCGATTACTGGCAAAGGACCTGTAGTACGCTCATTTCCGATGGTTCCAGGGATTGACCTTGCCGGAGAGGTGATTGAGTCCAGTGATCCTGAATTTTCAGTAGGCGATCGCGTATTACTCAATGGCTGGGGGGTGGGTGAACGCTATTGGGGCGGACTTGCCGAGCAAGCGAATTTGCGTGCTAAATGGCTAATCCCGCTGCCAGATACACTAACGCCTGAACAAGCAATGTGGATTGGCACTGCCGGTTATACGGCGATGCTCTGCGTGATGGCCCTGCAACGTCATGGTCTTCAGCCTGAAGATGGCCCTATTTTAGTGACGGGTGCTGGCGGCGGTGTGGGGAGCTTTGCAATTCACTTTCTGAGTCAACTTGGCTATCACGTTATTGCAGTGAGTGGCCGCGCCGAATTAGAGCCCTATTTTACCAAACTTGGCGCGCAGCAGATGATGGCGCGAGACGAGTTAAGCCTACCTGGTAAGCCATTACAAAAAGAGCGATGGGCAGGTGCAATTGATTGTGTGGGCAGTCATACGCTCGTTAATGTTTGTGCCAGCATAAACTATGGTGGCATTGTAGCTTGCTGCGGGCTCGCCCAAGGGATGGACTTTCCCGCGAGTGTTGCGCCTTTTATCTTGCGTGGCGTGACATTAGCTGGAATTGACAGTGTGATGCGCCCTAAAGCCGACCGAATAGCCGCTTGGCAAAAAATTGCCGATGTGATGGATCCGACCATTTTGGCTGAAATTGGTCAAACTATCTCACTAGATGATGCGATTTCACAGGCTGAACAATTGCTCGCTGGTGCGGTGCGTGGTCGCTTAGCCGTTCAATTAGCTTAATGGCTTGACAGGCAATAAGGCTCAAAAGTAAATCATTGAGTCTTATGAGCCAGATAGGTGCCGATTAACCAGCATCTAGCGATTATTTATGCTGCTGTCCCGAGCCACCCATTCCAGTTTTATCTTAAAGCTATCAGTTAACCTACCTGTGAGTAGCGGTCTATCTGGCGCTAAGACATGTTTGTTTTATTGTGTAGCGATTCGGCGATGACATTAACGATGTAATCATGCCTTTGTGATTAGTTAGCGATTGAGCTAGACCCGTTTGAGCGATGGGTGCAGATCTGTGCCAATATGGTATTGAGATCTATATTATATTTTTACTCTATTGTTGCATCGGTGCGAGCGACTATAAGTATTGAACTATTTTATTCATCGATTAGCGATTCAATCATCGCTTGGCCGCAGTTGGCAGAGGTTTTATTGATTCGGATCAGAGATTAGATGGGCATCGGCAAGTTACTAAGAGAGGTCATATGCATCAATTGCAGTCAATTAGCTATCAAATTCGCTCCTTTCAAGAACAAGATTTCTTAGCACTACAAGCTATTTATCAACAAGGTGCCAGTGAAGGGTTAGCGACCATCCAGCCCCCTCTCACCAGTCATAAACGGTGGCAGAAAAGTATTGTGTCTGGCAGTTGTATTGTTGCCGAATGCAGCTCTAACATCATCGGGTGGGCAGCGTTTCGGCTTATGTCGAGTCGTCCAATCTATCGCGGTGTTGTTGAAGTCGAGCTATATGTTGATGAAAACTATCGCCGCCAAGGCGTCGGTTCAGCGCTATTAGCACAACTCGTCACGAATGCTAAATCGGCTGGTTATTGGACGCTCCAATCACTGATCTTTGCGAGCAATGAAGCGGCTTTACTGTTGCATCACCAAGCGGGGTTTACAGCGTTTGGAACCCGCACCAGTTTAGGTAAAATGCATAATCGTTGGCTAGATGTCGTCCTAATGGAGTGTCAACTCCATGCGAACGAGTTGTCTTAAAGGACATTTGCAAAGCACGGGTAACAAGCGCAATACAAGTGGTGAGCGCGGCAACCTACAATGATATGCGTGTTCTATCAACTGAAAATCGATTAAGTAGTAGTGCGGCTATAGTTGCCCCAAATGTTTGCCCAGGCAATCATGCTGTGCACAAATGATCATGGCGCTTGCAACGATAGCCATTCCTATCGAACCTAATAATTCCTTATGGATTTGATTGGACTAATGCCCAGCAAATGCTGCAATGATCACTGTTGCAATGGGCCAAGGGGTAAGAGTAAGCCAGTATTGAGCTCAGGTAATTCAATTGGCGCTGAAACAATTGCAAAGCGGCCATTGCCCAGTGCCAAAAAGGTGCCGATGGAAAACGATTTTTAGGTGATCGTCATGTCAGTAATAAAATGGGACTTATGAAAAAATTTATATCAGATTGTTTGTTGCCAGAGGAAATATTGATGAGCACAGGGAATAAATAATGATATATATCAATCGGTAATCTGAGTTTAAAAGACTTTGATGGACCGACGAAATAATTTTAAATTAGTGATTGTTTTTATGACGGTGGCTGTTATAATGAATTTAGCTTGAAAGTTAAGTTATTTATATCCACCATTTCGAAGTACCTAGAAAGTCCTCGTCCTGTAGTTGTAAGTAATTTGTTGCACTTCATGCTAATGCATAGCGTTTGGTGAACATACTAAACGCAAAGAAACATCAAGATATTAAGTTTAGGAAAAATTATGTCAAATACAGTGACTGGTACAGTTAAATGGTTCAACGAATCTAAAGGTTTTGGTTTCATCGAACAGGCTAATGGCCCAGACGTTTTCGCTCATTTCAGCGCAATCGTTGGTGATGGTTTCAAAACTTTGGCTGAAGGCCAGCGCGTTGAGTTTGTCGTAACTCAAGGTAAAAAAGGCCCACAGGCTGAAAACATCGTTGCTCTATAAGAGTCGATTGTTTTGAATGATAAAAGGTCGCCATGAAGCGGCCTTTTTTGATCGTAAATTTTACCCTCAATATCGAAATCCCCTTCTATAGGGTCATTATTTGATCTATCGCTCGCACATTTTAGCTATATATATAGATAATATAGCTACAATTTACCAAGCGGATCTGCATCACCTTTCCTGTTATTACTCTCTTCTATAGTTACCTTTGATATCGATGAGTCATTCATTTTTCTCATAAATCGAGAAAAAATATAGATGCATCGTTATCCAAGCGCGTTTGTAAAAGCCATATTATTCAGTTGTCATATAGCTGCGTTCAAGGAAAGGGCAAAAAGCCAATGTTTGGGCTGATTAATTTGATGAGAATGATAAAGCTGTTCGTCTGATCCGGTTAGGCCCAAGGGTGTTGTTCACAACAACAATATCAAAACGAGGGATAGACAATGCAAGCAATCGTTTCTGCTCGAAAAATAGCACTGGGTATTATCACCGTGCTGAGTTTAGTTCTTGCGCCAATAGCACAGGCGCTAACAGTTGGGTTTTCACAAATTGGTTCAGAAAGTGGGTGGCGAACTGCTGAAACTCAGTCGATTAAATCCGTCGCCCAGCAACGGGGCATCACTTTAAAGTTCTCTGATGCCCAACAAAAACAAGAGAACCAGATCAAAGCAATTCGCTCATTTATTGCACAGCGTGTGGATGCCATCATCCTTGCCCCTGTTGTAGAAACTGGATGGGACCAAGTTTTGCGTGAAGCAAAACGCGCTCATATTCCAGTCTTTCTAGTGGATCGCGGTGTGAAAGTACGTGATAGCAACCTTTATGTCACTAAAATCGCTTCAGACTTTGTCGAAGAAGGGCGTTTAGCAGGGGCTTGGTTAGCGGGTAAAACGAGTGGCCATTGCAAAATTGTTGAATTGCAAGGCACTGTTGGATCGAGTGCTGCGATCGATCGTAAAAAAGGGTTTGCTAATATCATCGATCTCTTTCCACGAATGAGTATCATCCGTTCCCAAAGTGGGGATTTCACTCGTAGTGGTGGCAAAAATGTCATGGAAAGCTTCTTAAAATCTGAAAATGGTGGCAAAACCATCTGTGCGGTGTACTCACACAATGATGATATGGCTTTGGGTGCTATTCAGGCGATTCAAGAAGCGGGTCTAAAACCAAGTAAAGATATCCTCATTATCTCCATTGATGGGGTTCCCGATATCTTTAAAGCAATGATGGACGGACAAACCAACGCAACTATCGAACTCAAGTCAGCTCTGGGTGAACCTGCCTTTGATGCGATTAAAGACTATTTAGCAGGTAAAAAATTGCCTAAATGGATTAAAACCCAAGGCGACCTCTATCTGCCTGATACTGCCAAAGCACAATATGAAAGTCGGACAGCGATGTAGTTCATAATGGCTTGAGTAAATAGGAGATAAACAGTGTCTAATCCAATTTTGCGTCTTGAGCACATTGATAAGATTTTCACAGGTGTGCATGCGTTAGATAATGTTAGTTTAGATGTTCAAGCTGGCGAAGTTCATGCATTGCTTGGGGAAAATGGTGCGGGTAAATCGACGTTGATTAAGGTCATGACAGGTGTCTATCCTTATGATGGAGGCCGGATGTCTTTATCCGGCCAAGCCTATCAGCCTAAATCATCAGCGGATGCGCAAGCGCATGGCGTAAGCACTGTTTATCAGGAAGTGAATCTGATCCCCACCTTAACGGTGGCCAGTAATCTCTTTTTAGAGCGTCAACCGAAACGGTGGGGACTCATCAATTGGAAACAAGTGCATCTGCAATCGATTAAGCTGCTCCAACGATTAAAGCTTGATATCGATGTACAAAGGCCTTTGGGCTCCTATTCGATTGCTATTCAGCAGTTGGTCGCGATTGCCAGAGCGCTGGCCGTTGATGCCAAGATATTAATTTTAGATGAACCGACAGCCAGCCTAGATGCTCATGAAGTTGAGATCCTATTTAGTTTAATTCGTGAACTCAAAAGCCAGGGTATGGCAATCGTTTTCGTGACGCACTTCCTTGATCAAGTTTATGCAATTAGCGACAAGATCACAGTGCTGCGCAATGGATGCCATGTGGCAACCCGCGAAACTGCGCAGTTACCACAGCTTGAGTTGGTGTCGTTAATGCTCGGTAAGGCTGTTGAAGCGCATCTACCGAAGAAAAAATCAGCCCAGAAAAGATCTGACGTACCGTTTTTAGCTGTTAAAGGTCTTGCTAAAAAACGGATGCTCGAACCTCTCGATCTGCATGTCCATGCTGGCGAGGTTTTGGGACTGGCTGGTTTATTGGGGTCTGGACGTAGTGAAACGGTGAACTTGATCTTCGGCGCCGTACGTGCGGATCAAGGGAAAATGACTATTGATGGTCAGTTGCAGCGGATCCGCTCTCCTAGGCAAGCTATTCGCTTAGGATTGGGATTTTGCCCTGAAGATCGCCGTCATGACGGTTTGATTGATGAGTTATCGGTTCGTGAGAATATTATTTTAGCGCTACAAGCAAGGCTTGGATGGCTCCATCCAATAAGCGAAGCGAAGCAATGTAAACTGGCTGATGAGATGATCCAATCGCTTGGGATTGCAACACCGGATTCGCAAAAGCCCGCTGGACAATTAAGCGGTGGTAATCAACAAAAAGTGATTCTCGCCCGCTGGCTTGTTGCCAACCCCAAATTACTGATCTTGGACGAACCAACACGTGGGATTGATATCGGTGCGCATGCCGAAATTGTCGCGTTGATCCGTCGTTTGTGTGAAGAACAAGGCATGGCACTGTTGGTTGTGTCTTCAGAGCTCGATGAAGTGGTGACCATTAGCGATCGGATATTGGTGCTTCGGGATCATCATCAAGCGGCGCTACTGGAAGGTGACCAAGTGACTCAGAAACAGATAGTTGAGGCGATTGCATCATGAGTGATATGACTGAACCTCGCCAAGTACCCCAACGATCTACATCGCGATGGGGAAATGGCTTGTTACGTAAAGCGACACTGCCGATTACCGCATTGATTTTAATTTTAGTCGTAGACGCGATACTCACCCCTAACTTCTTTGATTTATCAGTTGTGAACGGTCATCTTTATGGCAGCTTAGTTGATATTTTTTATCGCGGTGCACCACTTATTCTAATGTCCGTTGGCATGTCTGTAGTGATCGCCACTGGCGGGATTGATTTATCCGTAGGGGCGGTTGCCGCAATTGCAGGTGCCGTGATGGCCGTTATGATTGATGGAGGGACTTATCCAGGGTGGGTCATTGTGTTGGCGACACTGGTAACCGGATTAGTTTGTGGACTTTGGAATGGTCTACTCGTCGCGTATTTAAAAATCCAACCGATTATCGCGACGCTGATTTTGATGGTGGCTGGACGCGGTGTTGCACAGATGATTACTGGTGGACAGATTGTCACCTTCCATAGCCAGTTGTTTAGCTTATTAGGCGAAGGCTATCTGGCTGGATTGCCCATGCGAGTGGTATTGGTCACTACTGCTGTCATTGTGATTATCTTATTTATACGTCGCTCTGCTTTAGGTCTATTTGTTGAAGCGGTTGGCGGGAATGTTTCTGCGAGCCGTTTTGCGGGGATAGATAGCCGCAGCATCCTCATTGGTGCCTATCTGTTGTGTGGTTTGTGCGCCGGATTTGCTGGGATGATCTTAACGGCGGATATTAGCGGAGCAGACTCCAATAATGCGGGTTTATGGATGGAGATGGATGCTATTTTGGCGGTCGTGATCGGGGGAGGGTCTCTAGCTGGCGGGCGGTTTTCACTGATTTTAACCGTATTAGGGGCCGTGGTCATTCAAACGTTGACCATCTCTATTTTATTCAGTGGCTTACCTGCTGAATATACGCTGCTAGTTAAAGCGGTTGTGATTGTTCTTATTTTGCTGATCCAATCACCTCAGATGAAACAAAAAGTCATCGCAAAATGGAGGGGACGTCATGCGCGTTGATAAATGGATTTCAGTGATCGCCACACTGGTGGTACTGCTGCTGTTGTATGGTTATGGCGGGATCAAGTATCCCCATTTTGCTTCTACATTAGTCATTGGTAACTTACTCACCGATAATGCGTTTATTATTATCGCTGGGGTCGGGATGACGCTGGTGATATTGACTGGCGGGATTGATTTATCGGTAGGTTCGATGATCGCTTTTGTCGGTGTTTTAAGCGCAACATTGATCACCTCGTATCACTGGCATCCGTTGTATGCGATGGCTTTTGCGCTAGTGTTAAGTAGTGCATTCGGTGCTTTGATGGGCTATTTGATCGACGCGTTCGATCTGCAGCCATTTATTGTCACACTCTCAGGCATGTTTTTTTTACGAGGGCTTGCCTTTGTGTTAAGCCTGCAATCAGTTCCAATTTCTGTGCCCTTTGTTGATGAAATTGCTTCCTTTGCCATTCCATTGCCTGGGCGGGGTTGGCTCAGTGCTTCGGCGCTAATTATGTTAGCGGTGTTAGCGTTAGGTATCGTCGTGGCGCACTTTACGCGCTTTGGGAATAACGTGTATGCGGTTGGCGGGGATAGAGCATCAGCTGAACTTTTAGGCGTGCCAATTCGTAAAACATTAGTAGGTGTTTACGCCTTTTCTGGTTTTACCAGTGGTATGGCTGGGGTGGTTTATACCTTGTATACCTCATCAGGCTACCCGTTGGCAGCCGTTGGGGTCGAGCTCGATGTGATTGCTGCGGTGGTTATCGGCGGCACGTTATTAACTGGGGGTGTAGGGTTTGTGATTGGGACTTTACTGGGGGGATTAATTCAAGGCGTGATTCAAACGATCATCACTTTTGACGGAACGCTAAATAGCTGGTGGACTAAAATTGTCATTGGATTTTTGCTGTTCGTCTTTATTGTCTTGCAACGTTTGCTTACACGTTCGTTTGGCGTCGCTTCAACCAGCCCGGCTTAAGTGTTGAATGGATACGAAATCAGAGAACTATGCCAGCAAAAGGATTTGATGGTATAGTTCTATTATTCGTTCTATCAAAATATGATGATGTTAAGTCAATCACAGCAACAACAATATTTAAGCTACCTTCAGCAAGATATTCAGCCTCCTTCGCGCTGTTATTTATCGGCACTACATCAGGCACATTTGCAGCGAATTGCGTTTGAAAATCTTGATATTCTGCGCGATCAACCTATCTGCTTAAATATGGATCAGCTGCTCGATAAGTTTATTTGTCAGCATCGTGGCGGGCTTTGTTTTGAGCTTAACTATGCGTTTGGATTATTGCTTAAATCATTGGGTTTTTCGGTGCAATGGCTGAGTGCCGAGGTGTGGGATGGGGAGCAATTTGGCTCTGAAGTCGATCATCTATTTTTGCGACTGGATATCGATGACAGTGCAGTGATTGCGGATGTTGGTTTTGGTTGTAGCTACTTAACGCCGCTGCAATTGCAAATGAACAGCGAGCAGGGCACACACCGTTTGATTCAGCAACACGGCTATTGGGTGTGGCAAAAAAGGCATGCGACTCAGCACTGGCAGCCATGTTATCGCTTTAGGCTAAACGAGCATCCCATTGAACGGTTTTACCCGCTGTTAGCGCAATGCTTGGATGAAACATCTTTATTTAAACAACGACTTATTTGTTCGCGAGCCACGCCAAGCGGGCGTGTTTCAATTCGCAATAATCAATTTACTCAGACTCAAGATGGCGTTCAGATTAAACGCCACATTTTCAGCCAAGCGCTCTTTGAAAGTATATTAATGGAGCATTTTGGTTTTAAACTGCCTAGCGGCGTGCAACTTTCTGCATTTGGCATCGATAGATAACCTATTAAGAGATAATGGAAGTACTGTGATACATCAACATAAAGAGCAACTATGAACAAGGGAACATTAACTTTTTTCTGTGGCAAAATGGGGGCAGGAAAGTCTACCAAAGCTATTGAAATCACACAGTATAACAACGCAGTACTGCTTTCAGAGGATGAATGGCTGGCGTCACTGTACCCAAATAAGATCGCATTACTAACCGACTATATTGAATATTCAAATCTATTGAAACCACCGATTAAAAAACTGGTTCAATCCATGTTGTCTGCGGGAACCAATGTGGTGATGGATTTCCCGGCCAATACGCGTTCACAAAGAGATTGGTTCCGGGGGATCTTCTCAGAGGTCGACGCTCCCCATCATTTGATTTACATCGACTTGCCAAATGAAGTCTGTTTAAAACAGATTGAAAAAAGAAGCAAAGCACAGCCTGAAAGAGTAGCAACCGATACACCGCATATGTTTGAGCAGGTTACAAAGCATTTTGTGGCACCAACATCCAAAGAAGGTTTTCATACAACCCTAGTGACACAAAATACCTAACAAAGCACTTTTAATCTGCCAAGTCTAAGAAAATGATTCGCCCTAATTTTTTTGAACGCATAAATAAGGAATTATATTCAATGGGTTAGGGCAATCAATTAAATGCTGTTATGGCGGCGTCGCAGTATAAGGTTTACGCGCGATCATTACTGCACGTTTAGGCGCTGGATGGCCTTCAACGGTTTGGCTTGGATCGTCTGGGTTTAAAAATTGCGCGAGTGACTCATTGGTCATCCACTCAGTGCTACGCTGCTCTTCGGTTGAGGTGACACTCACATCGACACAGCGTACCTGTTCAAAGCCGCACTTCTCAAGCCAGAGCTTAAGCGCTGCGACACTTGGTAAAAACCACACATTGTTCATTTTGGCGTAGCGCTCGGGCGGGGTGAGGGTAGTTTGTTCATCACCCTCTACGACAAGTGTTTCCAGAACTAGTTCGCCGCCTTCGACTAATTGTTCTTTAAGCTGAAAAATATGATCAATTGGGGAGCGGCGGTGGTAGAGCACGCCCATGGAAAAGACGGTATTAAAGGCAGTGAGCGCCGGGAGCTGTTCAATCCCAAGGGGGAGTAAATGGATATTTTGCGGCGCGCCCGCTAAATGGCGAATTGCTTCAAATTGTGCTAAAAACAGTGACGATGGGTCAATTCCAACTACAAATTTAGCACCCGCGCCCAGCATGCGCCACATATGATAACCATTGCCACAGCCGACATCTAATACATGGCGATTGGCCAGCGGACTAATATGTTCAGCCAAACGTTCCCACTTCCAGTCACTGCGCCACTCGGTATCAATCTCAAAGTCAAAGACTCGATAAGGTCCTTTGCGCCATGGATGGTAGCTGCGCAGTAAGTTTTCAACGCGACGCTTTTCACCATCAATCAATCGAGGGTGGGCGTTAATGGTAACGCTGTCGCTGAGCTCAATGGCCGCACCGCTTTGATCGGGGAGTTTATCTAAGACGCGCTCCCAACTGGGCAATAAACCATGGGCTTGTTCATCACGCCATACTTTAAGCTGGCCTGGTAGTACTTCTAACCAATGGGCCAGTGGGCTTTGTGCTATTTGTGCATAAAAGCGGCCAAATTCAATCATTTTGATCTCCTTTGATCGCAATAAATGAGACAAAGTTAAAACACTGGAACCATGCGCTCGCATGGGCAAATCCGGCTGTTTTAAACCGCATGATGTGCGCATCTAACGTGTCGGTGAGTAGCACATTTTCAATAGCCGTGCGCTTTTGACTAATCTCAAGCTCGCTATAACCATTGGCTCGTTTAAAATCCAGATGCAGATCGTTTAGTACCGATTGCACCGGTGAATCAGTGAAGTGTACTTTTTCGCTGACGACTAACATCGCGCCGGGCAACATCCCTTGATAGATAGCGTGGATCAGTGCATCTCGCTCAGCTTGGGGGATAAACTGCAAGGTAAAATTAAGAACGACCACGCTAGCATTTACAATGCTGACATCCTGAATGTTGGCACAAATCAGCTGTACAGGGGTATCACTACGATAGGCATCTAGATGGCTTTGGCAGCGCTCGATCATTGGCTCAGAGTTATCAACACCAATGATCTCACAACCACTGTGGCTGATATTTCGGCGCATCATCAGTGTTGCACCACCGAGTGAGCAGCCTAAATCATAGAGCCTAGAGTCTGCTTGGTGATATTGTCCGGTGAGCTTGCCGATAACATCCAAAATGGTGCTATAGCCGGGAACCGAACGTTGGATCATATCTGGAAAAACTTCGACCACTTGTTGATCAAAGCGAAAGTTACCGACTTGAGCGATAGGTTGGGCGAAGATATTATCTGAGCGATGCATGAGTTTAATCTAACTACCATTAAAGCTATTAATAGGTGCACAATCGTGCAAACGGCGGCATTTTACCGCGCTTTGGCTAAACTGTCTTGTCTGTTTAAATGCTGTTTGTCCAAAGTGATGTAATAACCACCTTCTTTCTGCTATCGCTGCGCCAACACGTAGTTTAATCCACCGAGAATGGCAGCGACTTGGGCCTTGTTGCATTGACTTGGGGTTGCTTTGGGGCTATCGGGATAGACCTCGGTGGTGGCGTGAAACTGGCAATCACTCAAACTACCGCATAACCCTAATTTAGCCATTGGGTAGAGAATCACGCCCGGTTGCACCACTTTTTCACCGATAATTAGCCCTTGATCATCGGAAGGGGCAATGTGAGTGACTTTTGCGACTGAATCGATAATGGCTCGCTGAAACTCAAGTGTTGGTTTGGCGCTATCGGCTACCAGATAAAAACCATCGGGTATGCTGTCTGCTTCATAAGGCTTGCCTTGTTTGGCGGCGAGGGCAGGGCGAAACTCTTGTTCGTCACTGTCGGTGGTTTCATGTAGATCAATATGGAACCAGATTGGCTCGTCTTGCGCCTGAATGTAGGCCATCAGCTGAGCCGATTCGGGCACTGGTGAATCCTGATAAAACGAGCGGTTCGGGTCAATTGCCTCAGGGTTCCAGCGTTGGATGTGCTCATATCCCCAGGGACTAACACAAGGCGTGATGATGATATTAACGTGTTGTTGGTAGTCGCTTATATGTTCACGAGCAAAGCACAAAGCACCTTGCACGCCGCTCGTTTCGTAGCCATGTACGCCGCCAGTAATCAAAATAGTAGGGCGGTTGCGTTGCCAAATGGCACTTTTGATCGCCAGCAATGGATAATGCTCAGCATAGTTAAGCTCACCGTATTGCTCAATGACACAACTCTCTGGCAACTGGTCAATTTTGCTGATCACTTCATTATTGTAGCTGCGTTGTTTCACCTGCGCGCTTCGCCACGCAGCAATTTCAGCTACGCCCCAAGGGGTTCCAGCTTGACCAATCGGATAGGATGATGACATAACGTTTGCCTTAGCTCGAATATAGAAGCCACAGGGTAGGAGTGTTTTAAATGGGTTGCAACTTTTTGTTGGTTAAGCCAAGGTGGCCGAGGAATTCGAGGATAGCTATTCTGTTTTCGCAATAAAATCCTTTATAATGACACCTTGGTATGCCTAGTTGGGCTGGGTCTTCGTCTTTAAGCATTGCTTAATCTCAGCTTTCGCTGGCCAACAGGCTAAATCGGTTTTTTAATCTGCAACGGGAAGGCGTTATGCGCACTGTGTACTGTGGACAAGTCACATCTGAATATGAGGGCCAGGAAATTGATCTGGTCGGTTGGGTTAATCGACGTCGTGATTTAGGTGGCGTTATCTTCATCGATTTGCGTGATCGTGAAGGGATTGTTCAGGTCGTCTTTGATCCGGATCGTGATGATAGTTTCACGGTTGCCAATACCTTGCGTAACGAGTTTTGCGTGCAATTACGCGGTAAAGTACGTCCTCGCCCAGAAGGGCAAGTGAATACAGATATGACAACCGGCGCGATCGAAGTGCTTGGATTAGAGCTTGAAATTCTTAACCGCTCGGCACCATTGCCTCTTGATAGTAATCAAGAAAATAGCGAAGAGCTGCGTCTGAAATATCGCTATTTGGATTTACGTCGTCCTGAGATGACGCAGCGATTAATGTTCCGCGCTAAAGTAACCAGCTTTATTCGACGTTTTATGGACGGTCACGGCTTTTTGGATATTGAAACACCAATGTTGACCAAAGCGACGCCTGAGGGGGCTCGCGATTATTTAGTGCCAAGTCGAACCAACCGCGGTAAGTTTTTTGCGCTGCCACAATCCCCGCAGATCTTTAAGCAATTGTTGATGGTCTCGGGGATGGATCGCTACTATCAGATTGTTAAATGTTTCCGTGATGAAGATTTGCGTGCGGATCGCCAGCCAGAATTCACTCAAGTGGATATTGAAACATCTTTCATGACCAGCGATGAAGTTCGTGAAGTCACAGAAGCGTTACTTCGTAACCTGTTTAATCAGCTATTAAATGTTGATTTGGGCGATTTTCCAATTATGACGTGGCATGACGCAATGCGTTTGTATGGCAGCGATAAACCAGATTTACGAAACCCGATGCAGTTTATTGATGTTGCTGACTTATTGAAAGACGTTGAGTTTAAGGTTTTTGCTGGCCCTGCTAATGACCCGAAAGGGCGGGTGGCAATGCTTTGTGTGCCAGGAGGGGCGCAGTTATCTCGTAAACAATTAGATGAATACACCAAATATATTGGTAAATATGGTGCTAAAGGCATGGCATGGATGAAAATCAATGATGTCAGTGCCGGATCTGAAGGTGTTCAGTCACCGGTGGCTAAGTTCTTAACTGCCGATATTATCGAAGCACTGATTAAACGGGCAAATGCCCAATCTGGTGATATTCTGCTCTTTGGTGCCGATAGCTACAATATTGTGTGTGATGCCATCGGCGCTCTGCGGCTGAAAGTGGGTGAAGATCTGGGGCTGGTTGAACAAGGTTGGAAACCATTGTGGGTGGTTGATTTCCCAATGTTTGAAGAATCGGATGGTCGCCTATGGGCGATGCATCACCCATTTACCGCACCGGTCCCCGGCGTTACAGCGCAACAATTGCGTGAAAATCCAGCTAATATCTTATCTAATGCTTATGACGTTGTACTGAATGGTTTCGAAATCGGTGGTGGTTCGGTACGTATTCACCAACAAGAGATGCAGTCGGCTGCATTTGAAGCGTTAGGGATTAGCGAAGAAGAAGCGCAGGATAAATTTGGCTTCTTATTGCAGGCACTGCAATTTGGTGCGCCACCACATGCCGGCCTTGCATTAGGCTTAGACCGGTTAGTGATGTTGATGACTGGTGCCGCGAATATTCGTGAAGTGATGGCATTTCCTAAAACGACTACGGCTGGGTGCCCGTTAACCAATGCGCCAAGCCCTGCTAATCCAGAAGTTTTACAAGAATTAGGTATTGCTCTCGTTGCTAAAGAAAACGACGACGCCTAACCTCTTGTGATTCCTTTAGGCTAAGGCGCTGCCTTAGCCTGTCTTAAGCTCATGTTCTGAGTATCGAATAATGATCAGATTGTGAATGATCTGAGATAAAAAATATAAAAAACAGAAGTGGAGTACCGTTATGGCAGGTCATAGTAAATGGGCCAATATTAAACATCGCAAAGCTGCACAAGATGCCAAACGAGGGAAGGTCTTTACCAAGTTAATTCGAGAGCTGACGACCTCAGCCCGTGAAGGTGGAGCCGACGCTGATAGTAATCCTCGGCTGCGAGCGGCAATTGATAAGGCATTATCAAACAATATGACGCGTGATACGATTGATCGCGCGATCAAACGCGGCGCCGGTGAGCTTGATGGTCAGCAACTTGAAACGGTTATTTATGAAGGGTATGGACCTGGTGGTACGGCGGTGATGGTCGAATGCATGACCGATAACCGTAATCGTACTGCTGGTAGTGTGCGCCATGCGTTTAGTAAAAGTGGTGGGAATCTAGGTACGGATGGCTCAGTTGCTTATCTTTTTGATAAAAAAGGGGTCATCAACTATGCACCAGGATTAGATGAAGAATCGGTGATGGAAGCCGCCATTGAAGCAGGTGCTGAAGATATTATCAGCAATGATGATGGAAGTATTGACGTATACACTACACCGGAAACGTTTGGTCATGTCAAAGATGCTTTAGATCGAGCCGAATTAGTCGCAGAGAACGCTGAAGTGACGATGGTGCCGTCAACTGCCGCTGAGCTTGATGAACAGACTGCACCAAAATTAATGCGTTTGATTGATATGCTTGAAGATGATGATGATGTGCAAGAGGTATATCACAATGCTGAGATCTCCGATGAGATCATGGAAACCCTCGACTAATGGCAGTTATTTTAGGAATTGACCCCGGCTCGCGTTTGACTGGGTTTGGGGTGATCCGTTATCAACATGGTCAAGCGCAATACCTTGGCAGTGGTTGTATTCGTATGCAAACTGAAGCGGCGTTGCCACAGCGGCTGAAAACGATTTATCAAGGTGTGAGCGAGGTCATCACCCAATACCAACCGGATGAATTTGCCATTGAGCAGGTCTTTATGGCACACAACCCTGATTCGGCGTTGAAACTAGGGCAAGCCCGCGGCGCGGCGATTGTGGCGGCAGTGAATCAAGATCTACCGGTGTTTGAGTACTCTGCGCGGCAGATCAAACAGGCTGTCGTCGGAACTGGGGGCGCTGAAAAAAACCAAGTGCAACAGATGGTCATGCACATGCTCAAACTCAACGCGACGCCGCAAGCGGATGCAGCGGATGCGCTGGCCGTGGCATTGTGTCATGCCCATACGAACCAAAGCATGATTAATATGGCAGGGCAGGCTCGAAAAACAGTTCGTCGTCGACTTCGCTAGTGAAGTTGTCAATTTGTGTCGAAGTTGTTGATCTAATAGCCTGCTTTGTGACCGTTTTTTCTTTGCCGCGCTTATTGGTTTATCTATATGTGCTAGTACCAGTGATGATGAGTGTATCGAACGATGATGGCGTTTAGGCCGATTTTGCCGAGTAAACTGGCTTTCTAGCATGAAGATAACGGCGTCATTAACTTAAATTGATAACACTAAGGTGATCTTTGTGAAAATTGCAGTTTTAGATGATTATCAGAATGTTGTTAAAACGCTGGACTGCTTCTCTATTCTTAATGGCCATGATGTTAGCGTTTTTAATCAAGCCTGTTTAGATGTTAATGAGTTAGCTATGAAATTGGCTAATGTTGACGCGTTAGTTTTGATTCGAGAACGTACCCAAGTTACTGACGAGCTGTTGTCAAAACTTCCAAACCTTAAACTCATTAGTCAAACCGGAAAAGTCAGTAATCATTTGAATGTGGCTTTATGTCAGCAATATGGGGTTTCTGTTGCGCAAGGGATTGGTTCACCCGTTGCACCCTCGGAGCTGTGTTGGGCTCTTATTATGGCCGCATCAAGAAATATTCCTGAATACGTTGTTAATCTTTCATGTTCTCAGTGGCAGCAAGCGAGTGGGCTAGGATTAGGTCGAACATTGAATGGGTTAACGCTAGGCATTTGGGGCTACGGAAAAATTGGTCAGCGTATAGCACAGTATGCCAAAGCCTTTGGTCTGTCGGTTATGATTTGGGGAAGTGACACCTCGCGAGTGTTGGCTGAAGAGCATGGTTTTATTGCAGCGACATCTCAGCGGGAGTTTTTTGCCAGTTCAGATATCGTTTCACTTCATTTAAGGTTGAATGAGACAACGCGAGGGTGCGTGACGGCTGCCGATTTATCGGTGATGAAATCAGATTCATTATTTGTTAATACCAGCCGAGCGGAGTTGGTTGAATCTCTTGCGCTATACAATGAAATGCTCTCCCATCCTACAAAACGAGCCGCTTTGGATGTGTTTGCAGTTGAACCTGCCACTGATCAAAATGAGCCATTATTGTCGCTGCCGAATGTGCTTTGCTCGCCCCATCTTGGGTATGTCACTAAAAGCAGCTATGAGCTCTATTTTAAAGTGGCATTTGAAAACGTCGTCGCTTTTGCGCAAGGCCAACCCCAAAATTTAGTTAGGTAATGGCTACTAGAACAAAATGCCCAGTCGAGCTGCGCCGGTTATGTAAAGCAGAAGCCCTCGATTGAACGATGAGAAGGACCTAATTGCAGGCTCAATCTGAGTAGATAGCAATCATTACAGATAGTTGTTAGGATTATCGGTGATCATCCATTAGGGGATGTATCGATAGATAACGAATATGGATGATGATATGCCCACCAATTTACGTAAACAGTGTCATACTTTTCTCTCTGGAAATCACGAATATTCCCCCGCTGAATTATTTACCCAGATGGCGACATGGTGTGAAGCCCATCATGTGGAGCACGACACTTATGGGGAAGGGGAGACGATTGAGCAATTTGAGCAAAAAATTGCTGAGTTACTTGGATTTGAATCAGCGTTGTTTGTGATTAGCGGTACTATGACTCAACCCACAGTATTGCAACTGGCTTGTCAGCAGCGACGCTGTTATAACGTGGCTATGCACGAAACCTGTCACATTAATCGCCATGAAGGCCAAGGCTATCAGCTTCAAAATCGATTTCATGTTTTGCCGATTGGCGATCGCCATTCGCCTTGGCTGGTGGATGACCTTAAGGCGTGGCCAGATGAGCTTGCCGCTGCGGTTTATGAGCTGCCGATGCGTGAAATCGGAGGCCAGTTACCAAGCTTTGAGCAGTTATCTGCCATTAAAACTTACTGCCACGCGCAAAATATCCACCTGCATATGGATGGGGCTCGCCTTTGGGAGAGTGCTGCGTTTTACCAAAAAAGCTATGCAGATATCGCTCAAGGGTTTGATTCTGTTTATGTCTCCCTCTATAAAGGTGTGAATGGTCTGGGCGGTTCCATATTAGCAGGTGACAACGCCTTGATTGAAAAGGCCCGTTTATGGATGCGCCGTCAGGGTGGCAATGTCTATCATCGCACGCCCTATGTGGTGTCGGCTGCGATGCAGTTTGATGCCCGTCTTGCTGCGTTACCCAAATTATTTGCCCGAACCCAGCAGATTTACCAAATTTTTCAACGATATCCTGTCGTTACGCTTAATCCTAGTCAACCGCAGGCGAATATGTTGCATTGGTATTTACCGATGGATTTGGAGAAAGCCAATACGTTGCGCGACACGTTGGCCAAACAAAAAGGTATCTGGCTTGGTCATCCTCAAAGTGCGCCGCAACCGAATCAAAGTTTTATTGAGTGGTATGTGGGGGACCGCTTATTAACCATGCCTGATGATGAGCTGATCGCGCTGCTGGATTGGATTCAGAATTATCTGCATGCCGAACAGCGATAAACGATGATAGGCAATGGCTATGTTAGATAAAGCGAACATCTTAAAGTTAGTGCAGGTCAAAATGCCATTTGGCAAATATGCTGGCCGATTGTTAATCGATCTGCCGGAAGAGTATTTGTTTTGGTTTGATAAACAAGGTTTTCCTGAAGGGGAACTTGGTGAATTGATGCAGCTGTGTTTAATGCTTAAAATTGAAGGGCTAGATGAAGTTGTTCAGCCGTTAAAACGTCCCCAGTCATTCCTTTGATCGTCATTGATGTACAATATTGGAATGTCAATATTGAGCACTTTTTCTGATAACTGGCCGACATTTTGTCTCAACTAGCTTGTATTTATTGCCAAGAAGCGAAATGATGCTTATTTGAGTACTTGAATTAGGTTACATACGCATGCGATCAGTTTTAGAAAAGATGTCTGTACAGGAATTTTCTACCTATTTTGAGCGTTTGATTATTGAGTATGCAAAAGAAAATATAGCCTCTGGGCGTTGGCCTGAAAAAGGAGCGATTCAGCACTCACGGAGTGACCTTTGGGGTCTGTTACCCAACGGCATTTATACTGTAAATAATTATCTATTTAACATTACTAATCCTGAGAATGACACCTGTGTTGGGGCGCTATGGTTGGCCATAGATGAGGATATTCATACCGCTTTTATTTTTGATGTTTTAATTAAGAATGAATTTCGTCGACAAGGATTTGCAACGCGGGCTCTGGATGCTGTGCAGCGATATGCCAAGTCGTTGGGAATGAACCATATTGGCTTGCATGTGTTTAACCACAATACAGCGGCCAAACAACTGTATACTTTATTAGGCTTTCGAGAAGTTAGTTGCAATATGAACAAAGAGCTACTCTAAAACGACAATAATCGGCGGGTGCTAGTCGGTAATAAACAATCGGAGCTATGACTGTCGCGAAAACGACATAATAATAGGGCGTTTGCATGTTATTTAATTGTATAGAGGTCAGAGCAACGTTAAGCACTGATCATTTTTGAAAATGCCGAGAATGTTAAATTGCAGATTGCATGACATGTTTGTATCGGTATCGATGAATCAGCGGTCGCTATACGCAAAGTACTTCGCTGATTCATCTGACAGATGAAACTATAATTGTATAGATTAGTTATCTAACTGATTGAGCGAATAATTAATCGATATAAGTATCAAAAATCCCAGCATACGCTGGGATCAATGAGTATTAAATACTTTCACCAGTTTGCTGGCGCTGGTTTTGCGCTAATCGATGGAAGGTGTGCAAAATAGTTTGGCGATCAATAGTACCCAATACAATGCCGTTTTGAACCACTGGATAGAGTTTTGGGCGGCAAACCTGTGCATTCTCTAAATCGTCATTGAAACTACCTGGGATACGGTTTTGATTGGTTTGCTTGTTCTCAAACAATTTATTGGGATCAAACACCATATATGCAGCAAGTTCATCCACTGTTTCATCGGGTGAGACAGTAACGACCGAATCTCGCATAATGTCACCGACACAGTGATTAATATCGAAACTAAAGTCATTAGCCCACAGTTCTCGCAAAATATCTTGTTCTGAAACAAACCCAATTAGCTGGTGATCTTCGGTGACCACTGGCGCGGCAACAATATGATGATCCAACAACAATCCTAACGCACGATGCAGTCCGACTGATGCTTTTAACATTAATGGATTATCATTCATGAGGTCACGTATTAGCATTTTCTGAATGATCTGTAACATAACTTGATCTCCTTGCATTGAAAAAGGGCTAATCCTAGTTAGCTCAACTCGGTAACCATTGTTTCTTGCGGATTGGTTTGAGCTGATTTCGATTTGAAAATACTCCAAAATCCAAGTCCAATAACCACTGCACCACCGACAATATTACCTAGGGTGACAGGGATTAAATTATTAAAAATAAAGTTGCTCAACGTCAAATCAGAAAACTGCTGGCTCTGCATGCCGATTGCTTGCCAAAAGTTAGCATCTGCAAAATTGTGAATAACAATGCCCATTGGGATCATAAACATATTGGCCACACAGTGTTCAAATCCTGATGCAACAAACATAGCAACAGGTAAAACCATTAACATCGCTTTGGCTAAAACATTGTTGGTTGAAAAGGTTAACCATACGCCAAGGCACACCATCATGTTACATAATATTCCCAGAGTAAAGGCTTGAATAAATGTGTGGTGAATTTTGTGTTCAGCTAAATGCAGGACACTTAATCCCCATTGACCATTCATGGCCATGTGCATGCCAGCACCCATCATTAACAGAACAATAAAGAGCGAACCGACCAAGTTGCCACCGTAGACACGTAACCAGCAGCGTAGCAGTGCACTAAGAGAGACTTCGCCATTGGCATAGGACATAAACGACAACACGGTACTGGTGAATAACTCTGTACCGCATAGGACGACTAAAATTAACCCCATACTAAAGACGAGACCACCCGCTAAATGAACTAATCCCGAGTTGCCGCTACCGGTTGTAACGGTGACATAGAATACGAACGCGAGTGCGATAAACATGCCTGCTGCAATGGCCAGCATAAATGAGGTTTTAGGGGCTTTGGTAACTTTGTGATGACCATAATCTTTTGCTCGTAAGGTCATATCTGTTGGACTAATTGCCTCATTGGTTGATTGCGTATTCATGGTACTCAATAATTCCTTTTTACTGTAATCGACCGGATAGGTCATGCTTTAAACAACGGCGCTATTTTGCGTGAAGAGGCATAAAATAGAAATCTTTGATGGATGAAAACGCTGGAAATGAACACATTTGTTGACCCAGATCACACTTATTGAATGCAGGTATTTTTGATCGTAATCGCAGTCATTGATCGCTTTTTTGTCATCTAACCAATGAGCTCATTGGTGTATCTTTCGTTTGATCAAAAGGTTGGCACAGCAAGTTGAGACCCCCCCCCTACTCATTAGAATACCTATGAAAGATCTGATGAGCACTGCTGTGGTAACGATATCTGGGGCGGTTAACGTACGGAAATAATCATCAATTCATCACAATAACGACAGGTTTCATATCGTAAAAAACATTGATGATTCAAGTTGAAGCAAGCGAGGATCATGTCTGACGATATCATTAAGCAGCGTTATTACCGATCATTTACGCTAACGCTAATGGCTTCGCCTATCGCCAATGGCTACGGAAAGAGTGCTGAGTGCGATAAGAATCTCTGCACATGAAAATTTCAAACTTACCACGACTAAATAGGTGTGCACGAACCAAACTCGCCCCCATGAAATGAGTCTCTAAGAGGTAAATCTAGCCATTTTTATGTTGTCATTAGTATTTTACTGAGAAATGAACAGGGCACTATTTAAACCTGAGAATAGCGAATGTAAATAATAGTAATTTACATTTATATTATTATTTTTATTGGGTTGTGTTTTTATTATAACAACATAAAATGCGAATGGTTTTCATTTGCAAATAAGGATTTTCATGCCTGCTGTTTTCCGTCTATCTTTGCTTACCTTGTGCTGTCATCGTTTCTTGGTTCCCGTTCAGGCGGCAGAGCAAACCACGTTAGACACACTGCATGTCGTTGCTCAGTCAACGGGCAATACCTCTAAAACATCAGCAGCGCCTGATCAACAAAGCATTACGATTGATCAATTAAGTCAGTCGCAAATACACGCCGCTGAGCCGCAGTCACTCTCGGATGCGGTGTCGTTGTTGCCAGGTATTCAGGCCACCGGAACCAATAGTTATAGTTATACCTCCCGTGGGTTTGCCCTCAGTCGAGATAGTGTCAAAATTGATGGTATGAATGCTTGGGTTCTTAAGGATAATCAGATCCCACTCATTGCTATTGACCATGTGGATGTACTCAAAGGCGCGGGGTCAATGCTTTATGGCGGGCAGCCCGTGGGTGGCACATTAAATGTTGTGACGAAAAAACCTCAGGCGAAAAGCTACCATGTTGTTGAGATAGAGGGGGGAAGTTACGCCAGCCCGCAAACTAGCCGCTGGGTGGGTGGGCGGCGGATGGCATTTGACAGCACCGGTGCGCTCAATGATCAACAAACCTTGCTCTATCGGATTATTGGTGATTATAAGGGGCAAAGTGGCTTTGCCGAACAGCAAAATAACCATGGTTTTTATCTGACACCGATGCTGAGCTGGCAGCCGGATGATAGGCAATCATTCACTGCGCAGTTTGAGCTGACACGTTACCGCTATAATGATGCCTCTGCTTTGGTGGCACCTGAGAACAATATTGATCGCGTCGCGAGCATCTCGACTAACTACTATGGCCCACAAAATCAAGCCACTGATCAGGGCGTGTCGGCAACCTTGACTTATCAGCGGAAGTTGCCGAATACGTGGCAAAATACGACTCGTTGGCGCAGCGTTTGGCATCGTGATGAACGAGCTAATTTTGATGTCAGTAGTGTGTCTCAATCATGGGTAACACGGCGTTATCGGCATGTATTAAATCACCAAACAAATCATCAAGTTGACAGCTATTTCACGGGGCAATGGCAGAGTGGCTCTATTGAGCATTTCATGACTTTGGGTGGCAGTTATGCTCATACGCGGAATGACTTTAATCGGCTTAGTTGGGGGAAGAATGATCATGCGCTGAATGTATCGGTGTATTCACCTCAATTTAGCCATGTCGATATTGCCAATATCTCTCATCCGTCAGGATCGGATCGCGTATTCAGCTATGATACCTATAGCTTATATGCTCAGGATGTATTGGCACTGAGCGAGAAATTAAATCTGCAAGTCGGTGGTCGCATCGATTGGCAGCACCGTGAACTGGATATCATCACCCACAGTCAATCTGCGTATAGTGCTGCATTTAGGCACTATTGGGTACCCAATGCGGGCATAAGTTATCAGATCAATCCGTCGCTTCGCTGGCACGTGGGTTACTCTCAGTCTTATCAGAGCAGTAGCTTGCAAAATAGCGATGTGAGTGGACAAAGCTTTGAGCCAACGCGAGGCATACAGTACGAAACGGGACTGCATTTTACGCCCAACCAACCGTGGAGCGGCGACTTAAACCTTTTTCATATTATTAAAAAGAATGTGATCGTGCAAAATAGTTCCGGGGATGATGTTGCCCTAGGACGGGTGCGGAGTCAGGGGGCTGAACTGTCGGTCGTGCTGCAAGCCAATGCAGCATTGAATATCATCGCTGCGTATACCTACCTCGATACCAAAGTACTGGAGGGGGATCAGTCGAGCCAGTCGAATACGGGCAATGCTTTTATCAATGCACCTCATCATCGCATCAGTGTACAAAGTTATTACCAAGCTACGCCCGTGCTACGGGTTGGCGCCATTGTTCGTGCTCAAACGAGCAGTTTCGGCAGCAGTGATAATCAACTGATTTTACCCGGCTTCGCAACGGTCGATTTGACTAGCCGTTATCAACTTAACGCGAAAACGACATTGGATCTGAGTGTTAAAAATGTATTTGATAAAACTTACTATTCATCGGCAAAAAGTGCCATAGCCATCAATGCAGGTGAGCCGCGTTACTTGCAAGCAAAGCTACGTTATCTGTTCTAGATAAAGCCTCCAGCCTTGCTTGACAGAGCAAGGCTACTCCTTTTGATATTGGCAAAATGGATATTGCTCTTGATACGATATCAAGCTTATTGGGTCGTTACTGATTCTCGTTTTAAATGTCGGAATATGAGATCTATGTGCATGCCAACAGAGTATCTCTAATTGAAATATCGCATGGACTAATGGCGGCCTCAATAGATGAATATGATATCTTTGCTGGTAAAGTGCGGTTTGCCCATGCTCACATTATTATTTTAGATTCGGGAGATTGTTATGATCCAAGTCCATCATCTAGAACACTCGCGCTCGATACGGGTGCTGTGGCTACTCGAAGAGTTAGGTGTTGACTATGAGGTCGTGCATTATCGGCGCGATCCCAAAACCAAAGAGGCCCCTGAGTCACTGAAAAAAGTGCACCCACTGGGTAAATCACCCATCATTACCGATGGGGAGTTAACCATTGCTGAATCGGGGGCAATTATTGAATATTTAATTGATACCTATGGGCAGGGCCGGATGCGTCCGCAGACAGGTGAGGCCTTGCTAGAGTATCGGTATTGGTTACATTTTGCTGAAGGTTCATTGATGCCATTATTGGTGATGAAAATGGTGCTGGGGATGGTTGAAAAGGCGCCGATGCCATTTTTTATTCGACCCATTGCTCGAAAAATTGTCGCTGGGATTGATCAGCGCTTTACCCTGCCGCGACTGAAACCGCAGTTAGCGCTTATCGAAGCGCACTTGCAAGATCGCGGTTGGTTTGCTGGCCATGACTTAAGTGGCGCAGATATTCAAATGGCTCTGTCGCTGCAATTTTGCCTATCTAGCTTGCCAGATATGTCCGATTACCCACAAATTCGCAGTTATGTTGAGCGAGTCGAGCGGTTACCCGCTTATCAGCGAGCGGGCAAGAAAAGCGAATAGGGCTGGCCAATACACCACAGTTCTAAGTGATGGGGTAAAGCATCTGAGGTATGAGTGATAAGGTATAGTGATGTTCCTGTGGCGCACAACCCGCTAACCATCTAACAGCCTTGTTATGCTTGATGTATTTGCTGAATAGGTCATTTACCCTGACCGATGGGGCAATAGTTGGATCTATTCAGTATCTACTCAATGAAGTGGTGGCTACTTCGATATGATATCCCGAGATATTAAATATCGGAGTGGAAGTATCGGCATCATTGTGTTGAAGAACATTCAGAATTGACAAAAGGGTAACGCACTGACATAAAGGTGCTTGCATGACAATGAAAAAAATTTTTGCCGTTGATAAACGCCATTTTTTTTCGTAAATAAACAGCGAAGAACGTTGTGCTAACGGGGCGTAAAACATAGCCATCTATGGTATATGCCCGTTCTGGGAGATGGATTCAAACTTGTAAGTGTTTGTTGTTCGCTTGTGTATAAGCGTTAGTGATTAAGGATATTTTCATGTCAATCCATAGTTTATTTGCTTTATTTTGCGCCATGTTGGTTTTAGCCTTAGTTCCGGGGCCCGCTGTTTTCGCGATTATTGCGCGCTCTTTTTCTTCGGGTAAATTACATGCGTTGTATATGACTGCGGGTATTGTGTGTGGCGATTATTTTTTCATCGTTCTTTCTTTATTTGGTTTGTCGGCACTTGCAAAAGTCATGGGCACAACGTTCATTGTTATTAAGTACCTTAGTGCAATTTATTTAATGTGGCTTGGGGTTAAGCTGTTACGGACTAAAAGAACCTCAATTGATATCAAAGAATCAAAAAATTCGTCATTAATGTCTAACTTCTTGACGGGACTGTTTATTACATTAGGTAATCCAAAAGCAATTTTGTTTTATGTTGGTTTTTTCCCAGCATTTATTAATGTCAGTCATGTTGGATTAAATGATGTAGGTTTCATTATGTTAGCAGCCACATTGGCTTTTGGCAGCGTGAATATGTGCTACTCCGTGTTAGCCGTAAAAGCAAAAAACTTTTTTAAGTCGCCCAAATCATCGACCATTTTTAACAAAACAGCAGGCACGATCATGGTTTCAACAGGGGTTTTAGTGGCAATAAGAGCCTAACTGTTAGTTAACAATGAATACAGAGCGAGCTATCTCGCTACACTTGTATTTTAGCTATCTGCACTTTGTCTGTTATGGAAGGCTCTATTGCCACGAAACTTAGCATCAATCTAGGGCACTTGAAGCTTAACGCTGCAATCTGAGTGCAGCGCTCGTGACAGAGAAGCTCTTTCAAACTATCCATGTTCACTGCTTGAAGGCTATGGTTAGAAGACTTGTTTAAAGGGTTTGACAACTGTCGAGGCATAGACGCCAGCTGCGACATATGGGTCGTGTGCCGCCCATTGCTTGGCGTCATCAAGGCTATCAAATTCTGCAATGACCGTGGAGCCGGTGAAACCATTCGGGCCCGGATCCATACTGTCTATCGCTGGCATTGGGCCAGCAACGAGTAAGCGGCCTTCATCACGCAGTTGCTGCAACCGCGCCAAGTGGGCAGGACGTGCGCTTTGCCGCGCAGCTAGGCTGTCAGCTACATCTTCAGAAACGATTACATACCACATCATTAATCCTTATCCTCTTTAGTGGGTTCTTTGGGTAAATAGCGATAGATATAGATAACCGATACGACGGTAAACGCTAATGTGGCCCCAAATAGACCAAATACTTTGAAATCAACCCAGATTTGCTGACTGAGTGAAAAGGCCACATACAGGTTTGCGATGGCGCAAATAGCAAAAAATATCGCCCAAGCTAAGTTCAGTCGATTCCAAATATGCTCCGGTAGCTCCATCTCTTTGCCTAACATACGTTTGAGTGCGGGCGCTTTGAAGCCATATTGTGTCACTAATAATATGATAGTGAAAAGGGCGTAAATAACGGTTACTTTCCATTTAATAAAGACATCATTGTGTAAGGCAATGGTTAAACCACCAAAAACAGCAACGGCTAAAAAGGTAATAAGATGGGTCTTCTCAACACGCCGATAACGTAAATAGTAAACAACCAGCATTAAACCTGTGGCAATAATAAGTGCCCCACTAGCCATATAAATGTCATACATCTTATACACAATGAAAAAGATGATCAGCGGGATAAATTCAAGTAACTGTTTCATGCATGCTTCCGGTTTATCGGTGAAGGGCACTAGCTCAATGCCTATAACTAGTGCCCATCATAGCGATTATCCTCTAAAGGTCAATTACGTGCAGTGGCAGCCTTCATCCGCTGTGTGAATTGCTTAAGCGCTTCACACATCAGTGTTGGGTTATCTAAGTGATCGGCAATAATTTTAACCACTGCCGAGCCAGAGATTGCTCCGGCAGCACCCGCGGCAATTGCAGCGCTCACCTGTTCAGGCTGGGAAATCCCAAAGCCGAGCAAAGCGGGTGGGGCATTATGTTTTTTCAATATATCGAGCAAATGCTCTACGGGTGTACCGGCTTTGGTTTCTGCGCCGGTCACCCCCGCGCGGCTAACCAAATAGGTATAACCGGAGCCCATTTCAGCAATAGTCGCCAGCGTTGCATCATCGGCATTGGGCGGAGCAATAAAAATAGAGTCAATCTGATAGCGATTTGCCACATCTCTAAAACTACTCGCTTCAATAGTGGGTACATCCGCTATCAACACCGAATCGACCCCAGCATCACTGAGCTGATGATAGAAGCTATCAACCCCAGTACTATAGACAAGATTAGCATACAAAAGCAGTCCGATAGGTAGGTCAGGGTAGCGGCGACGAATGTCAGCTAACATCTTGATACATAGGCTCGGTTTAGCTCCTGCCGTCAATGCGCGAATATTTGCCCCTTGAATGGTTGGACCATCAGCGACAGGATCGGAAAATGGAAAACCCAGTTCCAGTGCATCAGCGCCGCCTGCAACCAAGGCATCGACAACTGCCAAGGATTGTTCATAACTAGGATCACCGAGCGTTACAAAGGGAACAAAAGCGCCTTCATTGGCGTGATTAAGACGATCAAACATCTGTAGATAGCGGCTCATTTATACTCCTCCCGATGGGCAAACATATCAGCAACTTGGAAGATATCTTTATCCCCCCGGCCAGACAAATTAACGACCAGTAATTGTTCTTTTTCTGGGTGTTGATGGATCATTTTTAATGCATAAGCGAGCGCATGGGATGATTCCAGCGCGGGGATAATCCCTTCATGACGAGACAACTCTTCGAAAGCACTGAGCGCTTCGTCATCAGTGACTGAAACATAATCGGCGCGGCCAATGCTGTTCAAATAAGCATGTTGTGGCCCAACCGATGGAAAATCAAGACCAGCGGAAACGGAATAAGACTCTTCAATTTGCCCTTCACTGTCTTGCATCAATAACGAACGCATGCCAAAGAAAATTCCTTCTCGGCCATGTTTAAGTGGTGCGCCGTGTTGACCGGTTTCAATCCCTTTGCCCGCTGGTTCTACGCCAATGAGGCGTACACTTTCGTCAGGGATAAAATCATTAAACAGACCAATAGCGTTGGAGCCGCCGCCCACGCAAGCGATCAATGCATCGGGCAAGCGCCCCTCATGAGCGAGTATCTGTTGCTTGGCTTCTTCCCCGATCATTTTTTGAAATTCCCGGACAATTGTTGGAAAGGGGTGAGGGCCCGCTGCCGTCCCCAGCATATAGTGACTGGTTTCATAGCTTCCAGACCAATCACGCAGCGCCTCATTGCAGGCATCTTTGAGAGTGGATGAGCCACTATGTACTGGAATTACCTCAGCACCCATCAGCTTCATCCGAAAAACATTGGGTTTTTGCCGCTCCATATCTTTGGCACCCATATAGATGCGGCATTTTAAGTTCATCAGTGCACAGGCTAAAGCCGTGGCAACCCCATGCTGGCCTGCCCCTGTTTCAGCGATAACTTCGGTTTTACCCATTCGTTTGGTGAGTAACGCTTGCCCTAATACCTGATTGGTTTTATGGGCACCACCGTGCAATAAATCTTCGCGTTTTAAATACAGTTTTGTGTTTGTGCCTTGGGTGAGATTACGACACAGCGTCAGTGGTGTTGGGCGTCCCGCAAACTCATTGAGCAACGTTTGAAACTCTTGTGCAAATTCAGGATCTGTTTGCGAATCGATAAATGCTTGTTCCAGCTGATCAAGGGCTGGTAGTAAAATTTGCGGAACATATTGTCCGCCAAATTCACCAAAATAACGTTCTAATTTACTCATAACACTCTCTTTCAATTAATAATGGCGCAACGAGCGAAAAACTGCTGCGAGTTTGTTTGCGTCTTTTTGTCCCACTGATGATTCAACACCTGAGTTAACATCAAGTCCCAGTGCGCCCAGCTGTGATGCTTGGGCAATATTATCAGGGCCCAATCCACCGGCTAGCATCGCTTGGCTGACGATCCCATCGACTAATGTCCAATCAAAACTTTGCCCGGTGCCGCCACTTTGCGCGCCACACTGGCAGTCAAATAAGGTGCGATCGGCGCTTTGGCATAACGCTGGGCGTTGCTCGCTGACGCCAACGGCTTTCCAGATCTGACAATGAACGGGCAGCGTTTGACGCAGAGCACTGATATACGCATCTGACTCTTGGCCATGCAACTGCACCACAGCTAGTTGCAATTGCTTCTGGGTTTCGATGATTTGTGCCATAGGCGCATCGACAAATACTCCGACATAGTTCAGTGGTGCAGCTTGAATAATCAGTGCAGCGCTTGCCAGACTCAGAGCGCGAGGTGATTGTTCAGCAAAAATCAAACCTCCATAAACAGCGCCCGCTTGGTAGGCGTTTTGCGCATCGATAGGGCGGGTTAATCCACACACTTTATGTTCACCGAGGATCATTTTGCGACAAGCCATCTCAATGTCGCTTTGCTCCATAATGGAACTGCCCACTAAAAAGGCATTCACCTTCGGGCTCAAACGACGCACATCTTGGTTGGTGTAGATCCCTGATTCTGACACAATGATACGATCGGCTGGGATGTGTACAGCTAACTTTTCGGTGCGAGTTAAATCAATTGACATATCGCGTAAGTCGCGGTTATTAATGCCAATAACCGGTGCATCTAGCGCGATGGCTCGATCAAGTTCGGCTTGATTACTCACTTCAGTCAGATAGTCCAAACCCAATGAGCGCGCCACATCAGCTAGGGACTGATACAACTCATCATCGAGCACTGAGAGCATTAGCAAGATGACATCGGCTTGATAAAAGCGTGCTAAATAGACCTGATATGGATCGATGAAAAAATCTTTACACAAAATAGGCTGGTGGGCATGCTGGCGCACAATGGGTAAAAATTCGTGGCTGCCTTGAAAGTATTTTTCATCGGTGAGTACAGAAATAGCCGCTGCATGACGGTTATAAACACGGCTAATTGCAACGAGATCAAACTGCTCACGAATTTGTCCTTTGGACGGAGATGCTTTTTTACATTCTAAAATAAATTGCGTGTCCGATTGCGTTAACGCATCGACAAAACTGCGATCGCTCAATGTGAGTTGGTCTTTAAATGATGCCAGTGGCTGTTGTTGTTTGCGTGCGGCTACCCACGTTAGCTTATCGGCCACAATTTGATCTAAAATAGTCCCAGTTTCTCGGATGATCACTGACTTTTCTCCGCAAGTTGACGAACCAATGCCAATGGTCGTGCTGAGCGCATCTCAGTGAGCGCGAGTTCAGTGCCTTCAGATAGCGTACTTACTTTACCGGCTAATTTTAATAATAAGGCGACATTAACCGCCACTGCATTTAAGTGGGCTGGATGGCCTTTACCTTGCAATAGTTGCTCGCTAATTTGGCGGTTTTGCTCAGGTGTTCCACCTTCGAGTTCACTAATACTTGCTATTTCGACCCCAAAATCACTCGGTGTAAGTTGATAGTACTCAATGCTGTCACCGTTAACTTCTGCCACATCAGTCGCGCCATGTAAGGCAACTTCATCAAGACCATCACCGTAGATGACCATGACCTTTTTCATCCCCATTTGTTGGAATGTCTCAGCGACCGGTTTGAGTAGGTTTTTATCATAAACCCCCATGATTTCCATGGTCGGATGGGCAGGGTTAATGAGTGGCCCCAATACGTTAAATAAAGTACGGGTTTTAAGAATCTTACGGATCGGCATGGCATGGCGAATACCCTGATGGTATTGCGGTGCATACAAAAAGCAGACGTTGAGATCATCAAGGCACTGACGAGCTGTTTGTGCAGACATCTCAATATTGATTCCCAGCGCGGCTAAAAGATCGGACGAGCCTGATTTGCTCGACACGCTGCGGTTACCATGTTTGGCAACTTTGACGCCAAGGCTTGCGGCGACAAAGGCGGCTGTTGTTGAAATATTAATGGTGTTATAGCCATCACCACCGGTGCCTACAATATCGGCGAACTCATAATCAGGTGTTGGAAATGGTGCCGCATTAGCCAATAACGCCTGTGCGGCGCCAGCAATCTCTACGGACGTTTCACCTTTGATTTTAAGTGCTACCAATAAGGCACTGATGAGCACAGGATCCATTTCACCTTTGACGATCTGATCGAAAACCTGTTGGCTTTGCGCCAACGAAAGATCGTCGCCTTGATAAAGTATTTCTAAAAGTTCGTTCATACTACGTTGTCCTCCGATTGACATGTGACCCAGTCCAGTGTTTGTTGTAAGAGTTTTTCACCTTGGCAAGTGAGAATTGATTCGGGATGAAATTGAAAGCCAATGGTGCGATCTGCGCTGTTGAACACGGCCATTGGCAAGCCTGCAAAGTGTGCACAGACAGTTAAAGTCTCAGGCACTTGGGTCGCAACCAATGAGTGATAGCGAGCGACCGGCAGTGGATGACTCAAGCCTCGGAACATGCGCTGACCGTCATGTTCAATGGCTGAAGCTTTACCATGGATCGTTTCTGGAGCGCGTTCAATTTTGCCGCCATAGTATTCGACTAAAGCTTGATGACCGAGGCAGATCCCAATTATTGGGATCTCGGCTTTACATAATCCGATAAGCTCTAACATACAACCCGCTTGGCGAGGATTTCCCGGACCTGGTGAGAGTACTAAAACGGGGTCATCACTTTGCTGAAGCTGCGCTTTGATGGTGGCTGCGGGTAGGTTATTGCGGTAAATTTTGACCGGATAGCCCATCGCGCGAAATTGATCCACTAAGTTATATGTAAATGAATCAAAGTTATCGAGTAAGAAAATAGTTTTAGCCACGAGACACCTCCGCTAATGTTGAGCCATGTGCACAGGCAATCGCATTAATGACCGCGGCTGCTTTGGTACGCGTTTCATCTGCTTCTGCTTGGGGAATCGAATCATAAACTACACCTGCGCCCGCTTGAATTTGCGCCACCCCATCTTTGACAAAAGCTGAGCGGATCACAATGCAGGTATCCATACTGCCATTGCCGGTGAGATAACCGACCGCACCGCCGTAGCTGCCACGTCGTTTGCCCTCATGTTGGCGAATAAGCTGAGCGGCACTAATTTTGGGTGCCCCTGTTAATGTGCCCATATTCATGCTGGCTTGATAGGCATGTAGCGCATCGAGATCGTCACGTAACGTGCCTACCACGCGAGACACTAAGTGCATTACATGGCTATAGCGATCAACTTTAAGCAGATTAGCCACATGGCGACTGCCTGGATTACTAATTCGAGCCACATCATTGCGGGCTAGATCGACCAACATTAGATGCTCGGCGGTTTCTTTTTTATCCATCCGTAATTCCAATTCCAGCCGACCATCAAGATCTAAATTAAGTGTCCCATCGGGATTGCGGCCGCGAGGGCGAGTCCCAGCGATGGGATAAATTTCTACTTGGCGGCTGTCATGCGAGTATTTGATGGCACTTTCTGGCGATGCCCCAAACATGGCAAATTCGGGATCGTTTAAAAAAAACATATAGGGGCTGGGATTATTCTGTTTGAGCTGACGATATGCAGCGAGGTTATTCGGACACTCTAAATAGAAACAACGAGAGGGAACAACCTGAAAAATGTCGCCATTGATGATCGACTCTTTGAGCTTAGCGACCATCGTGCCATATTGCGCATCACTTAAATCAGTAGTGACTTTCCCGTGATACGCGCTTATTTGCTCTGTTACCGGCATGGTTGGGTTTTGGCAGGCTTCACGCAGCGCTGCAAAACGACTGTTGAGCGTAAGCCGATATTCGGGGTGATTGCCAAACAGACTTCCGATTAATTCGCTGCGCTGGGTTTGATGGTCGATAATGAGCAAGGTTTCGGCTAAATAAAACTGAAAGTCTGGCAGTTGATTATCCCCCTTGGCGACGTCTAGCAGTTGCTCAAAGCTGGCAATAAAATCGAAACTAAAAGCGCCCCCAATAAATAGTCCCTCAGGATGAGTGGCCAGCGGGCCATATAAGCTAATTAATTCGCGCAGGGCCGTCACCGGGGATAATGCTTTTAAACGGCTATCTTCATCAAGATCGGGCGCTGGGCGAGGGAAGTCGAGGGTGAGACGGGTTTGGCTGCAATCACTGATGAGGCTTGGAATAAAGTGTTCAGCCAGCACTGCTACCACTTGTTTACCATTATCAGTCATGGCTTGAAAACAAACTTGCCGACCATGGCAGGTAATTTTGACGGCACAATCGAGTAGTATCAAACTTTTTAAATCAGCCTTGCTGTCAATTTCTGCCGATTCTAGTAAGACGCTCTCTTGCTGCGAATGGTATAATTGTTGGTAGAGTGCCAAAGGATCATCAACATAATTGACCTGTTCAATAATATTGGTCAGTGATGGTTTATGTCCCGTCATATTTTTCTCCCGCCATATAATAAAAAAGCCCGCATTTAATGCGGGCTTTATGGAATTTGGTTGTTATCTATGCACAACAAATCACACCCGCGTAAAAGGAGTGTGCCACCACCAGATAATTGCCATGTTGAAGTGGATTGTTGTCATGTTTAATCTCTCTTAATTTGATACCATTAGTTAAACGGAAAATGGTAATTAAAGTCAAGTGATAATTAATGGAGAGTTATGAAAATTGATTTGCATTGTCATACCACAGCTTCAGATGGTGGGTTAACGCCTAAAGAGCTGGTGTTGCGAGCAGAGAATATGCAAGTTGATTATCTGGCGATTACCGACCACGATACCACAGCGGCCATTGAGCCTGCTCGGCAAGCGGCCAAGCGTGTGCAAATTATTGAAGGAGTTGAAATTTCAACCCAGTGGCAAGGGTTTGATATTCATATTGTGGGTCTAGGCTTTGCGCTCGAGCATCAAGTGTTGCAAAATGCGCTGCATGAACAGCGATTAAAACGTGACAGCCGTGCCCGTGAAATCAGTATTCGTTTAGCTAAACGCGGAATTGAACCGGTGTATGCTGATGCACTAACACTTGCCCAAGGCGGATCGGTGACCCGAGCCCATATTGCCCAAGTATTGGTGAACCGAGGTAAGGTTAAATCATTTACTCAAGTATTTAACCAATATATGACCCGGGGAAAACCTGGATATGTGCCGAATCAATGGATGAGTATGGCGCAGGCTGTGGCATTATTACATCAAGCAGGCGGGGTTGCGGTGTTAGCGCACCCTTTAAACTATCAACTATCGAATAAGTGGGTTCGGCGACTGGTTAGCGAATTTGCTGATGTTGGTGGGGATGCAATTGAAGTGGGGATGCCACAGCTAAAACCGGATCATCAACGCTGGTTAGTCGATTTAGCCAATCAACATCAATTATTGGCATCGGTTGGCTCTGATTTTCATCGACCAATGCCGTGGCGGGAGTTGGGACGCTATTTGGCGCTTCCCGAAACCGTCTCACCTGTCTGGCAGCAATTTTTGCCAGACTATGACATAAAAACAAAAGGGGAATGTCATGAGTCAATATTTTCAGGTTCATCCCGAGAACCCGCAGTCTCGATTAATGAGTCAAGCTGCCGCCATCATTCTTGAAGGGGGGGTTGTCATTTACCCGACCGATTCAGGTTATGCGATCGGATCGCTCGCGGGCGATAAGCAGGCCTTAGCACGCATTATTCGGATCCGGCAACTCGATCCGCATCATCATTTAACGTTGATGTGTCGTGATTTGTCCGAACTGTCGGTCTATGCTCGCGTTGAAAATAGTGTTTTTCGTTTGTTACGTAATAATACGCCGGGGCCGTATACATTTATCTTGCGTGGGACCAAAGAAGTGCCGCGGCGCTTACTCAACGAGAAACGTAAAACGATTGGTTTGCGTGTTCCTGATTCACCGATCGCATTAGCATTGTTAGATGCCGTCGGCGAGCCAATGCTCTCAGGGAGCTTGATTTTACCCGGTAATGATTTTGCAGAGTCTGACCCCGAAGTGATTCGCGACAAGCTGGAAAAACAAGTCGATCTCATTATTGATGGTGGGATCGTGGGTGAGCAACCGACGACAGTGGTTGATTTATCTGATGATGAAGTGGTGATTCTGCGCCATGGGCATGGTGATGTGTCACCGTTTCAATGAGGAATAATGCTTGAGTGATCAAAGCAATTTACCCTTTGATGAGGCTCATCATCAGCTTATTTTTGCCACGGTTAATGGTGAACCGTGGCTTGATACACCCACTGATCTCTATATTCCACCCGATGCATTAGAGATTATTTTAGAGCGTTTTGAAGGGCCGCTTGATCTATTGCTTTATCTGATTCGCCGTCAAAAACTGAATATTATCGAGTTGCCAGTTTTAGAGATTACGCGCCAATATATGAATTATGTCTCAACCATGGCCGCGTTAAAACTTGAATTGGCAGCAGAGTATCTGGTGATGGCAGCGTTATTAGCTGAGATTAAATCTCGGATGTTGTTGCCTAAGCCACCTGATTCAGATGACGATGAAGAAGATGATCCAAGGGCGATATTGATTAGGCGTCTACAAGAATATGAATTGTATAGAAATAGCGCCGAACAAGTCGATGCATTGCCTCGTTGTGAGAGAGACATCTATGTGGCCACCCTGGATAAACCCGATGATTTACCGCGTGCGGTGCTTTATCCTGATGTAGACTTAAGTGAACTCGTTGCGGCGCTATCGAGGGTGATCCAACATGCCGAGCAATTTGAGCGCCATGAAGTGAGCCGACAAAAACTCTCGACACGGCAACGAATGAGCGATATTTTAGCGCGCCTTGAAGCGGGTGTGTTGTATGACTTTGTAGCACTGTTTGATATAAAAGAAGGGCGCATGGGGGTGATTGTTACCTTTATGGCTATTTTAGAGCTTACAAAGAACCGCTTAATTAGGTGTTTACAAAATCAGCCGTTATCGCCCATTCAGGTGACACTATACGAAGCCGACGAAACAATGGCAGTTGAGGTCGAGCATGGCCAATAGTGGCGATAAACTGAATTTAATTCAATTGGTGGAAGCGGCACTGTTCGTCGCAGGACGGCCATTAACCATCAGCGATCTGCAACAGACTGTTTTAGCACAGTTTAAGATAGCTAAAGGACAGGTCGTGATGATTTTGGATGAATTGGCGAGCCGTTATCAGCACAGTGGGTTGGAATTGCGTGAGGTCGCAAGTGGCTGGCGTTTTCAAGCCAAAAGTGAGTTTGCCGAGCATTTATCGATGCTTTGGCAAGAGAAACCACCCCGTTATAGCCGCGCATTACTTGAAACGTTAACGATTATTGCTTATCGCCAACCAGTCACGCGCGGCGAAATTGAGTCGATACGCGGGGTGGCTGTTAGTTCCTCGATCGTGAGTACTCTCAAAGAACGAGATTGGGTACGTGAAGTGGGCCACAAAGAGGTCCCTGGACGACCAGCATTGCTGGCAACGACCCCTAAATTTTTAGATTATTTTAACTTAAAGAGTCTCGAAGAATTGCCCGAGTTGGATCAATCTTTACTTGAAAAAATTCCTCAGGACTTTCAGACTTAGCGCAATTTCATAAGTGGATCATATTTACATGAGCGAAAAACTACAAAAAGTCCTTGCCCGTTGTGGCCTAGGCTCCCGTCGTGAGATGGAGGCGGCTATCGATGCAGGTCGAGCCAGTATTAATGGCCAACAGGCCAAGCTGGGCGATCGTGTCGAGGCTGAGGATATTATCCGCTTCGATGCTCAAGTTATTGATACCAAACGCGCGGCCGAAGAGCCATGTCGGGTATTGATGTATCATAAATCTGATGGTGAGATCTGCTCACGGCAGGACCCTGAAGGACGTACAACGGTGTTTGAGCGATTGCCTCGTTTGATCACGGGGCGTTGGATAGCGGTTGGACGTTTAGACATCAACACTCAGGGATTACTATTGTTCACTAATGATGGTGAATTAGCGAATCGATTGATGCATCCACGTTTTGAAATTGAGCGTGAATATGCGGTCCGTATCTTTGGTGAAGTCAACGATGGTATCGTGCAGCGACTGCGTACTGGCGTGCAATTAGAAGATGGGATGGCGCATTTTACTAACATTAAACGCCAAGGCGGTGAAGGCCTAAACCAATGGCTTAAAGTGACCTTAAATGAAGGGCGTAATCGTGAAGTGCGTCGTTTGTGGGAATCACAAGACGTGCAGGTAAGCCGTCTTATTCGGACTCGATATGGCCAGTTAAGTTTGCCTAAACAGCTGCCGCGCAGCGCTTGGAAAGAAATTGATTTAGCCACTGTGAATTATCTTCGCCAGTTGGTGCAATTACCCGCTGAGCAAAAAACGCTGTTAAAAGAGGGGGGGAAAGACCGTACCCGAAGTGCCCGTATTCGCCGTTCTGTACGTAAACATCAAATTCGTCAACGCCAACAGAATTAGTCGATATCACAGCCATAAATGTCTGGTTGCAGCGAGTTAAACCACCTAAAGGTTCGCCTTAGGTGGTTTTTTATTTAGTGATGATTGAAATCCGTTAATGTCAGAGCAATTGCACCTTGCTGACACATTGTATCAATGGCTTGCTGTCCGTCATGGGACTGAATATTCACTGCATCCATACCATCACAGAGCAGATAGCACTCAAATCCCTCTTTGAGCGCATCCAGCACAGTATTAAGGACGCAGTAATCGGTGGCTAAGCCACAGATGAAAAGTCGCTTCACGGCGCTGTGTTGGAGCTGCGTAGCTAACTCTGTCCCATCAAACGCGGAATAAGCATCTTTTGCTGAGGTGGTTGCCTTGGAAACTAACCAAGCTTGGGTGGGCCAGCGATAATCGGCACTGATTTGTGCGCCTTCACTATTGCGTACGCAATGGACGGGCCAGGGCCCACCTTGCTGGCTAAAAGAGCAATGGTCTTGAGGGTGCCAATCGCGGCTGAGAATGATGGTCGACTGAGCCCGCTCAAATAGTTCGGTATACCGATTGATGGGTTCAATAATCTGGGCGGCGCTTTTGATACCGAGTGAGCCGTTGGGTAAAAAGTCATTTTGCAAATCGATAATCATCAACGCATCCGATGATCTAGGAGTTATATCTTGCTGGGTGTGGGTCATCGTTGCTCCTTGCTGGTGAATAGTTTGGTGAATTAGTCGTGATGGCTTTTCTCGTCGCTTTTTCTATATTAAACGTATTAATATCGGATTGAAAAGAGATGTGATCGCCTCGAAGAAATCGTCGGCGCAGCAAATAAGATAATGCGAGTTGATTTGCATTGAGTCAAAGCGTTATTGTTGTTCACAGATGTTAAGCAGTGCGCTGCAATCGGTGTATACTTACAAAGGATATACATAAAAATGGGTGGATGTGATGCGACACTATGACTCGGATTTTAATTCGCCACAGGGGCTGTCGGATTATGATATCGACGCTAAAAATCATGCTCTCGTAGCTTATATCCTGATGATTCTTGGTGTTTTTACTGGCGTACTATGGATAGTCGGTGCGCTATGGGCGATGGTGAAAGTAAATGATGCTCGCGGCAGCCTGTTTGAAGATCACTATCAAAATATTATTAGCGTATTTTGGTGGGGATTCGTCTGGGGAATTATTGGATTTGCCTTAGCAATCTTATTGGTTGGTTATATCATTATCGCATTGGCGTGGCTGTGGGCCGTGTACCGAATTATTCTTGGGCTAGTTCGTTTAAACGCAAACCGACCCTATTATTGTTTATTGAATCCTGACTTTTCATAGTACAGTGCTACTTGTTTTAAGGGGCAGTGGGTGGTTTATAGTGTAACAGTTGGGCAATAGGCATGGGTTTGGCGTAAAGCCAGCCTTGCGCATATTCAGCGTGATGTTCCCTTAAAAATTCAGCTTGCTCCCATGTTTCAACCCCTTCAGCAATGACACTTTTGCCCAAACTATGGGCCATCGCGATCGTTGCTCGTGTAATTGCTGCATCGCGTTCAAGTTCTGTTACCCCATCGATAAATGATCGATCAATTTTCAGGTAGGCTGCAGGTAGCAGTTGTAGATAGCGCAGCGATGCATGTCCGGTGCCAAAGTCATCGATGGCAAAACGTATTCCGGCTTCTTGCAACTTAGCCATCTGATTGACGGCTGCGTCTAAATCACCAATCACTGAATGTTCCGTCACTTCTAGTTTTAGGCAATGCGGGGGCAGTTGGAAGTCATGTAAGGTGAGTAATACATAATCGGTAAAGCGCATATCGACTAAGTCTGCACTACTGATGTTGACGGACATATAAAGATCGACATTGAATTGAAGATAAATTGACGCGAATTCCTGGCAGGTGTATTTAATGATCCACCGAGTGAGCGATTTGATCAAACCGCTACTTTCAGCAATGGGAATAAACTCGGTGGGAGAGACATACTCGCCTGATTTCCAAGGCCAACGGATCAGCGCCTCAAACCCAACCATGTTACCATCACTGAGTTTAACGATCGGTTGATAGAGCATTTCAAATTGGCTAGCTCGAATCGCCTCGGTTAATTTATTTTCGATTTCAAAACTGCGCGAGAGTTGACTCTCTTGCGCGGGTTCATAGCTTTCGACACTGATCCCATTTGGCATTTCGGGGGCTGAATGCATGACTGTATTGACACGGTTAATAATTTCATCTGGAATATTAAATTCCGGTGAAATATGAGCAATACCAATGGAACAACAGATGGTTAAATTGGGTTCTTGGGGTAGTAGCGGCTTTTCGAGCAGGGCATTAAGGCGCAACAAAAACTTCGATTGGACTTCACTTTGATTATATTGTTTGAGTATGGCAAAACGATCATCACGAATGCGGGCAATAAAAGTATGCTCAGGTCGAATTTGCTGCAAAATATATGATATGGCGCGCAGCAGTGCATCGCCATAGGCCTGACCAAAAATATGGTTCACGATACGAAAGCGCTGGATATTCAAAATTAATAGTTGATAGTTTTGATCGGCTTGTGTTTGGCAAATATAGGTCAGCTTTTGGACGAATAGCTGTTGACCAGGTAAGCCCGTGAGTGGGTCATACAAGGTTTTCTGAAGTAGGTTTTGCTGCACTTCAACTATTTTTTTATCGCGCCACAGCTCTGTTTTAATAATATTTGCCAACATTTTCAGCTGTTCAATTTGGGCCTGTTCAAATCTTCGAGGTTCTGTGTCAATGACGCAGAGTGTCCCCACCGGTTGATTATTATCACTTAAAATGGCGCAACCTAAGTAAGCACGAATGTGAGGACTTTGAGTGACCAGTGGATTGGCACAAAAGCGCGGGTCAAGATGGGTGTCTTCAATAATGAGTAACCCGTCAGGGGCGATGATCGTCTGCGCGCAGATAGGGCAATTGCGTAAAATGGAGTGAAGCTGGATGCCAATACTCGCCTTGACCCATTGTTTATCGCGGTCAATAAGGGAGAATAATGCCCCAGAGGTCTGTGCAATGTGCTGCGCTAATTCGACTAATTGCTCAAAATGTTCTTGTGACTCAGAGTCTAATAACTCAAGGTCTGTTAATGCGTCAGTGCGTTGTAATTCATCTTCAGGGATCGGGGCTTTTACCCAACCTTTTGTTATCTTGGAAACCATAACCGATATTTAAATAGCTTGATGTGATCGAATGGGTTTATTGAGCATAGTTAATTTTTAATCACTTGGGCAATCTTTCACATTGTTGCAGTTTAATTTTAACTCAGGCATATTTGAATGATTGTTCAAATATGGAGTGATCGATGATCCCACTGTCAATTTTAGATTTGGCTCCAATTGGTGAAGGACAATCGATAAACCAAGCGATTGCAGCGAGCCGAGAGATGGCGATAATGAGCGAAAAAGCCGGCTTTAAACGTTATTGGTTAGCTGAGCACCATGGCATGCGTGGTGTTGCAAGTTCAGCGACTGCGCTAATGTTAGCACAAGCGGGTATGGCAACATCCACTATTCGCATTGGTTCAGGTGGCGTGATGCTTCCCAATCATGCTCCGTTGATGGTTGCAGAACAGTTTGGAACTTTAGCTGCGATGTTTGCTGATCGCGTTGATTTGGGGCTAGGGAGGGCACCAGGCACTGACTCAAAAACATCGCAGGCATTGCGTCGGCCGACCATGGACGCGGTAGAGCACTATCCCGAAGATATTGAACTGCTGCAACGCTACCTGGCGCAAGAAGGCAGCAGTGATGTGTTAGCGGTTCCCGGCGTGGGTAGCCATGTTCCATTATGGTTACTAGGTTCGAGCCTATACAGCGCGCGGCTAGCCAGTGAAAAAGGCCTACCATTTGCTTATGCTTCACATTTTGCGCCAGATTATTTAACGCGCGCTCTTGAGCTGTATCGCCGCCAATTTACCCCATCATCTCAATTGGATATGCCTTATACCATGGCTGGGGTTATGGCAGTCGTTGCTGATACCAATGCGCAAGCGCAGCATCTGTTTAGCTCGGCTAAATTGCAATTTTTACACTTGCGTCGCGGCTTAAACCAACCGTTTCCTGCGCCAGTCGATGACCTCTCTCAGCGCGCTAGCGCGCAGGAGCTTTTGATGGTCGAGCAAACACTCCGTTACGCCTTGGTTGGCAGTGTTGATCAGGTGAATCAACAGTTGCAGCAGTTCATTCGTGCCACGGGGGTGGATGAACTGATTATCTCAGTGCCCATTCATGATTTAGCCACTCGGTTGGAGACGGTCGCACAGCTTGGCCAATTCAACAGTCATTAGCAATTAAATGGGCTTGACCTGGGTGAGCAGCAATGTGGCCAAAGCGACAAAGCAACCACTGACAATAAAAATGGCTCCATAGCTCAGATATTGTGCAATTACTCCAGCACAGGCACCCGCGATCACTGATCCGGTATAGATACTGTTGGTAAACAAGGTGGTGGCTTGACCCGTTTGGCTAGGCAATAGTTCTTGAAAATAGATCATTCCTAGCCCACCTAACACACCGATAAACGCGGCGTTGCCTAATTGTAAAGCAAGCAACATATGCGGGCTGTCAAACCAGTTCATACCCAAATAAAATAATGTGCCTGCAACACCAGAGGCGATTAGTAAGCTGCGCATTTTCCAATATTTGGTGAGATAACCGGCGATCAGCATGATGGGGATCTCAAGCGCTGCTGCCATGCCCATCATCCATCCCGCCAGTTCTTGTGGCAGATGGAGCTGATGGCTCACATAGAGCGGCATAGAGATGATATACATGCTATTGCAGCCCCACATCAAGGTGGAACAGACAAACAGTTTGTAGATATCACCGCGATTTTTTTTGCTCTGCTCATGTGAATTAACGTTACTGGGTTGATGGGCTACATCAGGTAATTTGAGTAACGTGATAAAAAATCCCAGTACATAAACAGCGGTACCAAATAGAAATAAGGTATGGAATCCATAAGCGGTTATCAACGCGAACGCAATGGCTGGGCCAACGACCCATGCCAGTGAGAGCTGCGCACGCATAATGGTGGTAAACATCATCGAACGCTCTTTGGACTGATCTTTATAATCTCGGGCCAATGCAAATGACTGGGGCATAGCGGATGCGCCCATTCCGAGTAAGACGATGCCAATAGTGATGAGAATGAGATAACTGCGACACCAATCAAATAATAGGCAATTCAGTGCTCCCATCAGAAGACATATCAAGATAATGCGTTTGCGCTGACCATATTTATCGGAATAGCGCGCTACGAGCTGTGTAAAGACAATGCCACCAATCGCATTAAAAGTGTAAAACAGCCCGACAGCAAAGGGTTCTACATGCACTTCAGTGGTTAAAAAAAGGCTCAAAGTGGGGATAAATAGCGCCCCCCCTAGGCCGGTAAAAAAAGTAAGTGTCATAAACGACAGCAACACACTTGCTTGAGCACTGCGTAATTGACGCCAATAGGTCGTCAGCATAAAACCTCAACTAACATGAGAAAGATGGATGTTGTGTACTGGCATAGCCAACTTATTTGGGTTATCGACGTTGCTAGAATCGGACGATAGGTGCCCAGCGCGAATTGCGTTGAGTTATTATTTTGCCCCTTTTTTTCAAGCAGGTATAGTGCAATTATTTAAAGGAGAAGCGCTTGATTTACACGGCGCACTACACTGGTTTATGGACGGTCGTATGGCTGACGATAAAAGGACCCCGATGACTCAATTTAAATATTCTATGATGTTCCCCGTATTGCTGCTATGCAGCTTGCTATTAGCAGGATGCACGCTCTTGGGGGGCACCACGATCACCGATAGTAAAGTGGCCCAAATAGAGCGCAATTATACCAGTGACGACGAGTTATTGCAGATGTTTGGTCAACCTTATATTAAAATGACTGAAGGCAATAATCGGCAGCGTTGGACTTATTACAGCGATACCGCAGATAATCAAAGCTCATGGTTTCGCTCAAGCGCGCAGCACAAAACATTAATCATTTTGCTCGCAGATGGGGTTGTACGCGATTATCGTTATACTAAGAACTAACGACAGTTGTTGGTTAATGATAAGCAATTACGCTTCAATGTGCGGCTAGATCAGCTCTTAAATGATGTACAAATTGAAACTCACTTGAGCCGCTATTGCGGCTCAAGTATTTGTGCAAGGGGTTGCTTTTGGCAAATGTGGGGCAAGCGAGATTGCCGCGCTTAATAGAGCGGAACTTCCTCACCAATAATATATTTTTTGCGCAAAATTTCTGAGATTTTATCCATTACCATCACTAAAACCACCAGAATTAAGGTAATAAACATGACCACATCCCAGTTCCAAAGCCGCATGTTTTCCGCATAAACTAAACCGATGCCACCGGCACCGACAAAGCCGAGCACTGCCGCGGAGCGGGTGTTGGATTCAATTTGATAAAGCGTTAAGGCTAAAAATTGCGGAAATGATTGGGTAAAAATGCCAAAGCGGTGTTTCTGTAAACCGCTGGCGCCCAATGAACTTAGCCCACGGCTAGGACGTTTATCAACCGCATCGTGACTTTCGGCGTAGAGTTTGCCTAAAAGCCCAGTGTCTTGCACAAATATGGCTAATACCCCTGCCAGTGGGCCCATACCAACGGCGCGGATAAAAATAAGTCCCCAAATTGCCATATCAATGCCGCGCATGATATCGAAGATACGCCGCACGATAATGGCAAGCAGTTTTAATAGCGGCCGATTCATGACCCGTCGTGAGGCTAAAAATGATAAAGGTAAGGCGAATAAGGTTGCTGAGATAGTCCCAGCAAAAACAATACCTAAGGTAATGGCGATTTGTCCAAAATAGTAACCAAAAGGCCACTGACTGACATTATGCCAGATAAACATTCTCGCAAAATATTGGGCAAGTTTGACTACCCCCTCAAATAAGCGCGCGGCACTTAAGCCGTTGTAGCTAAAAAATAAGGCGTAGTAAACTATAACTGCAAGAGCGCAGCTGAACATCACCCAAATATGGCGGCGCCGGCTGGCGTAGATGGCCTGATATTGACGGTGGTGCTCTGAGGTCTTCATGCTAATGGGATGATGGATTAAATGCTGATCTGATTTTGTTTGACTAAACATGCTGGGCACCCTCAAGAACATAGGTTCTAATTTTTCCGGAAAGGTAATCGAGCACAGACACGACGACAACAATTTGGATTAAGACCATACTGACTTGATCAAAATGGTCGAGTTTGATCGATGTCATCAGCTCTTGACCAATGCCGCCGGCACCGACCAGCCCTAAAATGGTGGATTGGCGAAAATTAATTTCCAAGCGCATAAATGTATAAGAGAGAAATGTCGGGGCAACTTGTGGCCATAACCCATAGCGCATCCGTTCTATACGCGAAGCTCCCAGCGCGCGCAGGCCGCGCACCGGTTTATCTGATGCCACTTCGACGCTTTCATAGAACAGTTTGGTTTGAGCCCCAAAGCTATGTAAAAATAAGGCAAAAAAGCCGGGGATAGGGCCGATACCGAATGCCATAACAAACATGACCGCCCATGCTAATTCGGGCATCGTTCGGCAAAATGCAGCGATGCTACGCAGTGCATATCGAAACAGTTGATGGGTATAGGTATTGCCCGCAGCAGGGAATGAGGCCAGCGCCGCGAGAAAACTGGAAAAGATGGTTGCGGCAATTGCGACAGCAATTGTTTGACCTAATAGCGGGATTTGAATATGTAATCGGTAACCCCAATAAGCAAATGAACCTTTGGTGTGGCCGTCGGCGAATAACACCTGCCAGTGCAACACTGGCAAGATGTCATCGACGTAATCAAAAAAATGTGGAATGCCATGCCAAATAACTGACCAGTCAAATTCAGAGATATGACCTGAGTAAAGGTAAATGACGAGTATTCCAACCGACCAAAGTAATCCTTCGCGTTTTTGGCGTTTTCGAATACCGTGATAATATTCAGCAAATGACTGTGACATGACTTTCCCTTGTCCGCTTAACGATTACCGTTCATCAATTCACGTTTGAGATCGATGATATTGGCAAAATCTTTAACCGATGCGGGTGTGATATGTTGCGCGCCGCCAGCAGCTTTAATCCAACATGCGTGATGGTTTTTATCCAAATCATGAATGGCGCTAATTAACTTGGCTTTAAAATCGGCTGGCAAGTCATGGCGGACCAAAATGGGGCCGTTTGGAATTAACTGCGAGTGCCAAATAATGCGAATGTTTTTCATCAAATTCGGGTGATCCATCCGCATTAAACGGCTGAATGCCCCGGCCGTATAGCCTTTGTTGTAGTCACCGACCATCGAAGTCCATGTGACTGCCCCAGCAAATTGGCCGTTTAAAACACCTAAGATATCTTGCTCATGACCACCAGAGAACGTTGTCGAACTAAAGAAGTGGTTGTAGTTATCGTCCTTACTGCCACCGAAGCGCTTTTTAAAATCATGGTTAGGGATCAAAAAACCAGAGGTTGAATCAGGGTCGGCAAAGCCAAATGGGTGACCTTTCAGATCAGCAAGTTTGTGATATGGACTATCTGCACGGACGATCACCACTGAGTGATACCCTTTCGATTGGTCTTTATCATCGGTTAAAATCCCAATGACATCGACTGCCTTTGGATTGTTGATCTGTACTGAGGCAAAAGCCGATGGTGACATACTTAACACCATATCGATTTTGCCACCGATTAATCCTTGAATGACTCCTGAGTAATCAGATGAATTACGTAGTTTCGTGTCAACATGTAACGTTTTATCAAAGTAGGTTTTGACGCATTGGTTGTCGCCGATCTGTTGCGTAGCATTTTGTCCGCCTAAGATCCCTAAATTTAATTCACGCACGTCCGCGTGACTCAGCATGCTTTGTGCTGCGAGCACACTACCTAACACCAATGAAGCAAGTGTACGTTTCATATTCAAAATATCCTTATTGTTGAGTATTACCTTGGCCTTAAGCAGCCGCAGAAGATGAAGGGGTATAGATTAATTGTTGGACGTCATCAGTGAGTCCTTCTGGTGAGCCATCATAGACAATGGTACCTTCGGACACGCCGATCACGCGCGAGCAATATTGTTTGACTAACTCAACCGAGTGCAAGTTGACCATCACGCCGATATTCTGTGCACTGATCTCTTTGAGCGCCTGCATAACGCGATGGGTATTTTTGGGATCCAGTGATGCGACTGGTTCGTCGGCTAATAATAAGCGGGGATTTTGCATGAGTGCCCGGGCAATAGCGACGCGTTGACTTTGTCCGCCCGAAAGATTCTCAGCACGTTGTAAGGCGTGGTGAATCAGTCCTGTCCATTCGAGCAGTTCAATCGCTCGTTCGATATCCTGTTTGGGAAATAACTTCAGCATTGAGCGCACGATGCCGGTTTCACTTAAGCGGCCTAGCAATACATTGGTAATCACATCCAAACGAGGGACCAGGCAAAAATCCTGAAAAATCATGCCGCAGGTCGCTCGCCAATGACGCAGTGATTGACCCGAAAGAGTTTGAACATGTTGCGGTGAATCACTTTGTGCAAAGCCAATAATATCACCCGCAGTGGTTTCAATCGTGCCATTGAGCATATGCAATAATGTCGACTTACCCGCTCCAGAGCGACCGATCACCGCAACCAATTCACCGGCATAGAGATCGAAACTCACGCCTTTAATTACCTCCTGTTGTTGTCCATAAGCTTTGCGAAGATTGACAACGGAGAGTAATTTTTCAGGATGATGAGATGTTAATGTAGGCTGAGTATCCATACCGACCAAAATTGCGTTTTAATTAGCCGTTATGTAAACAACCTTTTTTGACAAAATGATGAACACAATGTGATGCTTTTATAACGCCCTCTTAAATGCAGCATGAAAAATGACCGGGGTATTCATTGATGCTTTAAATAAAGGACGTTACTCAACAAAATAGCCGGTTAGCGATATGTGTGAGAACAACACCGTTAAACACCTGTTACAGCTGCGCGCCTGACAAGTCGGCGTGTTCTGGCGTGACGGTTAACACACTGCTGTGCTCATACCAATCCCCGAGGACGATCCGCTGCTGAGAGTTGTCATTAAAAGGATGGTGAATCGCTGGGCGATGGGTATGGCCGTGGATCATCCAATCTAATTGGTAGTGTTTAAAGCGGGTAGTGACTTGCTCTGGTGTGACGTCCATGATGTTATCACTCTTACTTTGATTGTACCGTTTACTGTTGGCGCGCATGCGATTGGCAATATTAGCCCGCGCACGTTTGGGTAAATGTAAAAAGAGCCATTGCACCCAGCGCCTATGCACCATGCGGCGAAATTTTTGGTAGGATTCGTCCAGTGTACACATGATGTCGCCATGCAGTAACATGGTTTGACGACCATATAAGTTGATGATGGTTTCGTCGGGTAACATCGTCATGCCACACTGTTTGCAATAACGTTTGCCGACTAAAAAATCACGATTGCCGCAGATAAAATAGCAAGGCACCCCAGATTGGGTCAGCTTTTTAAGCGCTTGGGCCACAGTTTGGCTGGTCGTGGTGCGAAGATCATCGCCGACCCAAACTTCAAACAGATCGCCAAGGATATATAATGCATCGGCTTGATAGGCTTGCTCTTGCACAAAACGCAAAAACGCCCTAACCATGTCAGGGCGCTCATCACTAAGATGCAGATCAGCAATAAAATAGCTAACCGTCATTCACTCACGGTCACAGAGTTGATCATCACTTCATCCAAAGGAACGTCTTGATGAACATAACCAAAGTTACCGGTAGCAACGCCTTTGATTTTTTCAACAATATCCATACCGTTGCTGACTTTACCAAAAACACAATAACCCCAGCCTTGCGGAGTTTCTGAGCTGAAATTCAAAAAATCGTTATTTTTCAAATTGATGAAAAACTGTGATGAAGCTGAATGAGGCTCCATAGTACGTGCCATCGCAATGGTGCCTATGTCATTGGCTAGACCATTATTGGCTTCATTGGTAATGGTTTGATTGGTTTCTTTTTCTTTCATGCCACTGGCGAATCCACCACCTTGGATCATAAAACCATCAATCACCCGGTGAAATAAAGTGCCATCGTAGTGGCCTGATTTGGCGTAGTTTAGAAAATTTTCTACGGTTTTTGGTGCCTTTTCGGCATTTAGCTCTAAGGTGATGTCACCAAAATTTGTATGCAACGTAACCATTAGGTTTCTATCCTTTATTTAAAAATTGCTAAATTCTAGCGAGTTGTTGAATAGGATACCAGCCGACTAGCTGTTTTTCCGCAAGTTCAATGGTAAAATGTTGCATCGACTAGGAAAAGGACAGGAATAATCGGCCGAATGTTGAAAATCTATAACACGTTGACCCGCCAAAAAGAAGAGTTTAAACCGATCCAGCCGGGAAAAATCGGCATGTATGTTTGTGGTGTCACTATCTATGATTACTGTCATATCGGCCATGGCCGCACCTTTGCCTCATTTGACACGATCGCCCGCTACCTACGTTGGCGAGGGTTTGATCTAACCTATGTTCGTAATATTACCGATGTGGATGATAAAATAATCAATCGCGCCGCAGAAAACGGTGAAAGCTGCGGAACATTAGTGGCGCGGTTTAATCAAGCCATGCACGATGATTTTGCGGCGTTAGGGATACAAGCACCTGATATTGAACCGACTGTAACCACCCATATGCCTGAAGTCGTCGAGGTTGTGCAAAAATTGGTCGATCATGGGAATGCCTATGTGGGGGACAATGGGGATGTATTGTTCGCTGTCGACAGTTACACGAATTATGGCAAATTAAGTCAGCAAAATTTAGATATGTTGCAAGCGGGTGCTCGGGTCGATGTGGATCAAAGCAAACGTAATCCACTTGATTTTGTGCTTTGGAAAAAAGCAAAACCGGGTGAACCCCATTGGTCATCTCCTTGGGGCGAAGGACGCCCTGGTTGGCATATCGAATGTTCAGCAATGAACATGAAACATCTGGGTACCACTTTTGATATTCATGGTGGCGGTTCTGATCTGATCTTCCCTCATCATGAAAATGAAATTGCGCAAAGCTGCTGCGCGCATCATACCTCGTATGTTAATTACTGGATACACAGTGGTATGGTGCAAGTAGACAAAGTGAAAATGTCTAAATCACTGGGTAATTTTTTCACCATCCGTGAGGTGTTAGAACAATACGATGGCCAAACGGTGCGGTATTTTTTGATTTCAGGTCATTATCGCAGCCAGCTAAATTATTCAGAAGATAATTTAAAACAGGCGCGGGCGGCCATGGAACGATTATATACAGCGCTGCGCGGTGTAACCCCTGTAGCGGCTAGTGATGTGCTGGCTAAGCCTTATCGTGATACGTTTGTTCATGCGATGGATGATGACTTTAACACGCCTGAAGCGCTGCCAGTCTTATTTGACCTTGCCAAGGCATTGAATCGGGTTAAAGAAACGGATGCGGATGAAGCTGGGCAGTATGCCAGCTTGTTGATTGAACTCGGCGATGTATTAGGGCTATGTCAGCAAGATCCTGAGACGTTTTTACAAGGCGCGCAAGGCAGTGATGATGAAACAATTCAGATTGAAGCGTGGATTATTCAACGTAACGAAGCGCGCGCCGCTAAAAATTGGGCGAAAGCCGATGAAGCGCGTGATGCGTTAACCGCGTTGGGGATTGTGCTGGAAGATGGACCGCAAGGCACCACTTGGCGTAAAGCTTAAGTTAGGTTTGACCTGACAGCCATCAGAATGATGTTCTGATGGCTGTAAACTGTGCCGCTTAGGCTTGCGAGTCACGCGCTGTTGGCAGTTGTGCAACATGTAGTGGGCAACAAGTAATGCCGCTGCAATGGGTTCTTTTTTGTATTAGGTTGCATAAGCTTGTTGAATCGACAACTTTTTTGCTGCCTATAAATGACAGCCGTAACTGGCTTTTTGATTGATTAAGAATAAATATGACCTTATTAAAACGTGTAGTAATGGCCAATTTAGTAACGATCTTTATCGTCTACTTACTCAGTCAACATGTGTCGGCCTTTGCGGCGCACAGTGTCGGCGATTTTTGTTTTGAAATGATGATCGTGCTTTGGGGAATCGCTGCTATAAGTTGGCGCGGAGGGCTGTTTTTTCGCCGAGCGACCGCCTTAAAAGCGATTCGTCATAATCGCCAGCTCCCGTTTGTTGATGAGCAGCAAGAACGTGTCACCCAGCTTAATTATAAAGGCCAAACGGATTACTCCAGCGAAGTAATGCTCTTCATTGCCGGTGCACCAGCGGCATTAATTTGCGCTGTGATGACGTTTATCAGCTTAAATTGAGGCGATGATTTAGCCGCCCATTATGACGCAACGGTTGCGTTGACCAGTTTTGCGACTTTCACGTCATTGAAAGGGTCCTCGCGCAGCGGCCAGAGCAGTATTGAGTTTGTGGCTTAGGTGCGGCCGATGCGCTGGCTTTTACCCGCTAGACAGTGCTCGGCACATTTACAAAGAGTGATAGCCGCAGTGAGTTGCCTGATGATCTGCAGATATGATTGCCGTATGATAGTAGCACTGCTTGAATGAGGTGCTTACGATGTCCCATATTCAACTAATTCAAGGTGATATTACCACGGCTCATGTCGATGCCATTGTGAATGCTGCCAACTCGCGCATGTTAGGGGGCGGTGGAGTTGATGGCGCCATCCATCGCGTAGCTGGCCCTGAACTATTGCAAGCTTGTTTACAAGTCCCCGAGAGTGAACCCGGTGTTCGTTGCCCGGTGGGCCATGCGCAAATTACGAGGGCAGGGCGTCTGAGCGCGAAGTTTGTGATCCACACAGTCGGCCCTATTTATCGCAGCCATCACCACAGTGGCCCGTATCTAGAGAGTGCATATCGACATACCCTTGAGCTGGCCCGTACCCATCATTGTCATAGCATCGCATTTCCAGCTATTTCGTGTGGCGTGTATGGTTATCCCTACCAAGACGCAGCGCAGATTGCATTAACGACTTGTTTAGATTATGGCGAGCTAGACATTACTTTCTATCTCTTTGCTGATGATATTTATCAGGTATGGCAGGACGTCTATCAGCAATTACTGGCTTAGGTTTTTGTTTATTTTCTGACGTGCTAATGCTGTAATAAGCACAAATTAATCTGTTTAAAATGTAGCGATGCCGAACCCACTGATATGCCACAACACCTTGATTATTCGTCAATTAGATATTGATGATGCCGTACACGCGGTGGATATATTTTCGCAAATGTATGCTTACTACTTTAGTGAGCCGCCCACACCCGAAGCGATTGCCCGTTATCTGACTGAGCGAGTTCTCGCGGCCCACTCATCAGTTGGGGTGGCCGGAGCATTTGTTGATCAAAAACTTATGGGGTTTGCCACTTATACTATTTTGTACCCCGCGCCTAATTTATCGGGTCAAATGTTTATGAAAGATCTGTTTGTTTCTGCCTCGGCTCGGGGGCAACGATTAGGTCCTAAATTGATGCAATACATCGCACAGGTTGCCCTTGAGCATGATTGTGAGCGCCTGGATTGGACCGCCGAACAGAGTAATCCAAACGCTGGCAAATTTTACCGCGCGCTAGGTGCCGATCAAATCATAGAGAAGGAATACTATCGATTCACTGGTGCCGCACTGGCGGCCTTTGCCAAGCAAAATTCGCCCATGATAAAAGGATAAGGTGTTATGGCTCAAGTGGTGAGTGTGAGTAAAAGTTCTGCGCATCATTTTTCTAAGCAAGTGACCGATGCGATTCAGTTGATTGAAAATGAAGGGGTCGATGGCGATGCTCATCGCGGTGTTAACGTGCAGCATCGTTCACGGGTTAAAGTAGACCCCACTCAAGCGAATTTGCGCCAAGTGCATTTGATCCATATTGAGTTAATTGAACAGCTGCAAGCGCAAGGTTTTAACGTGAATGCCGGGACCATGGGCGAAAATATCACAACGATGGGGATCGAATTGCTCGATTTACCATGCGGTGCTCAATTGGGTTTTCCAAGCGGTGCGCGGGTAGAAGTGACTGGGCTGCGTAATCCTTGTGCACAACTAAACCACTATCAAAAGGGGTTAACCCAAGCGGTACTTGAGCGAGATGCACAGGGCAAGGTGATTCGTAAAGCTGGCGTGATGGGAGTCGTCGTTCAGGGTGGTTGGGTGTATCCCGATGATGCGATTGAGGTTATTTTGCCTGCGCAACCTCATTCTCCTCTCGCGTGTGTTTAATCTCGCAAAGACGCAATGGTCATAATGGGCGTGAGGGGGCTTGAACTGGCGGGTAACAACACATTTGATGAGCTCATCGATCAAAGAGTGAACTCGTCACGGTGAGAGTCGCGTTCAATTGATAAATAATGGGGCATGGCGCTGTTATAATTGAGCCGTTGCCAAGCTCTAGGTTGCATGGGCAGGATGATAAGACATGCGGCATTTTATGATGCGACGGCTATGTGTAACAGCCCAGTATAATGGGCGCCGCTTTAACGGATTTTGCTTATCCGCTAGTGAACTATTTTGCATAAAGACTTAAAAGGAAATGTCGCATGCGAACAATCATCGCCGCGCTTTTATTTATATTGCTCCCGCTGACCGCACACGCACAGTGCGTGATTAACGAGCAGGCGTTAAATTACCACTATGATCAGCATGTGGATTACAGTAATCCGAACATCCCGACTGATTTTTTTATGTTGATGTACAGCAACTCGCCGCAGTTTTGTCAAAAACATGGCAAGTCATCACAATATAACTTTCAATGTCATTCAGAGAATGCTTTTGGTTGGGTGATCCATGGGCTATGGGGCGACTCTACGGCGGCCTATTTAAGCGGCGATATTCGGCAACATCCTCGTTTTTGTCGCGGTGATTTACCCAAAGTACCACTTGCAACGCTCAAACCGTATTTATGTATGAGCCCCGGCACCGCATTATTGCAAGGCGAATGGGAAAAACACGGGGCTTGTGACTTTCCCTCTGCGAGGGCCTATTATCAACAAGAGCAACAGTTATACCAACGCTTTAAGGTTGCGCCTGGGCAGTTAAATAGCGCTCAAGCTGTCCGCTGGATGAAGCGTCATAATCCGGTGCTCGCCGATAAACGATTGCATCGCCAGGGCAGTGAATTTGGCATCTGTTTTAATCGCCAGTTTGCAGTGATAAGCTGCCCAAAGCGGCGTAAATAAACGTGCTGTTATTGGGTGTGATGAACGTTATGGTTAATAAGGGATGACGATGCGAGAGATCCGAGAGGGTGGAAGCGACCACCCAGCTGTGGTAGCGCTATTGCAAGAGCATTTAATGGATATGCATGCTACATCACCACTAGAGAGCTGCCACGCATTAGATGCAAGCCAATTTAAAGCAGCCAATATCCGATTTTGGGGGCTTTGGCAAGCCGAGCAATTATTAGGTTGCATTGCATTAAAAGTCATTGAACCGGGTCATGGTGAGATTAAATCGATGCGAACGGCTAAATCAGCACGCGGTCAAGGGTTGGCTAAACAGCTCATCGAGCACTTATTACAACAGGCACAGACGTTAGGACTAACGAAAATAAGTTTAGAAACAGGAACCGCCGACTTTTTTATTCCAGCACGGTGTTTATATCAACGTTATGGATTTAGCGAGTGTGCACCGTTTGGTGATTACGTGATTGATCCACACAGCACCTTTATGACGAGGCAGTTAACCTGATCCCGATTAAATAAACAAGGTAGAGGCACGGGCATCTACCTTGGTATAAATCAATCAAACTCACAGGTTAAGCGTCGTGGTATTTTTCACACGCTTCAAGCGTGTTTTCAATTAAGCTGGCAACCGTCATTGGACCTACACCGCCGGGAACTGGAGTGATCCAACTGGCATGTTGCTGGGCGCTATCAAAGACCACATCACCCACCAACTTACCAGATTCCAGACGGTTGATGCCAACATCGATCACAATGGCACCATCTTTAATCCACTCACCCGGAATAAATTGCGCTTTACCCACTGCAACAACCAACAGATCTGCTCGGCGCACTTCACTTTCAAGGTCTCTGGTAAAGCGATGGCAAGTTGTTGTCGTGCAGCCTGCTAACAATAGCTCTAATGTCATGGGGCGGCCGACAATATTCGAAGCGCCCACAATCACGGCATTCATACCATAAGGATCAACCCCGGTGGACGCAATTAAACTCATAATTCCCTTCGGTGTACAGGAGCGTAAGGCTGGGATACGTTGGGCGAGGCGGCCCACATTATAAGGATGAAAACCATCGACATCTTTATCAGGACGAATACGCTCAATCACTTCAGTTTCATCAATATGAGCAGGTAGCGGAAGCTGAACTAAAATACCATCAATGCTGGGATCACCATTGAGCTCATCAATCAAGTCAATGAGTTGTTGATGTGACGTTTGTGCGGGAAGGTCGTAAGAGCGAGAAATAAATCCCACTTCATCACAGGCTTTACGTTTGCTATTGACGTAGACCTTCGAGGCTGGATCACTCCCAACCAGTACTACGGCAAGCCCGGGCGCGCGGCGACCCTGTTCTAAACGAGCTTTTACTTTCTCGCTAACTTGTTGGCGCAGCGACTGCGCGATAGCTTTACCATCAATGATTTTAGCTGACATATACACTAATATGGGGGGTTATGATTCAGTGCTCGTTATTGTCGCAGAAATCAGTTTATAGGCCAATGAAAATTTGTGACGTTGATCGCTGCACCGTAAAGTAGCATAAATCAAAGAATTTGAGTGTTTTTTAAACAATTCAATAGCTTGTGAAGTGCCAGGTAAAAGAGAAGGGATATAAAATATTTGACGCTTTGGCGGATAATCAGTAATATGCGCTCCGCATCGATGGTATACTTTCATCTGCGACATGTGCCCTTAGCTCAGTTAAAACAACCATAGGTTATCAAGCCATTCAGGTTTGAATTTAACATCGCGGCGCAAAAATAATTTAAGCTCCGTTAGCTCAGTTGGATAGAGCACCCGCCTTCTAATTTTGGCAGAAATGTAAATTTCAAAAATTGGGCTTCATGAGAGAAACTTCATGAATGTAAGACGTCAAATTCGGGGAAACCTTACTCATTGAGTTGGCAATCCCGAGCCAAGCCTAGCATTTTAGGAAGGTGTAGAGACTAGACGGCGTCTACCTAAAGTTGTTATCACGACAACTATGGTAAAGGGATAGTCCAGCGCACAAAGCCGTAAGGTGGTAGCGAAAGCTATAGTGTGATGAAGCGGGTGGTCACAGGTTCGAATCCTGTACGGAGTACCATATTTTTAACGGCGTAGTAGGCAAAGTCTACTACGCCGTTTTTCTATCTGTGCAACTTCATTTTTATAAAATAGCTAATGATTGAAAAGCCATTAGCTATTTTATAAAAATGAGCGTGACTATCAGTTCCGTGTGAATTCTATTTGGTCTATTTATTTGATAAATAATAACGCGCGTTACCTGATGCCAATCCATCGATTTTTCATGGCCTCTTATTCTACCTGATGCTGACATAAACGATACTCGCCCACTTCTGCCTTTCTAAAGACGCACCAACATCACTCATCTGCAATAATAGGTTGAAAAAATAATGCAAATATTAGAGTTAAATCATATAAACAGGCGGATTAACTCTTTTAGGCGATTGTGTGGTGATGAGTAAATCAGTATGGTGAGATATTGCATACATCTCAATGCATCTTCATTGCCGGCGCAACCCAATTGATTGCCTCGGGGGCGGTAGCGTGGTTCAACCTAATTTACTTGTCGTCAAGCTTACTCATCACCTCACCAAATACAGCACTCAGGGATCATGAATAGAGTGATAGCGGCATCGATCGTTTGAATGATATCTGAGCTTACGACAGGCTCAGATCACTGATCGGCGATATCTACCTTTGTAGCCATTTCGCTATGGCGATTGTGAACGCTCTGATTTCTGTATGGATAGACAGTATTATTTGTACATGTGCCATCGCGAGCGCAGATCCGCCCCAACTGATGCGTACTTTGTTATAAACATCATTATAAAAATAAATAAAAATCAATATATTAGAATAAATGTGAGGTTGGATAATGCGCATGCGCATTTATCGCGAGGGTATATTTTCCCAAATAAGACTTAACTGTATGATAGTCCTGTAAAAACAGCTTGCTCACTTTGCCCCCATAGGGGTGGGATTTGAGCATGCTTCATATAAAAATGTTATAAGTTTGAGAAAAATTATGAATATTGAATGCCCATCGTGCTCAGAAGAAAACAAAATTGAGTATGGTGAAAATATAATTTGTAATAAATGTGGGACCACTTTTGCTGGTCATACATACAAAAAATTTAAGAAACCATTATTATCAGCTTCGTCTGCCCTTCTTATTGGCGTTTTTGGTACGTATAAAATAGATCAACTTTATTTAAATGAACAAAGATATCCAGTAAAAATTGAATACGAAATTATAGATAGCTGCGTTAACTCTGACCAACGAGCTATTACCAATCATCAATATCTTGAAAAGAAAGAACGATGTTCATGTGCCTTAGAGTTAACAATGGATTCAATATCGTATAAAGAAGCTACTAGTGACGATTCTAAGTTTTTACAAAAATTTCGTTCTAACTTAAATCATTGTAAGTAAATCGAAACCAGTAGCTCACGATTACTATCTTCTTGGTGGGTTGTTACCACGACCGCCGCCAGATGGATTGCCTGTTTTACTTGGTCCGTTTGGTGGTGTGTTATTAGCCATTGTTGTTTTTAGCATTTCATTATCTCCAATATTTTTATGATTTGCCCTAAGGACATATTCATAATAAATCGGTGCAAAGGGACATTTGGGGACAAAATTAGTGACAGCAAAAGAAAATCTAGAAAAAGTTTTAAATTCACTTGGTTGGTCAAAAAAGCGACTAGCGAGAGAGGTCTATGTAGAACTAAATGACGATGATAACGAGAAAGAAATACTCAATTTTGAAGATAAAGTTAAGAAAGAGTTTCAACGGTCAACAACAAAAAAAGAAAAGTTTGAATTTTATTTAAAAATAATTAGTAATCATCGTGAGTTTAAAAAACTAGATCTTGTTGTTCCTAATTATAAATCGTCTAACCTTCTTAGCGATTCATTAACTGATGGCTTATCACAAATATCAAAAGAATTAGGTGACGAATTGGGGAAATAAACTTATAACAAGACGAAGCAATTGACAAAATACATGTCACGAATTTTGGTTCCCAAAATATAGCGCCATGTATTTTGCAACTGTTCTATGCGTTAGTGCGTCAAGCGAAGCTTGATGCATCTTGCAGGGTGAAAGTCCCTGTCAGGTAAGGTTTAACTCACCACCTGTATCGAGTGTTGCGCCTGTGGCGGAGCCGATTTTTTTACGGTGAACAAAACAGGTGAAGCGTACACAAAGAATTATGTAGACCATAGAGGATACGTGTCCCTGAAGTGCTGGTATCGCTTCGATAAAGCCAATCTGACTGACGAGGTTTGTAACGCCATCGAAGTCCAAGCAAAGCAATCGTAAAGGTGAGATTGCGGCGAGTCAGCGGAGTTATTAAGCCGTGGCATGTATGAAGAGATGCATCAGGAACTTGAGAGAGCCAAGGGGTTCCATAAGGAAATGGTAGGGACGTTTAGCCAAAAGCGAGACCAACGATGATCCTTTGGCAGTCAGATCAGCCCGTAGTCGTCTGAGCAGGGGAAAGCCTTGTACATGGCAAAGGAGCTGACAGTTATATCCGTTATTAAGCAGATGCATAGTCCGGACAAAGTAGGGCTGGAGATACTATGACAACCCCACTTGATAACATCACATTTAAAGCACGAACCCACCCCAAGCACAGGTTTCAGAATTTATATGGATTATTAAATACTGATAGCCTGTATCAAAGCTGGGGGCAACTCAATAAACAAGCCGCGGCAGGTGTTGATGGCATGACCATCAGTCACTATCAGCAACGCTTACCAGAAAATATAAACCGCTTAAGTCAGGATCTTAAACAGAAATGTTATCGAGCCAATGATATTAAGCGCATCTTTATTCCTAAATCAAACGGTAAACAGCGACCATTAGGTTTGCCTACAGTCGAAGATAAACGGGTACAGCAGAGTGTTAGTCAGATCCTGCAAAGTATCTGGGAACAAGACTTTATGCGTAACAGTTATGGTTATCGTCCTAATAAAAGCGCGCATCAAGCGGTGCATAGTCTGGGGTTAAACCTGCAATTTAAAGGGTATGGTTATATTGTTGAAGCGGATATTAAAGGCTTTTTCGATAACCTTGATCACGACTGGCTGATGCAGATGCTCAAACAACGTATTGATGATAATGCGCTGCTTAATCTGATAAACCAATGGTTAAAAGCACGGATAAAATCGCCTGACGGTGAATATGCGAAGCCATCGAGTGGTAGCCCGCAAGGCGGAATTATCAGCTCAGTGCTGGCGAATATCTATCTTCACTATGCTCTTGATTTATGGTTTGAAAAGAAAGTAAAACCAAGGATGAAGGGGCGAGCGATGTTGATCCGTTATGCGGATGATTTTGTCTGCGCTTTTCAGTATGCGCATGATGCAGAGCGCTTTTATAAGGTGTTGCCGAAACGACTGGCGAAATTTAATTTAGAAGTAGCGGAAGAGAAAACATCTCTGATGCGCTTTAGTCGATTTCATCCCAGTCGCAAGAGGCAATTTGCGTTCTTGGGTTTTGCCTTTTATTGGGCAAAAGATATGAGTGGTAAAGCACACCTCAGAAGGGAAACGAGTACGAAAAAGTACAAGACCAGTCTGAAAGAGTATTACATCTACATCAAAACCCAACGGCATCAGAAATTGAATCACTGGTTGCCGGTGCTGAGGCGAAAACTGATGGGATACAGAAATTACTTTGGACTGCCGGACAACAGCCGCAGCTGCGACAGGCTCTACAATGACATTGTTCGTAGTCTGTTTAAATGGCTGAATAGGCGAAGTGGACGGAAGAGTTATAACTGGAGTCATTTCAAGACGATGTTAACGTATTATGGATTAGAGCGACCCCGAGTGAGTAAGCGATTTATTCATGTCGACTGGTATCAGGCACGTGTTTAACACGAGTGACTATATAACTGAAGAGCCGGATGCGGTCGTTCCGCACGTCCGGATCTGTGTGGGGTCGGTCTGGTAACAGATCGTTCTACCACGATAATTTCTTGGCATCTTTCCGCGTACCCCTCACGGTAAGTGTAAGGAAAATGAATGGAGAAACGATATGTCTACTACTGGGGAAAAACCAGGAAAAGGTGCATACACATGTGATAACTGTGGGCAGGTGGTTGTCTTAGATGACAATTCAGATACCTTACCGCCATGCCCTAAATGCCAAGAAACTGAATACACACCATAGGTGGAAATACAATGACTGGTAAATCTACACATGTTGTTCCAAACTCTGATGGTGGTTGGGACATTAAACAAAGTGGTGGCCAACGTTCGTCTGGTCATTTTGATAAAAAGCAGGATGCTGTCGACCGAGCAAGGGAAATTAGCCAAAATCAAAATACCGAATTGGTTATTCATAATAAAGATGGAAAAATTGGCGGAAAGGATAGCCACGGTAATGATCCTTTTCCTCCAAAAGGGTAACTAAAATTTAACAATTCAATGCAGCCGACCGCTAATGCGTCGGCTGATTGAGGCGTTATGCGCGCAAACCCGGATTCGAGAAACAAAAATCACTGTGAGTAAAGATACAGCCTGAAATAGATACCACTAAAGTCTTTAGGCCCACGTTATAGAAATAAAAGAAAGCCTATAAAAAGCGATAAAGCCAATTTATAAAAGGTTTAAGACATGAATGAACAAACAGAAAAAACACAGGAGATAAAAAGGCAATCGCTCACAAATGTAGCTTCTCAAAAGCAGAACAGTAGTGCTCAAACTTACAGTTTTGTGGATAACCGACCAGAAGCCATCCAAATGCAGAAGTTGAAAAAATGGGTTAAAAATAGTCCGCAAACGGTACAATTAAGGGCTTTACAAAGAATAGTGGGTGCTAATTCTGTTGCTCAGAAAAAAGTAAATGTGAATAAAGGGTTGGGGATTGTGGATAATCAGCCTGAGGCTATTGCTCAACGAAAACTGCAAGAGATTGTGATAAATAAAACTGAAGCGAATCAATTGCAGGGTCTCGATAACAACTCATTACAATTAAGAAGGAAAAAGAAGAACAGGCCTGGTGGGCATAAAAAAACTAAAGCCCCAGCATTAGCAGTAACTAGAATGTATGGTGACGGAACTTATGCTATTGCAAATGAGGCGAATGATACTGGTTTGCATCTTGAGCATTATGAGACCCCCCAACTTTTTTGGCGAGGTGATGACAGAACATATGGACAAGTCCGGGAAACAGGTTTCAATTCAAAAAATGAGCGGGATAATTTAAGTTTAGAAGGAAGTAATGTCATCAAATGGAGAACAGGGAACAATCAGGATGATATAGATCCAGACTCAGGCGTTTGCGTTGCCGCAGATGTAAGAGGGGCTGCCTTTTTTCCTTTGGACAGGGAAGCAAAGTATATTTATGCAGTTGGTTTATCAAGTGCAATAAACACCTATGCGATCCAAAAAGACGTAGAAAAACACGATGTGGGTATAGGATACGAAAGACCTGAACGTTATCCTTACGACCCAATAGAGAATCTGAGCGAAGGCCAATCAGCAATTTGGCAATATAAAGAATATGTATCTCATCGTATTTTGGCTCAAGAGATACTAGCTTGCTATGAAATAGTTAGAAAGGATTTCCTTCAAGATACTGGTGAGAAAACACTGGCAGGCATGCGTTTTAAACTGTCTCATATATGGACTAATAGTCAGCTACCAAAACAATTTTCCAGCGCTATTGCTAAAGCTGCTCATGTGGCTGAAATATATGCTAACTGGTTCCCTGAAAAGCCAACACAATATTTAAGTTATTATGGAATCATTGAAACCGACCTAGAAGGAGTAAAGACAGCGCAAGATGCTCAGGACGCATATGAACGAGATGAGATTACAGTTGTTGACCCTCTTGTCGGTGAATCAGCAGAAGATGCCTATGATATAGATATTTCACAAGAGCGTAGAAAAAAACAACGCACAAAAAATCGAAGACAAAAAAAGAGAAAAAAATTTAGGGGAAGACGTTAAATACCCAGTTTCAATATCAGTAATATATCTGTTTGGATTCTTATTAGGATAGTAATTTAAGGTGATTTTTTAAATAGCTCATAAAAATCCTAAAAGCTATTGAAAACGTCATTTAGCCCAATTGGTAAGAAATGATATGCACATAACAATTACATTCACTTGGACAGAAAAAATCGCCGCTCGTTCCGCGCTCTGCTTTTTGCTGCCGGTGAACGAGGCGTTAGTGCGTCAAGCGAAGCTTGATTGATGCATCTTGCAGGGTGAAAGTCCCTGTCAGGCAAGGTTTAACCAACCACCTGTATCGAGTGTTGCGCCTATGGCGGGATCTAGGATTCGTGAAATACTTATCAGCGATTTAGTCGCACTAGATGAACAAGATAGGTGAAGCGTACACAGAGAATTATATAGGCCATAGGGGCTGTCGTGGCTCTGAAGTGCTGGTATCGCTTCGATAAAGCCAATCTGACTGACGAGGTTTGTAACGCCACCGAAGTCCAAGCAAAGCAACCGTTAAAAGTGAGGTTGCGGCGAGTCAGCGGAGTTATTAAGCCGTGGTATGCATGAAGAGATGCATCAGGAACTTGAGAGAGCCAAGGGGTTCCATAAGGAAATGGTAGGGACGTTTAGCCAAAAGCGAGACCAACGATGATCCTTTGGCAGTCAGACCAGTTCATAGTCGTCCGAGACGGGAAAGCCGATCACATGGCGAAGGGACTGGCAGTTATATCCCGTGTTTAGCAGAGACATAGACCGGACAATGTAGGGCTGGATAAACTATGACAACCGAACTAAACACGATCACATTTAAATCACAAAGCCACCCCAAACACAGATTTCAGAACCTATATGGATTATTGGGGGAAGATTTACTGTATCAAAGTTGGGGACAGCTCAATAAACATTCTGCATCGGGTATTGATGGCGTCACACTGCCTCAATATAAACAACAACTGGTGAAGAATGTTTCCCGATTAGCGGATGCCCTAAAGCAGAAGTGCTATCGGGCGAATGACATAAAACGGGTTTTCATTCCCAAAGCCAATGGCAAGCAACGACCTCTCGGTTTACCGACCGTTGAGGATAAGTTGGTGCAGCAAAGTGTCAGCCAGATCCTGCAAAGTATCTGGGAGGCGGACTTTCTGCGTAATAGCTATGGCTACCGACCGAATAAAAGTGCGCATCAAGCCGTGCAAAGCTTAATGTTAAATCTCCAATACAGTGGTTATGGGTACATTGTGGAAGCCGATATTAAAGGCTTTTTCGATAACTTTGATCACGACTGGCTGATGCAGATGCTCAAACAACGCATTGACGATCAGGCGATGCTTAATCTGATAAACCAATGGTTAAAAGCACGGATAAAATCACCTGATGGAGTATTTGATAAACCATCGAGTGGCAGCCCGCAAGGCGGAATTATTAGCCCTGTCTTGGCAAATATTTATCTGCACTATGCTTTAGACTTATGGTTTGAAAAGAAAGTAAAACCAAGGATGAAGGGGCGTTGCATGATGATCCGCTACGCAGACGATTTTGTCTGTGCATTTCAATTTGTAAGGGATGCCGAGCGCTTTTACAAGGTACTACCGAAACGATTAAAGACGTTACCTTAAAAATAAGCAATTTAGACGTAGCAGAAGATAAAACATCATTAATGCGTTTTAGCCGATTTCATGTCGGGCGAAAACGTCACTTTGTATTTCTAGGATTTGAATTTTATTGGGGAACAGATGCCAATGGTAAAGCGAGGTTAAGGCGAAGAACTGCGGTTAAGAAGCAGAAAGCCACACTAAGCGAATATTACCAATGGATAAAGGCAAAACGATCACTCAAATTGAGAGAGTGGTTGCCGCAATTGAAACGAAAACTGCTAGGATTTAGAAATTATTTTGGCTTACCCGATAACAGTCGAAGCTTATCGCATTTATACAGTTATGTTTTGCATACACTATACAAATGGTTGAATAGGCGAAGTGGCCGGAAGAGTTATAATTGGAGTGATTTCAAGAAGATGTTAACGTATTATGGATTAGAGCGACCACGAGTGAGTCAGCGATTTATTCATGTCGACTGGTATCAGGCACGTGTTTAACACGAGTGACTATATAACTGAAGAGCCGGATGCGGTCATTCCGCACGTCCGGATCTGTGCGGGGTCGCCTCAGTAATGGGGCGCTCTACCGCGATGATTTAGACTCTGAAACCGAGGTTTGTCATGACACATAAACAATTTTGGCAGGACCCATACCAGATCGAACACGATACGATCATTGCTTCAGTTGATGGCGCTAGGGTTACCTTAGAGTCCACTATCTTTTTTGCCTTTTCAGGCGGCCAGGAGAGCGATCACGGAACCATTGGTGGTTATGATGTTGCCTCTGCTGTGAAAGAGAACTCCGAGATAATATACAATTTGCCGGACGATCATAAGCTAACGCCTGGTCAATCGGTGCGCATCGTAATTGACTGGGAAAGACGGTATCAACTCATGCGCCACCATTTTGCCGCCGAGCTTGTTCTTGAGCTGTTCTATAAGGCTTTTCCAAAAATCGAAAAGGTGGGCGCTCATATCGCTCAAGATAAAGCACGGATAGATTTCTCGTGGCCCGAAAGTATATCCCCATTGCTATCGGGGTTCTCCGATGAGGCAAACCGGATGATTGAATCGGGACTCCCCATTAAGACTGACTTCGACGACAAAGAAAAAGAGCGCAGATATTGGGAAATTGAGGGATTTTCAAAAGTTCCATGTGGGGGAACCCACGTAAGGACTACCAACGAGATTGGACCAATAAAGTTAAAAAGGAAAAACATCGGTAAAGGAAAGGAGCGAGTTGAGATTTTATTGGCTACCAAGAGCTAAAGGGGTCGGAGTGATTTATTCTTGATCAAGTCAGAGTAATCAGGTCGCTAGGTTATTCACTCCGACCCCTTTAATTATGAGGGTCATAAATAAGAATGGATATTTTTATCTCTAATTCACCAGGGGTAAAGAGCCTAGAATATTTAGCAAAAATTTTGGAGCAAGGTCTTCCCCTCACCGATATGAAGGAGGGTGAAAGTTCGAATTATTTTGGTGGGCAATATTTTGAGGCTTTGCTAAATGAAGCCAAAGTTAAGCTATATTACCTGGACACGGAAATGTTGGAGGATTGGATTTATATCTTGGATTGTCAATATATGTCAGCGGAATCCGTGGAATTTCTCGCGGAAAAAACAGCTAGTCTAGGACTTGAGTGCTTTATTGCTGAAGGCAACTGGTACAAGCGAATGGGTGTACCAAGGAAAGCATTACAAGCCCTAACAAACGCAAGCAATCGACGGTTTTCCGTTGCGCTTTGCTCCACTACAAACCGTGCTTGTTGCGGGCGTTATGTTCTTCTTGATATAAAGGATCTTCGCCGTGAAATTTACATTAGATAAATTCAATGGTCTGATTGTTGATTCATTGTCTATTCCTGAAAATGAATCTGAGTTTAAAAAACACTTAACTGAAATCACTGATTTCGCTGTAAATGAAAACAAAAACCTGATTTGGTTAACTCTTCCTATCGAAAAATCGCATTTGGTTCAACCTGCTACCACTCTGGGGTTTGTGTTTCATAATTGCCTTGAATCTGAATTAACGCTGATCCGTAAATCGCCGACGACAACATTCATTCCCTTCATTCCAACTCACACTCTTGGTGCCGGTGCTATTGTCCTCAATGCGTGTGATGAAATTTTAGTGATCAAAGAACATTACCAGAAAGGTTATAAATTGCCTGGCGGTCATATTGAGTTAGGTGAGCGCATTGAATCAGCCATTGTTCGTGAGGTATTTGAAGAAACTGGCGTTGAAGCCACGTTTGATTCCATCGTTGGTTTTACGACTAAGCATCCGTTTCAATTTGGCAAATCTAACCTCTATTTTGTCTGTCGGCTAAATCCCATCACAGAGACTATTGCGATCCAAGATCTCGATGAAATCGCCGATGCAAAATGGATATCGATTGCAGATTATATTCACGACACTCAGAACGGGCCTTTTAACCGGCAACTGGTTGAATCATTGGCTAAAAGTGTAGGCTTGTCTCTCGTCCATCTTGATGGCAATGATGGGCCACATAAAAAACAAGAAACGTTTTTTGTTCAATCACGAACATAACAAAAACTTAATGTGGGACGGTTTTCAACCGCCCCATAAGTCGAAGTTATAAAGCTCGAATAGAAAAGGACATTACGTGGAGATTCGATCAGGAAAATGATCAGATGTAGCGGGTATCACCGAAATCTTTAACTTCTATATTAAACATACCAATGCTCGCTTTGAGGGATTTCCATTTACAGTGGAAAATCGTCAAGAATGGTTCTCTCAATTTTCAAGTAACACCAAGCATCAACTTTATGTCGCTATAGAAAATGGAGCACTGCTGGGTTTTGCATGTTCTCAACAGTAAAGAGCGATGTCAGCCTTTGACGACACTGTAGAAGTGACCGTGTACCTAGCACCAGAGGTTAAAGGTAAAGGTTTAGGCTCTAAGTTGTATGATCAGCTATTTTCATCCATCCGTGCTTATGGTGTGCATCGCGTATTGTCGGGTTTCGTGTTTAAGGCGCAATGGTTTAGGTTTGCTAGTAGCGTTGCTCATACCTTAATGCCGCGCTGACGGATCCCCTCATAATTTTCCAAGCCCTGCGTTGTGTGTGAGCCGTTGATACTCAGTTATTGCCCATTGATAGTGGGACTCATTGATTTGATATCATCGATGGTTTCAAACCTCCCGTCCTAACCGAGGTATCGAGGGACTCTTCGGTGTTTGATACTATTGGCTTGAAAGTCAAAATGCCACTTTGCCTGAGCAGCAATGAGGCCGTTCCACCCCATTAAGATCTCAGCCAATAAGGCAATCAATAGCACTATATCTAGACGTTTAGTACAACGGGTTCGATTATGTCGAAGTGCAATGCCATAAGCGGTGCTTTTCAAATCACGAAATGATCCTTCAATCTGCATTCGTTTCGCGTAATGCTTGTTTATTTGAACCTGATTTAAAATCGAATGAGGAACATTAGTGGCAAGCATCAGAGAATGAAGGCGTTTATTGTGAATAATAGGGCATTGGTTTTGTATAGTTTGGTGTAAAATCTGACTATCGCGCATCGTGCCGTCCAATTGATTGAAATGTGTGTTTGCCGATATGCATTAGATCAAAGGTATTAATGCGCGTCTACCTTATTGTTTCTATAGGAGATTATGAGGGGATTCGTAAGACGCGGGCGTTAGGCATCAAATCATAATTAACACTAAGGATATTAAAATGATAATTGCAATAGTAAAGGCTTCAATTATTAATGGTAAGCATGAAGAGTTAAGAGAGATTGCAAATATTCTTCAATTTGAATATGCGCCGAAAGAAGAGGGGTGTGAACAATATGAGTCTTTCATTGACGGAGATACGTTTATAACTATCGAACGTTGGAAAGATCAGACCTCTTTAGATATACATCTAAAAGCTAGCCATGTTGAAAAATATGTTCCAAAACTAAGAGAATGTGTGATTGATGGGTGTTTTGATGTCCAGTTTATTAAATCGGAAGATGTTAGTTTTACTCGTATATAATTTAAATATATTGACTAGATTTCATGCCTAACAAGCTGTTAAACAAGGACAAAATACAGTTGGCTTTTTGCTCCTTCGTCGCTTATTGAGCCAACTAGATTCAGCTTGTTAACAGGGCTTTATGTATCTCAAGAATATCTACAACCCGCAGTAAGGCGCAAAATCTATTTTTAGTGTGCTGGCGAGCACTAAGCCAGTCTTGTCATTTCATTCAAAGTGAATAAATTAACCGCGCCATCAGTTCCAGCCATATAGTCCTTTAGATGTTGAGCCCCCAAATGTGTCTGCCAAAGCTCGCGGGACTCCCAATTTTCATAAAACACAAAGTGAGCTGGGTTTTCATTGTCCTGGTGCAAATCGTATTGCAGGCAGCCTTTTTCAGCACGAGTGATCTCGACTAGCTTTTCAAGCTCAGCTTTTACCAGATCAATTTTTTCGGCTTTGGCGGTTATATTTGCGACGATAGTTAATTTTGCCATGGCCCTTTTCCTTGTTGGTTAATTTTAGTTTGATTAAAACCCATGTAAAACAATCTTTCCAATTGACTTACCTGACTCCAACTCCTTATGTGCTGCCTTCAAGTTGTCGGCATTAATAATGCCTAGATTTTTACCAACGGTGGTTTGGATATGACCTTGGTCAACTAAGTCCGATACACGATTCAATAATCGACCTTGCTCATCCATATCTGGTGCATTAAACATGGAGCGTGCAAACATAAACTCAATGTGCAACGACTGGCTCTTTAGCTTTAGCTTCATCACATCAAGTGTTTTAGACGGATCATCAATCATGGTGATCTTGCCAAAGGGTGCCAGTATTTCTGTATATGTCTCGAAGTAAGACTCGGTATTATTCAGGCTAGCAATATGTGTAACCGGCCCAATGCCAAGCGCTTCGATTTGTGGTTGCAGGGGTTGGGTATGATCAACAACATGATGAGCGCCAAGTTTCTTTACCCAAGCTTGTGAACTTTCTCGCGATGCAGTGGCAATAATTGTTGCGCCAGTAATTGCTTTAGCAAGTTGCAACAAAATAGAACCAACACCTCCGGCAGCACCAACAACCATAATCACTTCATTTGATTGCTCTGTCGAGTCTGGCGATTGCTGTTGTATCGCTAAATGCTCAAACAGAATTTCCCAGGCCGTGATGGCGGTCAGGGGTAGCGCGGCGGCTTCTGCATCAGAAAGGCTTTTAGGTTTGTGGCCAACAATGCGTTCGTCAACCAGCTGATATTCAGCATTGCTGCCTTGGCGATTAAGATCACCGGCATAAAAAACCTCGTCACCTGGTTTGAATAAGACTGCGGCTTCACCTATGGCTACCACTTCGCCTGCGGCGTCCCAGCCAATCACTTTGTAGTTTCCATCTTCGGCTGCGACATTCTGGCGTATTTTATAGTCCACCGGATTAACGGCAATCGCTTTTACCTTAACTAGCAAGTCGTGACCTGTGGCAATGGGCTGAGGTAGTTCGATATCGATTAAAGACTCTGGGTTGATAATGGGTAGAGATTTGGTGTAGCCAATAGCTTTCATGGTCGTTCTCCAATTGCGTAGTTGTTGGGAGGAATAATAGGCCTTGATTGCCACTCTTTAAACAGTATAGTATTTGATATGTTCTCAAAAAATATTTGATAATGTGCTGTTAGAAGACCTTCAATTAGTGCTAAAAGTGGCTGAGTTTCGCAGCATTACTGCTGCCGCAACGCAATTAGATATGCGTACGGCTACGGCTAGTGCCGCACTTAAACGGGTAGAAAGCGCTTTGGGTGTGGAATTATTTACCCGCACAACTCGGCACCTACGTCTTTCAAGTGCGGGTGAAAAATACATTCCCCAGTGTGAGCAGGCACTGCTCATGCTGGATCAAGCGAAGCAGAACATGAAGGATGACCTGGATATTGTCGATGGAGAATTGCGCATCGCATTCTCTTCAGACTTGGGGCGCAACTTGGCTATTTCGTGGCTCGATGAGTTTATGGAAACCTACCCGGAGGTGAGCTTAAAGACAAATATCACAGATAGTAATATCGACTTCTATCGCGATTCAGTAGACATCGCATTGCGTTATGGCTCGCCCAGTGATGCGAATCTTTATGGGTTTAAGATATGCACTGTGCCTACACTACTTTGTGCGACCCAAGACTATCTTGATATACACGGTACACCTGAACACCCGCATGAATTAGTTTCACACAACGGGCTTTTTTATCAGCTTAACGACATTACCTACGATAATTGGACGTTCTCGCACAGTAGCACGGGAGCCGAATATAAAATCAAGATGAATGGTAATCGCGCCTCTAATGATGGCGACCTTGTAAGGCGTTGGTGCTTAGCAGGTAAAGGCTTGGCGGTCAAATCATGCCTTGATATGTCCGCTGATTTATTATCAGGAAAGGTTTTTAGCATCATGCCCGAGTTCAAACCTAGATCTACTGAACTTTGGCTGATTTTTCCAAGCAGACAATCGATCACACCGGCCACTCGGCTACTCAGAGATTCTTTCAAAGAGAAAAGTGTAGCCATTTTAAATCAACTGATCGACAAAGGAATTTTAGACGAGAGCGTTCTTGCTTAGAGTTTGAAGATTGCTGATTGTGATAAAATATTTAAACTAAAATCCGTAAGCCGGTATCAAGGTTTTCTATATAATATGGTGAAATCAACACATAACAAGGCCATCAATTTGACTGCTTTTCGCTGCGCTTCAAGCGGCAAATTATGGTGGCGTTGTATTTTTTGAGAAAATATGAGAGTACACATCACAGGGAATGCAGGTTCTGGGAAAACGACGTTGGCTAAGCAGTTAGGTCAAGCTCTCAATATACCCGTCGATAGCTTGGATAGTGTCGTTTGGAAAGAGGGATGGGTTGCTGCTTCAAAAGAGGAGCGAACTTTAGGTGAGCAAAAGTTAGTTAATCAACGCCGCTGGATTATTGAAGGTGTGTCAAAAACGGTTCGGGAGAATGCAGATTATGTCATCTTTCTTGATGTACCAAGGCATATTTGTTTGCTCCGTTGTTTTAAGCGTAACTTGCCTTATTTGTTTAGATCTCGCCCAGAGCTTCCCTCTAATTGTCCTGAGATCAGAGTCATCCTTAGGCTGATTAAACTAATTTGGATGTTTCCCTCCCTAGCAAGACCAATAATTTTGCAATCGCTGGATCAGCAAAAAGGTGTTGTACTTAGCCAAGTAATAAATCTGGACGATCTTGTTGCTCAGATAAAAGTTGAGTTGGGTGCGATTGGTAGGTAAAAAGATAACAAATTGCTTAAGCCTGATTTAGCAGGCGTGGCATTTTTTGTATGCGGTGGTTTCGGTGTTGAAGTGCAATGCGGCTGCTTGGTCATTGTGTGCATCACACCTTAGTAAAGCGTTAGATAAGGATGTTTAGATGGACTGCGAGCGAAGCTGATAGTGAAGCGATATCAGCACTATTAGACTCTCACGGGGAATGAGTCGTTTATTTCCGAGCGCATCAAGCAACTCGTCGCGCATCCTGACGAGGAGCTTCTTGTGGTTACTGACGCGAGTCAGGTTAATGTCGTCATTTCCGTGCATTTTATTCCACAACTTGCTTTAGCTGGCGACTTCGCCCGCATAAGCTATTTCTGCGTCGCCGATACGGCTCGGGGCCGAGGGATTGGCGCTTACATGGCATAAAGTTTTTACGCTAAAGCTCTTCCTGAGTAAATGTTCGTTTTGAGCGTTTCATTAAATGTACTCGTGCAAATCAGTATGTTAGCAAAACCATTGCGTTGACCATTTGAATCTACAGTAGCCTTTTTTAAAATATCATTGGTTCCTTAAGATTGGCTATTCTCTTCTTGAACTCACGAATTTCTATTTGTTCTGGCGTCAGCGGAGACGCTTTCGGCGCAATGCCTTGTTGCTCTTGTTTTAGTTGCCTAACTCAACGATCCATCGCCGATTTACTTACGTTCATTGCGTTGGCTGCTTCGATGATCGAATAGCCATGCTCTGTTACTCATTGTGCTGCTTCTAGTTTAAACTCTGCACTAAAAGAGCGTCTTGTACGATTTGCCATAAAGTCACCTGTTTGCTTCTGAGATGTATCTTAACATCTCTATTCAGGTGGCTAAATTAACTGTACCACTACACTACTCCAAGATGGATCAAACTGTACTTCACTTTAGTACAAAAGAATCATTTCTTCATCATCTTGGATAAATCAGCAAATGGATTGTATGTCGCTGTTTGGTGTTCATCTTCTCCTGGCTTTACTTCACTACCGTAACGCTCATGTTCTAGGTATTTGCTATGTTCATTATCGTGGCAGTAGAGGCATAACAGCTCCCAGTTGCTACCATCTTCTGGATTATTCGTATGGTCATGATCTTTGTGATGAACTGTTAATTCACGTAGATTTGAGTATACAAACTCTCGAGCGCAGTTTCCGCATACCCAAGGATAGAGTTTAAGTGCTTTTTCTCGATAACCAGCTTCTTTACGTGCATAACTGGCACTGGTTCCGTAATAGTCTGATGACATACTTGTATCCTTAAGTTTTATCTAACCTCAGATGCTAGCACGAGTACAAGTTGGAAAAAATGACCAATTGCTCTCAGTGATAAGGCGCTGACGGATTCCCTCATAATTTTCCAAGCTCTGTGTTGTGTGTGAGCCGTTGATACTCAGTTATTGCCCATTGATAGTGGGACTCATTGATTTGATAGTGTTGCGCCTGTGGCGGAGCTCGTTTTTTTCGAGTGAACAAGACAGGTGAAACGTACACAGAGAATGATGCAGGCCATAGGGACTATTGTGGTCCTGAAGTGCGGGTATCGTTTCGACATAGTCCATCTGACTGACGAGGCTTGTAACGCCACCGAAGTCCATGCAAAGCAACCGTTAAAGTGGGGTTGCGGCGAGTCAGCGGAGTTATTAAGCCGTGGCATGCATCAAGAGAGACATCAGGAACTTGAGAGAGCCTAAGTCGTCCCACAAGGAAAGTGGTAGGGAAGCTAAGCAAACTACTGCAAGGCAAACGAAGACACTTTGACAGTCAGACCCGCTCATAGTCGTCCGAGACGGTAAAGCCGATCACATGGCGAAGGGGCTGGCAGTTATATCCCGTGTTGAGCAGACACATAGGTCGGACAATGTAGGGCTGGAGACATGATGACAAACATCACATTTAAAGTACATACCCACCCCAAACACAGGTTTCAGAATTTATATGGATTACTAAATACTGATAGTCTGTATCAACGCTGGGAGCAACTCAATAAGCAAGCCGCGCCAGGTATTGATGGGATGATCATCAATCATTACCAGCAACGGTTAGTTGCAAATATCAATTGCTTAAGTCACAGCTTGTTCGGTGGCGTTGTACCTGCCAAATGTAAATTAGGCGCAGCGAAAGGATGTTGCAAGAAAAGTTAGCAGCTGAGCAATCATTTATGAACATTACAGTAAAGTCTATGAATCGTTTCCGCTTCATGTTGCAGATGTTAGTCGCAAATGGCTATGACATAACAAGTAGAGGACTATGGGCATGCTGAGGGTGAAAGAATTTGCTTCAAAAAAACGATATAGCCAAACAATCTCTAACAAAAGTTGTAAGGCAAGCCCACCCGTTATAGCGGGCGGGGAATGTCAGAGAACTCTTTTTGAAGAATGTTATTAATAATTTATACTGACAATATAAATGGCAACACTTAAGTTGCTTTATATAGAAATAGCAACTAATATGTTTCCATATGTTAAAAAGCAACTTATTAGTTTCCTTATGATAAATCTACTACAGCAAATAAAAAATCGACGTTTAGCACTTCAACTCAAGCAGAATGAAATGCCAATGCGTATCGGCATTTCTAGGCAGCAATACCAACGACTTGAAGCAAAAGGCAACCCAAGACTCGATACTCTTGAATTAATTGCCAAAGGCTTAAATAGCGACGTCATGCTGATCCCAAAAGAAAAGCTTAGCGCTGTTTTAGCAGTACTTGAAAGTCAGGGTAACAACACGTCTTTACAGAACATGCAACTCAACCATTCCAATGAGCAAAAAAAGCTATCTGATGATCCATGGAAAGGATTACTAGAAGATGGAGACGACGAAGATGACAACGGAAATTAATGTTCTTAAGTTGACTCTACATGGCCATCTAGTCGGGTATTTGGCCGGTGCAAAAAATGGACGCAATGTCCTACATTTCGCAGGAAGCTATCAATCTAATGTCACACGTCCAACTTTCAGCTTAACCACACATCCAAATTTTCCTCGTGCCGATAAAATGTTGTCAGAGTCATGGGCCACAAACCAACGTCTACATCCTATTTTGTCTAATCTCTTGCCTGAAGGTTCCTTACGAGAACTTATCGCTCAAGGGCTCAAAACCCATGTTGATAATGAATTCCATATTTTATCTTATCTTGGTATGGATTTACCTGGTGCATTAGTTGCTGAGCCAATGGAGCCTGAAGATGTACCTATACATTTATTATCCTCTCATGGCCAAGTGAAAGCCGTTAAATTCGAGAAGCTCAGCCAAGAAAACAAGTTCTCCTTGGCCGGTGTTCAAATGAAGTTTTCCATGAAGGAAAAAGATGGGCGATACAATCTATCGAAAGACAATGTACTTGGCGATTGGATTTTGAAAACACCTTCCACTAAGCATAAGGAAGTACCTGCCAATGAGTTTACAGCAATGACTCTTGTTTCTCTCATTGGTGTCGATGTCCCTGAAATAAAATTGGTCCAGCTCGACCGACTAGACAACCTTCCTCAAATTAACCTTCCCGACGAAAAATTGGCCTTCGCCATAAAGCGGTTTGACCGACATGAAGATCAACGGATTCACATGGAAGACTTTGCTCAAGTTCTAGTGAAATACCCACATGAGAAATACAACTCAGGCAACTACGAGCAAATAGCAAAAATCCTGTATCAGTTTTCTGGTGATGGTCTAATAGATGTCCAGCAACTTGCCCGTCGTTTACTTGCCAACATTCTGCTAGCAAATGGCGACGCTCATTTAAAAAACTGGAGTTTATTGTATTCAGACCAAATCACCCCCAGACTTTCCCCTGCTTACGACATAGTCACAACCAGTGTTTATATCGAAAACGAACAGCACTTTGCGCTTAATCTCGCTAAAACTAAAAATTGGTATGACGTCTCATATAAACACTTTGAATATTGGGCTACTAAATCAGATATTCCATGGCGAGCGATCAAGCCACATTTGGATGATGCAATGGAAAAAGCCAGAAGCCTTTGGCCTGATGCTTTGGACAACCTACCAATGCATGAAGAACACAAACAACAACTGAGGATGCATATGCAGAGACTTCATGAGGATTTTCGAATTTAAAAGTGTCTAGCAAAGTCTGGGGAGTCCAATGTGGTGTTTATCTCTGGATTTAAACACATATAAGTGACAGGGCATGGGGTTAGCGTCGCACAGCTGTTGGACAAGCCACTGATATAAAACCAAACGCTCATGATTAAGGTGATGATTGCCGAGTAAACGGTCGATTCGTTTAATCTTGTGTTTTGGGGCTATACGGGTTTTGATATGTCGACCTAAGGCGGTCAGAGACAAACAGTCCCCATCGAGTAAGGATGTAGTCGCAGCATCAGAGAATGAAAACGTTTTTTGTGAATTTGCGGACACTACTCGAGCAGTATTTGGTGTAATATTTGAGTTTCGCGCATTCCGACTGCCTCCGCGCAGAGTTTGATAGGATTTGTTTTTTTGCGAAATTAATTAGATCAAACAACGGGATGCGTGTCTACTATATTGAATTTCCGAAGAATAATGAGGTAATTCGCTAGAGCAAGGCGTTATGTGTATATAAATTGTAAAGTGAGAATGAATAATGACTGATGTTCCAAACAAAATTACGTTTTTTGAATTTCTTACACCATTGATTACATCTGGTAAAAAGACAATAACGATCCGAGATAAGTCAGAAAGTCACTATGTTGTAGGCTCTCAAGTCGAAGTTTTCACGTTGGAAACAGATCAAAAGGTTTGTGATATAGAAATTGAATCTGTGGAACCAATAAAGTTTGATGACATCAATGAATTCCATGCTCAACAGGAGTCTTTGGAATTACAGAGGCTTAAAGAACTAATCAAAGAAATTTACCCAAATACAAATGAATTGTTTGTTATCACATATAAGTTAATGCCAAACAATACATAACAAATTGCTGCGCTTGGGCTTGATACAGTTGTCGCGGTTTTTGCTAAAATAAAAAACGGCAAAAGCAGCATTATGAGGGGATTTGTAAGAATGCGGCGTTATATTTAATGTAGAGTCAATATGAATTTAAACCAATTTGTTTTACCGTACACTGATATGTACGGCCCATATCTTTTCATATCAGCTGTGCTTTTAATCTCAATTTTAAGTCTAAATAAAAAGGGTGTGGTAGATGCTTCGATTAGTATCAATAACTCTAATTTCCTTAAAGGACTATTCATTTTAACAGTGGTACTCCATCACTTCTTTCTAAAAAGTGTTGTTCATGAAACTATAGTTGATGTTGTTATTAACAAAATTTATTCGAGCGCGGGGTTCCTAGCCGTAGGGATTTTCTTTTTTCTATCTGGATATGGGTTAAGTGCCAGTAGAAAAAATATCTCACTTTACAATCTACTAAAAATTAAGTTATTCAGGGTATATATACCTTGTCTTGTAGTTAACTTAGTAGTTTCTATTTTGCTACATAAAAATATATTGCAATCATTCAACCCGATTGCATTTGATACGACACAATGGTTTATTATTGCGATTTTATTTTTTTATTTATTTGACTTTTTCGCTATAAAAATAAATATTGGAATTCTTACAATTAATTTTTTTGTCATTATATGGGTTATCGTGTGCATTAAACTAGACTTAGGTTTGTGGTGGTATGAGTCATCTTTCTGTTTCCCACTTGGTTATATTTGGCAAAAACATAGTTCGATAATCACAGAATTTATTTCACGAAACACAACAAAAATACTAACTTTATTGTTTATTTTTTTCGGTGTTTCATTTCTAATAGAGCTTCGATATCCTTACGAAACTTTTCTCACTGCAGTTATATTTAGCTTATTTATTTCATTGGTTGTTGCAAGATTTAACCCAACAAATAAGATAATGAATGCTATCGGTAAGTCATCTCTTGAAATATATATTCTTCATATTAAGCTTGCTTGGATTATGATTTATATCATGAACACTTTCAAAATAACAAATAGCTTTTCTTTTATAATCTATATGGTAGTTTTAATAATTTCGGGCATGATTTTTTCAAAAATAAACAATTATATACTGATCAAAATAAAATCCAGAAAATTATTTTAATGGGTAGGGTACGACCAAAAAAGAATGGCATGTTAAAAATATAGCAAGCCAATCAACTGGACAAATACAGCTGGCTATTTTCGCTTTGCTCAAATGTAGCCAACAGTTATTTTATAGACTCAAGGTGATTCCTTGGTTGGTAACTGAAGTGTGTATTTTTTCAAATGAGCTCATCGAGCGTTCGTTGTAATCCATTCAAATCAAAAAGCCAATAATCTCGCAATGGCTGTGCGCGTATCACCATTCGGCAGATTGCCTTTTTTCGAGTCATTGAGGCATCGTTCTTTGGGTTCGGTTGTTTGATGATGACAAGACCAGCCACGGTGACCGCAAAATCGTCTCTTCGCTACTGCTTTGTGGCGCACCTTGGCGCGTTAGGTAGAATATGGCTATCGAGTTTGATTTTACCCCGCTTTAACGGGCACCAATATCTATCAGATGAGATGTTCAATTACCAAATATATGTCTCAAATTATTTATTCCGGGCTAAGCGTGTTGATCTTTGGTGGTTTGCCCATCTATTTTGAGTTATCAGAAGATCAAAGAAACGACATTGCTCGCGCGATAGCTTAGTCGACCATCTGAAAGAGATAAATGTGTTCGTCGCTGATAAGGGGTATGACAGCAAAGCTCTGAGGACATATGTTGATTCAAAAGGTAGTAAAACGGTCATACCTAAGAGATATGATGGTCAGGATATAGATAAGGACAGCGTAGATTGGTGCCTGTATAAGTACCGACATTTAGTTGAAAATGCTTTTGCAAGGATTAAACACTTTCGTTCTATATCAATAAGATACGATAAATTAGCAAGAAACTACGTCCGTATGGTGTCACTAGCATTTTCTGTGATGTGGCTACCGATACATTGCTGAATGAAATTTGTACAGCAACGATCAACAGCCTCTAGGTGTTTCAATCAAACGTACCCAGTTTGTAAAAATATTGAGTCTTGCAGCGGCAAGTTTTAGGCAGACCAGTAAAGGTACGGCAATAAGTACTCCGACAGCGCCCCAGATCCAGCCCCATAGAACCACCCAGAGAATTAATATCAGTGGATTCAACCGCATGTTACGTCCCAATACGGTGGGAGTGATAAATTGTGCTTCGATGATGTTGATGGAGAAGAATATCAGCGCAGGCATAAATGCCATCCACTCTGCTCCGTACTGGATGATGCCTGCCAGGTAGAGAACCAGCATGGCAATAATAGGGCCGATATAGGGGGCAAAATTGAGTAATGCAACCATCACGCCCCAGAGCAGAGCGTCTTCAACGCCTGCTACCCACAGTGCCAGCCCTGTAACGACTCCAAGACCTGTATTGATGACGCTGACGGTCAGAATATAGCGAGATAACTCTCGCTGTACTTCATTAAGAAGTGAGTTAGCTGCCTGCTTATCGCGCTCCTGAGGAAAGCCGCTAATAAAGTTGACATACAGCAGAGGCCCAAATACCAACATGAAAATAACAAGAATTAGGAAAGTAAAAAACTGTGCCAGCACGACAGGCGTAGCACCTAAGAACTCAACGATCAGCTCCATCCCACCTTGTTTAAAGCGATCAGATACTGGATTACTGGTTGGCGTTGGTTCTGGTCGCTTTTCTTTAGGCTCGTCTTTGCGGAACCAGCCAAATAACCGGAAACCTTTTTTCTCTTCGACTTGCTGAGCTGTGCCAGTGTCTTGTACTGGAATCATTTCAACCGGGGATAGCGTCTGACTTATCTCGTTCAGTTCCGTTGTAAATTGCGAAGACAATTCGGGAATTCTCTTGCTCCATTTTTGTGCCGGTTCAACGAGCTGCATGCCAAGTAGCGTGAAGGGCACACCAATCATTACTAGAAGCATCAGGGCTGAGAACGCTCTCGGAAAATAGAAGCGTTTAAGTAAGCTCACAACCGGGCTCAGTAGTAGGGCAAAAAGTGCAGCGACTACGACAGGTAAGAACAGAGTTTTAGCAAAGTAGAGCGTATAAAGTACAACAATGGCTAAAAGCCAATATATAATCACCTGAATTGGTGTTAAATGTGTTTTACTGGATTCGTTTTCCTCTTTATTAGTGGTAGGTTCCTTCTGTGCTGGTTGATTCATTCACCGGCACCGAATTGCTTGCCTAGGCTAAAGGCTTTACTGGTTAGTGGGAACAGACGACTACCAGTAATACCCATGGCGTAGAAACTTTTCGGCCCCATGGTTGCCATCAGTGCGCCAGCTGCGGCACCGACGCTGATCAGCCAGACCGGTGGGATTTTTTTAAAAGTACGGTGTGTATCCTGAGCGAGTACGCGGATGTTTTCTGTTCTTAAGTTGAGCTTTTGATCAAGGGTATCAATCTTTTTTATCAATTTCTGTCGTTTCATCTGTCATCCCTTGTAAAAGTCGTTTGGCATGTGTCTTGGTACGTTTGAAACCTAATCCGCTACGGAATCGCTTTCGCAGAAGGAGAAGTGCTATGCACAGCACAATCTGCAAAAGCGTGAACGTTGCCAATGCTAAGGATATTGAGGTGGAGAAGTCGTATACGAACCACGCTGTCAGAGCACACAATGATACCCATGCAAGTATGAACGCGGGAAATAGCGCCAACCATGTCAACAATAGCCGTCCAGCATCTCCGGCTGACAGCTGTAACTCAAGTCTGAACAATTCGCCCAGTTCTTTCGCTGCGACGGCAGTCTGACCAGATAGTGCCATCAGTTGATCTGCTAATGTTTTCGCCAGTGCTTTTTCTTTGCTGGTTTCTTTGTCCGTAATATCTTGATCCGCACTATTTGGCTTAGCGCTATCTGGGTTCGATGTTTCCGGTCCGTCGGATGGCTCCTCCATACCGGGCTCACGCCCTAAACTCATTTGCGAGTAAGAAACTTAGAGGCAATAAAGCCCGCTGCGAACGCGATACACATCGTCGCTAAGGGGTTGTCCTTCATGTAAGTGGTTGCCTGATCGGTCAGGTCGCTTGCTTTATCGCGTCCTTTCTTTAGTTGCTCGACGGCGTCACTTTTCATATCAATGCCGGCTGATTCTGCAGCCGCTTTGAAATGGTTTTTTGCTTCCATCAATTTTTCGTAGGCTTCTGTTACTGCGACTTTACTTGCTTCAATCTCTTGTTCTTTAGTGGGGTCTGTTGCTTTGGAGTTTGCAGTTGTCATAATAACTATCCTTTTCGGTTGTTTTCTGACTGAATAACATATGTCAGTTTTAAATTTTATGTTATTAACACCAGCGAATGGTTGATCACTTCAAAAGTACTCTCTATTAAGGAACTATACAATAGTCTTGCAAACACCCATAATAGTGATGATTTTCTGTCGATTTATATTAGCGAGCAGGGCAGTTTGCAGAAATTGCAGCGTTTCCTATTTGTGGAATTAGAGGTTGTGGAGATCGATCTGACCCTTGAAATAGAAAAAGAAGCGCTAGGAAATATTTTTATTACGAGTTTTTTGAGTATGAGTAGTTTTTTAGCGTGGTGTGGGGTGACCTTTTACTAAAGGTTGGTGATTGTTAACGCGGGGGATGTTTTCGCACGAAGTGCGTAACCCAGAAACAATAGCCATTGAAAATGTAACTATCTGAAAAATTAACAAAGGATATTTTGCTCATAAGAAAACGACTATTATGAAGTTATCAATTATATAGTGGTCACTTTCACAGAAAGATTGCGCACATTGTCGGGCGCTGATAGTTTTAAAATATTCAAGATCAATCACTTAACCGAAGTGGTTTAACGGTTCTTAAAAAGGGCTGTGTACAGTATTCCAGAAAAGCGCATATGCTCGTTTTTCTTATAAAGCAAAAAGATATGGTAGGGAGAGTGGATCTCTGCTTCTGTGAAAGTTCGCATGCGTGGTAAGGCCTAGGAATACTAGACACTTTCTAATGATCTAAAATATCGATTTTCATATTTCATTGGTGAAATTCTACCATTAGCAGTATGACTGCCTTTTCGAATTGTAAAACATCTCAATGTATTGAAAAATAGTTAACCTTGCTTCTTCTTGGGTTTTGAACTGAATACGCCTGATTTTTTCTTTCTTTAAATTACTAAAAAAGCTTTCAGCGACCGGATTATCCCAACAATTTCCACGTCGACTCATGCTTTGCTCAATATTTAATGTCGCAAGTAATTTTTTATATCGACGACTCGTGTATTGACTTCCTTGGTCTGAATGAAGTTTGACGGTCTGAGTGGGTTTTCGACGCCAGTAAGCCATCGTAGACCGTTTGAATCTACAGCGGCCTCCTTTAGGATGTCGCGTTCCTGCTGAACGCGTTTTAATTCACGCTAAAGTTGAGCCACTTGAGTGTGTAAATCAAGCTCATTATTACGTTGTTTTGGCGATTGAGAGAACGTTTTAGTCCAAGCATATAAGGTCTTAGAACTGATCCCTAGCCGCTCAGAAACATCGGTGACAGAGTAGTCATATTTGATGACCTGATTAACGGCTTCTTGCTTAAATTCAGCAGTATAACGAGTACCTTTACTCATGATTGACCTCTTATGGTTTAAGTTACAATTTTTACCGTAAGAAGTGTCTATAAGTCTCAGGCCTTACCATTTTGAGTAAATCGTGTCATTACGGGTATCGTGCATGGCGTGGATTGAATAGGTTTTTGGCGAAATTACTTCGATCAAACAACACCAAGCACGTCTAGTGATTTGAACTGACAGGGATTTATGAGTGGCAAATTTAAAGTTGGTGATGTTATAGTTCTAACTTCTGGCAGTGAGCTTAATGATCGTCGAAGGTTATTTAGACAGTATTCTCGGTAAAGTTCAATGCATCTGGTCTGAAAAATAAAAAATTCATCTTAACGCATCTCTTGAGGCGATCTTAGAAGAGTACGATCCAGTATAACAATTGTTTCAAATCGTTCGCCTCGCTCACAGGGACGGGCTAAAGCCAGCCCCTTAAAAATGTTAGCAACCTGAGTTAGACCATGACATTCATACGACAGGCAACGCCTGATGATGTACCAACTATACTTCCACTTGTGGACAGCTATTGGGATTTCGAGGAAATTTCCGGCTTTGAACAAGAACGTGTTGCAGCACAGCTAACTTGTTTGCTCTCAAATCCAAATCTAGGTGCTGGCTGGATTGCAATTGTGGATGGTGTGGCGGTTGGTTATCTACTTGCAGTCCACTTATTTAGCCTTGAGTATTTGGGGCTTACAGCAGAAATCGATGAGTTTTTCGTTTTGCCCTCACAGCGAGGCAATGGTATTGGCGCAAAACTTTTAACAGTTGCTGAATCTGAGTTTGTGCAGCGTGGCTGCACAAACATGTCGCTTCAGTTGTCTCGGGGTAACAATTCAGCGCGTGACTTCTACCACAGCCTAGGGTACGCCGATAGGCCAGGGTACGAGCTCCTTGATAAATCATTGAACTGCTGACAAGTTACTGAGCGGAACATAATGAAAAGTATCTACATTCCCATCGAAAGTAGTCATATTGATGTTTTGGATTGTATTCGTCGAGACTACGATTCTTTATACGGAAAAATACCGGCTCATGTGACGCTAGTATTCCCTTTTTTGTCTGAGTTAGATGAAGGTTTGGTTGTGTCTCACATTCGTGAGGTTCTTGCTTGCGAAAAACAATTCTCTTTTACTCTTGGCTTTACGTTATTTAACGATAATGGCACTTGTTATATCCCTATTGAGAAGGGTGCAAATCATATTACGTCACTCAATAGTAGACTATATTCTGGTTGTCTCTCTAGCTACCGGTCCCTTGAATATGAGTTTGTTCCGCATGTTACAATTGCTAGGAGCGTTTCACCTGATAAGATTATCCATGTTGAAAGTAGAGCAGAATCAGTTTTTGGTACAAATTTTGTTGTTAAAGAGGTTGTTCTCGAAAATATAGGTAAAGACGGAAGTGGTAAGGTGGTTATCAGTACTAAATTAGCGGTGTTTCCATAATAAGTTGTTCACCTCATTCGCTAAGCCCTTATCGGTGAATGTCAGCAAGATCGGGACAGCCACTGCTTGCGACTTATGCGCTGGCTTCGCCATGATAACGCAATGCTGCTGCCCACTAGTTTGGCGTTAGTTGCCCACCGACTACAATTAGTCGGTAGGGAATTTCTGCTTCTGGTGTAAGACTCGCATGACGCGAATAACTGAACCTTCAACCCAGTAGGAAACGATCATTGATATTTCGGGAATAATGAGTAATCGTCCGCGAATGCCATCACGTTGAACACCCATCAATGGCTGATCTAGTAAATTTTCTACTTTAGCTTCAATGAGTTTATCAGTTTTTTCAGCTGCATCAGGGTTGAAGTCATAAATAAATTCAAAGATCTTCTCACGATCATTTAGCGATTCTTCTTCCCATGAAATCATTGCTGACCTTGGCTACGAATCTTAGCTTTTCGTTCAGCCATTCGTGCTTTTGCTGAGTGATGCTCAACAAATGAAGCTTCTCCTGAGTCAAACTTTTCAAATGCCAGGTTTACTTGTTCAGTTAACCAAGCGTCATGAGATAATGCTTTTCTTTGTTGCTCAGCCATTTGCTCAGTAAGCTCACGGCAAGCATCGCTAAGAGTGCGACCTTGGCTCTCAGCCATTTGCTGGGCTAAACGTTTAATTTCGTCGTCAACACGAAATTGAATTCTAGTGTCCATGAGTCGTTCCTAAATCTACGTGTGTACAAATGTTAGCACTGGTATTGAACAAGGGCAACTAACATAAGACTATGGCGTCAATAGTTAACTTTTAGCCGTATTTACATCCCACATAGCACCGTTTCTGAGCCTGGGATTTAGTATGACAACCGTCTTTCTGACGCAGGCAATAATGGCGACTTTGTTGGGTTTTCCGGTCTCAAGAAGTCACTGATAGGTGGTTTTAAAAACGAGATTTCTTTGAATCGCCGACATTATTGCCATGAACAAAACTGTTCTAACTGGATGGCGGCTGCCTTGTATGATTTGTTTCCCTTTATATCGGCTATTTTCTTTGGTAATAGGAGCGACGGCGACTTGTTTATTCCAATAGATGCCTATACCGTCCGGCATTTACAGTTTGATGTTTGTAAGTCAATAAATGATGGTATTTAGGTACTGTTGAACTTGTCGTTATTCTCCCTCAAGCTGAAATTTAACCGATAAGACGTGATATGATTTCTATGACCATTCTAAGATAGCAATAGGGTTAAATGTATATGGCAAAGCCTCAGATTGGGATATTAGCGGGGATGGGTCCAAGATCAACAGCCCCATTTGTGGATGCTGTTGTTTCCAAGTGTCAAGAGCTCTACGGTGCGAAGCTTGATGAAGAGTTTCCTGAGATGAACATATTGAGTCTTCCAACTCCCTTCTACGTCGATCGAGCAATTGACCACGATGCAATGAAGGAAAGGATTGTCGGTGGTCTGAGAAAACTGGAAGCCAGTGGGTCTAGCTTTGTTTCCATGCCATGTAACTCTGCACATGCTTATTTTAAAGAATTAAGCCAATCAATAAAGATCCCTTTGTTAAATATCGTGGAAGAGACTCTTGGTCAGCTCAGAGAAGGCCAAAGAACGACAGTTTTGGCTACTCGTGGAACCATGGCGTCGAGGCTTTATCAGATCGGAATCACTAAGGCAGGCCTAGAGTATGAGTTCAATCCAGATTGGCAAGATTTGGTAGATACTGTAGTTTCTGCAGTTAAGGCCGGAGACATTCAGGGCTCTGCCTCGGGGACGTGGGATCAGTTAATCACACATTTACAAGCACTAGGTGTCAATCAAGCGGTGATAGCGTGTACCGATATCAATGCTGTTTTGCCCTATTGTAAGACTGATATTGCTTTTGTAGATTCAACTGAATGTCTTGCGCAGGCAACTGTGAGACAGTACTTAAAATTGAGAGAATAACAATCAAGGTCACAGGGATAACAAATTCGTTAGTGCAAATTGCCACCGTACCTTAGCTGTTGGCTACTGTAATTGTACACGTTTATATGATATCGCATCTTTTACATAAGTTAGAAACAGCTTAAAGCGGTACTCGGCGGTGTTGTTAATGATGCTGATACAACAGTCATCACACGCAGATATTCAGGAGATGCAGTTGTTGTGTCATTAGATTATGACAATAACTTAATGGAAACAGTGCATTTGTTTCGCTCGGCTAAAAACGTAGAGCATCTATACCGTTCATTAACGCAGTATCGAGCAGATCAAACCACAGCACGAGATTTGGTTGATGAGTAGGTGTCAGCATTTATTATATTGGACTGATGAAGCTTGGGGCGATTATCTATATTGGCAAACCCAAGATAAAAAGGTACTTAAACGTATCAATAAATTAATCAGGGATGTCAAGCGCTCACCGTTTGAAGGTATTGGTAAGACCGAGCTATTAAAAGAGAATTTAACAAGTTTTTAGTCTCGTCGTATCGATGATACAAACCGGTTAGTGTCTTCGGTTAATAACCAAACTGCCATTATTATTTTATGTCGTCACCACTATTAACTCTACCTTCAACGCTTGGCAACTAACAAAAAGATCAATCAGGACAGGCAGCGATTGCGGCTTATACGCTGGCTTCGCCATGATAGCGCTGCGTATTAGCTTGGTGTTAGCTGGAGCTTCGGGCAGAGGAATAAATGGACGAGCATATAGACATAGTTGAAGTCTTTTGCAACGAGTTCGTCTCGGTACAAAGATACCCAAGGACGATGGACGGATTGTTATACGAATTGAGTTCATGGGAGTGACGTGAGGAAAGTCCTTCTCGAAAACACACCTTTTCGAGAAGGTAAAGTCTAGCCATTGAGTCGATGAAATATTTCCTCAAAATTTCCATTTTCGACGGCCCTGCGCAGATGGAGGCATCGGTCGACAACGATCTCACCTTCTTCTGGGCCCGACCGCAGAATGGCTATCACCTCGTCAATGAACTCCGCCAATGGCATTGCCGCAGGATCGCTACCGTGTCCCGGCCCGAGGTTAGTCTGGACGTAGGGCGGAATCAGTTCCAGAACCTCAACCGAAGTGTCCCTCATTTGTCGCCGCAGCGAAACCGTGTAGGAATGGTGGGCAGCCTTGGTTGCAGAGTAGGTTGGTACCCAAGTTCCAGGAACGAATCCGAGCCCTGACGTAACGTTTATCACCGTGGATGAGTCTCGAGTCAGCAGGTGAGGCAGTAAGGCGGCTGTTAGCCGTAGGGGACCCAATAGGTTGGTGGTGATCAGCGCTTCCATCGCTTCAACGTGCCCCTCTTGATTTTTGAGGTTTTCGCGAAATTGAATGCCAGCATTGTTGATCAGAACGTTTAGGTCTGGAAATTCTGCTACGATTTTTCGTCCAAACGCCTGAATGGCCAACGGATTGCTTATATCCAATTCTTCGGAACGCATTCCCGGGTTTGCAGAAGTCACTAGGCTGAGGGCTGGCACATTCCGCCCTGTGATAATGACTTGATTCCCTAGTTTGTGTAAGGACTCAGCCAAGGCTTTTCCGATCCCAGAACTGCCTCCGGTTACCAAAATTGTATTACCAGTAAGGTTCATACTTTATCTCCTCTGTGGGATTGGAACTGTTCTGATAGGAATTCGCCGATAGCATTCAGCGCCAGTTCGGCAGCGGCGGTCTGCCCAATGGTGTTTGCAAAACCGTGGGGCATGCCTTCCCAGATATCGAGAGTCACATCGTTTCCTGCTTTGATGGCACGTTCAAAGTATCGTCGAGAATCGTCGAGCAAAATTTCGTCCTCACCGACATGGATCTGTACAGGCGGCAGCCCTTGAAGGTCTCCGTACAGAGGCGAGGCCAACCAGTTACGGGGGTCTGCTGTGCCTAGGTAAGCACCTACGAGTCCTTCGACCTGAGCTCGAGTGAAATAGGGTTCAGCCTCGGCTTTGGTCTCAAAACTCGGGCCGGTCAGCGCCAAATCCGTCACCGGGGAGAGGACGGCCACTCCCACCGGAAGCTCATAACCGGAGGAGACCGCGACGGCTGCCAAAACGAGGGCGAGATTTCCCCCAGCTGAATCGCCTGTAACGGCAACTTTGAGCCCTTTTTGAACCAGAGCTTGGTAACACGCTTGGATATCATCTACCGCTGAAGGAAAGGGGTGCTCGGGGGCCAATCGGTAGTCTGGAATAAAGGCATTGACTCCTGACCGGACAGCCATTTGGCCGACAAGGTTTCTGAAGGACTGGGATGTGCCCCAGTTGAACCAGCCACCGTGCAAATGGATGAAGACTTCGCCCTCCCTTGCTCGAGCCGGGAGGCACCATGTTCCGGGAATTCCGCCCACGCTGTCGGGGCAAAATTCAACCCCATTGGGTGGCGAAACTCGCTCCGAAATTGCGTTGAACGGTTCTCGGGCAACCGTTCCTTGCATCTTTCCCTTATGGGCCGAGACCATTCCCCGCAAGGTCGTGATGACGGTGAGATCGTGTGGGGTCACGGGATGACTCAGCAAGGACTTTCGTCCTTGACTAGAAGAATTACTACTCATGATAAGCTCCTTTTGCTAGATCACTTGGCTAATATAATTTACATAACGTATCGTTATAATAATTAAGAGTCAAGTTTTCCCTTTACGGAAAGTTATGTTATTGTAGATTGATGACGAACAAGCCAACGCCTACCCGCCGATCTGGTCGCCCTCGAAGTGAGACGGCCGAGTCCCACACCGCCATCATGGACGCGGTGTATCAACTCTTGCAGGATAAACCAGCGGGACATTTGACCATGGAAGCGGTATCCAAACGAGCCGGAGTTGGTAAACCGACACTCTACAAATGGTGGCCCAACAAGGCTGCACTGATTATGGCCATGTTTCAGGAGCGACTTGTCGGCAAGTTCGAAAACCTGGAGGCTTCGAGTATCGAAGCTTTAATTCGCTTAAAAATGAAGAACATGGTCCGCGAGTTTAATGGCTTGTTTGGCAAAGTCATGGCCGATCTTATTGCTGAGGGACAGAGCGACCCCTTCGTTCTCAAAGAGCTTTACGAGAAACATATCGCCGTCAGACGGGCAGCTACGGTCTCAGACATTGAGAAAGGGAAACTCACTGGTGAGTTCGCTTCCGATACCGACGCAGAGTTGCTGGTGGACGCAATTTTTGGTCCCGTATATTATCGAATGCTCCTCAAACTCGAACCTTTGACGGAGGAATACGGCGAAAGACTTGTTGACCAAGTGCTCAGAGGGGTCCGACCTACTGCATAATTGGCAATGGGCCAAAATTAAGAAGAGTATTCGGGTCCAAAAGTTGCGGCGAACACATCCTCAATATCCAAAATCTCGTAATTAAACACCATAAATCTTTTTTCCATCTATTTATTAAATCCAAGACATCCATAACTTCATCCCCGTGTGATGTTCAAGCCTATCGAGTTATTTAAAGGTCACTTCAGGCTCAATAGTTGTGTTTCCTTTATTAGCAAATCGACCATGCTCAAGATCGTGGATGATGCTTTCCACTTTTCCATCCGTCAGGTCATAGCGTTTAATCTTCAAATATAAACCAGTTATGCAATACAAAATGGCGGGTAGCACGGTGAATATAATCAAGATGCCATTTAGTGTTGCTTGGGTTTGTTTTACTGGTTCTCCACCTACACTGCTCTGGAATCCAAATAAAGCAAGTCCCCAGCCAATTAATGCCCCACCGACTGCAACACCCAATTTAATCATGAAGATATTTGCAGCCACGTTCATGCCTGTTATCCGGCGGCCGGTTTTCCATTCACCATAGTTGTTAGCATCGGTGATCATGGACCATTGTAATGGGCCATTTGCACCTTGTAGCATTTGCAAGAAGAGGTATAAAACCAATGCTAGGATCCAGTAATCACCTGGGATAATAAAGAAAAGCAATCCTGCGACGCCAAGTAAGATATTGTTCCATATAGATAGTTGAATTTTACAGAATTTATCTGTAAATGGTTTTGCAATTAGGCTGCCTATCATTGAGAAAATAGTGGTTCCCAATAAGAAATAGGAAGCGGTATCGGTTCCTTTATTTAATATATATGTGACGTAATACAAGATCATACCGGCTCGAACGACTAAAGAAACTAACATAGTAAAATTATAGACAGCCAGAATCTTCCACTGATCATTCTGCATGAGTACTTTTAAATCTCGCAATATATTAATATTTTCTTCTTTGAGTGGTTGAACTCGCTCTTTGGTAAACATAAAGCAGAATATAAACATCAAACAACCAATGGCGCCAAAAATGGTCATTGCTAATTGAATGCCGGCAGCTCTGTCACCTGGTGATAAGAAATCTGCTAATGGTAAAATAGCAGCTGTGCCTAGAGCACCACCAATTGGGGCGATGGCAAAACGATACGATTGTAACGACATGTTCTCTTTAGGATCGGCAGTAATGGCCGCACCGAGTGAGCAATATGGAATATTTATTGCTGTATACATTAACGTCATGAAAATGTAGGTTACGACCGCAAAAATTATTTTACCTGTATCACCATAATTAGGAACGGTATAGACAAGTATGGTACTAACTGCAAATGGAATGCTAATTAATAGCAAATAAGGACGGAAACGACCCCATTTCGTTATAGTATTATCCGCAATTGCGCCCATAATTGGATCAGTGAACGCATCTAATAAGCGGACGGCCAAGAACATAGTCCCCATGACTGCTGGAGAAAGCCCATAAATATCAGTATAAAAATAGGCTAATATTGCTACACAAGAATCAAATACAATATGGCTAGCCGCATCCCCCATCCCATAACCGATTTTTTCGGCAGGGTGGATCTTTTCAGTAATCTGTTTATTTTGATGTAATATTGCCATTAAAACTCTCCTTTACGCTTCGATTTGGATCTGGAAGCGATGACTTTCTGCCCCAGAGAGTGATGAAATTAGAACTGTTTCTGCTTGAATTTCATTCGCAATATTTACAGAGCAAGGTTGAATTTCATGTAGATGTAAGATTAAGTTAGATAGCTCACCATTAACGACAACATCTAGCGCCATGCCATTTCGAGTAATAGTGATAGTTACTTCGGTTTGATTATCGGGATTCACTACTCGTGCCTGAGTAGTATTACCATTCGACAGTTGGAATAAATGAAATTCTGATGACTGTATATAGTCATAATCAACGTCGGTTTGTTGAACACTACGTGCTAATAGCGAATTCGGACGAACAAACAGTGGCAAACTCATGAAGTTATGCTTTTCGTGGAGCCATTGTCCGCCTTCAATAACATTGCCAGTTAATAAATTAGTCCATTTACCCGCGGGGAGGTAATAGCTCACATCACCCTGTTCACTAAATACAGGGGCAATAAGTAAGCTATCACCCAGCATGTATTGAAGGTCTAAGTTATGGGTGGTTAGGTCGCTTTCAAATTCAAGCCACATCGCGCGCATCATGGGAGTACCCGTTTCTTTTGCTTGATGAGCCATAGAATATAAGTAAGGCATCAAATTAGCTTTTAACTTGGTAAAACTTCTGACCACATCGCACGATTCTTCATCATAAGCCCATGGCACACGATATGATTTACTGCCATGTAAGCGGCTATGGCTTGAAAGTAAACCAAATGCGCACCAGCGTTTATATAGGTGTGATGGCGCAGTATTTTCAAAGCCGCCAATATCATGACTCCAAAATCCAAAACCAGATAACCCTAGAGAAAGGCCACCACGTAAACTTTCTGCCATTGACTCATAAGTTGCGTAACAATCTCCACCCCAATGCACTGGGAATTGCTGCCCGCCAACGGTTGCGGAACGGGCGAATAAAGCGGCTTTGTCTTTACCTAACTTACGTTCTAAGACCTTATACACCAATTTGTTATACAAGAATGTATAGTAGTTGTGCATTTTTTGTGGGCATGCACCATTGAACCATTTAACATCTGTTGGAATACGTTCACCAAAGTCAGTCTTAAAGCTATCAACACCCATATCGATAAGACGTTCAAGGTGTGATTCATACCATTTACATGCTTCTGGGTTAGTGAAATCAACAATGCCCATGCCCGCTTGCCAATGATCCCATTGCCATACGTCACCATCGAAATTTTTGAGTAAATATCCTTTGCTAGCCGCCTCTGAAAAAAGTGGTGATTTTTGCCCTAAATAAGAATTAATCCAGACACAAATTTTTAGTCCTTTTTCTTTTAAGCGAGTGAGCATACCTTCTGGATCAGGAAATGTTTTGTCATCCCATTCAAAATCACACCACTGATATGGTTTCATCCAAAAACAATCAAAATGAAAAACATGAAGAGGGAGGTCTCGTTCAATCATTCCATCAATAAATGAATTCACTGTGTCTTCATCATAATTAGTTGTAAATGATGTCGTAAGCCATAAACCAAATGTCCATGCGGGTGGCAAACCAGGTCGGCCAGTAAGTTGTGTGTAATGATTAAGAACATCTTTTCCTGTAGGACCATCTATTACATAGTAACTAAGAGATTCTCCCTCTACACTGAATTGCACTTTTGATACTTTTTCTGAGGCGACTTCAAAAGACACATTTTCAGGATGATCGACAAATACACCATACCCTTTGTTGGTCATATAAAATGGAATATTTTTATAGGCTTGTTCGGTACTGGTGCCGCCATCTTTATTCCATGTTTCTACCTGCTGCCCATTTTTCACAAAAGCAGTAAAGCGTTCACCTAAACCATAGACGAGTTCGCCAACTCCGAGATCTAGACGCTCAAAGAAATAATTTTTATTTTCTTGTTTGTCAATGGCATAACCAGATGATTTAGCAGTTGATTTTGTAATTTCCACACCATTGTGATAGAAGCTTATCCCCCAAAAATCCTTTTGAATACGAATCTCCAAATTACCATTTTTCGCAGTGAATACTTCATTGTTATCGGTGACTTCAAAAGTGGTTTTCTGATTTTTAAGCTCAAAATAAGGGCCTTTATCTATTTTGCCTTTAAAATGTTCATAGCGAACCCCGATTACATTTTGGATGGGGGCAGTAATAGTGATCGTAAATAACGGTGAACCTATTTGATTTTCTCTTACTTTTCCGTCAATAGGCGACACGTAGACAACAATTTCGTTTTCTTTAGTTTGTTGATATTCAAAGATACGAACAGGTGAAATTAGCTCCAAGTTTTCTTGAATTAACCAGTTGCCGTCACTAATTTTCATACACAGGCCTTATTTAGCGAAATCATTTATCATTGTTGATGCCATATCTTTGTCGCTTTTTTTTATGAAAAATATTATTTAAATACGTATCGTATTTACGATTTTTTTTAATCGTGATTAATGTCACTTTATCCGGGCAAGTTCATGAACGAATTTCGAGTATTATTGAGTTTTCTCTTTGGCGTCTGCTGGGATGCGCTTGTTTGTCTTTTATAGACATCAACACTCAAGCGAGGAACCCATAGTGCGGTTAAAGCGAGCTCCTTCCATGGGTTCGCTTGTTACTCGGCGCTTAAATGTAAGTCATCAAGTCATCAAGTCATTGTCTGGGTGTGGTGAACACAGTCACTGGGGTGTGTGGCTGATTTGAGTGGATTGGTACATGCTTTTTAGATGCTTTTAGGATCTTGGACGTTTTCCTTGCATTTGCTGATAACGATTAAGTAGCAACAAGCTTAGAAAGTAGATAGAACCCATTACGGCCACTAATGTACCTGCAGCGATCTGTTTTGGATATAACCAAATTTGTCCTAGCCAATCGGCCCACAGCATCAATGTCATGCCGCACAATGCCGCGAGTAGCATTTGTGTAAGGCTTTTGCGGGCACCTAATAGGGTTGCCATGTGGGGGGAGACTAAACCAATAAAGGCGATGGGGCCCAGCGTAATGATTAATATAAAAGCCACGCGCGTAATAGCTATGGCGGTTGCTATCGGCAACATTGGTTGAAATACCTGTGGTTTGCGCTAAGACATCTCCGATACTTTGTAAATCTTGATGCCGATCACTCATATCTTGGTTTTTTAGATATCTCTGCCTGATTTCGGAGCAAATGGGTTCAAATGATGGAGCCGTCAATCATCCATAAGTTGGCGGGGCTGAATTGACAATCTAGGGGGTATTTGCGCAAGATATAGATGCCCTTGATGATCATATGGCAAAGTTTGAGTTTCTAATAAGGCGTCTTGGCGGGCTATTTTATGGACTGCTCACATATTGCTTTTATGAGAGGAGGCCTTGATGTCACGGAAGTATGCGATGACGTTGTTGTACTCAGCTTCGATATAGTTGTCGCAATTTTTGCCAAAAATAGAGGGTAACAACAGCACGACTAACTTATTTCAATGAGAAAGGTGTGATTGACTTAAAATCTAGGAGGAAAAATGATCGATCATGTCACTATTGCGGTAAGCGATATCGAAAAAAGTAAAGATTTTTATGAAAAGGCATTTAAACCACTCGGCTATAAAGTCTCTTTTGGAAAGGCGGGGTATTTTGGGCTTTTGATATTGGGAAGAGACTATCTGAAATAAGTCAGGCAAACGAGTCTCAAGAGATAACCCGTTTTCATGTGGCTTTTCGAGTTGAGAGCCGAGGCAAAGTTCGAGAGTTTTATGAAGCGTCCATCACGGCAGGGGTTCGTGATAACGGTGAACCCGGACCGCGGCCAAACCATACTGAGAATGACTATGCTTGTTTCGTGTACGATCCGGATGGGAATAATATAGAGACTGTTCATGATATCTTTAATGATTGAGAGTGATGAGCATCCGTTGACAAAAAATTGCTTCTAGTGCTTTATTCTTGGAAAATAGTTATGATCAGAGAAATGACGAAGCTCGATTTTGAAGCATTCTGGCCATGTTTTGAATCGGTGATTAAGGCTCAAGAAAGTTACACGTTTGACCCCAATATGAGCCTAGAAATGGCTTATAAATTATGGTGTGAAATGCCTTTAAAAGCATTTGTATGGGTTGATGGTGAGCAAGTTCTAGGTTCTTATTATATAAAGCCGAATGGAATGGGCCCAAGCGATCATATTTGTAATTGTGGCTACATGGTCGATGTGGATGCCAGAGGTAAAGGGGTTGCACGTCAGCTTTGCGAACACTCTCAGCAGATCGCAATTGAATTAGGTTTTCAAGCGATGCAATTCAATGCAGTTGTTTCTTCCAATGAAATCGCAGTGAAGCTATGGAAAAAGTTAGGCTTCAAGATTGTTGGCACTATTCCATTGGCATATAGGCATGGCAAATTGGGTTATGTTGATAGCTATGTCATGTATAAATGGCTACTAACATAAACAGCGTCAGCAACGGATCACCAATTGTCCCTAAAATCGCGTTAATAGCTGGAATAGTTTTGCTAGCCATTTTTTATAAACCAATTCTGTTGCTTTTCAATATATTTTTGAGTATTGATCCATGATATACGCCGATCAATAATAGCTTATATCAGGTTAGCAGTAGCAGTATTGTGCTGTGTTTTCAGTCGGGTGCTGCTACGGGGGATGTATTCCAAGAAACGGAATACTCAGCGCCATATATAACAGATAAATTGAGAATAGTTTTTGTTTTGCAAATTGATGCTTGAGCGAGCACTTAGTGCTGCGCTCTGGCGGAGAAATGAGTGGGTTATTCACCCGCTGACGCAATAAGAATGATCGGGCTCAACGTCCGCTCGAAGGGTGGACTTCGCTCGCACCGATGACGAGCGAAGGTTAGGCCGATTATAACTCAAGCCGACCGAAGGCGCCGTTCCAATCCTGTTCAAATTTATCGACAGCAGCACTTACTGCTGGAGTATTGAGTAGCTGCCTTGCGATATCAACTGGCAATGTGATGGCACCGACGCCAGCGAGCATACAATCGAGTACTTGTTTAGGGGTTTTAAAACTGGCCGCAAGGACTTTACATTCAGGGACATGTAATTGCAGCAATGTCTGTAGATCGTTGCCATGGCGACACCGCTGCCACCTTGCGCATCGACTCGATTGATATAAGGCGCAACGTACTCAGCTCCTGCCAGTGCAGCTAACAGCCCTTGAGCTGCGCCATAGACGGCGGTTCCTAATGTTGGGAGCCCGAGCGCTTTGAGTCTATTAAGCTGGAATGGTGAGCAATTTGATTCAGTCTTAAAAGATAATATTCAACGATTAGGGCCAAGAACGGGATCTTTTATTATTAAGGCAATAGAAGAATTGATGTGGAATACGCGGAATAATTATATAAGACGAAGCGCAGCTGGTTTCGTCTTTATAAATCATCTTGAATATAGTAATCACATAAAGATCATATAGGACTAAAAAAGTACCAGTGTAATCAAAGTAAAAATGAACATATTAGGGTAATTGACGTACAAAGAGAACCGGAGTACAGTATTATATACGCAAATAATTGCATTTCATTAAAACAAGGAAACTAGTTCATCACAAATATTCGTCACAACTAGTGTACATTATACAAATTGAGTTAAGTAATAAGGGAATATTATATGACACAATTTAAATCTAAAACGATCGCTGTTCGTACAGGTATTGAATCAGATACACAGTATGGATCTGTAGTCCCTCCTATTTGTCTTTCCACTAATTTCGGTTTTTCTTCTTTTGGTCATCCCAATAAATATGATTATTCAAGGTCAGGAAATCCAACTCGTTCATTGCTAGAAAAAACATTATACAAATTGGAACACGGAGAAGGAGCTGTAATCACAAACTCTGGCATGTCCGCGCTAAATTTATTGGTTTCTGCGATGGTTGGTCCCGATGACCTTATTGTCGCTCCCATGGATTGTTATGGCGGAAGTTATAGATTATTAAATTCTCGCGCGAAGAAACGAGATTTTAAAGTACTCTTTATTGATCAAACTTCACCAAAAGAGGTAGAGTTAGCTTTAGCTCAAATGCCCAAACTAATACTTCTTGAGACGCCATCAAATCCGCTACTCCGTGTCGTTGATATAACTGAAATATGTGGGCTTGCTAAAAAGATAGGTGCCTTAGTTGCTGTTGACAATACATTTTTATCTCCTATTTATCAAACCCCAATAACTCTAGGTGCTGATTTTGTAATTCACTCAACAACAAAATATCTGAATGGACATTCAGATGTAATCGGAGGAGTTGTTATTTCTGAAACTAAGGAACTAGCTAATGAAATTGTATGGTGGGGTAATTGCATCGGCGCAACAGGAACTGCATTTGATAGTTACCTAACACTGCGGGGGATAAGAACCCTTCATCCAAGAATGAAACTTCATGAAGAAAATACAAAAAGAATATTAGCATATCTAAAAAAACAACCCTTGATAAAAACTCTTTATCATCCCATCCTAGCTAGTCATATAGGACATAGCATTGCCGAGCGTCAACAACAGGGATATGGCTGTATGATAAGCTTTGAACTTGTTGGAAGTTCTCCACAACTCGAGGTCTTTATTAACGAACTTAAACTATTTTCACTTGCAGAATCATTAGGTGGAGTGGAGAGTTTAATATGTCATCCGGCGACTATGACTCATAGAGCAATGGGTGCCGAAGCACTTAGAAACGTAGGAATTTCACAAAATTTATTAAGATTGTCTGTTGGCTTAGAGGATGCTGATGACTTAATTCAGGATCTTGATCATGCATTTAAACTGGTCCAATCCAATTTATCAAAGATTGAATGATCTATTTTTTACCAGACAAGTTTATAGATTATATATATAAACAATATTAACACGTAATTATAGACTAATGTTATTTGTTATTAATTTCATATCTGAGGAAAAAAATGAACACTTCCATGATATTTCTAAGTATAGCAACAATCTGGGGAATGGCAGTTGTGACACCTGGTGCTAATTTTTTTATAACAGTGAAATATGCCATTATAAAATCAAGAATAAATTTATTATTTTGTATAATTGGTATATGTAGTGGTACTCTTTTCTGGGCATCATTTGGAGCTTATGGTCTAGTGAATATTTTTAGCTCCTGGCCAATAACATATGTTGTTATAAAATATATTGGTGGAGGTTATCTTATTTATTTAGGCATAAAATCAATAATAAGTACAAGCATAAATAATGACGATATAAAATTAACACAAGAAAATAATTGGTTTGACAATTACTTGAATGGCTTGTTTACAAACATATCAAACCCCAAAACACCAATATTTATTGCTAGTATATTTGCGGTTTCTTTCCCTAAAAGCATGCCCAGTATGTTTTTAGTTTATATCATATTAGAAATGGTTATAATATCATTTGCATGGTATTCTCTAGTTGGGTTGTTTTTTTCTTCTAGAAGGTCTAAATTAATATTTAGACATTTCAATAATCATATAAAAATAATTTCAGGGATAATTTTCATACTATTTGGTTTAGGTGTAATAATAGTTGAGGCTTGATTAAAATATAAACATGGGGCGACCAAATGATCGCCCTTATCGATAAATTATCTCTTTACTACAGATATAATATGAGATATTACTTGATCACTATTTGCAACATCATCTTTTTTCCATAATGTTCCATCACTTAATTTTTTAAAGTTATTGCTTGGATAAATAAGAGTCCTAAGGCCATATGTAAGTCTTTTTAAAACAATACAATTTTCAGATGCCCCTTTAAATATAGAATCAATAATAACATCAATTGGTTCAGCGAGTACGGCTATTATTATCGCATGATAATTTTAAAAATTTAAATCTTTTCCATTTTTGTTAAAAAATCGGAAATTATTTTCTAGATTAAATTTCTTTATAACATCAGTAGATCTATTTATAGCATCTTCTGATATATTGGCACAATCGAAATGACATCCCGTTTTTAAGGACATTAATATGGGAGAAACGGGGAATGGACCACTACCAATCCATAATACTCTTGATTTACTATCAAGACTTAAATTCCTCAACTCTCTATCAACCAAATTGTTATATCTTATAAAATAAGATATTATTTTATTATTTTTTCCGCTAAAAATAAAATCTTGAATTCCGTAATTGTATGATAATAATGATAAAATACTATGTTCTATTTTTGTTTCAAATTGTACATATGCATCTGATATTATTTTTCTTTCTGATGGTTTTAGCTGATTAATTAATAAATTCTGTTCATCAATATTCAGAATATCACTTAATAGAATATGATCTAAGTCTATCAAATTTTCATAGTCACATCCTGATTTTGCGATGAGCCGTCGCAACAGGTGACTCAAATCGATTGGCCGAGTAGTTGTACAAGATAATGCGCGAAGCGTTGTTATTCGGTTAGTGACTCGCAGCGCCCAGCAGTTTAGGTTGGACATAGCGTAAAACATAATCAATAAAAGCCCGTAATCGAGCTGGCATATGTTGGGTTTGTGGGTATTGCATGGCGACAGCGCCATGATAGTTACTTTTAATCATCCACTCCGGCAGTACTTGCACCACTTCGTTAGCCGCGAGTGAGTCTTGCACGACAAAATCATGGAAAATGCCAATGCCTAAATCGTGTTTGACTCCGTTTAAGCGCATTTGCGAGTGATTGACCGCATAGCGCCCAGTGATCGCGACAGTGTGAATTTCTTCATTTTTCACGAACTGCCAGCGATAGTCATTGCTATTTTCGGCCAAATATAAGCAATCGTGCTGGGTGAGCTGGGTCGGATGATTTGGCATACCGCGTTGGGCAATATAGTTAGGGCTGGCACAGAGCACTAAATTGGTTTTGCATAGTTCCTTTAAAACTAAATTCTCATCAGGTTTGTCGGTCAATCTAAATGCGAGATCAATGTTGTTGCTCAAGAGATCAATATTGCCATCGGCTGCCCGTAATTTGATTTCGATATTGGGATGTTGCTGTAGAAAAGGCCAGACAAACGGTTGCAGTACCGAATAAAGAAAGGCTTCTGGCGCCGCGATGGTGAGGGCACCGGCCAATTCATCGTGGTCGCGACGGGAAAGTTCTACGGCTTGCTTGGCTGCATTGACCATGACTAAACACTGATCGTAAATTTTCTCCCCTGCTTGCGTAATCACCAATTTTCGAGTGGAACGTTCAAATAGCTTGACGGCCAGAGCATGTTCCAAGCGAGTGATGAGTTTGCTTAAGGCCGAAGGGGTGACGCCTAGTTGGTTCGCTGCCCCAGTGAAGCTTTTTTCTTCTACTACGATAATAAAGCTTGCGAGATCAGGTAGTAACGCAATTAATTTGGGATGAATCATAGCTTCGTCATAGTTGTTATCGTCTGTGGCGCAAACTTTGTCAAATTTAGACCAATTTGACAATGCCGTGGTGCCATTTATGTGACCGACACTGATCGCCGTATCACTCTTATGCTGTCTACTTATTAGGCCAGTATTAGTCATGCTCGCACCCAGCGACATTGAGATTACAGTTGTACTATTTGTGCTTTGAATTCACAAATGCTTTTCCACGTTGGCGGATTATCGCTACTTGGGCGATCGATTACACTTATTGTTCTGTCAAGAGGCGCATGCGGCTCTGATATTATGACCGATCATCACCAAGGAGCATGACAATGTCTAATGCCTTTTACCAGCAAATCCGGCAGCAATTGCAAGACATACAAGCGGAAGGTTTGTATAAATCAGAACGTATTATTATCTCGCAACAAAAAGCTGAAGTACAAATCGCAAGTGGCGAGCAGGTACTTAATTTTTGTGCGAATAACTATTTAGGGTTAGCGAATCATCCTGCATTAATTGCGGCTGCGAAAAGGGGTATGGATGAGCACGGATTTGGTATGGCGTCAGTCCGGTTTATCTGTGGTACTCAGGATGCACATAAACAGTTGGAACAAAAATTAGCGACATTTTTAGGACAAGAAGACACCATTTTGTATACGTCATGTTTTGATGCGAATACTGGGCTGTTTGAAACGTTACTTGATCAAAATGATGCCATTATTTCAGATGCGCTGAATCATGCGTCCATTATTGATGGCGTCAGGCTCTGTAAGGCGCAGCGTTTTCGCTATGCTAATAACGATATGGCGCAATTAGAGCAGCAATTAATTGCCGCCAATGCTGCGGGTGTTCGTCACAAGTTGATCGTCACTGACGGGGTATTCTCGATGGATGGCGTGGTCGCTAACTTACCTGCAATTTGTGATTTAGCGGATCAATACGATGCATTGGTGATGGTTGATGATTCTCATGCCGTTGGTTTTATGGGCGCACATGGGCGTGGAACGCCTGAATATCATGATGTGATGGATCGTATCGACATTATTACCGGTACGTTAGGTAAGGCAATGGGCGGTGCTTCTGGGGGGTATACGGCGGGCAAAAGGGAAGTGATTGATTGGCTTCGTCAGCGTTCACGGCCGTATTTGTTCTCTAACTCTGTGCCACCCGCCATTGTGGCGGCGTCATTGGAAGTTTTAGATTTACTACAAAATAGCGATAAATTACGTGCCCAGTTATGGGATAACGCCGCGCATTTTCGGGCGCGTATGAGCGCTGCGGGCTTTACGTTGGCGGGAGCTGATCATGCCATCATTCCGATTATGTTGGGGGATGCTAAAGTGGCGGCAGAATTTGCTGAGCAAGCTTTAACCCAAGGGGTTTATGTGGTCGGTTTTTCGTTCCCCGTCGTGCCGAAAGGGCAAGCGCGAATTCGCACCCAAATGTCAGCTGCACATACTCGAGAACAGTTGGATAAAGCGATTGATGTCTTTATTAAAGTCGGCCAACAAATGGCTATTATCTGAGACATGAACCATGAAAATTAAAGCGTTAAGTAAGCTAAAAGCAGAGCCTGGTATTTGGATGACCGAGGTCGATATGCCTAAGTTGGGCCATAATGATCTAATGATTAAAATTCATAAAACGGCGATCTGTGGCACCGATGTTCACATTTACAACTGGGATGACTGGTCACAAAAAACCATTCCTGTGCCGATGGTTGTTGGACATGAGTATGTTGGCGAAGTGGTTGAAGTGGGAAGTGAAGTCCGTGGTTTTGCCATTGGCGATCGAGTATCGGGTGAAGGACACATTACCTGTGGCCATTGCCGTAACTGCCGCGGTGGTCGAACGCACTTGTGTCGTAATACCATTGGTGTGGGAGTCAATCGTACAGGGAGCTTCTCTGAATACTTAGTGATCCCTGCGTTTAATGCCTTCAAAATTCCTGATGGTATTTCAGATGATTTGGCGTCTATTTTTGACCCGTTTGGTAATGCAGTCCACACCGCTTTATCGTTTAATTTGGTGGGTGAAGATGTATTGATCACCGGAGCTGGACCGATAGGCATCATGGCAGCAGCGGTTGCCAAGCATGTTGGTGCCCGGTATGTTGTGATTACTGATGTCAATCCATACCGTCTGGAGTTAGCTCGCAAAATGGGCGTAACCCGTGCGGTTAACGTGGCCGAGCAAACCTTAATATCTGTGATGGCCGAATTGAAAATGACCGAAGGGTTTGATGTGGGGCTCGAAATGTCGGGTGTGCCGAGCGCATTCAGCTCGATGTTACAAACCATGAATCACGGAGGGCGAATTGCCCTGCTGGGTTTACCGCCTTCTGAAATGGCGATTGACTGGAATCAGGTGATTTTCAAAGGCCTTGTAATCAAAGGTATTTATGGCCGTGAGATGTTTGAAACCTGGTACAAAATGGCTAGTTTGATTCAATCTGGCCTTGATTTAACGCCGATCATCACGCATCACTTCAAAATTGATGATTTTCAAAAAGGCTTTGATGCGATGTGCAGTGGGGCGTCAGGTAAAGTAATCCTCGATTGGCAATGAGAATGAAAACGCTTCGAATGGAGCGCTTTTTTGGCATCGATCAAATGGCTTGGGTCACTGGGGCAGGGGTCTAACCCTAAAAAATTGGGTGAGTACATCACCCAATTTCAGTTCACTGACTTAGATATTCTTTGTATGTACGTGCAATTTTTTGCTAGCCCAGTCAGTAATGACTGAACGTGATGAATATAGAATAACGACCAAGTGTCGTCATTGCCGTCCAATCGATGAACAGCTTGGTAAAAAGTGCTTTGTTGGAGAAACTTTGCACTCATGCCAATACTTGTGCCTCGCTCGTTGTCGTCGCTTCAACTAACAACATCAGATCCACATTGCCACTGATAGAATGGGCAAGCTTTATTTCAGGTACTTTATCAATATAAGGCTGAACAAGTTGGCAGGATAAAGGACGAAATGTTAGGGCTAAATAAACCATGACGGTCTGATTTGAGTCCGATTTCGTATGCGCATGATAGCCCGTAATCACGCCTTTTTCTTCTAGCGATTGCTTTTTAGCATTATAAACATGTAAGAGGCTATCTAAGAGAACACCCCTAATAATTTGACTTGGCATATTTAAACAGGTAGCTCGCCATTGAATCAGCGCGCGATTTGCAGAGAAAAATCAGTACAGTTGTAGGCAACGTTGAAAGTTGTCGGAGAAAGGCACTCTATTGCCCTTTATTATGTGTCCAATCATTGTGTTAGCCACAACGTGTCAAACAGTTTACTTATTGCCTATCAATTGATTATGATTATCAGGTTACAATAATGTTGTATTTGTGTTAATGTTATTTTATGATAAAAAAGTCAATTATCTAGTCTAGTCGCGGATTCTTATTCCAAACCACAATATGCTTTGTTCTAATCGCTCATTTGCTTAGTGGTTTAACATCGCATAGCAAGGAGTTCATCATGATCATATCTACGAGTGGAAAAACGATCCTTCTTGGTGCAAGCTTACTGGCAAGTATTTTATCTTTTGGTGCGAGCGCGCAGTCATTACATGCCAAAATTGGCGCTTATCCTGGTACAAAAACGACAGTCACAGGGGCTGTCACTGTCAATTTTGATCAACAAGACTTAACAGTAAAATACAACCTAAAAGGTTTAAATCCTGTCCGCAATGGCGGGCTACATATTCATGTGGGGACCAGCTGTAAAAATGCAGATAAAGTCGGTGGTCATTATTTTGCGCCAAAATCCATGGGTGATTATTGGAAAAGTGGTCAGTGGGTATCTGACACCAAAGGACGAGCCAAGGGTAGTTTTCGCTTAGTATCTGGATTAGCTTATAAAGCCAATATCGGTCATGCGATAGTTGTCCACAATGCCAGTGGCGCTCGAATTGGTTGTGGTATTTTAGAAAAATAAGTCACTTGGTTGATCAATATAACAAAGGCCGAGCGTGTGACCTTTGGTTCAGTTTCGATCAAAAATTGAACTGTTATCAAAATAGGTCACTTGCTCCTTTTCAGGCAAGTCAGATTAGGTTGAGGTCAATAGAATCAAAAGACCGTTTTATGACAATTTTTATTTTTTAGTCAATTACACTTTAAATTTATCACTAATCCCTTTAATTATTTGAGATTGGTTTTCTAATAAAGCGATTTGTTCGGCTGTTTGAGCAGAGTCCTTGCCGATATTTTTGGCAAGCTCAGCAATGCCAACCACATTCTTAGCGATATCGTTAGCGACTTGGGATTGCATATAGGCTGCAGTAGAAACCTGAACATTCATTTGCGTTAAGTTTTTAATTGATTGGGTACTAGAGTTAATGATTTCATTAATTTTGGCCATGGCTCCAACAACACATTCTCGTTGGTTGAGTGATTCATGCATTTCTTCTGTGGCTCTTACGGTACTTTGTTGAAGTTTTTCGAGAATCTCTTTAATTTTCACTGTACTTTGGTGACTACGTAGGGCCAAATTTCTCACCTCATCGGCGACTACGGCAAAACCTCGGCCTTGTTCACCTGCTCTTGCGGCTTCAATGGCTGCGTTCAAGGCTAAAAGATTGGTCTGTTCGGAGATCCCTTGAATGACACCAAGAACTAGATCAATTTCAGCAACATTTTCACCTAGTACCTCAATGGACTGTTCAACTGTATTCAATGCCAAACTTAACCCTTTCAGCTGATGGCTAGACAGATTAACCTGTTGTAGCATTTGTTGTATTTCTGCCTCAGTGCTTTCGGCTGACAACCGAGTGGATTCAGCATTTTCAGCAATCTCATTTGAGTTTGCTTTCATTTCTTCAATCGCACTAGCCACTAAATTAGTTTCACTAATTTGACGATCGGACACTTCAGCCAGCTTATCTCGCTGGTCATTAGAATTAACTGAAATGGTAATCAAAGCATTGCTAGAACGTTTAAGGTGACTGATATCAACGGACATGGTTGCTAAAAAGGTATTAAAGTCACTAGAAATACGATTCAAAATATCAATTGAACTGGCCGGTAGTTTTTGAGTTAAATCACCATGGCCACTCGCTAATTGTTTAACCGCATGACTGAGGGTGAATAGTGGTCCTAAAACAGCCTTCGACGAGAGCAAAACCATCGCAGTAATCAGAGCGAAAACTACCGCTAAAATAATAAAAGCAACCGATAAATTGTCTCGTTTAATCGTGCTCATTGAGGTTTTTATATCTGAAACGACCTTTTCTACACTATCCATATAAAATCCCGTGCCAATCACAAGATTCCACTGGGGAATGTAACGAGCGTAGCTATATTTACTACTCGATTTTGTTTCTCCTGGTTTTGGGAAATAATACTGGCTAAAGCCATTTTGATTAACTGCTGAGTTGATGATATTTTTAATGAAAAAGTTACCGTGCGTATCTTTCGAATTGATCATGTTAATATTAGTTCGTGAACCTGATCCGTCCATTAATCTTAGACCATTTATATCATAAGCGTATAAGTAGCCTCTCCCAGTATCAAAATTATAACTTTTCAGCAAGGCCAATGCGTCATCTAAGCCTTCTACTCCGGGTTTATTTATATCAGGTTGGATAATACTGAAGGCTGAATCAATGATGGTTACCAAGCGATTTTTTTCTGTTTCAATTGTTGCATTCTTTACTAATTTAGAAATACCATCATTTACCGTGTTTAATGTCCTAAATTGAGTAAAAGCACTAATGATGGAGATCAGTAAAAAAGGACCGAATGCCAGTAAATAAATTCTCATTTTTAGTGATGAAAACATGTCGATCCTTCCTCATTTTAGATATTACTAATAATTCGAGTAATTAACAACCTACACTTGTTGTAGTTACATTTAGTGATTTAGATCACTATTTTTAGTTTATTTGTCTCGTGAATAAGATCACTAAAGTTTGCTAAATAAATAATCTAAAAGACAGATGAAAATAAAGAGATAAAAAATATTGGAAGATACTAATAAGCCAAGTGAAATTATTAATAAAGGGGGTTGATATAAACATATGATAAAAACCAGCAGGATAAACTACTGGTCTTTATTATTAATGTGTAATTTTTATTTATTATCAATAAACCGCATTAGAGCGCAAATTGATTCATGGTGTTATCTTTACCCGACGCTTTCAGTGCCTGTTCGCCAGAGAAATACTCCTTGTGGTCATCACCAATATTGGAGCCAGACATATCTTGGTGTTTCACACAAGCCAGACCTTGGCGGATCTCTTGACGTTGTACCTCTTTGACATATCCCAACATGCCTAGTTCGCTGAAGTAATCTTTTGCCAAATTGTCGGTAGACAACGCGGCCGTGTGGTAGGTTGGCAGGGTAATCAAGTGATGGAAGATCCCTGCTTGCGCTGCTGCGTCTTTTTGGAAGCGACGAATTTTTTCATCGGCTTCGATGGCCAGTGGCATGTCATCGTATGCTTGGGACATCAATTGGTCACGTTGGTATTCGCTCACATCTTTGTCTTCGGCCAACCACGCATCAAACACTTGTTGACGGAAGTTTAATGTCCAGTTGAAAGATGGGCTGTTGTTGTAAACCAACTTAGCATTTGGGACGATCTCACGAATGCGATTCACCAGACTGGCGATTTGTCCGATATGTGGTTTTTCTGTTTCGATCCACAATAAATCTGCGCCATGTTGTAATGAGGTGATGCAATCTAATACGACGCGATCTTCCCCAGTATTGGGTTTAAAGCGCACCAAGCCATTGGCTAAGCGAGTCGGTTTAATCAAGCGATCGCCTAGTTTAATCACCATATCGCCAGATTTCATCTGATCAAGCGAGGTCACTTCTTCACCATCAATAAATGCCGTATATTGTTCAGCTAAGTCGCCTTTGGTGCGGGATACAGGAATCTTCTGCGTTAAACCAGCACCTAAAGAGTCGGTCCGCGCGACGATCACGCCATCGTCTACGCCCAGTTCCAAAAAGGCGTAACGAACAGCGTTGATTTTCGCCAAGAAGTCTTCGTGTGGCACAGTTACTTTGCCATCTTGGTGACCACATTGTTTGGCATCAGACACTTGGTTTTCGATCTGAATACAGCAAGCACCGGCTTCAATCATCTTTTTCGCTAGTAGATAGGTGGCTTCTTCGTTACCAAAGCCCGCATCAATATCGGCAATAATAGGCACAACATGAGTCGCAAAGTGATCGACTTTTTGCTGTATTGATTGCTCACGTAGTTGGTCGCCGGCCTTTCTAGCTTCGTCCATTTCTTTGAATAAATGCTGTAATTCACGCGCATCCGCTTGTTTTAAAAAAGTGTACAATTCTTCGATCAAGGCTGGTACTGAGGTTTTCTCATGCATGGATTGGTCGGGTAACGGGCCAAATTCAGAGCGCATGGCGGCCACCATCCAACCCGAAAGGTACAGGTAACGGCCATGAGTTGTTCCAAAATGCTTCTTAACGGAAATCATTTTTTGTTGACCGATAAAACCATGCCAGCATCCTAGCGATTGCGTGTAGTTCGCCGGGTCAAGATCATAGCTTGCCATGTCTGCACGCATAATCTTGGCCGTATATTTAGCAATATCTAAGCCGGTATTAAAGCGGTTTTGTAATTGCATTCTCACCACGTATTCGGGATTCATCGCTGCCCATGTTGGGCCTTGTTCAGAGATGGTTTGGCTCGCTTGTAGGGTTTTATTTTTGTAAGTTTGCATATTGTTTCTCTCTTTCGGGTTGCTTTAATTAGCACGACTAATGTGCTTGCTAATACGTTGTTTAAAATGGGCTCGTTTTTAAATTTGCATATGTGGCTCGTTAAAAGGGCGTTTTGCTTTAACTCGGTATGCATGCAATACCGGTTCTGTGTACCCATTGGGCTGAATCACGCCTTTAAAAATCAGATCTTGCGCCGCTTGAAAAGCGAGGCTCGGTTCATCGTGATCGTTGAGTGATTCTTGATGAATTAAGGAACGGGGCCCCATTGGACGGTAACCTTGGGTCTGTTTATTTTGTTCATCTACGACGAATGCCATGCGCTGCATCACTTCGTCTATCTGTGATTTATGGCACACGCTATGGAGCAGCCAATTGGCCAAATGTTGGCTGGAAATGCGCAAGGTGGCGCGGTCTTCCATTAAAGCCACGTTGTGAATATCGGGCACTTTGGAACAACCTACGCCAGCCTCTACCCAGCGCACAACATAACCCAATAAACCCTGAACGTTGTTTTCAATTTCTCGCTCAATCTCTTGACTCGATAAGGTCAGATTGCTTGGAATGATTGGGATGGTGAGCAACTCTGTTAAACCCGCTTGAGCACGGTGTTTGATAAGCGCCTGCATCTGAAATACATCCACATGGTGATAATGCAATGCATGCAGCGTCGCCGCAGTGGGTGACGGTACCCAAGCGGTGCTCGCTCCAGCTTTAGGATGCGCAATTTTTGCCTCCATCATGGCCGCCATTTCATCCGGCATGGCCCACATGCCTTTGCCAATTTGTGCCTTGCCGGGTAGACCACATTGTAAGCCGATATCCACATTGCGATTTTCATAGGCCTGAATCCATGGCTGGTTTTTGATCTGATCTTTTGGCAAAAAAGGCCCTGCGTGCATACTGGTATGAATTTCATCGCCCGTGCGATCTAAAAAGCCCGTATTGATGAAGAACACCCGCGATTTCGCCTGACGAATACACTCTTTTAAGTTCAAGGTCGTGCGACGTTCTTCATCCATGATGCCGATCTTGATGGTGTTCTCTGGTAAGTCCAGCATCTGCTCAACACGTGCAAATAACTCACAGCTAAAGGCAACTTCGTCTGGGCCATGCATTTTGGGTTTAACAATGTAAATACTGCCTGTGCGGCTATTGCGTATGCCTTCTGTTCGTTTTAAATCCAGCGCGCCGATCAAGCTAGTTACCACCGCATCTATGATCCCTTCAGGAACAAAATTGCCCTGTGCATCTTGCATCAAGTCGCATTCCATCAAATGCCCGACATTACGCACCAACAACAGAGCGCGGCCATGTAAACGGTATTCATGACCCTCCAAATCTGTAAAAATGCGATCAGGATTCATGCGGCGGGTTTGCATTTGTCCATCTTTTTCAAAGCGCGCAGCCAAGGTCCCTTGCATCAACCCCAACCAGTTACGGTACACTTCGATCTTGTCTTCGGCGTCCACTGCCGCAACAGAATCTTCGCAGTCAATAATGGTGCTTAACGCCGATTCAATCACGATGTCATTAATATGGGCCTTGTCGTTCGCGCCATTGGCCCCATTGCAATCAAACTGAATTTCTACGTGCAATCCATGATTTTTCAGCAAGATGGCGTCTGGTTCACTGTGTTGCCCATTTACCGCGACCAGTTGGCTAGGTTGCCGTAAACTGGTTTGGCGTCCATCATCTAAGAAAGCCAACAATTGGCGGGCATGCACCGTGTAGAGGGTTACGTTTTTATGCGAGCCTGATTCGAGAGTAAATATGTCATCCAAAAAGGCTTTGGCTTTGGCAATCACCTGTTTACCCCGAATGGGGTTGTAACCTTGATTGGTTGTCCATTCGGCCGTTTTTGGGATCACATCCGTGCCGTAAAAAACATCGTACAAACTGCCCCAGCGTGCATTTGCCGCATTGAGTGCAAAGCGGGCATTTTTAACCGGGACCACCAATTGCGGCCCTGCCAAAGTGGCAATTTCGGCATCCACGTTGGTGGTATTGATGGTGAAAGCCTCACCTTCGGTGATCAAGTAACCTATTTCACGCAAGAACGTCTCGTAGACAGAGATGTCCATTAGTCGACCTTGGTGAGCCAAGTGCCATTGATCAATCTGCTGCTGCATCTGGTCTCGAGTGGCTAATAGCTGACGGTTTATAGGGGCTAAATCTTCGATTAGCTGCTCAAGATTACGCCAAAATAGTGCCGGCTCGATCGTGTGAAGGGGCAATACTTCGTCGTTAATGAAGGTGTAAAAGCCTGAGTTGATCATATTTTTATATTTAGATGAGGGCATCGTCATCTCGCTTTCCTTCTTTGATCGGTCTACTTCAAATTTGTTTATGTGTAGGATGTCGCAATTCGTTTACTAGTTGTTAACAATTGCTTGATTTACACTCTATCTCCTATTAACTTAAAATTTCACAATAAGAATTACACAGTGTAAATTTTACAAAAATGAAAAGTAAAAATAGTCTCAATCGCAAAGCCCATTTTTTGGGCACCAAGATCCGTAACCTACGTAAACGTAACTGCTTGACGATGGAGGATTTATCGGCGCGATGCATTAAAGTGGACGCAGAAGCTGCGCCATCGGTGTCTTATTTGTCCATGATTGAGCGAGGGAAACGCATCCCCAGTGAAGACGTTTTGGAAGTCATTGCCAGTGTGTTTCAAAAAAGTGTTGATTGGTTTCTTGACGATATTCCCGAAGAGGAGGCTATCACCCCATCTAAAGGCTCAGGTGGTGGCATCAATGGGATGGCATTAGAGCCAAACTTTTTGTTTTCTAAAGAAATATTGCAAATTGCCATCCCTGAAATGCTTTCTCAAACTGGTACCAATGGCCGTCAATTTGCTCACTTACTGATCCGTGCTCACCAAGAACATCATCAAAATCATTTCCCTGATTTAGAGCGCGCGGCCGAAGAAGTAGGGCTCAAGCGTTTGCCATTAAGTCTTGATGAGATTGTCGCCATCACCAAGCAAATGGGATTGCGGATCGAGTGGTTCGCTAAGACGCCCATCGAGGTTTTGCAAGAGATGGGCATTGATAAAAGCCATGTGGTCACCTCTTTCTTTGTGCCACCTTGCACGATTTACATTAACCAAATTATGAAAGCTCAACCGCAACGCCTGAAATACAATCTTGCTGTGCACATTGGCCATGCGGTATTACACGACAACGACAGCATGCAAAATGTGCTCGTCACTGGGCGTGATGAGATCTCGCCCTTACAAGCGAACAATGCCAAATTACAATCGTCGGGAATGGATGCTCAGGATGTTTTGTTTGCATGGCGAGATTTTGAATGTAGTTTTTTTGCTGGGGCATTACTGTGCCCCAAAGTGCCGTTTCGACAAATGCTGGATCGCAACGGTTATGAGATCAACACCGCAAGGTTGGCCGACGTTTCAGAGTCTGTCACTATGCGTCGAATGACCGCGGTTTCGCCGTATCCCCATTGGCATTATTTCGATGCCTATGCGCCGGGCAAACTCAAAGCAGTTTATCGAGGCAACGGCATTCCACTGCCTTGGGGCAACATGAGCATCGTGAAAGACCCTTGTCAGCACTGGTCGGTATTTCGCAAAATTAACGATCTCAGTTCAGGCACTTCTGCGCAAATTTCCATTCTCGATGTGGGGGATGAATCACGCATTTACGCCTGCGAATCAATTAAGGTGCACGATCTTGCGGGCAACAGTCATGTGCTTTGTTCAGGTATCGATCTCAATCCTGCTATTGATGCCCAAGGCAAAGATGCTCTTAGTATCGCCAGCGATCTACGGAAAGCCTGCGTGACCAAAAATGGCTCTTCGCCGATTCCTCAAATTATTAAAAAGGATCTCATGAGCGTGGCAAAAATTCTCAATATTAACTGGATAGAACGGGGGATCGGCAACGACGCGAGGCTTATTTGTTCCCGAGGTGCGGTCTGCCCAAGATCTTCGAATTGTTATCTAAAATGTGAGGTGAATTAGGCAGTTGCTTTGAAAATAGTGGTGCTGTAGCAGAGAAGACTAGTTGGAAAAAAAATAATTTTTGTTAAGACAACGCTTGTTCGTCAATGCGCTTGTCACTGCGGTTCGTTTTGTGTGGGTCGTTTGATATTGAGTCAGATGAACGCGACAGTATCAAGAACAAAAGTTGAAGACTGTCTGAAAAGCATGCTGAAAACGTTCACGCTGTTTATTAAAAATTTAAGCATATTTGTCACTTTGGGCGCTAATCTCAAAGGTTGTACAGTAAACAATTGATAGTGGTCCGGCAAAAAGAGTAAAAAGTTAGTTATTTTCTAGTTGTGTCATTATGTGTTTTTGTTTAGCTAATGGCTGTATTTGTCGCTATGCTCATATATAGCTAACTGATTAAATGCTGTTTGATGATGGAGTCGTTTTTGACAAATCTACTTAACCGATATTATATGAAAGCTTATAGCTAGACGCCGGTCGCCCAGAATTAATACCTTGGGTGTTATATGGGGCAGTATTATTTAGGATAATTTCGCCGAGTGTTTTTATGATTAGTATTGAACAGATGGTCAGTATAATGGAAGCATTGCCAGACCCTGTTTTTATATTGTCACGTAGTGGTAAATATATTGACGTGTTCGGCGGGCGTGATACCCGTTATTATCATAGTGGCAAAGAGCTTATTGGGTTGCGTATTTCCGACATTGTTGAAGGTGAAAAGGCAAAGTGGTTTCTGGAACAAATTGCGCTTGCGTTGGAATCGAATAAGTTGTTGATCAGAGAGTATGAACTGCATAATGTAGAGATAGATAGGGCCCTAGCGGACGGACCACAGCAACCTATTTGGTTTGAAGGCCGTATTCAAAAGCTCGATTTTTTGATTGACGGTGAGTCCGTGGTGCTTTGGGTGGCCAGCAATATTTCAGAGCGACATGAAATGGAGATTAAACTTCGAGAGCTCAGTGATACCGATCAGCTCACAGGGCTGTTTAATCGCAGAAAACTTGAACACGATCTGATACTTCATTATGACGCATTTGAACGGCACGCGGTGCCAACCTCTATCTTGATGTTTGACCTCGATAACCTAAAAATAGTTAATGATACCCTTGGTCATTATGCGGGTGATGAAATCATCATGATGATTGGCGACATTTGTCGGTCAGAACTGAGGAAAACGGATATTGCCTGTCGCTTTGGGGGCGATGAATTCGTGATTGGCTTGCCGAGTATTGAATTAGAACAGGCGGTGCAATTTGCCAATCGGCTACGAAAGAAAGTTAAACGTGATATGAGTCTACTTTCCACTGGTGAGACCACGGTTAGCATCAGTATAGGTGTTGCGACTATGGAGCCAGTAGACCGATCATATGAAGATACCTTGAAACGTGCTGATGGCGCTTTGTATGAAGCGAAACGATGCGGTAAAGATCAAGTGGTAGCCAGTTAATACCAAATTAGTTGCAGTGTCTTAACCGGTGTAAGTGAAGTGAGCCGTGATCTGCATTGAAACTTAAAAGGTATCCATTGCAGTCCAAAAATCGAAACGATATTCGATAGGCAGACTGGTTGACGAGAGTCAAACCAAGCAGAATTAAGCTGACGGAGCAGGTACAAGAGCCTTCAACGATATCGCGGCTAAGAGGCTGGTGTGACGCAAACACGATTACGACCATGGCGTTTCGCCTGATAGAGCGCCTGATCGGCACGTTTTATCAATTGGTGGTGCGAATCATGTTTTTCTCGCTGTGCAACACCGATACTAATGGTGACGTTTTCACAATGACTGAATGACAAAGTGGCGACTTGGCGGCGTAGATGGTCAGCTAGATCGACGGTTTGCGCAAAAGTTTGGAAGAACGCAATAATAATAAACTCTTCACCACCATAACGGCTTAATAGCGCCCCGTGTTGATGACAATATTTTTGCATACATGCGGCGACTTGAACCAGAACTTGGTCACCGGAGCTGTGTCCGTAGCTGTCATTAATGTGTTTGAAGTGGTCGATGTCGACGACAAGAACGTGTAAATGGTAAGAGGTGGTGAAAATTTTTCTAAATATGTCCAAAATAAAACTGCGATTTTTTAGTTGCGTTAATGAATCGGTTTCACTGATTTGTTTTAGACGCCGCGCATATTGATTTGCGCGGTTGATCTCGTGATTCAGCTTACGCGAGTAAACCCCCATCATGGCAATCATGAGCATCAACGAGATCAAGTTACAGATCATAATATCTTCATAACGTTGTTCTGGCTGGGTATACGTCAATATCCAACTGGGATGTATGTGTTCAATCTGGATCAATACTAAAGGTTGAGCCACCATCATAAATACGATCGGTAAGCGGAAGTAATTGATCTCGTATAAAACCACTGTGCAATAAATGACAGCAATATAGGTGAAAGCCAGCGTTGGGCCGTAAGAGCCAGCGTCCATAAACCAATTGAGCGGTAAACTGACAAATAAGATATTAAATACATAAATGATCGCCATTCGCTTAAATTGCTGTTTATATCGGGAGAAATACCACAATACAATCTGCATTAAACTATTTGCTAATAGGATCCAATTGTAGATGAAGGGAATATCGAGATAAGCAAAATTGAACGTTGCCGAGATGGCCAAAAATACGCAGGTAAGCAATAGCAATGTGTGATGGACTTGATAAAATAATGGCAAATTATCTGAGCCAAGTAGGTAGTGACGCAGACGAGGTGGCAAAGAAAAAGGTCGGTCCATTTTTATTCCCAATTTAATCAATAGCAAGCTTAGAAAAACCATCTGTTGTACTGCCATCAAAATATAGGGCGCAGTGGCAGGGACTTCGGCAAGCAACTCACCGAGTTGTTGTTTTTATATTGCAGAGCATCAATTATGTGCTGAATAGCCTAACACAATGCGATTCCTTATAAAGCTATGAGTGAGTTTTACATACATGTTGATGATTCCGGAACATGTGAATAGCATAAAGACAAACGCAAAACCCAAGGGTTATTGGGCATGATGAACGGTCAGTTTGCCATGACTCAGATAGTGGGATCGGCACAACCTTGGCTGTTGGTAATTGCTGTTTCACCCAAATTTGTATAGAGCTTGCTTATCGCTATTTTAGCGAAGAGTTACACACCTGATCATTAGATTGTGGATATCTTACTCCCGCATTCGGCGCTGCTATCTGCATGATTTTCAGTATTACAACTTTTTCGATGCAGATCATATATCAGCAGTGACCCGGTGTGAATAAGCGACTTTAAAAAAGCAGATTACATTGTATGCTAGAACTTCTTTATATAGCGAACTGCATGTTGTTGCTCTGTGTTGGCACGTGATTGATAATGAATGTTGCCGGAGAGTTTGAAACATGTCATTTTTATTGTTGAGAGTAGCGACATGAAAGTCGGGCCGTTGGGTGAAGCTAGCAATAGTGTTTGGCCGATATCAATACTGACATGACTATTTTGCCTTGTGGTGATATACATCATAAGCTAACTCTCGCATTGCATAATGCGAGTTTGAGATCCAGACGATGACTGAGCGTGGCTTTCGACAACGAGTGTCACTGTATTGAGTCGCCGCATAGCAAGTGGGATTGTAGATTAAAGTTTGAGTCTTCCCTTACCTGAGTTAAGCAAGAATGATCCACCCCAATTGGTCAAGTAGGCTGCGCCAATGAATGGCGCTTTTGGGTTTGTTGTGTTTTTGGGGTTCAAACGTTATGTAGCAGTTTGGTCAGTGTATTGCTCAGATCTTAATAAAACGGCAGTTTTCAACGATAGAAACGGAGTATTTACATTGCTTGGTATCGAAAATTTTTGGTTATTTGTAGCGTCCGGCATTTTGCTTAATATTATTCCTGGGCCTGACTCGATACTCATCGCTGGCAGGGCTGCGAGTCAGGGGTTTAAAGCTGGCTCATCGGCAGCACTGGGTATCGGCACGGGAACGCTTATTCACATCATCGCGGCGGCATTGGGTTTATCTGCTATTTTAGCGACTTCAGCGACTGCGTTCACGATCGTGAAAATTTTAGGAGGAATGTATCTGCTTTATATGGCGATTGGCATGTTTAGAAGCAGTTGCTTGGATGAGGACATCAAAGTCATTAAACCGGAAAAAGCATCTTTAAAAAGAATATATATTCAAGGTATAGTTACAAACTTATTCAATCCTAAAGTGGCGTTATTTTTTCTATCTTTTATGCCTCAGTTTATATCTACATCCAGTGATAATAAAACATTAGCTTTTTTGGTACTTGGTTTAGTTTTTAACTTCAACGGTATGATCTGGTGCCATTTTATTGCTCGGGCTTCATCATCAATGAGCCGAAGATTGTCGGCGAGTAAAGCGGTGAAAAAATGGTTGTATAGAGTTGCTGCAAGTTTGTTTGGTTTGTTTGGAATCAAATTACTAGTTGCGACACAAAGCTAGCGAAAGTACGTATCAGGGCGAATTTCGCCGCGCGGCAAAATTGCCAGTGAGTGACTCGTTCGCAATTGCCTCTGCCGCCAAAAGGTTAATGAGATAGACAACGAGGCCGTATCGTTGTAGCGTGACTCACGCTCGTTTATCGATATTTTTGGCGAGACCATCACTTTCGTGTGGGCGAGCGTGCATCTGAATTGATTGTTTCAACTCCACCGAGCCGAGTGATTTAATTACACTCGACGGTGATAGATCTGTTCGCCTCTCGTGTGGGGCTTGCAGCTTAGGCTTCAATCACCACACGTGAGCATCCTTGATGATACAGCTGCTGGAAGATGTTATCTTCGCTTTGGATCGATTCTGAAACTGACAGCCCTGCTCATGACATCAGGTGCTAGTTTTAATATTACGCCTATTTTTCACATTTTCGCGATAGGGTATTAAGTAAATTATAATGGAGTATCTATGAAGACGATTGGACTTTTGGGGGGCATGAGCTGGGAATCAACAGCCAGCTACTATGCTGCAATTAATAGAGGAATCAAGTCGAGATTAGGCGGTTTACACTCGGCAAAAATTTGCTTGTACAGTGTCGATTTTGATGAGATTGAAAAATTACAACATGAGGGAAAATGGGCCGAAACGGCTGAAATTTTATCCCGAGCAGCGCATTTGGTGGAGCAGGGCGGTGCTGATTTTCTGATGATTTGTACCAATACCATGCATAAGGTGGTTTCTGAGATCGAATCAGCAATCACGATCCCTGTCTTGCATATTGCCGATGCAACCGCACAATTGTTGGTGCGTGACCAAGTGAATAAAGTAGGTTTACTGGGCACACGGTTTACCATGGCGCAAGATTTTTATAAAGGCCGCTTAATCGACAAATTTGGGATTGAAGTGGTTGTTCCCAATGCTGACGATCAAACGATTGTGCATGATGTGATTTATAATGAGTTGTGCCAAGGTATTGTTCGAGCGGAATCTAAATTGCAATACCTGACCATTATTAGCAAGCTTCAAAAACAAGGTGCACAAGCCGTCATTTTAGGATGCACTGAAATTGCGTTGTTAGTTGGGCAACATGACACCGATGTCCCCGTGTATGATACCACCGAGATCCATGCTAATAGCGGCATCGAACTCGCCTTGTCAGAAATCACATTATAAGGTTTAGCACCTGGTTGATATGTAATTGCTCTGCTTGGGCCGCAACGATTAAATCATGCGGTTTGTCCAAAGGTTGATATTGCTAGTGGATGCTCATTAACGTGAAAACGTCCTAAAAAATTAGGAGCCAACTATGAGTTGGCAGTTGAAGAAGGTAGGCAATATTGTATTGATAATCGCGTTACGTCGTTATTATGAACCTCGACTTTATCGGGTTAATTTTTACCAGTCGTTTGACTTTATCAAAACACAACGATTTGATCAGCGCTTGTCGAATAGACAGTTATTTGAGCTGGCCAATATGCAAAAGTGCCTTTGCGTGTCAACCTGTCAGAATGAAAGCCACTCCAGCTAGGTAAAATATACTAGGGTAGAGCCAGTTACGTGGGCGTCTACGTAAATGTTCAAGTACTACGGACAAAATGGCACCCATAATCATGTACAAAGGAACGACCTGAACCGAGGTAAAGTGTTTCATGTCATCTGGTAGATAATAGAAATAGAAAGTTTTATAAAACAGTAGGAAGAAAACATTCGCCAGAATCTCTAATATAGGGCCATCTATTCCCGAAGCCAGACCAATGAGCCAATGGGGGCGTAATTCCACTTTTTTAGCCACGAGTACTTGATGCAAGAAATACTGATAGACGCCATATACGGGCCAGATGATGAAGTTTAGCGCTGAGGTGTAACCTCCATGAATTGGCCAAACATGATACTGCCAAAGTGGTTTACCTATGACTAAGAAATACAGTTTACCCAGACCAACTTCGCAAACTATGGCGACTAAAAAAGTAACGGCCATGGATAGCATCAGCTGATAAACATCGATACGGACCCAGCTTCGTAGTAGCAATGAACTTAAAAAGTAAAAAATAACTATACCAACTAACGCGCCGGACATTCCTTGTTGTATCAGCGCCCCCATTAGCGTGTCCTTGTCTCTGTTGACATAGAATCGTTTTTACTGCAGTTCTCAACATTCAATTCTTTATTTTTTAATCAGTTATATTCTTAGGTGAGATCACTGCATTTCTTGGGATATGTCATAAATTATTGTTAGAGGTCTGATAATGATGAGTCGTTTAAATGCTTTTTCTCCAATGTGAATTACTCTTTAGGCTGAAATCACGCAGTTATACTATCGAGGTCTAACGGCTGTAATCTTGTTTTGAAATACAGCTTGCTGCGGTTGTACTAAATCGTGCTGGTGAAAAAAACAAAGCCTTTAATATCACTGAATAAGACGTTCGTCCTCGAGAGAGTGCAATTGTTCTATTACACGGCGTTCGTTGTACTACCCCATAGGATCGCTATCGATATGCAATAAGGAAACGTAAAATGAGTATTGCTAATGACCACTCAGATTTAAAATCGTCCAAGATCGTTGTAATTGCAACCAGTTATAATCAGAGATCTTTACTCGACAGCTATGCTTGTCTGCGTTAAAAATGGACTCTGGATGTTTATTTATGGCTCACAAGCTGTGCTGTAGTGTCTATTTTAGCCCTATTTTCCCTACGCTTGTCATACCGTGAAAAGGCCTCAATGAGAGTATCTAAATGATCATAAGAAATAAGCGGTACCGTTTTTTTCAAGGCGTATTACCACTAAATCGATCTCAGTTTTCTCAAGATGTCATGGCGGGTTTGACCTTAGCTGCACTTGCTATCCCCGAGGTTATGGGGTACACCCAAATCGCAGGCGTGCCAGTTGTCACTGGGCTCTACACCATGTTATTACCGATGTTTTTGTTTGCGATGTTTGGCTCTTCTCGTCGACTAGTGGTTGGGGCCGATTCTGCAACTGCCGCGATGTTGGCAACGGCATTGGCGGGCATGGCTGTGACGGGGTCGCAAGCTTATCTGGCATTCGCTGAGGTGTTGGCTCTTATGGTGGGCGTAATGCTGCTGTTGGCTCGCATGTTAAATTTAGGGATGCTCGCTAACTTTTTGTCTCGCACCGTATTGATTGGGTTTTTAACCGGAGTTGGAGTGCAAGTCTCCTTAGGGCAAATAGCCGGCATGTTGGGGATGCACGTTGATGGCATCAGCAGCTTATATAATATAGTGTTTCACTGGCAGAAATTGGAAACGGTTAATGTTTACGCGACGGTTATTTCTCTAGCCACGCTGATTATTATCGTCGGGATGCGTTTAGGGTCCAAACGTATCCCTGGCGCCTTAATCAGCGTCATGACAGCAATCCTTGCGAGTTGGCTCTTCGACTTGCAAGGTTATGGGATCAAGTTACTCGGCGCGGTTCCTAGTGGCTTACCCAGTCTGCAGTGGCCCGCTGCGTCGCTGAGCTGGCAGCAATTCCAGAATTTAATTCCTTCTGCTTTTGCGATGTTTATCGTGATTATTGCCCAAAGTGCCGCTACTTCTCGAGCGTATGCTACCCGCCATCATGAAAGCTTAAATGACAACGGTGACCTGATTGGCTTGGGAATGGCAAATTTGGGTGCCGCTGTATCAGGGGCCTTCGTGGTCAATGGCAGTCCGACCAAAACTCAAATGGTGGATGGAGCGGGTGGTCGTAGTCAGCTAGCGCATTTAATCACGGTGGCTATTGTGATAATCGTATTGTTATTCTTCACTGCGCCTTTGGGTTATCTCCCTAAATCGGCCTTATCGACCGTGGTTTTTCTGATCGGCATTGAACTGATTGATATCAAAGGGATGCGTAACATATTATATGAGCGCCCTTGGGAATTTTGGGTCGCTTTAATCACCGCATTAGTCGTGGTTTTTTGGGGCGTGGAGCAGGGGATTTTACTTGCCATTGTACTCTCATTATTGGTTCACACTCGTCATGGCTATCAACCACAAAATAGCGTGATCGTCTCTATTGGCAATGGACGTTGGCGTGCAGTTTCGCTAAATAATCACGCTCAGCTGATACCCGGCTTACAGGTGTATCGTTTTACACATAGTATGTATTACGCCAATGCGGCCTATATGCGCCGTCAAGTTATGTACTTACTGCATAGTGCTCGCCCCCCATTACATTGGTTTTGTGTCGATGCAGGGGCTGTAGACGATGTGGATTTTACCTCAGCGAAAACGCTAACAACTTTATCTAAAGAACTACAAAAATTAGAAATTCGTCTGGTGTTTGCCGAAGTATCTGAGAACGTCCGTGTTGAATTAGACCGTTCTGGCATCACTGAGTTGATTGGAATTGATGCTTATTATGACTCGGTGGCTGATGTCGTGGATGCTTTTCAACATCGTCATAAAATTCCAAATTAGCAAGGCAAGAGGATCGTCTGTTAAATTCCGGTTTAGGGCTCTGACGCCTAGGCGAGGAGGATATATGTGTTAGCCCGATTAGCCAATCGGTAACAAGTGAGCTTTGACTCTCGTCTGTAAACGCTATATCTATCGAAAAATCCATAGTATTCGTACTTTATAGAGCTCAAGATCGGCACTGATTGAAAAGAGATCGGGTCGAGTAGCCGTCACTTGGTTTGCAACTGCTACTGTGTCCCGAATTAAGCGGTACATGCCTGTATATTGACTCATTCTGAGTGTTGATTAGTCAGTCTGTTTTAATTTTTTTTCCAGTTTGTCACATAATTCTTCCAGCACGGCAATGCGGGCATGGTGTTTGTTATTGGCTGCAATCAAGCTCCAAGGAGCATAGTCTGTGCTGGTATGCACAACCATGTCATTGACTGCTGTTTCATAATCTTGCCAATGATTGCGGTTGCGCCAGTCATCGTCGGTGAGCTTATACTGCTTGTAGGGAATGTTTTCGCGGGCTTTAAAGCGTTGTAATTGTTCTTGCTGATCGATATGAAGCCAGAATTTAAGCAATAGGCTACCGTGATGGATGATTTGTTCCTCAAAGTTGTTGATTTCGGTGTAAGCGCGTCGCCATTCATTGTCTTTTGCGAAGCCTTCTACTCGCTCGACTAATACCCGGCCGTACCAGCTGCGGTCATAGATTGTGTGTTTACCTGAGGCCGGTATATGTCGCCAGAATCGCCATAAATAATGGTGAGCAATTTCTTCATCCGTAGGTGCTGCTATCGATATAACTCTGGCAATGCGAGCATCTACCGCCTGCATAATGCGCCGAATGGCACCACCTTTACCCGCTGCATCCCAACCTTCAAATACCAGAATAAAGCTGATGTTTTTATGGTACGCCTGCCAGCTCAAGCGGGTTAGCTTCTCCTGCAATTTGGCGAGGTGTTTATGGTAATGTTCTGGTTCGCCGGCTTGTGATTGGTTGAGCAAACTTAATATGGTAGGTTCGGTCGGTGTATCGGGCTTTTGTTCCGCTTGGCTAACGTTTGTGGGTGAAGAGATCGCTTCGGTGGCCTGAGAGGCAAGGGGAATATTCGCTAGATGGGTGTCTACAGTAGTAATTATTTGCTTAATCACGGTCAAATTTCGGTAGTTGTCATCCTCGGCATCGATCACATACCAAGGTGCAATCGCCTGATCCGTTAGCCGTACGGCTCTTTCAGCTGAACGAATATAGCGTGAGTAGTGAGTGAGGATCTGAAAGTCTGCATGGGAGCTTTTCCAACCTTTTTTATGGGCCGCTTTAAGTTCTTTTAAGCGCGACTTTTGAGTGGCTTTAGATGAATGTAGCCAGAATTTAAGAATTAACGCACCATCTCGCGCCAGTGTCGTCTCCAATGCTTGTATACGCTGCATATGCGTATCAAACGCAGCCTTTTTTTGCTGTTTGGTGGATCGCTTGATGAGTTCACCGCTATACCAAGAACCATAAAATAAGCCAATACGTCCCCGAGCAGGAAAGTTATGCCAATAACGCCAAAAACGCGGTCGACGGGCTTCGCCATCAGTTTTAGAACCAAAACCGTTTACTTCTAGTCCTCGAGTGTCAAACCACTGATTGAGAAGATTGACAACCTCGCCTTTGTCTTTGCTATTCACACCTTCTAGCAGAATAAACACGGGCACATTGGCTTGTTGTAAAGCGAGTTGGGTGAGCAATAGCTGCTCGCGAAGTTCTGGTTCCAGTTTTTTGCAATCTTGCTTACTGATTGAACGTCCTAACTCGGCTGCTTCAAACATCGGTGATTGTCCTTCGGATTGAAAGTGATGGATTAAATGTAGCATGGGTGATGTGCGTATAATGAGTGCATTGTCTTAGCTCGCTCAATTAGCCAGTATATTGCCAATGCGCTGTCATGGGGCTTTTCATTTGCAAAGGGCAAATTCTCAGGCGTGTCGGTTGTTCAATCCGTTGGGGTTGACTTAACCCAATTGATGTCGTTTGGCATGTGATGTCGATGAATAGGCGTGCAAGAAACGATGTCATTGTGCTGTAACTAGGAGCAGCGAATGCCCATTTGTTGTTTATTTAGCCACTGGTTTACTAGGGAAAACGCATTAGAGCGTTCAGGGGACTATTTTATACCCTCATGATTTTTTGTTTTTACCACTCTTTGATGCAATGCTAGATTGCAATATTAACCTCTTCCGTGAATCAATGGATGACTAAGAAAATCGAACCTGGGGTTTAAATTTAACTTGAATTTATGAGGAGCCACTGTGGCTGATATTTCTCTTATCTATTATTCAAAATCCGACATTACTAAAACGCTCATGTCGGCGACGCAAACTGCGATAGAAGAAGCTGGGCTTGAAACCTTTTCACATGGCATTAAAGGCACTGAAATTGTCGATGGTCGCTTCGTGAATGAGTTGGTTTTAGAAGAGCTTTTAACCAGTCGTGCGGTTATCTTTGGTTCACCTACTTATATGGGAAATGTATCTGCCCAATTTAAGACATTTGCTGATGCAACCAGTGTGTTTTGGACCGACCAAGTCTTATCGGGAAAGCTTGCGGCAGGTATAACATCGGGGACAGGGTTAAATGGCGATCAGACGAATACATTGCAGTATTTCTCAACGTTATCAAGTCAACACGGCATGCTTTGGGTCGGTTTGAATGCCTCTTATGGGGAACACAGTGAGCTCAATCGACTCGGTTGCCAGCTGGGTGTCGTCGCGCAATCAACCGACGGCAGGGTTCATCCTCAGGATCTATTGTCAGCGCAGTTCTTAGGTAAGCGAATGGCTAAACTAACTAAAGCTCTGTGTGCAGACAAACCCTGAAGCCAAAAACGAACTTTTGAGCTGCTTGATGCGCAATAACAAGGATTAAGACGCATGACTTTGGCAACGGTAGATAAACAGACGTTGTATTTCAACTTTGGTTATAAAAAGTTAGCGGACCCAGACTATTTTATGAGAAAATTTAATCCTCGGGTTTATTTATAAACAAACCTAGGTTGTTAATCGATCGCTGATTATTAGTTGATTTAAACGTCTAGAAAAGGGAAATAATGTTATTACTCGAATTAGTTAATCCGCTAGATGTTGCCGAACTGCGCGATCTCGCTGTTAACGCATTTATGGAAGATAGACGTTATCGGCCCGATGATGTAAAAGATGGCAATCCACCTAGGTTGGATGACATACAAAAACATCAAGAATGGTTGCTTTTGTATACGTATCTTAAATGCACAATGAATGGACGCCTTGTTGGTAGCTGCATTTTAAAGCTCACTGATCAGCAAGGTGAAATTATAGGTATTCATGTGCAACAACACCAGATGAATACTGGCGTTGGTTCTTGGATGATCAATGAATTAGCACAGCTATTTCCTCAGGTTTCAACTTGGACGCTGGAGACGCCAGATTATGCTACTCGCAACCATCATTTTTATGAAAAAAATGGGTTTACCTGTATTCAAGTCATCCCCAAGGTACTATCTCTTGGATTTGGATTTTATAAGTACTCAAAAAGCGTCGAAGTAACGTTAAAGTAACGAGGGGAACGCTAAAATAGTAAGACATCAATGATAGCCAACCTTCACCTATTGATAAAAACTCGAACATCTCATTTTTCTAAACATATCATAAAGTAGATGGCCATCACTCATTAACTGTTTGGTGCATCAAAGGGGTTATGTTTGTAACTATTTAGCTGTTGTATGGCTATGCTTAGCCGTGCACGTATGCCATCAGTGGTATTTGTATTGAAGTGATTGTTTGGCCGCTTTTCGCATTGTGATAACTCCATATAAAATATATAGTTATTAATGACTCAGGTTGTATGCGTTATTATTCCAGTTATGTATAAGGAGATGCGAGTTGACGATCGTTGCAAAAGCTTTGAAAGCAGGGGATACCATTGGATTTTTCTCACCGTCTTCACCGGCTACATACTTTGCGGCAAAGCGTTTTGAGCGCGCCAAATCTTATTTGCGCGCACAGGGGTTTCAATTAGAAGCCGGCGAGTTAACAGGTAAAACAGATTATTATCGCTCAGGGAACATTGAAGCGCGCGCCCAAGAATTAAATGCGCTGATTCGTAACCCTAAAGTTCGCTGTATTATGTCAACAATTGGTGGAAGCAATAGTAATTCATTACTTCCGTATATTGATTATGATGCGTTAGTGAAAGATCCTAAGATCATTGTCGGTTATTCGGATGTAACTGCGTTATTGTTAGGTATTTACGCTAAAACAGGGCTGATTACTTTTTATGGGCCAGCATTGGTCGCATCTTTGGGCGAGCTTCCCCCTCTTGTCGATGAAACATTTGCCTCGTTCTCACAGCTACTGTGTCACCCTAGCAACTTACCCTATCGCTATCGTATGCCTGAAAAGTGGACCGATATTCGGTTTGCTTGGGAAACGCAAACAACAGCAAAACCCGTTCAAGATAATGAATGGCAATTTTTGGGTAGTGGCGTCGTTCGGGGTCGTTTGATAGGAGGTAATTTAAACACCATGGCAGGAATATGGGGTAGCCCTTATATGCCGGATATTGTGGATGGGGACATTCTATTTATCGAAGACTCATTAAAAACGATAGGGACCGTTGAGCGCTCATTTAGTCACCTTAAATTATGCGGGGTATTTGACAAGATCGGCGCTATTATTCTTGGTAAACATGAGATCTTTGATGATCAAGGCAGCAATCGACAACCCCTTGATGTCTTACTCGAAGTGTTAAATGGCCAAAAAGTCCCTATTCTAGTCGGTTTTGATTCATGCCATACGCATCCAATGTTAGTGACCCCGTTAGGAGGAAATGCTGAAATTAATTTTGATTTTCAGACGGTTCACTTAGTATCAGATTGGCTTGAATCGAGCGGCGAGTCTTAATTTTTAATAATTCACATGGCCCCCTAATTTTGTACTTTGTAAGATTCGTTAATATGTGGTGGCCATAACAGCTGTATCAGGGAAGAATAAATGGATATACGTGAAGTTGGTCGTTTGGATATTGAGGCGATAACCCGCATTTATAATCACTATATTGTGAATACGACGATCTCTTTTGAGGAATCTCCCGTCTCGGAGCCTGAAATGCATGCACGGGTTAAACATGTTCAAGAATTTGGGCTGCCTTGGCTGGTGGTTGTCATTGATGGTGAAATTCAAGGCTATGCCTATGCAGGGCAATGGAAAGCGCGCAGTGCGTATAACTTGACAGTTGAGCCTTCAATTTACTTCGCGCCAGAGGCAAAAGGCAAGGGAATGGGCCGCTTGATCTATCATGCATTATTGGAACAATTAAAACGTCTAGGGATAAGAACCGTTATCGGTTCGATAGCCTTGCCTAATGACTCCAGCATTGCGTTGCATGAACGCCTAGGATTTAAAAAGGTTGGGGAATTCACTAACATTGGGTTTAAGCATGACCGCCGGATTTCGGTAGGGTATTGGCAGCTTGAGTTAAGTGATTACCCGATGAGCTAGTCGTTTCAAACCTTGGATTGGGAGTGTTTGGGGTTTTCGGGTTAGACCATCAATTTGTTACTCTGATGTCGCTCTGGTTTTTAAATTCAAACAGAAACGTTATCATTTTATTTTTGTGTCAATGCACCGCGAAATTTGCATAAAAAAATACCGAGCCAAGGCTGTTAATTATTTTTTGTTTTAATAGCGTTTGACAGTTTTTTGTGAAAACCACAATGGGATTAGATTGGTAAGGTTTAAGGTTGGCAGATTTGTAAAATTGAACAAAGACGACATAACATAACATGAAATGAAGGAACATCTGATGCGCAGAGACATCTGTATTCGGCCTGCTCAATCCACTGAATTGCATTTTGTTTATCAACTAGTGACTGAAAATGAAGAGTGGACGAAATTTAATGGTCCGTACTTTGCCTATACACCGCCTTTATTAGATGACTTTGCTACAGGCACATTTGAACGATTATGCAAAGGGTTAGATATGCAAGTTATCACCGTAGATGATGTCGTGGTCGGTTCAGTTAATTGCTATTGGGAGTGTGAGTCCACCCGTTGGTTAGAGGCGGGGGTCGTTATTTATGACACGGCGTATTGGGGCCAAGGGATCGCGCCTGTTGCACTGACTCAATGGATCAGTCACTTATTCTCAACGCGAGAAATAGAGCGTGTAGGAATGACCACTTGGTCAGGTAATCCACGCATGATGGCTTGTGCCTCTAAACTCGGTTTTAAACAAGAGGCTCGTTTGCGGAAAGTACGTTTCTACCAAGGTGAATACTATGATTCAGTCAAATATGGGGTGCTTCGCAGCGAATGGCAGCAACACGATTAGCCGTTAGTTAAGAACGAATATTAACGGAATATGACCTAAGCTAACATTGTAAGTCAGCTATATTGCTTCTTTTCTTGCGTAGCACTTTGACTAGCTGGCACGTCGGTCAGGTAGTCAAATCAACTTACTTAACGAAGAGAGCATTTTTTGTATGATTGGGACATAGCCAAGATGATATTTTTTCATGATCACAATTAAAGTTCATCATAATCCTTAAAAGACGTCTAGACATCTATTATAGTGAGTCCATTAATCGTTATTTCAAGGAATTTTTTGTGGCCATTCGTCCCCCCTTTCGCTCAGATGTCGTTGGTAGTTACTTGCGCCCTGATTATTTACATCAAGCCCGCTGTGATTTTCAAGCCAATCAAATATCAAAAAATGAACTGACCAAGATTGAAGATAGCGCGATTACTGAACTGGTTGAACAGCAGAAAACGGCTGGTTTGCATGTGATCACTGATGGTGAATTCCGCCGTGGGTTTTGGCATATCGACTTTTTAGAAAATTTAAATGGTATTGAAGGGTATGTGCCAGAGCAGGGCTATAACCAAGCATTTCATGGCAAAGCTGCGCCTTCTTACAACATTCGGGTGATTGATAAAGTGTCATTTAATCAAAATCATCCGTTTCTCGCGCATTTTATTTTTCTTAAACAAGTGGCTGAGACTCAAGATAAATACACGGCTAAAGCGACGATTCCAAGCCCAACGATGATTTTGCGCCAAGAAATACTGGCTAATGATGGGTCATCGAACCTCAGCGCTATCTATAGTGATCTTAATGATTTTTATCGCGATCTGGCGAAAACCTATCGGGATGCGGTGCAAGCCTATTATGATGCGGGTTGTCGCTATTTACAGTTTGACGATACCAACTGGGCGTTTCTTGCTGATGCCAATAAACGCGAAGGGCTTAAAGCCAAAGGGATAGATGCGGATAACATTGCTAGAATTTGCGCTGAGATTATTAATAGTGCTTTAGCTAATAAACCCAGTGATATGGTGATTACTACACATATTTGCCGGGGCAATCACGCTTCATCATGGTTGTTTTCTGGCGGGTATGAACCTATCGCAGCGGCTCTATTTGCCACTCAGTATGACGGTTTTTTTCTTGAATATGATAATGATCGCGCTGGAGACTTCGCGCCGCTACGATATTGGACAAATAAAGAAAGTCGAATAGTCCTTGGCTTAGTGACATCGAAGTTCCCAGAATTAGAAGATGCAGAAACTATCAAAGCGCGGATCCAAGAAGCCTGTGACTATGTACCGTTGGAAAATTTATGCTTAAGCCCGCAATGCGGCTTTGCCTCGACAGAAGAAGGCAATAAGTTAACTATTGAGGATCAGTGGAACAAAATTCGTTTGATTAATAGGATTGCAGCGAATGTTTGGCCTGATGTGCAATAACTAAATGATGTGGCTGGTGATTTTACTTGCGGTTGGCTTTATTAAGTTTTCAGTCAACCGTTTGGTCATCTGCGCCGCCGTAGTGCTTGATATGGATTGGATAACTCAGCTATAAAATGGCATCATTTAGACAGGATCACTAGCGCTTTGCGCGCTTGGGATGCCTATTATTCAATATCTGCATTTGGCGAGTCATTTTATATAAATCCACTCGTATCTAGTCGCCCGTGTAGTATAAAAAACGCGAATCTTACTTTAGTCGTTTTGTCGAGTGATACAGAATGTGTTGTAAACTAAGTTCGATAAAAAACTAATTTGGAACGTAGCGCCTACGTTAAAGAGATGATGTGGGACCATCAATGGTTAGATGCATGGAGTGCTGGGCGCTTTGCACCAGAAGCGCTGTTGATGATTGGGCCGTGAAGAGACACCGAATAAGCTGGCACAAATGTTGACAGTCGATTTTAGGGGACATATCAGCTATTGCCAGCGCGACGAATTAGAATATTGCTGTCTTAATCGTTATCACGGGTTTATTTTTGTAAAAAAGTCCCCATATATAAGCCAGGACGTATCACAATGATACGAAGTGTTGGGTGTTGTTTCGCAAAAGGTGTATGAGGCAGCATGAGTGCAAAAAATTATTATGATATCTTGGGCGTTGCGCGTGATGCCAGCGAGCCAGAGATTAAGAAAGCATACCGCCGGTTGGCCAAAAAATATCACCCTGATGTGAGTAAAGAGCCTGACGCAGAGCAGCATTTTAAAGAGGTCGGTGAAGCGTATGAGGCGTTAAGCGATCCGCAAAAGCGGGCCGCTTATGATCAGTTTGGTAGTCAATGGAAAGCTGCTGGTGCAGGGGCTCGTCAATCTCAACATGCTGGTGGTCAACCATTTAGTGGTGCTGGGTTTGGTGATTTCTTCGAGCAAGCTTTTGGCCAACGTGGTGGTTTTTCTGGTTTTGAAGGTAGCCGTGGGTTTCAGCAAACCGGAGAAGATATTCACTCTAAGATTGCTATTGATGTGCGAGATAGTTATTTAGGCGGACAGCGCTCGATGACATTGAATGTCGCCGGGCAACGTCGCACTTTAAATGTAAAAATCCCGAGGGGGATTAAAGCTGGCCAGAAAGTACGTTTGGCAGGACAAGGTTATGTCGGGCGTCACGGTGGGCCAAACGGTGACCTGTTCTTAGAAATTGATTTTCTAGAGAGTGACGTCTATCGCGTCGAAGGCACAGATGTATTTTATACCTTAGCGATAGCGCCTTGGGATGCAGCTCTTGGTGCGAAAGTGAGTGTGCCGTTACCGGATGAAAAGCAGGTTGAGATGACAATTCCGGCTAATTCATCTGGTGGTCGAAAAATGCGTTTACGTGGCCGTGGCCTCCCCGCCAAGGTGCCGGGAGACTTATATATTGAGCTGCAAATTTTGTTACCTAAAGCAGACAATGAGAAGGCTCGACAAGCGTATCAAACGTTTAAAGAAGCCTTTAGTTAAAAGAGCAGGGCATCTGCCCTGCTGCGTTAATTGGACTTGCTCTGATGGATAATTAAATATCCGCCCGTTGCAGCAGCCATCAGCATAAAGCATAAATATAAGAAAACTTGCGAGCCAACTTGTAACCCCATATGGCTTGCAACCCATCCCATGACAAAAATACTAAATGCCGCATATAGATAGCCACATAAAAAGAAAGTGGATGTCGAACGCTGAAAGCTGCCGAGCGGTTGAAATTCTTTTAATAGTCGAATCCCAGCAAGCTGCGTCATACTTTGCGCAATGCCCGTGAGTATTGCGGCGATGATCATTAAGATGATCCAGTGGTGTACTTCGGCGACAAGAACGCCGACTCCCCCTAAAAAGGTGCCGATAATGCCGATCAGTATTTGTTTACTGATTGATAAGGCCCGCAGACAAATTTGGCTGATGACACCCGATCCGAACATCAATAATGGGACGAAGCCAATCAGCGCATGGTTAGTGGTGTGCATTGACTCACTCATCATGCTTGGACCTAACGAAATAAATAGACCTGCTAGTGCAAAGGGGCTAGCAAATAATGCGGTTGCAACGAAAAAAAGTGGATAATTACGAGGTGATTCGTCCTTGGTCTGTTCATCTTCGTTATGCGTTAGTTGAGTGATGCTGGATGATGGCGCTAACTGGCGCAGTAAAAAGAAACAAATGATAAGTGCTACGATCAGTGGGTAAAAGATCCAACGAAAAGGCGTGGGAAATATATCGGCAATAATACCGGCGTAAAATGGCCCAAGACCAAAGCCGAGAACACAGCTTAAGGTCACGAGTAGTGGCGTGTTAATAATGTGCTGTGTAAGTCCAATTCTCACGATAAGAGAGATGCCACATGAGATAAATACGCCGCAGCCTAAACCGATTAAAACGCGAGCTGTGACGAGTTGCCAAAATTGATCGGCACTTGCAAACAGAACGGCTGCAATAATTGCTGTGATTAATGCTGTAGACAATAGTCGCATCGTTGTGCGCGCCGTTTGAACGCGGCGCATCAACAATAGTGAACAAACAATCCCCAAATGGTAAACCACAAAAATAACACTGATCCCAGTGGCACTATAATGGATGCTCTGCTGCCATAAGCTATAAAGAGGAGTGGGTGCATTAGCGGTCATATAAACGAGAAAAAGTGATATTGCCAGCACTGCCATCGCAAAGTGTGAATTCACCGAGCGTTTTGATTTGACCATCTTGTTATCCGTGCGTTAATTTTAGGGTTATAAAAATAACATGTCATTATCTGCTCAGACAATGACTAGTTCGATATTTGTCGAAACTCGACTGTCTGAACTGCGCCATCAAGGAGTAGGGTATGAGCCAATATGAGCACGCCTCCCCGCAAACGATTGAAGAGACTGTAACAGCTTTACGCCATGATGCATTAGCAGATGTGTTACATGCGCTTGGGGATCCTATTCGCTTAGCTATTATCGCTCAACTCTATCAGTATGAAAGTCGCTGTAGCGATCTCAAGTTACCCATCAGCAAGTCGACATTAAGCCACCACATAAAAATTTTGCGCCAAGCCGGTATCATTGCCACGCGTAGTGAAGGAACGGCTCGGATTAGTCGATTATGTATTGATGCGTTAGAAGAGCGCTTTCCTGGACTGATTCTCGCGGTATTAACTTCGCTTGTCGAAAGACCCAAGGATCCTTCGCCCTCATAAAAATGATAACGCTCCAAGCGTTGAGCATGGCTCGATATCGATCATCTGTTTTTGTTGACTTTTATTGCTGTTAAATCATCCACTTTGCACCATTGCAGATTACCTTCTGATTGCTTATGCTTGCTCATTTGCAACTGATTGTATAATACTGGCCTTTGGGTCAAAGGTGAATATATGGCACACCCTATAACTATTTTAGATGGTGGGTTGGGGCGAGAGTTAGCTCGTCGCGGCGCGCCTTTTAAACAGCCCGAATGGTCTGCACTGGCAATGATTGAAGCGCCTGAACAAGTGCAGGCTGTTCATCAAGATTTTATCAACAGTGGCGCGCAAGTGATCGCGACCAACAGCTACGCATTGGTGCCATTTCACATTGGCGACGAGCGCTTTAAAGAGCAAGGCCCAGCCCTCATTCGGCGCTCTGGTGAAGTGGCTAGAGCGGCAGCTTTGGGGACCCAGGTACAAGTTGCCGGCTCTCTACCACCGTTGTTCGGTTCATATCGTCCAGATCTCTTCGATGTGTCACATGTGCGCAATATTGCGATGCCGCTGATTGATAACTTGGCTGAATTTGTTGACCTGTGGCAGCTTGAAACACAAAGCCTTATCGCTGAAACACAAGCGGTGTTGGCGCTGTTACCGAGTGATGACAAGCCACGTTGGGTTTCTTTTACTTTGGACGATAACACGTTGCACGATACGCCGCGGCTGCGTTCAGGGGAGTCAGTCGAAAATGCAGTGAAAGCCATGTTGGACTGTCATGTTCAGAGTATTTTGTTTAACTGTTGTCAGCCAGAAGTGATTTTAGCGGCGATTGAGCAGGCAAATCGTGTGCTTGAAGAACAAGCGGCCAGTGATACCGTGCGCTTAGGTGGATATGGCAATGCTTTTGTCAGTGCGCAAGCTGAAAATGCTACCGCCAATGAAGGCCTTGATGATATTCGCCAAGATCTGACTCCGCAAGCATACCTTCATTTTGCACAGCAATGGCGAGCGGCTGGTGCTTCCGTGATTGGTGGGTGTTGTGGTATTGGGCCTGAGCATATTGCTTTGCTATCGAGAGAACTGCATTAGTTGTAAAAAACAATAATGGATCAGAAAAAAATTGGCTTGTTGTCGCTAACCGCACTGGTATTTAGCTCGATGGTTGGTTCAGGTATATTTAGCCTTCCACAAAATATGGCGGAAGTGTCGGGATTGAAAGCGGAACTGATTGCTTGGTTGATTACCGGTGTCGGTATTTTATCGCTGGCTGGATGTTTTTTGCTGTTGTCGCGACTTCGTCCCGATCTAGATGAAGGGATTTATAGCTATGCCCGTGAAGGGTTTGGTGATCTCATGGGGTTTTTCTCCGCTTGGGGTTATTGGTTATGTAGTACGATTGGTGTTGTGGCCTATCTGGTTGTGGCTTTTTCGGCATTAGGCGGTTTATTAGACAGCCCTCATCGTCTTATTTTTGGTGCGGGTAATACATGGCCATCATTTGTGGGCGAATCGCTCCTTTTATGGATGATTCATACGTTAGTGAGCCGTGGCGTGCGCCAAGCTGCGCTATTTAATCTTTTAGGTTCATTGGCTAAGACAATTCCACTATTAATATTTATTGTCATTGTTGCCTATTGTTTTAAACCGACGTTGTTTAGTCATGATATCAATGGCGTGTCTTTAGACGTTCCGATCGCAAATCAAGTCAAACATAGTATGTTGATTACCCTTTGGGTATTTACTGGGATTGAAGGGGCGGTCGTGCTTTCTGCTCGCGCGCAAAATAAACGCGATATTGGTCGAGCCACGTTTATTGGCGTGTTGTTTGCGGCGTTTTTATATATCTCAATTTCATTGCTTTCTAGAGGTATTATGCCAAGAGAGCAGATTGCAGCTTTAACCAATCCATCGATGGCGGGCATTTTAGCTGATCTCATTGGGGGTCCTGGGAAACTGTTGGTAAGTTTAGGTGTTTTAGTGTCGGTATTGGCCTCGTATATTAGCTGGATATTGTATGCCACGGAAGTTCCACAATCGATAGCTCGTCATCATGCTTTTCCTAAAATTTTCGCTAAACTCAACGCAAATGGCGTCTCTACGGCATCGTTATGGCTCACTTCAATTACGGTACAGATCTGTTTGGTGATGCTGCTCTTTAGCGGGAAGGGTTATAATACCTTAGTGCGGGTTTCGACCTCGATGATTTTAGTCCCTTATTTGCTCGTTGGGTTGTACCTGCTGAAAGTGTCGTTACAAACCAAACCGCATCTGCCTATGGTCGTGGTTGCTTTGGGGGCAAGTAGTTATGGTGTGTGGCTATTATATGCAGCTGGGTTAGATGGGGTGTTATTATCAATTTTACTCTATGTTCCAGGTATGTTGATCTTTTTATATAGCCGACGACAAAATGAACAGCGTGTGCACTTTAATCTGCTGGAAAAAGGGCTTATTGGCGTGTTGTTATTAGCAATGGTTCCAGCGATAAATATTTTATTGTTTTAAACATGCGGCTAGACAATGTTGAAGTCGTATCTATCCACTTGATGTGGTCAGATGCATCATTGAGTTGGAGAGAACTGTTGCGTGCTCATCGGCTTAGAGGTTGTCTGGCAACTTCGTTAGAGGTACGGTATAACAAATGAATGCGAGCCGCAAAAATAGATATGTATGACGTTGAGTGCGCGGTATTGGTGATGACTAGTGTCATCAGATAAATGAGTTATTTTTCGGATAAATTATGCAACAAAATAAAATACGCGTTGCGGTGCTGTTTGGTGGCCGTTCTGCCGAACATGAAGTTTCATTGCAGTCAGCAAGAAATGTGATTGCCGCAATCGATCCTGAACGTTTCGAAACAATATTGATTGGAATTGATCGAGATGGTGGGTGGTATCTTAATGATCAGAGCAGGCCGTTGTTAACGGCGGATAATCTGAAATTGGTTGCTCTGAATCAACGTGCCCAACCTACTTCACTGTTGGCCAGTGATCAACAAGGCTTGTTGATGAGTGATGGACAAGCAATGGGGTTGATTGATGTCGTGTTTCCCGTTCTGCACGGGCCTTATGGTGAGGATGGCTCGGTGCAAGGGTTGGCAAAGCTGGCTAATGTTGCTTGTGTCGGTAGTGATATCTTAGGTTCAGCCATTGGCATGGATAAAGATGTTGCCAAACGATTATTACGTGATAGTGGCATTGCGGTTGCCGATTATATGGTGCTGCGTCGGCATCAGTTGAATGAATCAATTGGACAACAAGTTAGCGAGAAGTTGGGATATCCGGTCTATGTTAAGCCTGCGAATATGGGCTCATCGGTTGGTGTGAGTAAGGTGACTTGTGATGCTGAGCTAGTTGCAGCGTTACGCCATGCTTTTGATTATGACATTAAAGTTTTGGTTGAAGCGGCAGTGGTTGGCCGAGAGCTTGAATGTGCGGTGTTGGGCAATGATGAGCCAGAAGTGTGTGATGTTGTGGGCGAAATTATCGCCGATGAGCAGTTCTATAGTTACGATCGCAAGTATATTGAAGCCGCCGGTGCTAAGCTGCAGATCCCCGCGGATGTGGATGCGCCAACATTGGCTCGGCTGCGCCAAACCGCATTACAGGCATATCAATGTCTAGAAGCGCGAGGCATGGGTCGGGTGGACATGTTTTTAACGCCAGACGGTGAAGTCTTAGTCAATGAGATCAATACATTGCCAGGGTTCACCGCTATCAGCATGTATCCTAAGTTGTGGCAGGCAAGTGGTGTCGCGCCGCGAGAGCTGGTCACCCGTTTGATTGAACTTGCATTAGATGAGTACCACGATAAGCAGAACTTAAAGAAAACTGAGCATTAAGTAAAAATGCGATTAGAAAACCGAGCACTTAGCTCTAATGCCGTTCTCTTAAGGTGAGCGGCATTTTCTTATTACTAAGGGGCTGTCAATGACTCAACATCTGCTATTTCTGCTCTCGATACTCCATTCTATTTCCCAACGATGCCCATAGAGAGTGTCGATAGCGGCGGTTGGGTAACCCATCGCACAACTATCGATGTCATATCACGTATTTTTTCATTGATGTGACAGTGATTAAACGGGCCAGTGTTTAGGCGTGTTTGGATTGCTCTTTAAAGTGACTCGCTTATCGTTGTGTCCTAAAGATTAAACCACCCTGTATTGCGTATTTTCTACTCTATTGTCCAGTGTGGTTTCAATCAGCTTTTGATCTATCCACCCGAGGAGCAGTCAATTATAAATGTGTTGACCTGATTGGTTTTTAAATTGTTGATGACGCCCTTAAAGAATCGGTCAACCGATCTTATTTGGTTTAACTGATCAGCATGATTGATTCAGGGCAGCATTTTTATTTATGATCAGATGGGTGGCTCAAATGGGATTATGACACAAAGGCATCCAGCAGTGATTGATTGAACTTGCAAGGTGACATATCAAGCCTTCTTAGGCCTACACCTTTATCCATAGCGTTAAGCCATGGTAATTGATCGGCTGTGCCAATAGCCATCGGTTGATGGTGGCTGCGGTTGGCTTATATTAACAATAAGTATGCGCGTACTGGGGGATAGCATGTGGAACAATATCAAGTGCTGACTTGAGAAAATCACAGCTTAAGTGTACATTCTACAGCTTTGCAAATATATTTGTTGGAAGGATAAGCGTTATGCGCATTATTTTACTGGGCGCGCCCGGAGCAGGAAAAGGGACTCAAGCACAGTTCATTATGGAACGTTATGGGATCCCGCAGATTTCCACTGGCGATATGTTGCGCGCTGCGGTGAAGGCAGGTACTGAATTAGGTCAACAAGCGAAAGCTGTGATGGATGCAGGTCAGTTGGTCAGTGATGAATTGATGATTGCATTAGTGCAGGAGCGGGTTGCTCAAGGTGATTGCGCTAAGGGATTTTTACTTGATGGATTTCCTCGTACGCGCCCTCAAGCAGATGCAATGAAAGAGCATGGTATTGATGTTGATGTGGTACTGGAATTTGATGTGCCAGATGAAGAAATAGTCAAACGTATGAGTGGTCGTCGTGTTCATGCTAATTCAGGCCGGGTATATCATGTTGTCTATAATCCACCTAAAGTGGAGGGCAAAGATGATGTCACTGGTGAAGATCTAAAAATCCGTCCTGATGATGAAGAAGTAACGGTACGTAAACGCTTGGCTATTTATCATGAAACAACACAGCCACTGGTTGATTACTATAGTGCAGATGCCGACAATGGAATGAATAAATACTTCCGGATTGATGGTACACAGCCCGTTGATAAAGTGAGTCAAGAGCTAGCGCAGCTGTTGGACTAATTTTTTGCTTCTATGATGAAAAAGCTGGCTCATGTGTCAGCTTTTTTTATTTCTTATTCCTGTTAATCGGTTAAACTAAATGATAATTCATAATCAAAAGGAATAATCTATGACTAAGTCATCAACAACGGTCATTCTTGCTAACTTAGGAACGCCTTCGCAACCTACTGCAAAGGGTGTCCGTGACTTCTTAAATCGATTTCTCTCCGATCAGCGTGTTGTGTCACTATCGCCTTGGGTATGGCAGCCTATTTTAAAAGGTATTGTCTTGCCGCTACGTAGTCCCCGAGTTGCTAAGTTGTATCAACAGATCTGGCTGGAAGGTGGCTCGCCACTGCAGGTCTATAGTGAAAATTTATGTCATAAAATCAGTTCATTGATAGGGGATAAGGCAGCAGTTCGTTTGGCGATGAGCTATAGTGAACCATTTATTGAAGATGTCATCGATACGGCATTAAAACAAGGCTGTGAACGGCTCATCGTACTGCCCATGTATCCACAATATTCTGTCTCCACCACCGCTCCCGTTTTTGATGCCTGCACTAGAGCGATGAAAGGGCGATTCGCACTTCCTTCATTACAGTTTGTCCGCCAATATTATGATTGGCCAGGTTATTGCGAGCTTTTAGCGCAGCGCATTCGTCAAAAAGGACACTCGTATGATGAAACTCATCAGTTGGTGTTTTCATTTCATGGTATTCCCGTGCGTTATGCCAATTTGGGAGACCCTTATCCACAACAGTGTGAAGCGACAGCAAAACGAATCGCAGAGCTGTTAGAGTTGCCGCAAAGTGCATGGAAATTGAGTTTTCAAAGCCGGTTTGGCAAAGAACCTTGGTTGCAGCCCTATACAGATGAAATGCTCAAGGAGCTCGCGCAGCAAGGTGTTAAGGCGATTGATATCATCAGCCCAGCATTTTCAGTGGATTGCTTAGAAACCTTAGAAGAAATTAGTTCTGAGCTAAAAGATGTCTTTTTGGATAATGGTGGCGAACATTTCCAATATATAGAAGCACTTAATGATGGTGATGATCATGCACAAATCCTGAGTGAAATGATTTTAGAGCAATTGAACTAATGGTAAAATGTGCCATTCGTTTTGGTTGAACATAGATTTTATGAAGTTTCCCGGTCGTCGTAAGACAAAACATTATTTTCCAGTGAGTGAACGAGACCCTCTGTTGTACAAAGCTAATTCACATTTAGCAGTTGAGAACAGTTACATAGTGGGCATCGACCAAGTGATGGTTGATATCGAGGCGACGGTGAGCCGAGAGTTTATCACCTCATTTGGTTTACCTATTGGTGAGTCGTCGCTGTTAGAAGATGAACAAACTGAACGGCTTGTTCAAGCACTTGCAGAGTTACCTGATCACGTGCGTTGTTTTGCGGGTGGAACGGTCGCAAATACCACTCATAACTACTCGGTACTGGCAGATTCACCATCATACTTGCTCGGCGTTATGTCTGAAAGTATTCAAGTAGGCAGCTTTGCTTATCAATATCTGTGTAATACGTCTAGTAAAGTGAATCTGCAGTATTTACAACCCGTTGATGGACCCATTGGACGCTGCTTCACACTTATCTCAGAAGATGGTCAACGCACCTTTGGGATTAGTAAGGGAAAAATGAACTGTCTGCAGCCTGAAGCTGTATCGCAAGCGCTGATTAGCAAAAGTTGCGCGCTACTGATTTCTGCCTATTTGGTCCGTACTAGCGTTAATGAGACGATCATGCAAGCGTGTATGAAGGCCATCGACTATGCGCATCAAGCTAAAATTCCCGTGGTATTAACTCTTGGTACTCAATATCTGATTGCCCAAGACCCTACTTGGTGGCAACAGTTTGTACGTGAGCATGTTGATATTCTTGCGATGAATGAGCAAGAAGCCTGTGCGTTAACGGGGGAGAGCGATCCGCTGCGAGCTGTCGATATCGCCTTAGAAAGCTGTGATTTAGTATTATGCACTGCCGGTGAGCAAGGCTTATACATGGGAGGTTATTGTGATAGCGAGGCGCTTCGTCAAACCCGTCATCCTCTTTGCTCAGATGACGGCATGGAGCAGTTCAACTATTATGAATTTAGCCGCGCGATGCGCGCCTGTGATTGCTCTAAGCCGAAAAAAATATATAGTCATATTGCACCCTATTTAGGTGGTCCTCAACAGATCCTGAATACGAATGGAGCAGGCGATGGCGCGTTAGCTGCGATTTTACATGACATCGTTGCGAATCGATATCACCGCCTGAGTGTTCCTCAATCAGCGAAACATGCACAACCATTTTTAACTTATTCATCATTGTCACAGATCTGCAAATATGCAAATCGAGTGAGCTACGATGTTTTAATACAATCCTCCCCGCGATTAAGCCGAGGACTACCTGAACGAGAAGACAGTTTAGAAGAAGGTTATTGGGCGATATAGCAACAATCAAGCCGCTGGAAGGGCGGCTTGGTAAGTGCTTAGCTATTTGTCAGATTTAGCTGTACGAATTTTACGGAACAGTTCGCGACGCTCTTTAGATAACTCCGCATTTTCGATGGTATATTCATCAACTCGGTCTTCATAATCATTTTTCATGTTTTCAACAATCGCCATGATTTCACGAAAAGACATCTCTTCATGAACATAATCGGATAAGTTGTTAAGTAGCTCAACACGTTTACGATTATCACGGATTTTATTTGCCACATCGATCATATCCCGTTTTAATTTATTACGGCGGCGAGCCATCGAGACTAGCTCCAGCACTTGGGACATTTGCTGATTATTTGGTTTTTCCATGAAAACTCCAATACTAATATAGTGTCAGTCATAAAACTATGATGAGGTAATGTACCTTGTATTGCTTCGATGGCAAAGGGGCTGTCGTGTATTTTCTTGATATGAAGCAAATAATTCAGCTTATAGCGAACAGGTTGTCTAAATCATAAGCAATCCAAAGGCACTTATTTACCCTCTGGGTGATGGCTGAAATCGAGGTGATATGTCGATAACGATTTGGCGATATTCTCTGGTAACTGCTCAAAGTTTGGGGTGTGCTTAATCGTTGTATTGAGCATCTGTAGATCGTCGATGGGAAGCTCATCAAATTGAGCATCGCCATCTTCGGATAGCACTTTCACATAGGGCTTTAATTTATCATCTGGATTACTCGCTGCAACTAATGCGTAGCGCTTATCATCAAGTTGTACACATGTGCCGGGCGGGTAGATCCCCAGTGAAAGAGCTAACGCTTCCACAACCTGTCTGTTAAAAAGTTTTCCAGCATTTTTAAGTAATACAGCGATAGCCAATTGCGGGGGAATTGCTTTTTGCCAAGGCGGCGGATTAATCAGTACATCATAGTAGTCTGTGACCTGAATTAACTGCGCCATCTCCGACATTTCATTGACCCCTTTTGGATAACCGCTGCCATCAAGGCGTTCGTGGTGTAAGGCGACTAACTCGATTAACTCTTTAGGAAAGCTAGCCCGTCTTAACAGCTCGACACTATATCCGACATGAGCCTGATAATAATTTTTCTCAACGCTGCTGAGCTCTGTTTTTTTATGGCGGATTTGATAAGGGACTCGCAGCATTCCAAGATCTTGAATGAGTGCAACAAGCGCTAACTGCTGTGTCGACCCATGATGATAGTTAAGGGTTTTTGCTACAAGAATCGTTAATACTGCGACATTCAAGCTATGCTGAAATATGTGATCGCCATTTTTTGCATTTAAAATTAAATACACATTGGGGTGATGCTGTTTTGTAAGAATGCTCTTACAAAGATTTTCAACGCAGTGAAGCTGTTCGGTATAGGCCAGTGTTGGATTACTATTCAAATGTGAAATAGAATTTTTTAATAATTCAATATGATCATTATACAATCGCTCAGTTTTGCGTTGCTGTCTCTTTTGTTGTTGTTGGAATTTCTCGGCTGCGTTTATCGAACGATGTGCTATAGGTGCCACGAATGCAGAATGATTAAATGAAGGTATCGTGACGGAGACCTGAATGTCTGATTTATCTAGATCAACGTCAATTTCATCAAATGGCAAATTGCGTAAGACAATTAATTCATCTTCGCTTTTGACCTTAAAGCTGCTGCGTAAAAAAGGATGCATTGTCCAGCTTAAAGGCAAGTTCACATAGTGGCCAATAGTCAACTTATTCAGGGGGATTTTGGTTGTTGGCATTTACATCTCCCCAGCTCATGTATTTCATCTGATAATGACATCAATATTCATTTAGGGTGTATATTATTTAGCATAGTTTGGGACAGATGATTTTTCGAGAATGCGATGACAAAACGGTTAGTTAGCTAGCAATAATCTCTGATAACTTGTAATTTCACTTGGCGCCTTCGCGACTTTTTGGCAGACTGCCTCGATTGAATCATGATAAGGAATAAGGCTTGCAAGCAATTACACTGGCAATAACTGGCGCATCAGGGGCTCCTTACGCCTTAAGATTATTAGAGTCACTAGTTGCAGCTGATAGGAAAGTTTATTTACTCCTCTCAAGTGCTGCCAAGGTTGTTCTAGCGACTGAGGTTGAGCAGCGCTGGCCTGCTGCTGATGATCTTTTTGATGCCTATATGGTCGAACATTACGGTGCAGCGCCAGGGCAAATTGTGCGATTGGGTAAAGAGCAGTGGTTTTCACCCGTTGCATCAGGTTCCTCTGCACCGAAGCAGATGGTTATTTGCCCCTGCAGTATGGGAACATTGGCATCGATATGCCAAGGGTTGTCAGATAATCTAATTGAGCGTGCGGCCGATGTGGTCCTTAAAGAGCGTGGTCAGTTAATTTTAGTCCCGCGAGAGATGCCTTTCTCGGCTATCCATTTAGAAAACATGTTAAAACTGGCGAGGTTAGGGGTTGACATCATGCCGGCGGCTCCTGGTTTTTACCATCAACCACAAACCATTCAAGATCTGATTGATCATGTGGTTGGTCGCATTCTTGATCACTTGCATATTCCACAAGATATGATGCCCGTGTGGGGATATCAGGGGTGCCAACGTTAATGAGGAATAGATAGTTATGTCAGATACTGATCAACCACTCAATGAAGTTATCAAACCTCGCTTAGGCGTGAGTGCTTGTACTATTGGTGAAAAAGTTCGTTTTGATGGGGGGCATAAGCAGTCTGAGTTTCTGCTAAAAGAATTGGCTCAATGGGTCACTTTTGTGCCATTTTGCCCAGAAGTGAAGGCAGGATTAGGGGTGCCGCGTCCTGCGATTCGATTAGCTTCAATTGATGGTCAATTGCGAGTGATTGGTAGTAAAAAAGCTGATTTAGATGTCACTGATGCGCTGGTTTTTGCAAGTGATGAACTCGTTGAGCAAGCAAGTGATCTGACTGGTTTTGTCTTTTGCGCAAAATCACCCAGCTGTGGTATGGAACGGGTGAAGGTCTATTTGCAAAGTGGCGATCCATTAGCCCAAACACAATCGGGGATATTTGCTGATAAACTGATGAAATGCTATCCAGCTATGCCTTGCGAAGAAACTGGGCGATTAAATGATCAGCTATTACGAGAGAGTTTTTTGTGTCGGTTATTTAGCTATGCCCGTTGGCAGACGATATGTCAAAATGGATTAACAGCGGCTATGCTTCTGGATTTTCATCAACGCCATAAAATGCTATTGATGGCCCATTCTGAGCGTCATTATCGTCAGGCGGGTCCTATGCTTTCTGATCTGAAAGCGCAACCTCTAACGGAGCTTGCTGAGCGTTATATTCAGTTAGTGATGGATGGTTTAAGGGTGGTTGCGACACGAAAAAAACACACTAATGTGTTGATGCATCTGCAAGGGTATTTTAAAAAGAATTTAGAAAAGGTTGATAAATCCGCATTGACGGAAATGATTTTACGTTATCAACAGGGGTTGTTGCCATTAACGGCACCGCTTGAGATGTTAAAGCATCATCTACGCCACTATCCAGATAGTTATCTGCAACTGCAATACTATTTTCAGCCCTATCCAGAAGCTTTACGGGTTCAAAGTGTGATATAAAATCAGCGGCTAGAAGGCCGCTGATTTTTTGTGACGCTGATTCAGGCGTCCATCCCTATTTATCATGGTTTGGGCAGTCCTGATTTAGGCAATTGCCATAGAGATAAAGACTGTGGTTGGTGAGGCTGATATTGTTTTGTTTGGCAATTAATTTTTGCCGTTCTTCGATGAGTTCATCGCGAAACTCAATAACTTTCCCACAATCTAGGCAAACTAAGTGGTCATGATGGTTTTGACTATTCAGTTCAAACACCGATTTACCGCCTTCAAAATGATGACGGGTTATAATACCAGCATCGTCAAATTGATTTAATACACGATAAACAGTGGCAAGACCGATCTCTTCGCCCTGATCAATAAGTTTTTTGTAAAGATCTTCGGCGCTAATATGGGCGGCATCAGGCTGTTGCATCAGATCAAGGATCTTGATACGAGGCAATGTCACTTTTAGACCGGCTTTTTTAAGCGCTTGGTTGTTATCTGGCATATGAAACTATTCGCTTGATTAAATGAAACGATTAGGTGTTGCAAACAAGCATTATAATACTTACTTGGACTCAATAGCGAAGGCTTTCCCTAATCAACTAAAGAGTTTAGTGAATCTACCACGAAATAATGCTAATACCTATCAATTTTACATTATTTATCGGTAAGACTGATTCAGTGGCTTTTTTTAGCCAATTTTTATCCTATCTAATTCTAACTTTTAAGTAACGCCATGACTTTTTGTACATAATGACGAGTCTCTGGGTACGGTGGGATCCCTTGATAACGGCGTACTGCACTCTCTCCAGCATTATAAGCAGCAAGGGCCAGGGGAGTTGATTGGAATTCATCAAGAAGCAGTTTGAGATATTTGCAACCCGCATTAATATTGGCCGCTGGCTCAAAGGGATGAGCTAGATTAAAGCGTTTTGCGGTTGTTGGCATGAGCTGCATTAGTCCCATGGCGCCAGCCTGGGAGACGGCTCGATGTTGATAACTGGATTCTACCTCGATCACCGCTCGAACTAAATGATAGGGTAATTGATAGCGTTTAGCAGATTGGGCTATTAATTTAGCAAATGGTTTGGATGCGGTATTGTTTACTGGCTCGACATTTGCCGATGTAACTTGCCGAGCATTGATGCGTTTGGCCAGTAATTCAGTTTGCGTATCGCGTTTAATGCGAAACCTCGCGGGCATTTCACTGCCCGAAGCGCTACGCATCAATAAGCGCCATTTTTGACCTTGATAGTGGGCGCTAAAGTGCATCTGCCCTTGTGCATCGACGACATACCATAAATTTGCCCAAGCTGATGTTGGAAGCATGATAATAAATATTAGAAAAAATAGTTGTCGCATAGACTTTACCAATCTGTTAAATACTCAGAATAGGTAACGGCAAGTGCACTGAAAAGTTTAGATCAATGAGGCGGGAATAAGCTCTGAGGGCGAAGAGCATCCATTTTGATGTAAACCAAAATGGCCGACCCATGCAGATGGGTCAGCTTATTTGGTGAAGAATCATTTAGTCTTCTAATTCCGCTAAACACATCTCATCATAGATCTGTTTACACCAAGCTGTTACACGTTCTTCTGTCAGCTCTGGTTGGCGGTCTTCATCAATACCAAGACCCACAAAATGATGCTCGTCGACTAATGCTTTAGAGGCTTCAAATTCGTAGCCTTCAGTTGACCAGTGACCAATAATTGTGGCGCCCTTGGCCTCGATTATATCGCGTACTGTTCCCATTGCATCCAGGAAGTACTCTGCGTAGTCCTCTTGATCACCGCAGCCAAAAATAGCGACTAATTTTTCAGAAAAATCAATCTGTTCCAGCTCAGGGAAAAAGTCGTCCCAATCACACTGTGACTCACCGTAATACCAAGTTGGGATACCAATGAGGATCAATGAGTAGTTATCAATATCTTCTTTTGTCGATTTAGCGATATCAAAAATATCGATCATGTTTTTACCCAGCTCTTTTTGAATCATCTGGGCAACTGCTTCGGTATTACCGGTATCACTACCGAAGAATAATCCAACGCTTGCCATAACTCTTACCTGTTTCTATCGTGGTGGTTCTGTCGTTAAAACAGCTACATGCTCAATAAGTATCTGTTCTATGAGTTCGCTACGGCTAATCCCTTGCTCTTGAGCTATCCCATTTAGGGCATCAAACAAATCATTCCCCACTTTCAGCTCAATACGCTTCATCCCTTTTTGGCGATCACGCCGAAGCTGATTGCGCTTATTTACCCGAAGTTGTTCTTTTCTGGGTAGGGGATTCGTTTTTGGTCTGCCAGAACGTTTTTCATCTGCAAACAGATCGATAGTGGTTCGATCCGTATTCTGTTTTGCCATAAACCTACATACTAGCAATGATCAAGGCCTGAATTACCTCAGGCGAAAAACCTAGCCTTTAGTTGCAATTATATACTGAATTGAAAAACAATCCTCGGCAAGCTATAGACCTTACATAATTTAGAAGCGGACTATAGCATAAAGGGTGAATGGGTGTTAATTTTCTGGCATGAAAAATTGGTTGACTAACCGATTAAATAATTGAGGCTTTTCGGCATGCAACCAATGTCCTGCTTGCGCAATAATTTTTATCTGGGCATTAGGGAACTGTGAAACAATAGCGTTTTGGTAGGTCAACTGAATGTAACTTGACAATTGTCCTTTGATAAATAAAGTCGGGCCAGCAAATCGTTCCTGCTCGAACGGCCAATCGATAATATCGTTGTAGTGAGCTTGTAAATTGGCGATGTCAAATTGCCAGCGCCAGCGCGGACCTTCTCGTTTGAGTGATTTAAGTAAAAACTGTCGTACTCCGCTATTGTCTATGTACTGTGCCAATTGCGTATCGGCATCACGACGATTGCTGATTTGGTCGAGCTGGACGCTATTCAAGCCAGCAAATTCTTGCTTATGAGCGTGTTGATAACGTACTGGGGACATATCGGCCACAACTAGTTTTGTGATGCGTTCAGGTGCTAATAGCGCGCTTGCCATCGCTAATTTCCCTCCCATTGAATGACCGACAAGATAGCCGTCATTGACGCCGAGCTCATTCATGGTCTCTAAGAAAGCTCGAGCATGTTGGCGATAATTCATGCTGTCCATGCGTGGGGATTGGCCATGATTAAAAATGTCGACGAGGTAAACTTGAAAATTTTTACTGAGATATTTTCCCAAGGACGTCAAATTATCGCCGCTGCCAAATAAGCCGTGGATCAAGAAAACAGCTTGCGGATGTTTTGCGGTGCCTTGGTAAGGAAGCGCATTTGTATATAAGAGTGGCATAGATGGCCTTCACCATATGGATGATAGGGAAGATCTATTTTGCCGTGAATAGACCTTCTATCTCAAGTTCTCTGAAAGACATTTGTTATCTAGAACGCTTTAAAGCGCAATCAGTAGTCGAGAATTTTTTGATGCTATGTATAATATTTGTAGTTATTCAATGCTATGTGGTCAATTTTAACGCATATGAAGTCTATCGAAATCGACGAAGAACTCTATCATTATATCGCGAGCCAAACTCAGCATATCGGCGAGAGTGCTTCACATATTTTACGCCGACTGCTCAATGTTGATCAGTCAACACTGCTCACCCAAGTTGTCACTGTTTCAACTGAACCGTGTCGTAGTCTGCATGATCTTGTGGATCATGCGCTATTAACACAGCAGGATAGTTGTGTTAAACGTTTTATGTTATTGCTCAGTTATCTGTATCAGGCCAATCCCGAAAGTTTTGCTAGGGCTAGTGAAATAAAAGGTAATAAACGGGTTTATTTCGCGACCAGCGAGCAAATCTTGTTAGCAAGCGGTAAAACAACTAAGCCTAAACCTATTGCCGAATCACCATTTTGGGTGATTACAAATACCAACACGAGTCGCAAACGTTTGATTATCTCTCAGCTGATGCGTGGTATGGGATATACTGATAGCGATATTGAGGCACTTGTTAATACAATATAGTAGCTATGCTACATATAGATTATTCTTTTTCATGGGGTATTTTTTATGGCTATCCACCCAAGAGCTGGGCAAAAAGCGCAATCGCAGGATCTGACCAATATTCCTCGATTGATGACTGATTACTATTTGATTCAACCTGATGCAAGTCAAGCCAGTCAGTTGGTTAATTTTGGTACCTCAGGACATCGAGGCTGTGCAAGTGATGGCGCATTTAATGAAGCGCATATTTTTGCAATCAGCCAGGCTATTGCCGAGTATCGTCAGGCACAAGGCTATGATGGCCCGTTGTTTTTAGGTAAAGACACCCATGCGTTATCTGAGAGTGCTTTTTGCTCTGCGGTGGAGGTGTTTGCTGCTAATGGCGTGGCGGTGCGCTACCAGCAAGATTTTGGTTTTACTCCTACGCCAGTCATTTCTCACGCGATCTTAGCCTACAATGGCGCTCATGATGAAAAAGCTGATGGTGTCGTTATAACGCCATCGCATAATCCGCCTCGTGATGGTGGGTTTAAATATAATCCGCCCAACGGTGGACCTGCCGATACTTCAGTCACGCAAATTATTCAAGACCGTGCTAACGAATTATTAGCGAATGCCTTGGAAGGGGTGAAGCGTATGCCTTACCCGCAAGCAATTAAAGCTGATGGTATTCAAGCCTATGATTATGTTCAACCATATGTCGATGATCTTAAGAATGTGATTGATATGAATGCGATAGCCAAGGCGAAAGTACACATTGGTGTTGATCCCCTCGGGGGATCAGGCGCGGCGTATTGGCCAGTGATCGCTAAAACTTACGGGCTTGATATTGAAGTGGTTAATGACCGTATTGATCCGACCTTTTCATTTATGTCGCTAGATAAAGATGGCAAAATCCGCATGGATTGTTCATCACCTTATGCCATGGCGGGGCTAATCCAATACAAAGATCAGTTTGATATTGCGGTCGGCAATGATCCTGATTACGACCGGCATGGTATTGTTACTCCATCGGCAGGACTCATGAATCCTAATCATTATCTCACCGTGGCCATTGAGTATTTATTTACGCATCGGACGCATTGGCCTAAAACTGCTGCCATTGGTAAGACACTGGTTTCAAGCTCGATGATCGATAAAGTGGCCGGCAAATTGGGGCGCCAATTATGTGAAGTGCCGGTTGGGTTTAAATGGTTTGTCGACGGCCTTTATCATGGTGATTTTGGCTTTGGCGGTGAAGAAAGTGCTGGCGCATCATTTTTGCGCTTCGATGGAACGGTGTGGAGTACTGATAAAGACGGAATTATTCTGGCGTTATTAGCCGCTGAGATTATTGCCGTGACTGGGCATGATCCATCTTGGCATTATGAGCAACTGGTCGAACAGTTTGGCTCGCCTATCTATCAACGTTTTGAAGCTAGTGCTAGTGCTGAACAAAAAGCAGTGCTTAAGTCGTTAGATCCATCATTGGTTGAAGCCTCTGAATTGGCTGGTGATCCGATTATTGCTAAATTGACCAAAGCACCCGGTAATGACGCTTCAATTGGCGGACTTAAAGTTGTTACCGCCAGTGGCTGGTTTGCAGCGCGACCATCGGGCACTGAAGATATTTATAAAATCTATATGGAAAGCTTCAAAGGCGAAGCCCATCTAAAACAGATCGAACAAGAAGCGCAGCAAATTGTTAGCGCTGCATTTGCTAAAGCTGGATTATAGCGGCACAGCATAAGAATGCATTTGATACCTCTTTTGGCATGTCCAAAAGAGGTATTTTTTTATCTTTTACTCGCGTTGTCTGTATCTATGCGCACATCTTGGTAGGCTTAACTAATGTTGTGGTATCAAAATGTATTCGCTTTTACATCCATGAGGAGATTGCAATGAATAGAAGCGCGATTAACGCGTTGATCCAACAAGGCTATGCTAGAGAGATAAGTAAGCAGCAAATTTTCGAACAGCTATGCTCCGCTTCAATACCGCCTGCAACCGCCGCTCACGCGATTAGTCATATGGTTAACCCTGTTATATATCGTCGCTATCGAGGGTATGTTTGGTGGGTTAGGGGACTTGGGGTGTTACAAGCGATGGTCGCTGTGTTAGCGGGTTTTTGGATAGGCCGGGGTATGGGCGATGGCGTCACTACGGTGTTAATTATGCTGGCCATGGGGATTGTGCCCGCAGCATTAGCCTATGGTTTTTTTCGTAATCATATTTTGCCTTATAACGCGATGTTGGTCTTTCTTGCCATGGAAGCTGCAAATTTGATCATGCATTTTGAATCTGCTGCGCGTCAAATCAGTCTGTTGTTGCTGCTGATATTGCTATGCTTTATGTTATTACTCTATGTGCGTTGGCGCCTATTTCCAGAAATAAGATGGTTTGTCCCCAAACGAGTTCATGGACACTATCAATTTGTTGACTAAATCATTATAGGTTCATTACTGTAACTGTGACATTTGCCTAAATTTAAGCTATACCTCATAGGGGTAAAATTAGTGTTGTTAGCTGAGCATCTCTCGTAAATTAGCACTCGATGATTTGTAAAAGATGGCGATTACGTTGCACGGTTGCTCGTTAGTAATAATGATTGACCTCATGCTACTGATTGGGGAATTAGCGCTCAATTGGATAGATTTTATCGGATGGTCGGCAGCTCTGCTGAGTCCATCTTCATCAGCCACGATATAGGATCTCAGTTTATGGTTCAGGTTTCGACAGCTGCCGAGGATTTTCCGTTTTATCTCGACAAAGAAGCATTTAAACAATCTGTACAGCGTCATTTGCATACCACCTATGGCACCGTTGAATCTAAAGCCAATTCCCTGGCATGGTGGAAAGCAACCTGTTCAGCCATCAATGAGTTAGTGTTTGAAGGGTTGACCGAAACGCATAAAAAACATTCTGGCATCGATACGCGAGCCGTTCATTATTTGTCGCTTGAATTTCTCATGGGGCGATTGACACGAAATAATCTCTATAATTTGGGTATTTTTGAGACGGCTCGTGATGCCTTAACTGAACTCGGCCAAGATATTGATACCCTTTGTTCTGAAGAGCCTGACATGGCACTGGGTAATGGTGGGTTAGGGCGTTTGGCAGCTTGCTTTATTGATTCGTTAGCGACATTAGGCTATCCGGCGATTGGTTATGGGATCCACTACGAACATGGCTTATTTCGCCAAGAGTTTCGTGATGGGCATCAAATTGAGCGTCCTGACAGCTGGCGTGACTATGGAAATCCATGGGAAATCTGTCGTCCTGAATCTATTCAGAAAGTCCCTTTATATGGTTATGTTGAAACCGAATTTGGCCCCAATGGAAAAATGCGTAAGGTGTGGCACCCCGGCGAAATGATTCGAGGCGTTCCCTGGGATATTCCTGTGGTTGGTTTTGGTGGGCATACGGTGAATATTCTGCGACTCTGGGAAAGTCGCGCGGATGATTACTTTGATTGGGATGTATTTAATGCCGGGGGGTATGTCGATGCGCAGGCTGAAAAAGCCAGGGCTGAGGCGATTTCAAAAGTTTTGTATCCCAATGACGAAACGCTTGCAGGTAAAGAACTGCGCCTCACTCAACAATACTTTTTCTGTTGCTGTTCACTACAAGATATGTTGCGCCGCTACAAGCGTCGTCATGATGACTTTAGCCATTTTGCTGAACAAATTGTCATTCAGTTAAATGATACACATCCTACTATTGCAATTCCTGAATTGATGCGTCAATTGGTCGATCTTGAAGGTCTAAAATGGGAAGAGGCATGGGCGATTTCCCAACAGGTTTTTGCCTACACGAATCACACCTTACTTCCTGAAGCATTAGAAAAATGGGATGTTGTCCTATTTGAACATGTGCTACCTCGGCATCTGGAGATTATCTATGAGATTAATCATCGCTTTTTAGATGAAGTTGTCGCCAAAAAATGGCCCAATGACGATCAAATGAAGCAACGGCTGTCGATTATCGAAGAGGGAAATCCGCGCATGGTGCGAATGGCCTATTTGGGCGTCGTAGGATGTTTTAAAACGAACGGGGTTGCTTACATGCATAGTGAGCTCATTAAAAAAGAACTATTTCCCTATTTTTATGAGCTCTGGCCGGAGCGCTTTACTAATGTGACAAACGGCATTACCCCGCGGCGCTGGTTAAAAGCGTGTAACCCGCGTTTATCGGCGCTTTTTGATGAGGCCGTCGGAACGCATTGGCCAACTGATTTAACCTTACTACGTCAAGTCGTCGCTAAAGCAGATGATCCTAAATTTCAGAAGCGTTTTATGGCGATCAAACACCAAAATAAGCAGGATCTGGCTAAGGTGATTTTGCAACTTACAGGGGTTGAGGTTAGTGCAGAGGCTATCTTTGACATTCAAATTAAACGACTTCATGAGTATAAACGTCAGCACTTGAATATGTTGCATATCCTGACGTTGTATCGACGCTTATTGCAAGACCCTGATCTGGATATTCAACCCCGCGTGTTTATTTTTGGGGCTAAAGCCGCACCAGGTTATAAGCTGGCTAAAGATATCATTTTTGGGATTAACAAAATTGGTGAGCGAATTAATGCCGATGAACGCATCAAAGGTAAAATCAAGGTCGTATTTTTGCCGAATTATCGTGTCTCTTTAGCAGAACAGATGATCCCAGCAGGCGATCTGTCAGAACAGATCTCTACAGCGGGCAAAGAAGCATCTGGTACTGGCAATATGAAGTTTGCTCTTAATGGTGCGTTAACTATTGGTACTATGGATGGCGCCAATGTTGAGATCCGCGAAGAGGTTGGTGATGAAAATATATTTATCTTTGGGTTATCTGCCGATGAGGTCAGTAGCAAGCTTAAAGCTGGGTATAATAGTCGCGATTATTACTACAATAATCCGGAGCTTAAAGCCATTCTAGACTGGCTTGATAGCGATTATTTCACGCCAAATCAGCCGGGAGCTTTGGCGTCGATTAAACGCAGCTTGCTAGATGGCGGTGACCCATTTTTATGCTTAGCGGACTATGAATCATATATCTGTGCCCAGCAAGCTGTAGATCAAGCCTACCGAGATAAAGCACGCTGGGCCAAAATGGCGATTATTAATTCGGCGAGTGTTGGGAAATTTAACTCAGATCGCTCAATTCAAGACTATGTTGACACCATTTGGAAGCTCAAGTCCTATCCTGCAATTGAATAAAAAGATTAGCTACTCATTTAATAGCCCGCATTTGCGGGCTATTTTTATGTTTTTAAAGCATTTTAGTTTCGTGGGTAGGCAAGGCATAATAGAGAGAAACAACGGGAAGCTTGCTTATGTTACCTTTTTCATTCAATTACCTTGAGTATTTACTGACTCATCCTAATGAACAACCTGGGGCAAGTACATGCATGCCAGATGGCAGTACGATGAGGTTGGTCGGTGTTGGCGTCATCCAAGTTACGCCTGCTCATCTACACGCACAGCATAAAGCAATTGTGCTTTCCGCGGGGATTCACGGTAATGAAACGGCCCCTATCGAATGGTTAAATACATTACTCAATGATCTATTGGATGGCCATCTGCAGATTTGTCATCCGTTGTTACTCATCTTTGGTCATCCATTGGCGATGGTTGCCAAGAGCCGAGAATTGAAGTTTAACTTGAACCGATTGTTTGCCGGTGCTCATACTCAACATCCTGAAGATGGTGAGCATCAGCGTGCTGCGCAATTGGAGCGGTGGATGGCCGATTTTTATGCACTTTGGCCAAATGCTGTGCGCTTACACTACGATCTACATACTGCCATCCGCGAATCAATCCATGAAAAATTTGCAGTTGCCCCATATATTCCTGAGCGGGCCCATGATCTATCACAACTGGCTTTTTTACAGAAATGCGGTGTTGATTGTGTGTTATTTTTCCACCAAGCCACTACGACGTTTAGTTACCATAGTGCTGCGACCCATCAGGCGTTCGCATTTACTATCGAATTAGGCCGTGTCCATCCATTTGGGCAAAATGATATGCGCCGATTACAATTGCTTGATCAAGCAGTCCGCGCTTTGATTACAACGCCTGTCATTGATTGGGGCAAGCCCGATTGGCAGCGATGCTGCTGGTTTCGGGTCACCGATGTGATCATCCGTAAGCAAGCTAATTTCCGCTTAAACTTCCCCGATGAACTATCTAATTTCACTGAGTTTTATGACGGCGATGTGCTCGCGTATCAAGACGAACAAATGGTGCGAGTGGAAAATGGCCCGAAATCGGTGGTTTTTCCTAACGCAAATGTTCAAGTTGGTCAACGAGCGGCATTACTCGTGCAAGCAATGAGTCAAGATGAATGCCAACAACTCAATCAATAAAGATGCTGCCGCCATTTAGGCGTTCGTCATGGTGCTGGTGGTTTGCGCTTTGTGGATTATGTGGCGCTTTTATACTTCACCTGAATATAGGTGATTATGCTCTGCAATGGCAGACATTGTTCAGCGCCCATTCGAATCTTTCCCAGCAAATATTTTGGCAATTACGGTTTCCGCGTGCCCTCGGGGCGGTTTTGGTGGGGGCGGCGTTAGGTGGCTCCGGCAGTGTGCTGCAAACTGTATTGCATAATCCATTAGCTGAACCGGGATTACTTGGCATTTCCTCCGGCGCTAGTTTAGCGGCAGTGGCCTTAATGGTGTTCGCTGCGATACTAGGTTGGACATTACCCGTGTGGGGAGTGATGTTTGCGGCGTTGATGGGGGCGCTGTTAGTGGCTGGATTATTATTTGCCTTGGCTCGGCGCTATCAACTGAGCGCTGGGGCTTTGTTATTATTTGGTGTCGTGATTGGCATCATTGCTGGGGCGGCGCTCACGTGGTTGTTGTATCTATCGCCAACGCAAAATCTGCGGCAATTACTTTATTGGTTGATGGGCTCATTGAGCTTTGCTAGCCAACAGGTTTATCAGTTGGCTCCAATCTTTGTGGTGGTGGTGATCATGTTGGCTCGTGATGCGAAACACCTCAATGCGCTGTTGCTTGGTGAGCGTCATGCGTTTGCACTAGGTGTGGATGTTCGCCGGCTGCGACCTCGTTTGGTGCTATGGGTTTCATTGCTGAGTGCGATCGCTGTTGCCTGCGCAGGAACGATAAGCTTTATTGGGTTATTGGTTCCTCATGTGCTGCGCCGATGGCTTGGTGATGAACAACGCCAATTACTATGGATGAGTATGTTGGTTGGCGCTCTGAGCGTTTTACTGGCTGATTGTTTGGCATTAACTATCTTACCCGGGGCCGAATTGCCTATTGGCGTCATCACGGCCACCATCGGCGGACCCATTTTATTTATTTTATTGATACGTAAACCTTATGATTAATATTGCCTCGTTACAGGTTAGAAGCTATTTGCACATAGATAAACTGGACATTGATGCGGGCAAGATGGTTGCGATTTGCGGCCCAAATGGTGCAGGCAAGTCCACACTATTAGAAGCACTAGCGGGTTATTTACCGATACAACAAGGCGTTATTCGTTTTGCGGGGGAATCCTTGCGCGATTATAGCGTGGCTGAATTGGCCACGAAACGGAGCTGGTTGCCACAACAAGCCGGCCGGCGGGTCTACTTAAGTGTGTTTGAGCAATTGCTGCTAACGGCAGAGCAATTTGCCCCAAGTCATCGCCAAAGCCCATTATGTCGTCAAGTGATTGATGATGTCGTGCAGCGTTTGGCATTGCAGCCACTGGTTGGGCGCACGCTCATGGCGCTCTCTGGCGGCGAGTTGCAACGTGTGGCTATGGCTAATCTGTTGGTCAGCTGTGACCACCGTTTAAACCCAGATCATCAACTCATTTTGTTAGATGAACCATTCAGCGCGCTTGATCCACATTATCAGCATCAGGTGATTGCTGTCCTACTTGAACTAAAAAAACAGGGACGAACAGTCCTTCTTGCACTGCATGATCTCAATTTAGCGGTTTTTTATGCAATGGATGTCTTGTTACTTGATCAAGGGAGGCTTAAAATGTACGGGCCAGCGCAGCAGGTCCTTAGCTCACAGCAGCTTGCTGAGTTATTTGGTGTATCGATGACTCAGATTAGTATCAATGGTCGTACGCAACTGGTACTGGCATGAGTTAATCGTCTAATTGATCCATCTTGACGTTGCACGGGAGGCAACTGATGCTTTGGAAGAATCAATCGGATAACGATGATGTGTTTTTTTACCTAGAACACAACAGAGATGAACGTAAGCGCTCAGCTAAACGTCGCCATCGTCTCACCCAAAGTCGACGCCGTATGCGTCATTAAATGATGGAAATTTGATTGCCTTCGTCTTAGCAAGACGGAGGCTTTTTTCATGATATACTGATTGCCGACGGTATATCGTGGTCATTTCTGCTAGCAATTGCATCGTCAATTTATCTTAAGTCATGTAGGTGTGTACTTCCAGCCTTGTCGATAACGTGGTAAAACAGGTCATCTAGTTTTAGTGCGTTGATTGATTCATAACGATATATCACAGCGCAATACCCTATTATTTTAGCTGCGGCACATTCTCGATTATGATGATTCCTAGATTATCTGAAACTCCGCCGTTATCTGCCCATTATCAGAGTTATTTAAAACAACTTGAAGAAGGCGGATTCCAAGGCGATATAGAAACTCGATATGCCAGTCGTTTGGCTGTTGCTACAGACAACTCGGTGTATCAATTGCTGCCCCAGGCAGTTATTTTTCCCAAACATATTGAAGATGTTCAGTGTGCGACTCGTTTGGCTAGCGATCCAGCGATGCATACTATCAAGTTGACTCCTCGCGGAGGCGGCACAGGTACTAACGGCCAGTCTTTAACTGATGGTATTGTTGTGGATCTCTCTCGTTATATGAACCAATTGATTGAGCTGAATGTGGCCGAGCGATGGGTGCGTGTACAAAGTGGGATGATCAAAGATGCCTTAAATGAATTATTGCGCCCCCATGGTTTATTTTTTGCCCCCGATTTGTCCACCAGTAACCGAGCCACATTGGGCGGGATGGTTAACACCGATGCGTCAGGACAGGGCTCATTACTGTATGGTAAAACCAGTGATCATGTTGTTACTTTAACTGCGGTCACTATCGATGGCGAACGCCTTGAAACAGGCCCAGTTGGTGCTGAGCAAGCGCTGACGAGTGATAAGCTTTATTTGCAGGTGAGTGCGCGATCATGTATTGAAAAACGAGCGTTGATCGATGCTAAATTCCCCGCATTGAATCGCTTTTTAACAGGTTATGACCTCAAACACAGCTATGACCCAGATACACAGCAAATTGATTTAACACGTCTTTTGTGTGGTAGTGAAGGTTCGCTGGCATTTATCTGTGAAGCGACTTTAGATCTCACGCCTATCCCTAATTATCGAACTTTGGTGAATATTACTTACGGATCATTTGAAGCAGCGCTGCGCCATTCTCCGGCTTTGGTTCATGCCAAAGCGCTCTCGGTTGAAACGGTCGACTCTAAAGTATTGAACCTTGCACGTCAGGATATCATCTGGCATAGCGTGCATCATCTATTTAAGCAGTCAGATGATCGACCCATGGATGGGATTAATATTGTCGAGTTTGCTGGCAATGATCTTGATGCTCAGCAAGCTCAAGTGGACGCACTTTGTCAGCAGCTAGAAAAAGCCGTTGCCAGTGGCGATATTTTAGGCTACCAAATATGTGATGATCTGCCGAGTATCGAAAAAGTCTATGCAATGCGCAAAAAATCTGTGGGATTATTGGGTAAGACAAAAGGGCGGCAAAAACCGGTACCATTTACTGAAGACACCTGCGTTCCTCCTGAACATTTAGCTGATTATATTATGGAATTTCGCGCATTGCTCGATAGCCAAGGCCTTAAATATGGCATGTTCGGGCATGTGGATGCGGGGGTTTTACACGTGCGTCCAGCGTTGGATCTTTGCGATCCTAAACAAGAGCGATTGATGCGGGAGATTTCGGATCAGGTTGTGGCACTCACTGCCAAATATGGTGGTTTAATGTGGGGGGAACATGGTAAAGGGTTTCGCTCAGAATATAGCCCTGCTTTTTTTGGCGACGAACTTTTTATAGAGTTGCGCCGAATTAAAGGCGCATTTGATCCCTATAATCAACTTAATCCAGGTAAGATTTGTACGCCGCTTGAGAGCGAAGAAGAACTAGTCTCGGTAGATAGTGTGAAACGCGGTACTTTAGATCGACAAATTCCCATTACTGTGCGGGATAGTTTTTCAAGTGTGATGGATTGCAATGGCAACGGTTTGTGTTTTAACTATGCAACCAGTTCACCGATGTGTCCTTCTTTTAAAGTCAGTTATGATCGGCGATTCTCTCCGAAGGGGCGCGCAGGTTTAATGCGTGAATGGTTACGACAATTTAGTCAACTTGGTGTTGATCCCAGTGTATTGGAGCAGCAAATATTATCCGGTAAAGGCAACTTGGATAACCAGTTGCGAAAAGTGCGTTACTCACTGGCAAAAAAACGTGGTGAGTACGACTTTAGCCATGAAGTAATGGATGCCATGCAAACTTGCTTGGCGTGTAAAGCGTGCGCTACTGGGTGTCCTATCCAAGTGGATGTGCCGCAATTTCGCAGCCGTTTTTTATTCTTATATCACAGTCGTTATCAGCGCCCACTAAAAGATTATATGGTTGGCTATGTCGAAAACTATGTTCCGCTGATGGCCAAAGTTCCCCGCTTATTTAATGCATTGATGGCATCGTCTGGCAGCCAGAAGCTGACCAAACAGATATTGGGCATGGTGGATATTCCGCAGTTAAGTTATCCCACCTTGAAACAACGCTTACCGCACTCACTAAAGAGCGCATTTGATCTCAAAGCATTACAGCGCGCGAGTGTTGAACAACGCCAGAAAACGGTTTTGATCGTCCAAGATCCGTTTACGAGTTTCTATGAAGCTGACGTGGTTGCCGATTTTGTGAAGTTAGTCGCTGCACTGGGTTTTCATCCGGTATTATTACCCTTTAAACCCAATGGTAAAGCACAGCATATCAAAGGATTTTTAGCTCAATTTGCTAAAACGGCTGCCTCAACTGCTGCCTTTTTAAATCAAATGGCAACGCTGAATATTCCGATGGTCGGTGTCGATCCAGCATTGGTATTATGTTATCGCGATGAATATGACACTCAACTGGCAGATAAACGCGGTGATTTTCAGGTGTTGTTAGCTCAAGAGTGGTTACAACAGAACTTATCTCAGCTGCCTCATGCCTCTTCACCTACAGGGCGATCATATTATTTGCTGGGACATTGCACTGAAAAAGCATTGCTGCCTGGTTCAGATGATATCTGGGCTCAGATATTTGCTCATTTTGGTACACCCTGTCAGGTACAATCGGTCGGCTGCTGCGGAATGGCTGGAACTTATGGCCATGATGCGAGTCAAGTTGAGACGTCAAAAGCAATCTATGCGCTAAGTTGGCAGAAAACTCTTGAGTTTTTACCCTCAGAACAATGTTTGGCCACGGGATACTCCTGTCGAAGTCAGGTGAAACGTTTTGATGGGGTGAAATTACAGCATCCAGTTCAAGCTTTGCTTCATGTTGTTCAAGGAGATTAAGTAGTGAATCGTATTTGGCAAAAAGAGATCAGTTTAGAGCGATTAAACGCGATGGTACCCGGTACTATGTTAGAAGCAGCGCAAATCCAGTTCAGTGAATTTGGTGATGATTATCTATCGGCAACCATGCCTATTACTGACGCAGTGCGTCAGCCAATGGGATTGTTACATGGAGGGGCGAGCGCTGCATTAGCCGAAACCGTTGGTAGCATCGCGGGCTTTTTTGCGTGTCCAGAGGGGTGTCATATTTTAGGCACCGAAATTATCGCGAACCATCTTAAGGCAATGCACTCAGGGAGCGTCGTTGCTACGGCAACACCGATACGACTTGGCGGGTTATTGCAACTTTGGCAAATTAATATCTCAAATCAAGCTGATCCGAATCAATTAGTGTGTAGTGCTCGCCACTCGGTGATTGTGCGCCATAAATAAATCTGTCAGGGCTGGTTGTGATCTGATTAGCCCTGATACAGCCTTTCTATACATATCAAACGATGCTTCCCCACTGCCTGAAAATTATACCGCAATGACTTTTTTGGTTATTAACCATGATACATTATCGGTTATAAAGGATGTTTAATTCGCTGGAAAGCCGCGTGAGACAGAAACTGACAGATATATTATACGCTAGGAAAACGGGTAATGATGACGCGCGCACGTCTGATGTGATTGATGAAACTGTAAATCGAGAAGCTTCAGCAAACTACTTTAAGATTTTAATTGCCCAATTTTTAAGTAAAAGTGCTGATGCACTCATGAACCCTAAAATCACATTGCCTTGGGTGATGCACGCACTAGGTGTGCCAATCGTTTTTCTCGGATGGTTAGTGCCGATTCGTGAATCGGGTTCCATGCTGCCACAGCTGCTTATCGCTAATTTTGTAAGGCGTATGCCGCGTCGTCATTTAGTTTGGGTTAGTGGTAGCCTATTGATGGCGCTGTGCATGCTGGGGATTGCTTTGACCATTCATGTGGCTCAGGGCGAGGTGGCCGGTTGGGCTATCATTGGCTTGTTATGTCTATTTAGTCTGTCGCGGGGTTTAAACTCTGTGGCATTTAAAGATGTACTGGGCAAAACGGTGGTAAAAAGTCGCCGAGGACGAATCAGTGGATGGGCCACTTGCGGCGCCGGATTTGTGATGTTAATTATCGCCTTGATTTTAACCCAGCCTGTCGTCGGTCACCATCCAATGTTTGTTTATACCTTAGCCTTTGTGACTGCTGCAATCTGTTGGGGAATCGCTGCATGGGTGTATCAACGAGTCATCGAGCCACCAGGCGTCGTCGATAGCGAGCGTCAAGGCTCTCTTTTGACGTTTAAACGCTTATTGTTAGTGGTCAATGACCGAACTTTTGGCGTGTTTGTTTTAGCGCGAGCACTAATGCTTTGCTCGGCATTAAGTGCTCCTTATTTTGTTGTGTTCGCCCAACAGCAGGGTAAATCGAGCATGATGTATTTGGCGTTTTTTTTAGCGGCTAGTGGTGCCGCTGAGCTGCTTTCTGGGCCATTTTGGGGGTGGTTTTCTGATATATCTAGTCGTAAGGTGATGATTATTGCATCCTTATGCAGTGCTCTTCTAACGGGTTTCATGGCTGTTTCGGCTGGTGGACATATAACCGCCCTTAGTGGGTATAGTCTGTTTCCAATCGTTTATTTTTTATTAACGATTGCTCACCAAGGGGTGCGACTAGGTCGAAAAACCTATGTGGTGAATTTAGGTCAAGGGAACCGCCGCACCGACTATGTATCGGTAAGTAATACCTTGATGGGGGCAATTTTGCTGTTAACCGGATTACTCAGCTTACTAGAGCCATACATTGGCATTTCGGGTATTCTAACGATTTTTGCAGCTATGGGAGCTAGCGGAGCGTTACTTGCGACTCGATTACCCGAAGTATAATGGTCGGATTGTTTAGAGCCAATGAGTGATCATTCCTTGGGAGATGTAAGCAAAATAAGCGACGGCAATATAGCGTACTGATTTGCCGATCCCAACTAGGATCAGAAAGATGCTTAAGCGGACTTTCATTATGCCGGCAACCAGCGTTAAGGCATCTCCCCCAATAGGCAGCCAAGCAAACAGTAGGCACCATTGACCATAACGCTGAAACCAATATTGCATGCGTTCAATTTGTTGATCTTTAAAATAAAACCAGCGTTTCCCTTTAAAACGTAGAATAAATTTCCCTAGATACCAATTGACAACTGATCCTAAAGTGTTCCCCAGTGAAGCTATTGCAACCAGTAATACAATATGGTCGCCTTGGGTAAGCATCGCATAAAGAATAACCTCAGAATAGAAAGGTAAAATGGTGGCTGCCAAAAATGAACTGCTAAATAAAATTAGGTAACCGATCATCAATTGGATGCTTTGAGTTGCTGGCGGTGTTTGGCTTGTGTGACCAACCAGTGAAATAATTGCCGCTGCCGGTATTGATAGAGCAGGTATTCGGGGTGCCACTGCACGCCTATAATCGTTTGTCCAGAGTGCTGCTCTCGCTCAATGGCTTGAATAAAATCATCTTTATCGCGCGCTGTTGCTTTAAACCCTGGGGCTAATTGACAGACAGCTTGATGGTGAAGACTATTGATTCGAATATGCTCCGAGCCCATGATCTGATTCATCGTTGAGGGCTTTACTACATAAGCGTTTTTACGTGGCAAAATAGTTCCCCAGTTAGAGGTGTATTGACGAAGCGTACGGATGTCATCGTATAAATTGCCTCCACACACAACATTTAATAACTGGTAACCCCGACAGATTCCCAATAGCGGTAGCTGTTGCTCGATCGCATAGCGAATATAGTGACATTCTAGATCATCACGAGGGCGATCATAGGTCGCGGTGGGCATCGCTTGCTGGCCGTAGAGGGTGGGATGAATATCATCACCGCCGCTAATGATCAGCGCATCTAATCGGTTGATATTAACAGGATGGCGAACACTAATCCGCTTAGGTATGGCGCCGCACCAGTAGAGTATTGTCGCTAGTGCCAGCCACGATGGCGAAGTGCGATCAGCATTGCCGGTTACGCCAATGAGAGGTTTTGCTCGATTTGATCGAGTTGTTGCCATATCTTCTCCGAGTAACAATTAGCCAGTTGGTCGTTAGTGCACCAATCGGATATGAGTTGTTGGCGAAGCTCTGTGTGATTAGCGATATATTCAAGCACACACCACACATTCCAACTTTTGTATAAGCCCCAATCAGCTTTTTCGATTTCGCAGTTTGGCAAACGATAATGGAGTGTTGGCCGAGCATTGATCAGTGAGTCATCGAGACGATCTTGAATTCGAGCTTTATCCAAATGCATAAATAGTGGGAGCATATCCAAAGCACGATTACGCGTTGCATTCCAATGTAAATAATCATCGATGATCTGTGTCAGCGACTCATCACCTGAGTAGTGAAGTACTCGATCGCAATAGGGCTCTGGATAGACATTAATATAAGGGGTTACCCGCCGAACCATATCAACATGATGGCGTTTAATCAGCCAATCTTGGGCCAATATAAAGCTTTGTAAATAAGCGATAATCGTCTGGCTATCATAGCTTGGTAACTCAGGGTTAATATGTACACCAAATGCATAGATGACCGACTCATTGGTGCCCAAAGCGCCATGTTGTTGTAACGCCTTGACCATGGGGTGTAAGCGTTCAAGGTCTGCGATAACCAGCGGTGGACAGACAACTTCAACGGGCACAACGACAGTTGCTAGCTTGGTGATCCATTGCATAAAAGGGTCATCAGCCCGAGCTTCGCCCAGTTCTTGAGCGCGCTGATTGATTCGTTGGCGCGCGGTTGTTTTGGCAAATTGCCAATCTACCTCGACTTTAAAGGTGCCTAGAGTCGTTTCAACTTTGCATTCCGCTTCCGAAATAATTTTTAGTTCACCTGCTAGCGCATCAGTTATCACTTGACCGGTAGTTTTTAAGTCAATCCCAGAAAATTCAAGTTCAAATCCAATTTTTCGGGGTTTGTTGTCGGCCTTATTCGGTTGCTCTGGCCGACTAAATAATTGATTCATAATGACCTCGTTGTGACAATTCGGGTAAACGTATGCCACCTAACCCCGCGAGCACTTTAGGAATATGCCATCGAACTAACAGTAACACGGGTGGCGAAAGCGTGAGTGATAACAAACAAGCGGCGACAATGGGGAATAAAAAGGATCGTGCTAAGGAGAGTGATGTGACGACTAACACGCAGCAGAGTAATGGAAAGCTCCAACGATAACGATTAATCCAATTGGTGAATGCAGGCTGAGTTGAATCTGAGTGCTGTGGTTTATCTGTGTACTGTGGGTTAATAATCTCTCCTATTTATCAAAAATGCTAACCTCAGTAAGTCTAGCCTATTTTGACAGTGAGATGCAAAAAGGGGGCGTTTTAACCCCCTTCAAGTTTTAGCGCTCTTGGCGTTGTGTTTGACGTGGACGAGCCGGTTTCCCACTGCGCTGTTGCTGAGGTTTACTCTGACGACGAGGGGCTTGACGTGTTGCCGCTGGTGTTTTCGCTGACCGTGAGAACGACGCTTTAAAGCCATCTATTTCAAGTACGTTCAATTTTGATTTGGTAAATTTTTCAATGTCTTGCAAATGAGGTAATTGATCTTGGCTGACTAATGAATAAGCGGTACCTGATTCACCAGCGCGACCAGTGCGGCCAATGCGGTGAACATAATCTTCAGCAACATTAGGTAAGTCAAAATTGACAATTTGTGGCAATTGTTTGATATCAAGGCCTCGAGCAGCAATATCTGTTGCGACTAGCACCTCAATGCTACCATCTTTAAACCCTTCCAAGGCCTTCACTCGAGCATTTTGGCTTTTATTACCATGAATAGCTGCAGCATTGATCTTAGCTTGTTCGAGCTTCTGTGTCAGACGGTTGGCCCCGTGCTTGGTTCGAGTAAAGACCAATACTTGTTGCCAACCATTTTGTACAATTAATGATTTGATTAAGCTGGTTTTTTGCTCTTGATCGACTAGCGTATAGAACTGTTCTACTTGGCGAGCCGTACGATTTTCTTGATCAACCGATACTTCGACCGGTTGATTCAATAGACCATGTGCTAACTTACGAATTTCACCGGCAAAGGTTGCTGAGAATAGTAAATTTTGGCGTTTTTTAGGCAATAATTTAATTAACTTGCGGATATCATGAATGAATCCCATATCCAGCATGCGATCTGCTTCATCTAATACCAGTATCTGTAGTTTGGATAGATCCAACATTCCTTGACCATATAGATCGAGTAATCGTCCTGGGGTCGCGGTTAAAACATCGCAGCCTAAGACTAACTGGCGAATCTGTGGCTTGATATTGACACCACCAAAGACGACTTGGTGACGCAGTTTAAGGTGTTTTGCATAAGCTTTTACATTGGCATCAATTTGGGCTGCAAGTTCGCGAGTTGGCGTGATAATTAATGCTTTAACTTCTTTATTGCTAGCTCGGGGCTGACTGCGTAATTGCTCAAGGATTGGCAATACAAAAGCAGCAGTTTTACCGGTACCCGTTTGTGCTGCTGCTAACACGTCTTTCCCTTGCAGGATTGCCGGAATAGATTGCGCTTGAATGGGCGTAGGGGAGGTATATCCCATTTCGCTGATCGCTTCAGTAATGGGTTTAGATAAGCCTAATTCGGCAAAAGACATGTTTACTCGCTTTGATTGATACAACTATAAAATTACAAGTGCGCAAGTGTAGAGCAAAACCCATGCCTTCGCCAGTGAAGAATGATTTAGCTCATCGTTGAAGTGCTACCAAACTCGTAGATATTCATTTGAAGTCTTAGCAAATCAATCATTAGCGAATGATTTTCGGGGGCAGCATACATAGGATAATAGTTGTTCTATCAACAGTCGATCTGCCCCAGTGATTCGAATTGAGTCGTTGATGCGTCGATTTGTAGGTCACTCGATGTTCTTCATTGGTGAGCAAACATTAACGTTTGTTTGTATCTTTACACACTTTGCTGTGGGTGACAGCTTAACAATTAGAACAATAAAGGCTGGATCTATGGATTCACCTCTATGGTAGAAAGAGCGCATTGCGTCACTGCTTTCGCATTTTGTGTCCATGGTAAGCGATGGCTTGTTATCGTCTTTTGCAACACATGTAATCAATTATTCGTTTGTTGGTTTTGTGTGTTGGTGAGCTTCACTAGTCTGGAAATGACCATATGACTTGCTACCCAATTTGTGGCTATGCCCTCTAAATAGGATTGCTTGATTGTAATGTCATCTGTGCGTCACGATCATTGCTTATAATTTTGCTTCGGTCAGTAATATAACGGAGATAGGTTATGTTGATGCAATCAGACCATGTGAAATTTAGACCCCTTGAACCTGATGATGCGGCGGTCTTTTTACGCTGGAGCGAAGATCGTCAAGTCACCCAATATAGCCTATCGCAATACGTTTGGCCTCAAGCGCTAAGTGATATTCGTAGCTGGCTTGCGAGCATTCATCAGGGCACCACTAGTTTTACTGTCGGCGTGTGTTGCCATAAAACCGGTAAGCTGATTGGCTATGCAGGGATTAGTAGGATGAATCAAATTAATCGCAGTGGCGAATTTTTTATTTTAATCGGTGAACCTCATTACTGGGGCCGCGGCATAGGCACCGATGTGACCCAAGTTATCAGTGATTATGGATTTACTTCACTGAATTTACATCGCATTGAATTAACAGCTTATGTAACAAATTTAGCGGCAATTCGCGCTTATGAAAAAGCCGGTTATCATCACGAAGGGATATTACGTGATGCGGGTTTTCGCAATGGCCAATACTTAGATAAAGTTGTGATGGCGGTGTTAGCGACTGATTGGCAAGGAATACGATAAGTCGATTGCATCTCGTTATGTCCTTATGACTATCTGTTCTCGCTAGAGCGAATGCTGTGAGCACCTCATTGATTGTGATTTTGTCTGTTTCCGCTTTATTGTGTCTAATTGCATTGCGCCATTGCTGCGTCGTTTTATCTTGCTATATCGTTTGAATCTGCACGTCGTAACAGAGCTTTCCGCACAAGTTAACCATTAGCGCTTTTAATTGGGAGCCATAGACGTCACTTAAGCTTATGTGAGTAAATAGAGTCACATAGTATTTTGTGACTATAATTGGACACATGAGCAGAACTCGCTGCTATGCTGGGTAGTTATTCGTTTCACTTGGATGGAGAAACCATGAGTGCCACGACCGTAGCCGTGTTAACCGGTGATATTGTCAAATCTCAGCAGATTGCATCAATCACATATGATCATGTGCTCGATGTGTTAAACCAAACATTGGGCGAATGCACATAACAAGACGGTGCTCACTATGATGTCTATCGTGGGGATGCGTTTCAGGCCTTCTTTACCCATCCAAGGCAAGCTGTATTCTGTGCTTTAGTCGTGCGTTTAACGCTAAAAGTAGCGACACCATCGGTTGATGTGCGCCAAAGTATTGGTATTGGCGGAGTCAGTTCACTGCGTGCAGCGGTAAAAAACTCGACAGGCGAAGCTTTTACCCTGTCAGGGACGGGCTCGATGGCCTTAAAGGTGAGTATTTGGCAATTCATGCCCAATCCGCTGAGTTTAGCCAGCGGGTGCAATTATTAACAAAATTTTTGGATGTTCATTTAGCAAGATTAACCTCTAGTCAAGCCCAAGCACTATGTGTGTATTTAACTGCTGAAGATAAAACTCACGAATCGATAGCCCGGCAATTGGGCAAAGAACGCAGTAATACTACCAAGTTGTTAAATGCCTGCCATTATCAATTAGTGCGCGACTATATACAGTATATAACGATGACACTCAAGGAGGTCTATTCTCAATGGCGCTATTGTTTAGTCTGTTGCTTGCGTATCTAGTTATTTATTTTTACCTGTGGCCACAACAATGGCAACCCGGCATAAGTCAACCTTATCGCTCCCTGCGCAAATTACTCCTTTGTGGGTTAGCCTTGGCATGTGTTAATGCGTTATTGGTTGGTTTATGGGGAGGGTCGTTGCTTGAGAGTGTTGGTTTTGGTGTCATCTCAGCGTTATGTTGGTGGTTATTAAATTACTGCTTTTCCTATAACGGTAATCGATTGTATGGCTTTTTAGCGGTGCAATTGTGCTATCTCTGTGTGTTGTTGGCTATTTGCCAATGGGTAACGGGGTTTATTCAGTCATGGCACGTAGCCTATTGGTCAAATTACCACCAATTAGTGGTTCTGATTGGCTACTTAGTGATTTTTAAACCGACATCAGTGGCTATTGCAATGTTATTGGTCCCATGGAATGGTGAATTTAACGATGATGATGCTCACCGAGCAGCATCATTACCCAGTTTGCCTTTGGCTGGGCAATTAATTGGTTATTTAGAACGGGCGATTACTCTCACTTTTATTTTGAATTATCAATTTGCTGCGATAGGGTGGGTGCTCGGAGCCAAATCTATTTTTCACTTTGGTGAACTGAAAAATACCCAGAATAACAAACTTACTGAATATATCATGGTAGGAACATTAGCTAGCTTTGCAATGACAAGTTTCGGTTGGCATGATCGTCTTAGCGGTTCGAGGGTCGTGATATGATGGTGCGTCGTATAAATAGAGCGGTTAGGGAAGGTTGATGATGGTGGAGACTCAAGCAAAGCTGCGCCTAGGTATGCCGATGTGGTCCCATCAAGCGTGGCAATATAGTGTTTACCAAGGGCAGCTTGCAAGCGCGATGCGCCTTGCAAATTATGCCCGAGTGTTCTCAAGTGTCGAGGGTAATACTACTTTTTATGCATTGCCGAGTGCGATAACGGTGGCTAATTGGCGCGACGCAGTGGATGACTCTTTTCGCTTTACTTTCAAGTTTCCTCAGACGATTACCCATCAAAGCGCTTTACGGCACTGCCAGCAGGAGGTCGCGCATTTTTTTTCGGTCATGGCGCCGCTCCATAACGTTGTTAGCCAGTGGATGATCCAACTACCTAAGCACTTTGGTCCTGAATCACTCCCTATACTGGCTGAATTTATTGCGCAGTTACCAAATGATTTTCCAATTGGCATTGAAGTTCGTCATACCGAATTTTTTGTAAAAGGGGCTAGCGAGCAACAATTGAATCGTTTGTTGTTTGATCATGGTATGGATCGAATCATGATGGATACTCGTCCTGTATTTGAAGCGCCAGCATTGACCCAAGCGGTAATCGAAGCCCATCAAAGGAAGCCGCGTTTGCCTGTTCATGCAGTGGCTACGGGTATGAACCCAGTAATCCGTTTTATTGGGCATCCTGATCTACATGAAAATGATCAATTTTTCTTCCCTTGGCTTAGTAAAATCGGGCAGTGGTTAAGCGAAGGGCGCGTACCTCATTTATTTATCCATACGCCAGATAATGCTTTGGCACCTGAGCTGGCGCTGCGCTTATTTCAGCAGTTACGGGAGTATTGCGCAGTGCATTATCAGTTGGTACTAGACCCTTTTCAGTTACCCGACTGTGCAGCAGCTAAGCAACTAGGAATGGATTTAGGTCTTACTTAATCAAAGAGGAGACTCATGAACATCATTGAACAATTGGTTAATTTAGAAAAAATTATATTAAATCCTGCTATTCGCCAATCACCAGAACGAATGCAGGAATTGCTTGCACCCGATTTTGTCGAAGTTGGACATAAGGGGGATTATTGGCAACGAGCACAGCTGATTAATGCGCTCCAATTTGAACAAAATTGGTCTGCGCATATTCAAGATATTGAGCATCGGGAGGTGACTCATGAAGTGCATCAGTTGATTTACCGTGCTTTTATTCATCCTGATGGCCAAGATGAATATTACTCGCGGCGTACTAGTGTGTGGCGTTGGAATGGTGAAACATGGCAAATGGTATTTCATCAGGGGACGCCCATAGAGCCGTTTGAACTAATTGACGCAGATTGAATTTTTAAAACCCCATTGCTTAGTATTATGATATAGCATCAATTAAGTTGAGTATAAAAGTATGATGTTTAGTGACTTAATAGCTGCATTATTTTGCTACGCTATAAGGAAAGCTTCTCGGTCAAGAATTGGGTGTCAGGGACTAACAGATAGTGGCTTAGCTTGAAAAGGCTAAATGCGATAGGTAGAGATCATGGTGACTTCTAAGTCAGCCAAAGACAAGGCGGCATTGATTGCGGCGCGGGGCGTTGATGAGCATGGCTATGTGGTGAATCCTTGCTCAGTCGTCTTCATTGCCGAGGAATTTGAAACGGTAATTGACGGCGCGACAGAGCAATTGCTGTTGTTATTTCCCCAAAGGATCCATAGCGTCTATTTATATGGGAGTATTGCCCGAGGCGACGCAGTGGTCGGGTGCTCTGATCTTGACATGTCAATTATTCTTCACGATGCACCGAGCCGCGATGAGCTCGCTGAACTTCACGGCTTGGCTGATCAGATTGCTTTACATCACACGGAAATTAGCAAAGTAGATTTTGACATTGGGACGCTAGCCGATGTACTTGCTAAAGAGAGCTTTTATAGCTGGCAGTTTTGGATTAAACATTGTTGTTGCTGCATTTGGGGCGATGATCTTGCGCCGCGTTTTGCTAAGTTACGTCCTTCCAGTCAGCTTGGCTATGCGATTAATGCTGATTTACCCGAGCAGCTTTCGACTTATCGCAAGGAATTAACCACCGAGAATGCACCGTTGTTCGGTCGAGCGATTACGAAGCGATTGATTCGAACGCTCTATGGTATTTTAGCTGATTATCACCAGCGCTGGCAGCAACCCATTTCGCAATGTGGATCGATGGTGGCACTCTTTCGTCCTGAGTATGCCGCCCACTTGCGGCGAGCTTGGCCTATGCTTCAATATGGGGCGCTGGTGGATGTTGATGAGGTTGTGTGGTTAATCGATGATTTCGGGGCTAAAGTTTGTGAGGAACTTCAGCGTGTTTCAACCGTCCAAGATAGATAGCTTCTAGTTAAAAGGGCTAGTCATTGTCAATGATACTATGTATTTAAATAAAAATTAATGGATGTAGCATCTGTTTTAAACAACTGTATCTCGTCTATAGGGGATTTCTGCCATAGGTGACGCATGGTAAATGTTGTAATCTGACGAATAACATAACTTTTTTTGTGTTTAATGTGGGGGAGTAATGCCAGAATACACATCACTTTTTAGGCGCCTGACCGCGCCGATGAGTACTATTTTTCAGGGTACGATTGTGCAATCAAAACTTCTTTTCTTGAAACAATTTTTAGCCACACCACGTACCGTGGGGGCCATTGCCCCTAGCTCACGATCTCTCGCTCGCAAGATGATCGAACAAATTGACTTTACTAAAGCACGTTGCATTGTTGAAATCGGTCCGGGGACTGGGGTATTTAGTGAATTATTGATCAAATATTGCCAGCCTCATTGCCAAATTATCTTAATCGAGACCAATCCCGTATTTGTCGAACAACTCGAACAAAAATATCAGCATATGGATAATGTGAGGGTTGTCCATGATTCGGGTGAAAAAATCAACCTCTATAAGATCAAGTTTGGTATAGAGCATATTGATTATGTGGTATCAGGTATTCCCTTTTCAAGTTTGCCTGCACAGGTATCGACTAATATTCTTTCCACTGTACATAAAGCGATTGGAGACGACGGCCGGTTCATTCTATTTCAATACAGTTTAATGAAAGTAAGGGCCTTAACCAAGTGGTTTGATTTAACCCACATCGAACGTAGTTGGATCAATCTTCCGCCAGCTCATGTATTTACCTGTCGACGCAAAGGGCGTAATGACACGAAGACATCGGCGATGTAACACTCTGATTGAAATTACAAATACCTAAAAATTGACAGCTGGTGGTGACAAGATAGCGCAATTTGCTAACTGTCTTTATTGCCAGAGCAATATGACACTAATAAATAAACCGGCACGATTACTGAGTAGCTAGGGTGTAACGCGAAATTCCCTAGCTGCTGGTTTTAAAATGTGGGTAACGATGAAGCTCGCTTTAGATAGGGTCACTTAAAATTTAGGCAAGTCGCCATACGCGTACTAGAAATTTTTATCAATGCTTAAAAAGATAGAATAGAAACTGAGCAGAAGTGAAAGTTATTCGGCCCATCTATTTTAGATCCTGGGTATTCATTTATAAAAAACATAACATCTATGAATATTTAATAGTTATAAAATAAAGTCTGTCATCTAAATTCATTCGAAGTTATTTCTGCACCAATTGTTAGAGCGTTCATCCATAAATGCTTTGATCTTAGAATTTAAATTTTCACTATGTGAACCAACGATGAACGCTATCGACTCTGTTAGGGTCATCTCAATTTATTAATTGATTCTCTTGGATCTCTTTTTGACAAATGTTTTCAAGTAAATGGCTAACCCGCTACTAGACAAGCAAAGTTTTATTATCTTATAGTGATTTAACTGTTTATTTTATTGAGATTGTTCTGGAAATATACTTGGAGTATTGTTCAGCATTTGGTCGTTTCTCGATCATATCACCGTTAATGATGTGAAATTATACTTAAGTTTCTCACTAGATTTCATTTTTATCGGAGTTTCTCGTTTGAATACAATGGTTTGTTCAACGTGAAGATGTTCCTTATCCGTATTCGTGAGTGCATTCAATCAATTCGAGTGTGTGGAGCATTGTAGGAAAAATACTAGGATAATCAATAAGCATAGCTAACTTTCAATCATTATCGCGAATGGCTCGAGACGTGTTCGCTTCTGGTTTGTCTGATATTGCCAGTCGAGCGATGTTAATTGATAAAGACAAGCAGGCGGGGTATCAGGTAAGTCGTAGATCGTTTGGCAATAGTGAAACCCTACTTTTTGCAATACGTGCTGTGAGGCTTTGTGATGGATTCGTGCAGTGGCTGAAATGATATTTAATTCAAAGTGCTCAAAGCCAGCAATAAGCATTGTTCGTGCAGCTTCGGTGGCGAAACCATTTCCCCAAGCTTCAACGGCAAAGCGATAACCTAGATTGATAATATGTTGACCTGCAAATAGACGGTGAGATAAGCCGCCAAATCCGAGAATATGGTTTGGTTGATGTTGATGGCTTATGGCCCACATGCCGAATGACTCACGTTGCCACTGAGTTAACCATGTTTCGAGAGTTGTTTGTGTATAGGCAAGGTCAGCGAAGGGCCCTAAGGGGTTATAGACGTTGGTGGCGGGATCACCATAAATACGAAACAAATCGGCCAAGTCATCTATTCTAGGTTGCCGTAAAACTAAGCGTTGCGTGTTGATATCCATACAAAAAATTGCAAACTGATCTGTTTATAAGGCTACCATACGCGCATGATGTGTCACTTGTATGAATTGGAGTGCTATTCAACAGCTATTATTTTCTCATCTATCAATAGATGATTCCATCGCTTTGAGATCTATTACCATGATTTGTTATTGAATATTAATGTGAAGAGCGCCTATTTGAGGTAGCACTACATTTTTCATCTTTGCCTTTGCAAGTTATCGCGATTTAGTGGCTCCTTGCCAATAGCGACTACGTTTAGGTACTACACTGAATTAGCTGCGATATTACTATTGCCATGGTATGTTGCAAAGTAAGCGGGGCGGAATAACTGGAGCAATATGGAGAGGGTATGTTGTTCGAAAATAAAGTAACCAAGTGATAGTCAATGCATTATCTAAGCTTGTCTGGTAGCTTTTTTTTGAATTCAGATCAGCCAATACGAATGGTTGATATAGTGGGTAAGGCCATTCAAGTTCGCGCCGTATATATAGACTTAGGTGAAAGAAGCGATAATGGCTTCAGTAATACGCCCAAAATATAGTAGGTTTTAATCTTTGTGAAAGGGAGATGGGTCCTTTGCCTTAGTCACTTGGATTGATGACGATAAAAGCTAATCTAGATGGTTCATCGCTGAGAATAGATTGTTCATGTGCTTTGCTTGTATAGGTAGATGAGTCATGTTCTTAGCTGCCTTTGATTTCGTCCTGCAACATATTTAAGCTCTGCTATGACGAAAGTTGGTCGCATTACTTTTGACTTTTATCACCACGATGAAGTGGCCAATCTGATATAGATACATTGTGAGAATAGTGGCTATCTTTATTGCCGGGATCTCGTTACCATTTATGCCATTTTTAACGATAGAGGATGTAAGTTTTGCAAATTTGGGTAGATGCGGATGCCTGTCCGCGAGTCATTCGAGATATCTTAGTGCGTGCGGCGAACAAACAATGTATTAAAACCACATTTGTTGCTAATCAACCAGTGGCTGTGACTCGCTCAGCTTTTGTCATGCAGTGGCAAGTGAATCAAGGGTTCGATGAAGCTGACAATGAGATTGTGCGGCGAGTTTGTAATGATGACATTGTGATCACTCAAGATCTAAGACTTGCTCAAGCAGCGCTGGCTAAGGATGCTAAAGTGATGAGCCCTAGGGGGCAAGTCTTCGATAGCGCGACGATCGATTCTAAAGTTGAGCGTCGTGACGTGCATGAAATGCTTCGTGAAAGCGGTATCATGATGGGTGGCCCTGCGACATTATCCAGCCGGGATAGCCAGCAGTTCTCTAACCAATTACAACAATGGTTGTTTAGCGTTGGATAATGAATAACGCCACCCTGAATGTGCGCGTTGTTACCATTTTTTCTTCGGCTGAAAGATCACATCGAGCTCATCTTGCTCTTTCATTTCTTTCTCTTTGTCTTCTTTTTGTTTAGTTTGCACTTTTTTTAGTTTTTCACTCATATCATCGTTCATTTGGCGCATTTGCGCCAACCGCTGCTCTAAATATTCGTCTCGATCACTGAGACCGTTTAAAACGCTAATTGCTTTATTCAACAGTTGCCTTGAACTACCCCATTGGCGCATGGCCTGTGATTCCAGGGCACGCTTAATGGTATTTTCAATGTTAACTTTGAGTATCATTAGTTCGAGCTTTCTGTCTTCAGCAACAAAGATGGATGTTGCTATTCGTCCTCGGGCATGCTCTGAGCGGATCACTGCTCGTAATCGTTTAATGACTTTAAGCATTTGCACGGCTTCTGCATCGTTGTCAGGAATCCGTAGCTGTTGGTTATTCTCAAAGCCACGATCTTGCAGTTGACTAATTTGATTCTGACTGGCACCGAGCCTATCCGTTAACCCTTTCACATCAGGGTCAATTCTTTTTATCTGTTGCAGTGAGTGCATAATGCGTTTGTGTAGAATCAACATGATCTCAGTCGAGTAGGGCAGACGTGCTGAATTTAACAGCAAATCTTCACTTTCGCTGATGAACGTTTTTTGTCGTGCAATCGCTGCTCGTTGGTCAGCCTGCTGTTTTTGTTTATATTGCAATACAATGTTGTAGCCGATCACCAGAAATAACAAAACACCAATTGCAATGAGTACCAGAGTAAAGATCATATCCGATTGCCACGATCCTTCTTCAGGTTAGGGAAGGTGTAATACAAATTCACCACCACACAAATTTCCTTGATTTGATAGAGAGACATAGCCATGATGAGCTCCATTATTGTGCGCATTTGCGACGACCTTTGCAAAATATAACCCGAGACCATGTTTTCTGTGTCTCCACTGGGTTGATGAAAGTTGTTGTGATGCTAACACTAATATCTCATCAGAAAACCCTTCGCCATCATCATTTATGCTGACTCTTAATAGAGTATCGACTACGCTCGCAGTTATTTGAATCTTTTTTTGGCAGAAGCGTAAGGCGTTAACCAGTGCATCATTTAGAATGAAAGTGATTAATTGTTGATCACAAATCCATGTGAGATCTCGGTCAACTTCGATTGATATGGTAACTCGGCGGCGAAAAGCAAGCCACTGATAATGTGCATAGACATCATCCAGCAGATCTACGATGAAAATATTTTCTTTGTGAATAGGTAATCGTTGTTGCTCCGATTGAGCTTGGTACAACGTAAGCAATTGAACTAATGTAGCATTCATTCGAGCCGTTTGATAGGACAATTCGGTGAGTTCGTCCTGTTCTTGGAGGGGGCGCTCAATTTGTCGGCTGGCAATCGTTTCAATAGATTGACTCAATAAATTCAGCGTATTTTTGACGTCATGAATGGTGGTAGCCATTATCGTGGAAAAATCTAACGAATCAGAGCAACGCATAAACAGAGCCTTTAAAAATTAAAATAACTCAGGCAAGCTTAACGGGTGCCGCTATGAGCGTAAAGTTGATACTATAAAATAGCCTGAGTTAGCAGATTCTGCTGCTCGTTTATAATGGTGGCAAACCATTTAATGACAAGTTGATAAAAGCCGATGAAATTACAGCAATTACGATACATCGTAGAAGTTCTGAACCATGACCTGAATGTCTCCGCAACCGCAGAGAGCTTGTATACATCTCAACCAGGAATTAGTAAACAGATCCGTACCTTGGAAGATGAACTCGGGATCCAAATTTTTGAACGTAGTGGTAAACATTTGACGCGAGTGACATCCGCTGGACATGAAATAATTCGCATCAGTTCTGAAATTTTAGCAAAAGTTGAGAGTATTAAAGCTGTTGCTAGCCAGCATACTCATCCCGATCAGGGAACGCTAAATATATCCACGACTCATACTCAAGCTCGCTATGCGTTGCCCGAAGCTATTCGCGGATTTATTCAGCGTTATCCAAATGTGTTACTCAATATGCACCAAGGAACACCTGCGCAGATTGCGGAGGCAGTTGCTAAGGGAACCGCAGATTTTGCCATTGCTACAGAAGCGATGTATATCTTCTCTGATTTGATTACACTTCCTTGTTATCACTGGAATCGCAGTATTTTAGTCAAGCCTGATCACCCATTAGCCAAAAAACAGTTTCGCGGTGAATTACTGACCATTGAAGATGTTGCACGTTATTCGTTGGTGACCTATATCTTTGGGTTCACCGGTAAGTCAGAGCTTGATCAGGCATTTAATGATGCTGGCTTGAAACCTAAAATTGTCTTTACGGCCACTGATGCCGATGTGATCAAAACCTATGTACGCGTAGGGATTGGGATTGGGGTACTCGCCAGTATGGCGATCGATCCAGAGCAAGATAAAGATCTCGTCGCGATTGATGCAAGCCACATATTTAAAGCGAGTACCACCAAAATCTGCTTTAGGAAGGGTACTTTTTTACGCAGCTATATGTATGATTTTATCGAGCGATTCGCACCCCATTTAACGCGTAATCTGGTTGACCAAGCGGTTCAAACCAAATCATTAGAGGAGTTTGAAGCGCTGTTTTGTGATCTCGAATTGCCCGTATATTAACTTGTCTGCTCGCTGTTATAGGTTGCCGTTAGCATTCAATAATATTAACGGCAAGTCCACCTCGAGCTGTTTCTTTGTATTTTGTTTTCATATCCTTGCCTGTCTGCCACATGGTGCGAATTGCTTTGTCCAATGAGATTGTATGTAGTCCTGTTCCTCGCAGTGCTAATCGGCAGGCATTCAACGCTTTAATAGCGCCCATTGCATTGCGTTCTATACAGGGGACTTGGACTAAGCCACCAACCGGATCGCAAGTGAGCCCCAAATTATGTTCGATGGCGATTTCAGCCGCATTTTCAACCTGTTCAGGTGTTGCGCCTAAAATTGCAGCTAATCCAGCTGCGGCCATTGATGCTGCAACGCCAACTTCACCTTGACAACCTACTTCAGCCCCAGAGATAGAGGCATTTTGTTTGTACAAGCTACCAATTGCAGTTGCAGTTAAAAAGTAACTTCTGCAATGCTGACGAGTGAGTGGCATGATAAATCGATTAAAGTACGCTAATGTCGCGGGAATAATGCCTGCTGCACCATTAGTTGGCGCAGTTACTACTCGTCCACCTGCAGCATTTTCTTCACTGACAGATAAAGCAAATAAGTTAACCCAATCCAGTACATTTAGTGGATCACCAGAAAGCTTGTCGATCGCTTGCAATTGCTGATGAAGAATGGGGGCGCGGCGTTTTAATTTAAGCCCGCCTGGCAAAATCCCTTCATTTTGCATCCCGCGCTCAATACAATGATTCATGACTTGCCATAGCCGTTCACAATAATCATCGATCGCTTCAGTGCTATGAACTTGTTGTTCATTTGCCATGACGACTGCAGCAATACTCAAGCCTTGCTGTTCACAATGTTGTAGGAGTGCTTGACCACTTTTGAATGCAAAAGGCTCATTGATAGGGTCTTGTAGTGCCTCGGGTGGAAAGGACTCATCAGCATCTGCGATAAATCCCCCACCGAGCGAGTAGTAAGTTTTGTCGATGCTTGTTCCATCAACAAAGCGCGCATGAAACGTCATCGCATTGTTGTGCCCTGGATGGCTTTTGCGCCGATGGAATGTGACCCCCCCACGTCTTGGGAAAGCAATGTTTTGTTGCCCAGCCAAGCAAAGTAGCTGTTTGGTATCAACATCAGCTAACATGCGCTCGATCTGATCGCAATCAACCTGTTCAGGATGTTCACCCAGTAGTCCTAAAATAATGGCCTTACCGGTACCATGGCCCCGCCCAGTGGCCCCTAGTGAACCAAATAACTCAATACTCAACTCGGTTTGTGCATTAAACAAGGAATGCTTAATCAACCAATCGGCAAATTGCCGAGCAGCCAGCATTGGACCTACTGTGTGAGAACTCGATGGGCCGATACCAATGGAGAACAGATCAAAAACGCTGATCATAACGATATTATCCTCTGTATTTAACAGGATTGATCACAATTTGTTTGAGCGAGGCGATATAATACCGCGGCCGTTGCACCCCATATAACGCGGTTTTCAATCTCAATAAAATGGATCGTTTGCAAGGTGCCTCGCCGATAAATAGCTAGATGCGAATAATGCCTTGTTTGTAACAAAGGTTCTAGAGGGAGAGTAAATATTTCGGAGACTTCATAAGGATTTGCTTTTATTTGTGAAGTATCATGCACCATACCAACAAATGGTGTCATGGTGAATGATTGACCTGCATCTTGATTCGGGAGCTGCGCAATCACGTCGATGTGTTGGGCTGATAACTGGATTTCCTCAAAGGTTTCACGCAAAGCGGTGTCTCGTAACGATGCATCATTGTCATCTTTACGTCCTCCCGGAAAGGCAAATTGACCTCGATGATGGCGCATTTGCTGACTACGGCGGATCATGATCAACCGCCAATTATGGGTATCTTGGTAAATGGGTAATAGCACCGCAGAGGCGATTCGCTCTGCGGGTATTGGCGATAGGTTGACATCAGCGGTTAATATGAGTCGATTAAGCCAATGCTGAGTCATTTTCTTCAAGCTTTAGAACTGGGAGAATACGGGCAAGTTTATCAAGACATTCTTGATATTCATCAGCTACTATCGAGTCGGCGATGATCCCGCCACCCGCCCAGCTATAGAGGTGGTTGTCTTCTGCAACAAGAGTTCGAATAGTGATGTTAGTATCCATACGGCCATTTTGACTGATATAGCCTATGGCACCGCAGTATGCATTGCGCCGATGAGGCTCTAAAGTCTCAATTATTTCCATGGCGCGGATCTTAGGTGCACCGGTAATAGACCCACCCGGAAAGCAAGCTCTCAGTAGATCCTCTGCACTTAAACCAGTTTTTAACGTTCCTGTTACGGTGCTCACTAGATGATGAACCGCTTGGAAGCTTTCAATGGCGAACAATGAAGGAACCGCTACACTACCAGGCTGGCTCACGCGGCCAATATCATTGCGTAATAAATCAACAATCATGACGTTTTCAGCGCGATCTTTATCAGAATTTTGCAACTCTTGAGCCAATTGTTGATCACGCAATGATTGGTCACTGCGGGGGCGAGTGCCTTTAATAGGTTTGGTTTCAATGTGCTGGCCATTAAGTGCAATAAAACGTTCTGGTGACAAAGATAGCACGGTTGAGGTGGCAAGCCTTGAATAGGCACAATAGGGGGCCTGATTAGCTGAAAATAGCCGCTGGTAGGCGACTCGGATATCACCTTGAAACTGACAACTGAATTGCTGCGTTAAGTTAATCTGATAACAGTCACCACTGATGATGTAGTCTTGAATACGAGCGAATGCATTTTGATAGGCATCAAAAGGTAAATTAGTTTGCCAACTTCGAGCAAGCTTAAAAGTGCCAAGAGGGGACGGGCGGTGTTGCATCAACCAGTTGCGGCGTTGTTGCCAGTACAGATGAGCATCACTGTGATTGACCACGAGCCAGCGTTTGCGCTGTTCATGATCAACGATGAGCGCCCAGTCATAAATACCAACTGCCATATCTGGCGTTCGTAACTGCGCTTTTGAACGCTCTTTAATCGATTCAACTCGGCGGCCTAGATCATAGCCAAATAACCCTACCACGCCACCGCAAAATGGCAATTCGCACTCTACTGAGGCGCCAAGCAGTTGATGTCGGAAACGATGACAAAGTTCAAACGGATCCGTCTCGCTCGTATCGGTATGCTGCTGCGTTTGAATATGCGTATGGGCCCCAAAAGTTTGTAATGTAGCAATGGGATCGGCGACATAAATATCATAACGGCCATCGCTTGCTGGTGCTGATTGCAGTATTTGACACCAGGCATGTTCGCCAAAATCGCACATAAAATTAGCGGGGTCGTAATCTATTTGTTGATAAAGGATCATTGTTTTATGCTCAAGGTCATAACTATGTTGCTTACCACTAGCCGCAGTTGGCGACTAAGCGTAGCATAAATCATGGTTTAGGTCTGTCATCTGTGGTTTCAAATTGCTGTCTATACAGATTATTTTTTGACTTTCTTAAATGTTAATAGAATGATACAGATAAATTGTCATCCATTAAATGACTAACTACGCAGCTGCAGGCGCTGTGCCATCCACATTAAATATCGCTGATTTTAAGGAGATGTTGTCATGACACTCATCCGCAAACAGGATGTGATCGACAGTATTGCCGATGCTTTACAGTTTATATCTTATTATCACCCCACTGATTTTGTACAAGCTATGAGCAAAGCTTATGAAAAAGAGCAAAATCCTGCGGCCAAAGATGCCATTGCTCAGATACTCATTAACTCTCGTATGTCAGCTGAAGGGCATCGCCCGATTTGCCAAGATACAGGAATCGTGACTGTATTTGTCAAAGTTGGTATGCAGGTTCAATGGGATTGTGATCAGCCATTGCAAGAGATGATCGATGAAGGTGTCGCCAAAGCCTATCTAAACTTGGCTAATCCTTTGCGCCAATCGATTGTTGCAGATCCTGCGGGTGCGCGCACAAATACGCGTAATAATGCCCCTGCTGTTGTTCACACTGAATTAGTTCGCGGTGATAAAGTTACGGTTAGCATTGCGGCGAAGGGAGGTGGTTCAGAGAATAAATCCAAACTAGCTATGCTCAATCCTTCAGATGATATTGTGAAATGGGTTGAGAAAGTACTACCCACGATGGGCGCAGGTTGGTGTCCGCCTGGAATACTTGGCATTGGGATTGGTGGAACGGCTGAAAAGGCAGCGGTTATGGCAAAAGAAGCGCTGATGGGGCATTGTGATATTCACGAGTTACAAGCGCGTGGGGCGACAACCACTGATGAGCAACTTCGCTTAGATATTTATGAGTGTGCTAATAAATCAGGTATTGGTGCGCAGGGGCTAGGTGGTTTGACCACTGTACTCGATGTTAAAGTGAAGTCATGCCCAACTCACGCAGCATCTAAACCAGTTGCTCTAATCCCTAACTGCGCTGCAACTCGTCATATCGATTTTACCCTTGATGGCAGCGGGCCGGCTCAATTTATCCCGCCTGATCTTGATCTGTGGCCCGCCATTACCCAGAGTAATAGTGAAAGTACTAAACGAGTGGACTTAGATCAGATTACCAAAGAAGAGATCGCGTCTTGGCAAGTCGGTGATACGTTGCTGCTTAATGGTAAAATATTAACGGGTCGCGATGCGGCACATAAACGCATTAAAGAGTTGCTCGATGCTGATCAACCTTTACCGGATGGTGTCGATTTTAATGGTCGATTTATCTACTATGTTGGCCCCGTTGATGCGGTGGGCGATGAAGCGGTTGGACCTGCAGGACCGACCACTTCGACCCGCATGGATGGGTTTACTGATATGATGCTTGATAAAACAGGTTTGTTAGGGATGATTGGTAAAGCTGAACGTGGTCCTGAAACCGTTGAGTCAATTCGTCAACACCGGGCTGTCTATTTAATGGCAGTGGGGGGGGCGGCTTATTTGGTGGCTAAAGCAATCAAAAAATCACGAGTCGTAGCATTTGAAGATCTAGGTATGGAAGCTATCTATGAATTTGAAGTGAAAGATATGCCCGTGACCGTTGCTGTCGATAGCTTAGGACAAAATGTTCATCAGCAAGGCCCTGCACTTTGGAAAGTAAAGATCGCTGAAATGTCTTAATACAACACTCTAAGTTATAATGTTACAAAAAGGGGCATTAAAGCTCCTTTTTTATGTCGATAGAGATGGCAGATGCTGTTATCAAAAGGTTTCTTGAATAGTGCCGAATCATTGAATAGTGGTGGCATTTTATTGATCGCGTTATAAAATGTGCCTCAATCGTTACAAAATGGATTAATTTCATGATCAAGGCGCTTTTTACTCAATTATACATTGCGATGTTAAGCGTGTTCGCCGTGATAGCCCTCAGTGGTTGTGTATCAAACGATACAGCTGTGCTTACTAATGCTCAAGATGTTCACCTGCTCCCTAAAACTAAAATGGCCAATTCTGATTGGCATCCACAAACGCTGATGGTGAGCCGAGATACACGTTATCCATTGATTGTAGGAAGCTTAATGCGTTTTTCACCTGCCATGTTAAAAGGGACTGCTGAGTTTAAAGGTGCGTTAAAGCAGAACTACCATTGGTTGACCCAGGAACTGGCGTCGCTACTTAATTACCGAGGTTTTGTCATTCACTCGTCCAATAATGCAACGCTTTGGTTTGCTGCCGCTTTGTATCATCCCCCTTTGCAGCATAATACCGACTCATTGGAAAAAATATATCAGGCCAATTCACAGCCGGTAACGCAACGTCAATCGCTCTCTATTTTACTGCGAATTTACCGTCGTGGTGCATATGTACCTTTGTGGCAAGGGGCTGTAGACAATTATGCAACGCGTTTGCCTGATGGCCAAATTAAGATTGATCCAGTGCGGGCGCGTCAGGATCTCATTCGGTTACTCAGAACGATCCCCATGAAAGTGGCTAATTAAGTGAAGTCGATCTAATATTTTTTAGATAAAAAAAACCCAGCGACTGCGACGTGCTGGGTTAAGGACTGTGTTTAATTGCTTGGCATAATATATGACCGCTCCTATTTTAATAAGTTCACCACCACTGTAAAAAATCTGAAGTAATTTAAAATTGATCAATGTGCTAGTTTGATGACGATATACCCGTTTTTTTAGCCCATGTGCTCTAGTCAAAAATCGTAACTCATCGAAACTGTTTGAATTTTATTCGATATCTATATTAATTATTTATTCATCCCTTTTTTGTTCCTTCCGGCGTTGCCAATCATTGCTAATAAGTTCACATTAAATTCATTAATCAATCAATAACAGTTCATGGAGAGATAATGAGCTTAGGGAAACATTTATCATTACGGGTTAAGCTTTCAATTGCCGCAGCGGTAGCGATCTTGGTCGGTAGTATCGCACTTATGGGGATGTCCTTTCATAGTGCCTTGAAACAGCGTGAGTATATGCTCAATCAGCAATTAGTGTCGCTTTCTGCTAATTACAACCATTATATGGTTGACTGGATTGATAGCCGCAGTCGAGCGTTAATGGCGATTCCTTCTCACATCGATGCTGATCATCTCATTGCGACTCTTCAACAAACTCGTGATAGTGGTGGTTTTGACAATGTGTTTATTGCTTATGCAGATGGGTCACAGCACAATGCAGGGCAAGTGACACTAGCTAGTGATAACCATGACCCACGTGCTTGGGGTTGGTACAAAGGCGCCAACGCTCAGCCTGGACAACTGTTTATGGACAATCCAAGTGTTGCTTCAGCTACAGGTGCAAATGTGGTGTCATTTGGATTAACCAAACAGGTCAATGGGCAACAAGTCGCATTTGGTGCGGATATGAGCATAAGCAAAATTATTCGTTTATTAAAAAGCACCGATCTGCCGGGCCAAGGGTTCATGGTCATTGCCAATCAGCAGGGCAACATCTTTGCTTACCATGATACTCAGCGCTTGAATCATCCTCTTAGTCAATTAGCTAAGCAGTTAACCGCTAACAAATTACATGAGCTAGCCTCGCAGAAAAAAATGGTAACACTCTCCATCGCAGGGCAGCCCAGCTATCTATTTGTCACACCTATCGCATCCAGTCAACTCTATACGGTGATTGCGATTAATCAGCATTCTATTTTAAGTTCTTTGTATTCTTCGCTTTGGGCCCAATTTGGTGTGATGATGTTGATCGTTATCGCCTGTATTCTGTTATTTAACATTTATAGTTTCCATTTGTTTAAAGCACTCTCTTCTGTATCGTATGCTCTGGCTAAGATTACCAAGGGAAATGGTGACTTGACTCAGCGTATTCCGGTTAAGAATCATGATGAAGTAGGTACTTTAGCAGATAACTTTAATCGTTTTATTGGATCTATGCAGATACTTATCAGTGAACTTCATATGCAAATTGAAACGCTGCGAGAAGATTCAATTTCAGCTAAGGAGCAAGCCGACCAAACAGCTCTGCGAATTAATGATCAACAAAGTGGCATCACCTCGGTGGCAACCGCGATTGAAGAGATGGCGTCGGCAACAGCCGAAATTGCCGCTAATTCTCAACATACGCTAGAGGTGGTTAATGAGACATCGGAGACTGCCCAGCAAGGTAGTCATTTGGTTGAAAGCAATCGCCAGTCAATTGAGCAATTGGCCGAGTCTGTTGAACAAACATCGCAAGTGATTAGTGAACTACACAGCCATACCCAAAGTATTAGTGATATTTTAACAGCTATTCAAACGATTGCTGAACAAACCAACTTACTTGCATTAAATGCTGCGATCGAAGCGGCAAGAGCTGGTGAACAAGGGCGCGGTTTTGCTGTCGTTGCTGATGAAGTTCGAAATTTATCACAGCGTACCCACCATTCGACCGAACAGATACGCGATACGATTACCACATTACTGACTTTGACCGATCGTGCTGTAGCGATTATGCAGAAGAGCTATCAGAGTTCACAGCAAACTGTTGGCGAGGTTGGGCAGGTTATCTATTCGTTTGCACAAATTGAGACAGCGGTTCACTCAATTAGTGAGATGAATGCACAAATTGCCACCGCAGCTGAAGAGCAGTCTCAAGTCACACATGAGGTCACCGAAAATAGTACGCAAATTAAAGATTTGACCGATGAACTGGCTCAAGATGCGAGGGAATCACAAGATTTCTTATTGCACTTAGCCGAACATGCGGATCAGCTATATAGCAAAATTGAGCATTATAAGGTGAATTAGTTAAAACATGTGTCAATCAATTGGCACATGTTCCGAGTGTGTAAAAAACATCCAATATAATCGTTGATTCACGAGATGAACATTACAATTATGACTGTTCAATTCGTGAGTCGCGTAATGTTTTTTTCACTTTTTTTAAATTTTCGCGAAAACGATCACCTCGGCGTAATGTGAATCCTGTCGCGAGCACATCAATTAACGTCATTTGAGCTAAGCGAGATGCCATTGGCATATAGACATCAGTATCTTCAGGCACATCCATTGCGACTAACAAATGACAACATTCGGCCAACGGTGAGTGTTTTGATGTAATTGCGATCACTGTCGCACCGTTTTCACGGGCCAGTTTGGCAATATCAACAAGCTCTTTTGTGCGTCCAGTATGTGAAATCAGCACTACGACATCATCTTCTGTACTTAAAATACAGCTCATGCGCATCATCACTACATCGTTCGAGCAAGAGACAGGAACATTAAAGCGAAAAAATTTATTGAGTGCATCTTGGGCAACCGCTGCCGATGCTCCAAGGCCGCAAAAAGTAATCCGCTTAGCTTGCGTAAGTAAATCGACGGCACGGTTAATGATGTTTGCATCCAAACTGTTTTTGGCAGCTTCCAAGCAGGCAATAGACGATTCAAAAATTTTGGCCGTATAGGCCTCTGGACCATCATCTTCATCAACATGGCGGTTCACATAGGGTGTACCATTGGCCAAACTTTGAGCCAGGTGAAGTTTAAAATCAGGGAATCCCTTAGTATCTAGTCTGCGACAAAACCGATTAACAGTTGGCTCACTGACATCTGCCATTTTTGCCAATGTGGCAATGCTCGAATGAATTGCTGTTTGTGGCGAGGCAATGATGACCTCGGCAACTTTTCGTTCGGATTTGCTAAATGAATCAATATTTTTGGTGATCTTTTCGAGCGTGTTCATAAAATTCTGTCTAAATGTTGTTGTCGTTTTAAGTAAAATATCCAGAGCAAATAGTGAGCATTGAATACCATGAGTCATCATGACGAGCGGGGTGTTATGATGATAACTAGTTTCCATCATCCTACTTCTGACTGTAAGATCTTTTCATATAGCTCGGTAGTGCTGACTATCTACGATATGGGAGATAAAAACACCATCAAACATCCTTATAGTAGATGTTTTAAAGGGAATTTAGTATGACTTAAATCTAAATTTCTCTATTTTGTTTTATTTTTCCGTAATTTTATAACGAAAGTTCTTAACATAGATATAGTTGTTTGAGCTTTATCTCAATGAGTGTAATGTCTAAAATTAGCAGATTAAGAATTGATGGAGGGTTTAACAATGACTAAAACTGGCCTTATCGCCGATGTTGGAGGTACCAATATTCGATTGGCATTGGTGGAACATCAAACTGGCGCGATACAATACATTCAAAAGTATCGATGCAGCGAATTTCCTAGTATAGAAGATGCTGTTCGTACTTATCTTGATGATATTAATGAAGCTCCGCAAGAAGCTTGTTTTGCGATTGCCTGCCCAACCAGCAATGACTGGATTAGTATGACTAATCACAGCTGGGCATTTTCACGCAGTGAAACTCAGCGTAATTTGGAACTGAATAATTTTTGGGTAATCAATGATTTTACCGCAAATTCGATGAGTTTACCGACCTTGACTGAGGCACAAAAAATCCAAATTGGGGGGAGCGATGTTGATCCATTGGCACCCATCACGATTTATGGGCCTGGAACCGGATTAGGGGTTGCACATCTTATTCAGCAAGAAGGCCGTTATATTCCGATTGCCTGTGAAGGTGGGCATGCTGATTTTGCACCAATCTCTGAACTCGAAGTGGAATTGCTTTCTTTTCTAAAGGGGCGATTTGGTCGAGTATCCAATGAGCGGATTTTGTCAGGTCCCGGACTGGTGAATATTTATGAAGCGCTATGCCATATCCATCAAAAACCAGCGCAGCAATATCAACCCGCAGACGTTTCTGCAAAAGGGCTTAGCGGTGAGGACTCTATCTGTCGTCAGGCGTTGTCAATGTTTTGCCAAATGATGGGAAGTTTCGGCGGTAACTTAGCTTTAATGCTTGGTGCTTTTGGCGGGGTTTATATCGCGGGTGGGGTTGTTGGCAATTTTGTGGATTATTTCTTAGCAAGTGATTTTCGCAATCGATTTGAAGAAAAAGGGCGTTTTAGTCGCTATTGCAGCCAGATCCCTGTTTATTTGATTACCGCTGAGCAACCGGGTCTACAAGGTGCTGCGGCGTATTTACGCCAAGAACTTGGTTACCAATTAGGCTAATAGAGCGTATAACGAGTTGATTTGGTGGATTAGTCGCCAATCAGCTCATAGAAGTAAAAAAAGGGTTGAAAGGTAAAGCATGATTCCATACCATACGCCTCGCCCTTTAAGGCATTAGTGGTGACGTGTCCGAGTGGCTGAAGGAGCACGCCTGGAAAGTGTGTATACGGCAACGTATCGAGAGTTCGAATCTCTCCGTCACCGCCACTTAAAAAATTATGGTGAGATGGCCGAGCGGCTGAAGGCGCTCCCCTGCTAAGGGAGTATAGGGTTTATAGCCCTATCGAGGGTTCGAATCCCTCTCTCACCGCCATCTTTAATCTAAATATGGCCTTGCTAGGTCTTTCTTCTATGTACATCATTAGATGTAAGTTATTAATTGTTTAATTTGGCTTATGTCGTCACATGGTTCCTGATGATAAAGACGGGCTCTGAATTTAGTCCGATAACATCAAACGTTCACATTGAGATAGCGCTAGAGAGTACTGGAATGAATACAGATTGTCGCGTTTCAGATCATCTCAATTGAAAACGACTTTTTCGACTCGATTAGAGCGATAGCGATGCGCTCTTAGGGCATGCTAATCAACACAGCGTTGGGATGAGCTTGGCTTGTGAGCATCCCCAGCTTTCGACCTTGTCTTCGTTGTGTTTAACTCGTTGCAATGAAACGAAATACTCCCTCATTGAACGGAATGAATTACGTCTGAGCAATCTGCGAAGAGGGATCTAACTATTTCAAAATAATTGTCTTAAAAAATTTAGCGCTCCTACTCGATTAAGAGAACTATTTATTTGTGACTATTCACAATTTTTGAATCGGATTATGATCTCTCGTTGTTTAACATATAAGATTTAAATTCACGCGTAGCGCGTGTCATTGTCATCGTTAAGGCCAATTTAGTGGTTTTGTCTGATGATGCTAAAATATTTAGAGAAATATTTTTTCAAGCTTTGTGAGTTCTTTTTAATCGATTAAAAAATGCTTCAAGCTTGTAACGTGGTCGAGGAAGTAAATCAAAAGGATATTTTATGCGAGTCGATTGGATTGACGCACGCTATTTAGATGACGCAGCTAAGCTATTGTTATTACTCCATCCCAGTTATTCAATAGAGGGATTAACGAGTCAACTAGAAATGCAGCAGTTGAGCCGTCAATACAAATTAATTGGTGTTTTTAAAGAAGATGAACTTGTTGGCGTAGCTGGGTTTGTCGAAGGGTTGACGTTTGCGTGGGGGCGAAATTTACTCATCGAAGATTTTGTGATTGCACCACCATGGCGTTATACCGGAATGGCCGAACAGTTAATCGCTTGGTTGCGTCATTATGGATTACAACTGGGCTGTAAAGAGATCCATGTGAACAGCGGAGTACAAGACTTTTTCGTCCACAAGTTTTACTTGCAGGAAGGATTTCGTATATCGAGCCACCACTTCAGCTTACAACTACAAGCTGATGCAGCGGCTCATGTCGCACGCTCTAATTCATAGGTATTGCAGTGGCAGCTAATTCAAGCAAACTGGCGTTGCCACCAATAGCGGTAGTGTTAATGGTACAGACTTTTTCCGTGCATAGACCAATACAGAATGTTTCGCTGGAAAAGCTAGGTAAATAAGGGTCGGTCTCACTCAGGAACATCACCAATGACCCTTCGCGTATAGCCAGTAACCGGTTGGCACGAATTAAGTTATCTTTGGTAGCGGCCATACAGACTACTTTGAGTGAAGGGTCTTGCAACAGTTCGGGCCATTGCCGCCAATCAATCAGCATCGCGGCATCTTTAGCACAAAAGCGTCCTAATAATTGGTTTAGCATCCCTTTAACGTATATTTTGAGCTGTGGATGTACGGCTAACTTGACTGGATTATGACAAATTAAAGCGGCGCTTAGCGCGGCACTAATCGCTGCCGCTGGCATGTTTTCATCAATAATAATACCTGTTAACCCTCTCGGTTCCAGCCAAAGTTCATTGCTTTCGCCAGTTACGCCAGGCAATTGATAGATCCCTTGCAAAAAACTTTTGGCACAGAGGCATTGATAGTCGATCATCTTAATGACTTGTTGCCACTGCTCATCGTCGCTGGGTTGAGCTTCTCGTAGTGACTGTGCCCATTGGCGCAACTGACTAATTCGCGTTGAAACCTGGCTTGATAACTCAGGGTTGGTGCTGGATTTACTGTCAACGATAAATGTTTTTATAGCGTCCATTATTGTTCTCCCTGAGTAGTGACTGGAACAGTGATGCGTTGGCTAAATCGATATAAGTAATGTGGTCCACCTGCTTTAGGACCGGTACCTGATAAACCTCGTCCACCGAAGGGTTGAGACCCAACGCTCGCCCCAACTTGATCGCGATTGATATAACAATTACCGACTTGTGCTTGGCGAGCAATATGACAGAATCGATGTTCGATACGGCTATGGATCCCCAATGTTAAGCCAAACCCGAGCTGATTAATTTGTGTGATCAATGTCTCTAAGCCTTTAGCTGGATAGCGAATAACGTGTAATATCGGACCAAATTGTTCATCTTTTAGCTCGCTGAATGACTCAATTTCGTAAGCGCTTGGCGCGACAAATAAACCTCGACTTTGGCTAAGAGGACATTCAAAAATGACTTTTCCATGTGATCTCAGCTGTTGCTGATACGTTTGTAATTTATTAACTGCGACTTCATCGATAACTGGGCCAATATCAGTTGTAACATCAAGTGGATTGCCAATGTTTAACTCTTTCATGGCACCGGCAAGCTGTTTAATGATGATGTCCGCCACATCCTCTTGAATGCACAATACTCGCAATGCGCTGCAGCGTTGACCTGCAGATGCAAATGCGGAACGAAGAACATCTTTGATCACCTGCTCTGGTAATGCACTACTATCGACAATCATCGCATTTTGTCCCCCCGTTTCAGCAATTAATGGAACGGGTAACTGTTCGCGTTCAGCTAAACTGCGATGAATAGCCTGTGCTGTTGCGGTCGAACCGGTAAAAGCAACGCCGGCAATACGTGGATCACTAGTCAGCTGTTGCCCAATATCAGCACCACCTGTCACCAACTGTACAATCGCCACCGGCACACCTGCTTGATGCATCAATTCAATGGTCCGAGTTGCAATGAGAGAGGTTTGTGGTGCTGCTTTGGCAATAACTGCATTGCCGGTGACTAGTGCTGCAACAATTTGGCCGGTGAAGATCGCCATAGGAAAGTTCCACGGGCTAATACAGGCGAATATGCCACGCCCTTGGTATGCACTGGAACACGATTGCCCGGCATAATCTTCAAAACTACGCACTTCACCTAAGCGCACTTCGGCTTGATTTGCATAGTAATAACAAAAATCGACCGCTTCACGAATTTCATCAATCGAGTCTTGAATCGTTTTTCCTGCTTCAAACTGACAAAGCGCAATAAACTCGGCAAAGTTCTGCTCCATTAATTCTGCGGTCTTGCGCAAGCAATTGGCTCGTTCCTTAATGTTTAGTTTATCCCAACTTGGATAGGCTTGCTCTGCGGCTGCAAAAGCTTGTTGCAATTGTAAGGGCGTTGTTTGGCTCACTAAACCGACTTCATTGGCACGATCAAAGGGCGAATGAATAGTTTTAGCCGTGTGTTGATCGAATAGCAATTGGCCTTCAACTAACGAGCCTGCGCGCCATTGGTGCTTGGCAAACTTATCTCGCTCGCTTAAAAATGCTTGTAGTTGATGGCCGGAATGTAAGTTGAAACCTTGAGAATTAGGGCGACGATCACCATAAATTTTTGATGGAAGGGGGATCCGTGGGTTATGTAACTGATTTTGGATGCGTAATTTATGAATAGGATCTTCGATAATTTCACCAATACTGCATTTAGGATCAACTAAACGGTGTACGAATGAATTGTTGGCCCCATTTTCTAACAATCGGCGGACTAAATAAGGGAGTAGGTCGGCATGCTTACCCACTGGCGCATAAATACGTACCGAAATGTGATGGTCGTGGATAACACGGTCATATAAAACATCACCCATTCCATGAAGTCGCTGAAACTCAAATGGATGTGCCGCAGGCATTTTCATAATGGCTGAAATGGTTTGAGCATTATGGCTGGCGAACTGTGGCGCGATTAGCCCTATAGTGGCTTCGCTGAGCATCATTCGTGCACACGCTAAATAGCTAACATCAGTCCCTTCTTTTCGTGTGAAAACAGGATAGTTTTTCAAACCGCGTTGTTGATAGAGCTTAATTTCCGAATCCCAATAAGCACCTTTTACCAGCCGAGTGGGAATTTCATCACCGACCTCATGCGCCAGTGATGCGAGCCATGACAGCACGGCTAATGCGCGTTTGGAGTAGGCCTGTACGACCAGCCCCATTTTTCCCCAGCCACGGCATATCTCATGGCGATAAACTTTGGCAAACACTTTTAGAGAAATCTCAAGACGATCCGCTTCTTCGGCGTCAATGGTAATGGCGACATCACGAGCACGCGCCTCTCGGACAAGATCTAAAACGGTTGTCACCAGTTCATCGAGCACTCGTTGTTCGAGCAAGCTGTCGTAGCGAGGGTGCAGTGCTGACAGTTTGATCGAAATACTCGGTTTGGGACTATTTGGCAACGCCAGCGTTGTACCAACTGTTTCAATACTGCGTAAATAATCGGCCTTGTAAGCTTGCGCGTCAGCTTGAGTGAGGGCAGCTTCTCCAAGCATATCAAATGTATAGGTATAACCTCGTTTACGATAGCTTCCACCGTTTTTTAACGCATCATGAATATCTTCACCGAGAACAAACTGATAACCAATAATTTTCATCGCGCGGCGAATCATGGTTCGAATCGTAGGGGCACTAAAACGGTGAAGCATATTGCGAATACCCGAATCTGATTGTGCTGGAGACAGGTTTAACAATTGGCCGGTTAACAACAAGCTCCAGGTGGCGGTATTAACTAATACTGAATTAGATTTACCACGGTGAGCCATCCAGTTTCCAAGCGCCAATTTGTCCTCAATGAGCGCTTGCGCAGTATATTGATCGGGAATGCGTATAAGAGCCTCACTCAAGCTCATAAGCAGCACCCCCTCATGAGTACTTAAACTGTATTCTAGCAACAACGCATCAAGCATACTCATCGACTTTTTATTGCTTTTGATATGCCCAACAAGCTCTTTGGCAAAAGTTTGTGTGGCTTCAGCATCATAATGATGCTCTGCGAGAGAGAGCAGCTCATTTAGCCACTCGCTTTCATCAATTTCACTCAGTTTTGCTAAATTCTTCCATAATTGATCAGGTGTTTGGCTTAAGTAGCTTTGATCCATGGCCGTTGTTGCGTTTAACATGACTATTCCTTTTATCGTGACATGCTTAAAGCGATTATTTTTTGTTATATTCTTGTTGCGATTTTACGGCGTATTTCTAAATAATGTATTGAACCAAACTCCGGTTTTTTTGTGTAAAAGTCGGAATATGACGATTTTGTGTAACGTATTAGTCATCTATATTTGCATTTCGATAACGAGCCGGGGAATAACCGGTTAATCGTCGAAAAACATGGTTGAAACTACTTTGACTTGCAAAACCACATTTTTGAGCAACGATCTCAACGCTGTTTGAGGTGTGTTTAAGTAATATTTGTGCCTGTTCTATACGCTTGGCCGTTACATAACGTTGTGGGGTTTGTCCCGTTTGCAGCTTAAAGCGGGCATAAAACTGACTTTCTCCCAAAAAGACACGGCTGGCTAAATCGGCAACACTGATGTTATTTTCCAGACAGCTCATAATATATTGGTCGAGTAATAATAAATTAAACCCGCGGGTAACGGTGCTGCTCACTTGATACACCGGTAAAAAATGGCGTTCTAACAGACATAACAAGGTATCGCCACAAGCTCTTTTGAGCATATGATCGTTTGGATTATTGCCGATTTCATTAGCAAGATGGGTGACTAATGTCTGTAACTGTTGATCGAGTTGAAAATAGCCAGGTTTACTTAACAGGGGAAGTACTCGCTGATGAATATCTTCTGAAAAAAACTGATTTTGCTGAGGAAGGTTGAGAACTAAAATTCGATTCTTAGCAGTGCCTCGAAACGTATGTGCACTGCCTGCCGTGACCATCACGCCTTGTCCTCGTGCCACTTGATTACTAATCCCATCAATAGTGAATTCAATATACCCATCAAGACCGATAACAATCTGGTGGTGATCATGGCAGTGCAACATTGCCTGCCGTGATAGCATTTGTAATTCAACTGATTGCAATGACATACTTACAACCTATTTAAATATGAGAAAAGCGTTCGTAATCCATCGTCAAAGACAATCAACTTTCTATTTGACGACGAAAAAAACGAATCATTTCACCGCGGGTTTGTTGGTGATCAAGGTGAAAAATATCATGTGGAAACAACAACTCTACCACCCCTGAGTCAAATACTCGCTTCACCTCATACTCATTATGAGCAACATCTTGCTGATACATATAATTGAGCCATGTTTGATTAGTATGGATAATGAACTCAACCCGCATCCCTCCTAAGCGTGCAAAAAATTTCAACATTGGAGTTTGCTGACTCGAACCAACTGCACGGCCTCGATAAAGACTACTTTCGGTTAATGTATCGGAAATGTCCTCAAGGACCATCAATGAGTTTGCGCGAGCAGCACTGCGAGTTAGGTGGTGTTGAAATAACTTGATGTCGCTGATGTTATCTAACACAGCCATTAGCCCAAGTTCATCATCAACAGCAATCGCGGGATTCTTGGCATTTTTGCGTAGCAATTTAAGTACTTTTGCTTCGGGTGGTTTTTTGCGAATAGACACATAGATCGGAACTTGCTTTTGACCGCTACTAAAGCGTCGCCTTTTTAATACAGTGAGTTTTTCTCCTTGCACCAGTTTAACCTGCTCTGCCTGGGTTGGATTCAACACGTCCACATGAGTGCAATGAAAATCACTATTGGCGTGTGTAGAATGCAGATAAACCGGATCAAGCTCGCCAATTTTAAGTTCTGAACTCCAAACATAGCTGTTTAAAAATGCAAGAAAGTTGGCAAATTTAGTGGCAATTTCAGTTTCTCGTTCACGTTGATCAATACTCCCTGCAAGCGTCATCAAAGTAATCTTACGGCGGGCTTCAAAACGGGCCTTTTTATGGTATCGATCATCAAACATAATCAGAATAAGCTCAATGGGATCATTGGCCATTTCAATCTCATTGGTGGTCTCAATGAATGATGCATAAGGTGATAATATTTTGTCTTTGAGCGAATGAATTACATTATCAGCAGTGCGGGCATATTCATAGACTCGATCACGAATTTCCTTTGGGGTTCCATTGATGCCAAACATGTTACTGATAAGCTGAAACGAACGGTTACTGCGTTCTTGACGCAATGTGGGCGTATGAATGAGCTCATTTATCTGAGAAAAATCCTCAATCCCTAAAAACTCAAAAAGCTGACTACGTAGAGCCCGATATTTTGATACATGGCTACTATCTCGGCGTAGGTTTTGTATCCATTGACGAGTTTCTTTTGAAAAAGGGGGCGATGGACGAGCTGATTTTTGTACAGCGAAAGGTCCGTGTTGTTGTAATGAAGTAAAAATGCTGGCGGGAGATAATACAGACATGTTCAAACTCTATGTAACGACGATGCTCTAGCTTAAAATGAGCATCGTCTAATGAAATACAACGTATTGCTATGATGCGGATTGGCGCTTAACTAAGTCAATATAAATATCACGCAACTGTTTAGCGATCGGTCCTGGTTTTCCATCGCCGATCGGTTGATCGTTAATTTCAACAACTGGATAGACAAATGTCGTTGCCGAACTGATGAACGCTTCTTTAGCATGCATCGCTTCTTCAGGGGTAAATAACCTTTCTTCAATCTTGATGGCATGTTTGGCACCAAGATCTAATAGTGCTTGTCGGGTAATGCCATGGAGAATGTCACGGCTTAATGGACGAGTCACCACGGTATTGTGTTCAGTGACTATATAGGCATTATTGGAGCTTCCTTCCGTAATATACCCTCCCTCAGTTAACCACGCATCATCATATCCCTGACTTAATGCAAACTGCTTGGCCATACAGGGTGCTAATAGCTGTACAGTCTTGATATCACGTCGATGCCAGCGAATGTCTTCAATGGTGACAACTTTCATTCCCTTCTTCGCTTTAGGGCTATCAAGCAATGATCGCGCTTGAGTGAATAGGACCAAAGTTGGCTGAATATTTTGTGGGTAAGCAAAATCACGATCACCCGCAGTGCCTCGCGATAGCTGTAAATAGATCCCCCCCTCGTCAAGTTGGTTAAGGCGAATCAATTCCTGTTGAATGTGGGTAAGTTCTTCGATAGTGACTGGTAACGTCAGCTCCAGCTCATTACAGGAACGAGCTAAGCGATTCATATGACCTTCGTTTTCAATCAGATGTCCATTGACCACCGCAGTGACTTCATACACGGCATCAGCAAAAAGAAAACCACGGTCAAAAATGGAAACTTTGGCATCGTGCTCATTAATATAGTCACCGTTGACATAGACAATACGGTTTAACATAGATATATCCTTCAAAAATGTCCCAGATTAAATGCCACTATCCCCATAATTTTGAGGAAGGAACCTGCATCTGACTGGCTTGATCGTATTCAAAACCATGAGGTTGATCTTGGGCTAACAATAGTGGGCCATCGAGATCAACTATTTTTGCATTTTGGGCGACCACAAATGCTGGTGCCATTGCCAATGATGTTCCGACCATACATCCCACCATAATGGCAAATCCTTCGGCTTCGGCGGCTTGTTTAAGCGCCAACGCTTCAGTCAGACCACCCGTTTTATCTATTTTAATGTTGATCATCTCATAGCAGCCTTTCAGTTTGACTAAATCCTGACGATCATGGCATGACTCATCGGCGCAAAGTGCAATGGGGTGGGGGAGATCTTGGAGCAGAGCATCATCACCCGCTGGAAAGGGTTGCTCTATCATCGCAACATTGAGGTTGACCAATTCAGGAACAAGCTGCTGGTAAAGTACGCTATTCCATCCCTCATTTGCATCGATGATAATTTGCGCATTAGGAACGGCCTGTCGTACAGCCTTAACGCGTTCTAAATCACCATCCCCTGCCAGTTTTAACTTAAATAAAGGTCGATGATGATGCGCCTGTGCTTTTTGTTGCATTTGCTCTGGGGTATCCAGCGATAAGGTATAAGCGGTTGTCAAAGCATGCGGCGTAATGCTAAGTCGCTGCCAAATCGTTTGATGAGCTTGTTTACATTCAAGATCCCACAGTGCGCAATCAACCGCATTACGAGCAGCCCCCGCGGGAAGCAATTGCGCTAGTTGTCCACGCGATAGCCCTCTGACTATCTGCGGACGAAGTCCTTCGATGGTCGCTGAGACGCTGGCTAGCGTTTCGTTATAACGGGCATAGGGAACACATTCTCCTCGACCAATTGACGAACCATCACTTAATTCAACTTGGATAACTTGTGCTTGGGTGCGACTGCCTCGAGAAATTCTGAATATCCCGTCAATCGGCCAGTTATGTTGAGTAATATGTAGTTGCATAAGTTAGCCTCTATAAAGCTAGCATTTGGTCAACAATACGTTCGACGCCTTGGCGAAATGGGTCGACGACAGGCAAATTATGTTCTTTTTCAAGAGTTGCCATTAATGTATAGGCATCACTTTCTGCAAGTTGTGACGTATTGATAGAGATCCCCACAAATTTGGCTGCGGGATTGGTTAAATGAGCCATGGTTAGGTTCAACGCCATACATGTTTTTAAATCAGGTAATGCAAACTCAGGCGTACCGCGCATGTGGGTACGAGTAGGTTCATGACAAAGCACTAATGCATCCGCTTGGGCGCCATGAATCAAGCCTGTGGTCACACCCGCAAACGATGGATGAAAAAGAGATCCTTGCCCTTCTATAACATCCCAATGATCAGCGTCATTAGCAGGGGCTAGTTCTTCCACTGCGCCAGAGATAAAATCAGAAACGACAGAATCAACAGATACACCCGCTCCACTCACTAATATTCCTGTTTGGCCGGTTGCGCGAAATGTCGCTTTTAGGCCTCGCTGATGGAGTACCTCAGTAATTGCGAGTGCCGTATACATTTTACCGACCGAGCAATCGGTACCGACTGGCAATACGCGCTTGCCTTTTCGCCGTTTGCCTGAAGCAACACTGAATGTTTGTGTAGGAAATCGCACATCAAACATCTGACGGCCTAATGATTTTGCTAAATCAACCAACTCATCGATAGCGTTCAGTCGGTTATGTAAACCTGCAGCAAGATCGAGCCCAGCATGCAGGGCTTGTTTGAGAACATCGATCCAAGCTGGAGAAATAATGCCACCGCGATTGGCTACGCCAATTACCAATGTTTTGGCGCCAGCTGCTTTAGCCGCGGCGATATCTAAATCAGGAAGTTGACAGTCAGCTTGGCAAGTATCCATACGATATTGCCCAACGCAATATTCGGGGTGCCATTGTTTAATCCCCATCGCAACTTTAGCTGCCAATGCATCCGGGGCGTCGCCTAAAAACAGCAAATAGGGGGTTTGAATTTCCATACTAAGTTCCTCAATTAAAACGGTGTTATTTTGCAAGAAAACATTTCTGTTAATGAACGATATCGGTTACTTCGTTGTGTAATTATTTTTATTAAACAATGCATTGACAGTATCTTGTTTCACCATTACTACGATCATCCATTGTTCTACTCAACCCGAATACCGTTAAATCCTAAGCAAGTAGCATGACAACTTTACGCTGAAGATATTGGCGGAGTTAAATTGATATATACAACTTATCGATGATAATGCTAAACAGTTATTGAAGCAGCGGAACAACACTAAAAAAATAGTTAAATATTCTTAAAAATATAAAATAATCAGATTAATAATCTAAATTAATTTTATGAATTTATAGTCAGTATTTAAACATATATATTCTTTGTAACATGACTCTGACAAATTTATAGCACTAATCTAGTGCAATAGTCAGATAAATGGGTTTTATTTTGGTGCAATCTGTTCTTTTTGTGATCAGTTTATTGTTTTTTGAGTAAACATTTCATTTAAATCATATGAAATATACTGATAAGGGATACAATTTTTAAAAAAATAATTGGATAAATAATCTAATTTTAATGAAAATATCAGATTATTTACCTATTGATGTAGAAAGCTGGTTTGATGGTGGAAGATTGGCTTGTGAATTGCGTAATAAATTACCAGCGTATTCTGCTATACAATAACTATTAAATAGCAGAAAATATCTATTCATTGCACATGAGTGTGTACGGAGTTTAAATGATCACAGCTGAGGCCGTTATCGATCTGGCGGCGTTAAAACATAACATTAAGGTGCTCTCGATGCACCAGCCTCATAGTAAGATGATTGCAGTCGTGAAAGGGAATGCGTATGGACATGGCGGTAGTCATGTTGCTCACGCATTAAGCTCATTTGTGGATAGCTTTGCTGTAGCGCGTTTTGATGAGGCTTGCCAACTCCGTGAATATGGTATAACACAACCGATCGTGTTGCTGGAAGGGTGTTTTGATCAAACAGAAACTCAAGAAGCAGCTCGATTAGGCTTTCAACCTGTTGTGCAAAATGATCAGCAGATCCATTGGTTGGAACAACTCGATGGGCAGTATCGGATAAATCTGTGGTTAAAAGTAGATACCGGAATGCATCGTTTAGGGTTTCACCTTGAACAAGTTCGCAGTCGGCATCAACACCTCTGTAAGCTTCCAGTTATGGATCAATATGTGGGGTTTGTGAGCCATCTTAGCTGTGCTGATGAAAGTGGTAATATACAAACTGACCGCCAGTTACAACGTTTTAACCATGTCACGGAAGGGCTAGTTGGCCCCCGTTCGCTGGCTAACTCCGCGGCGTTACTGACTCGTCCTGATATTTGTTTTGACAAAGCGCGACCAGGAATTGCTTTATATGGTGTAACGCCGTTTGCGGGGCATTGTGGTGAGGAGAATGGGCTTAAAGCTGTTATGACACTGCGCTCAAAATTAATTGCGATTCGCACTCATCAGTGCGGAGAACCCGTCGGTTACAGCGGACTTTGGCATGCTTCTCGTGAGACGATGATAGGGGTTGTTGCAATGGGTTATGGTGATGGTTATCCGCGAACAATGCCTACGGGGACACCCATTCAAGTGAATGGTCGCATTGTTCCTTTGGTTGGCCGCGTTTCGATGGATATGTTAACTGTTGATTTAGGTCCTGATGCATCTGATCATATCGGTGATGAAGTGATTTTGTGGGGGCCGACTAACCCTGTTGAGCCGATTGCTGAACGGGTGGGTACAATTGGATATGAATTACTCATTCAGTTAACAAACCGCGTGAAGCGTAGCTATATTAATGGTTGTTCTTAATCGATGTTTCAGCATCAACCTGACTGTAACGAATGAGATTAATAAACCAGAGCTTTATGCCATCAGGGGTGCTCACTTCGACTTCATCATCCACCTGCTTTTTCAGTAGTGCTTTGGCCATTGGAGAATCAATTGAAATATAGTCTTTTCGCTCATAAATTTCATCGGAACCGACAATGCGAAAGCGTTTGATATCTCCTTGTTCATTTTCAATTTCAACCCAAGCACCAAAAAAAACGTGACCATCTTGTTGGGGGGAATAATCCACGATAGTGAGATCAAAAAGTCGCTTACGTAAATACCGTATGCGTCGATCGATTTGTCTCAGTAAGCGTTTGTTTTGTGTGTAGTCGGCGTTTTCGGAGCGATCTCCAAGGCTAGCTGCCCAACTCACAATTTTGGTGATTTCAGGACGTTTTTTCTGCCATAAGTAATCATGTTCTTCTTTGAGTTGATTATATCCGCCGCGGGTAATGAGTTTGGCATTCATATGTATCACTTAACCTTGTTAACCATAGCTTGGTTATGCTTTGTGGCTGAGCATAACCATAACATTATGCTCATATTCGAAACAATCTATCGATGACTATATGTAAGAATGGACGGCAGTCAAGGACCATAAGGATACAGTAAGGTTATATCGCCAACATCTTGAAGGGCGCTGATTACACAAAAATAGTCAACTTCTCGGTGGATAAATCCATTCAAGCTATTGAAGTGAATCGGTAATGAGAATACGGAAAATCGAGCAGTTCCATAAAAATTAGTAAGAGCAGAGAACTCTTGTGTGGCCGCCGGCTAAAATTAAAAACATTGGTTTTAATGAACTAAATACACAATCTTAAAAAATAGGAATAAAGGGTCACTTCATTCCTAATCTCTGTTTTATTATGCCGCAGTGTCAACCGCTATGCGGGTTCACCAATCACCTTATTAGTAGAGACAGTTGTCTTTATTGGATGCTGATATACTCCCGCGAGAGCGGCATATCCTTCACTCATGACATACAGCCAAGTATTGCCAAATTTAGGAATATTGCACTGGATCCGGTCATATACTGTTGGATAACGCAGCAAAGAGTCGAATTGCTGTAGTTCTTCACCTGTTATGGTATAAACATCAATAGGTAACGGCTCTTGGCCATCCTTTATAGCAACAGGTATATCGCCATATTGGTACAGTTTAAACTGCGCAGGTGTATGGAAGCTACCTTGAAAATTAGTCTGGTTAAGCGGTGGATAGGTATAACCAGAAGCAGATTTTAAGGGACCGTAAATAGCAACGTTCACATAACGTTTTACTGGCGTCACTTGCATAATCAACTACCTTCTTTGATGTATTATATGTTTGAATATATTCACTAAGGGCCGTGATAGCCCGCTATTATCTATAATTATCGTAGAGGTTTGAATCGCTTATATTTGAACGACCCGCGAATTATGATCTACAAACTGTACGATAAAAATTTAGTTTAAATGTTCGATTGAATCGCAATTCGAGCATTGATAGCACAGAATGACGATTCAATCACAGTCAGGCCGATCTATTTATTCAAACGTAGGCATACATTGAATATCAATGATTGCCCCTTTGTACTGAATCACTGTTCCGGCTAAACGATGTCCCCACATTGCTGCTGTTGTTGGATCTTTACCTAATACAGTGGCGGCCATAAAACCTGCTCCAAATGAATCACCAGCAGCGGTTGTATCGACAATCCGTTCTTTTTCGATAAACGTCGCAGGTACAATATACTGCTCATCTTCTACATAAATATGACAAGGCTCTGCACCCATTTTCATGACCACGGTTTGCACGCCGAAAGCACGGGTACGGACCAGACATTCATCCATAGTATGCTCGCCGTACAGCGCCAGTTCATCATCAAAAGTCAGCAAAGCTAGATCGGTCAATTGCAACATCTGTTGGTAAAGCTGCTGGGCTTGAGTTGGACTTTGCCACAGGGCAGGGCGATAGTTATTATCAAAGACGATGGTTTTTCCTGCAGCCTTTGCTTTGGTGAGTGCTTCAAACAAGTGCGTTCGGCTTGTTGGCGTTAAAATTGCGAGAGATATTCCACTAAGATAAATGAGATCAAACTGGGCGAGTGCATCAATAATTTTAGAAGAATTTGCTTGTTCTAAACAAAATTTAGCAGCAGCATCGTTGCGCCAATAACGAAAATGGCGTTCACCATTATTGTCAGTTTCAATTAAATAAAGCCCTGGCAATTTGTTGGGTAGACGCTGTACAAACTGTGTATCGATCCCCTCATTTTGCCAGCTATCGATCATCTCTTGACTGAGATTATCTTCGCCAAGACCCGTGATATAGCTAATAGCCACATCTGCGTGTCGTGTTAGCCTAGATAAGTAAACAGCTGTATTTAATGTATCACCACCGAATTTCCTGCTCAATAAACCAGATGGCTGCTGTTGCAGTTCGACCATGCACTCGCCGAGTATGGCTATCTGCAATTGACTCATGATCACTCCTAATAATGCTAAGCTGGGTAAAGTGGCTGAATAAAGAGCCGATTAATTGCAATACCATATCGCATACTAATCATCAATATATTGATTCAGCGCTATTTCTCATCAATTCTGAATGAGGATTTGAAAAAATAGAAACATTATTTTAATTATATCCTTAGCGCTGATATGATCCTAGTTTTTCTTTAGTGTGTCAATATGGGGGTTGTAAGCCCAAAATCGCGAAATTTCCCAGTTCCGCATCTACGCTGAAAAAACGCACTTCTTAGGGTAGCCCCAACACTCTTATTGCCAGCCTCTATTTGAATAAAGGGTTGTGCGCCCACCGAGCGCCATGGGAGTCGGCAGCACAATGAAAGTTAGGCATGATAGATAGCCCCTCCAGCACGGCGACAACATACTGCTAAACGAAATCGAATCTTCTGAGCCATACAAATCTGCACTGAAGCAGCAGAGGAAACATAAAAGATTTGAGAATAGCTTGAAAGGCTGGTGTGTAGCCAGGTAAATGGCGCTAGATTTATTGCGAAGAATCTCGTCAGCGGCATGGTAGCATCTGCATTTTCTGAGACACTACACATTCCGCGACAAACGTCACCTGATTGACTTAAAGGCCATCTTGGCGAGGATTGATTGGGAATAACGCGTTAAATTGAGACCTGCGGGAAATTTTGCGGGTTTGGGCTTACAATCCCATACAGCAGTGGTCTCATAAACCTTAACCTTTGAGAGGAGTTGTGTGTGCTTGAGCATTTTCTTGGTCATTTTTGGGGGCAACTATTTGGATTTATTAGTTTTTCTTTAGGTATCGCGAGTTTTTGGCAAACAGATGACCGACGACTCAAATTAATTATGGTGCTTCTCAATATATGTAACACCATCCACTATGCATTTTTTGCCGCATTCACATCAATGGTAAGTTCGCTATTGTCTACTTTTCGAACGGCGTTGTCGATGCGTACGCGCTCTGGTTGGGTGGCGTTTTTGTTTATCGTGAGCAATTTAACGCTAGGCTTGTATATTGCTCAATCTTGGTCAGATTTATGGCCAGTTTTTGGAATGTGTATCGGTACTTATGCGTTATTTCGTTTAAAAGGTTTAACCATGCGTTTTGTCTTTTTGATTGGCTCTGGTTGTTGGTTAATAAACAATATTATAGTTGGCTCAATTGGCGGAACAATGTTAGAAATCATGATGTTGTTAATCAATTTGAGTACGATGTTTCGAATCTTCAAAGCACGACAAGCAACAGTTCACGACTCGCAATAAATGGCGGTTTTGTGTATTAGATGATGCTGAATCGGATTAATAAAAAAGTTGTTGTGATTTCAAAGATTCAAGCTCGCTAAATCAATAGGTTAAAACTTAATAATCAAACTGATTGGAAAATTCTATCTATCAAACTGCTGATTATGATTATAATCAGTTTTGATGAGATCTCTCATCGGTCAACATCCAGTGAAGGAGGTCGTGATGATTGGTTTATACCTCATGTTGTTAGGTGGCGCGTTGTTAATCGGCTACTGGCGTTCACTTGGACGCTATACATTCGTTTTATTGATAGAAACAGATAAAGTTAGGATACTTAAGGGCCATGTTCCAGAATCTTTTTTAACCTTGTGTCAAACGGTGTCTCGACTCACACCGGTAAAGCATCGCATTATTATTCGAGGTGACCGCCATGATGGTCAGTTACGATTGACATTTTCACGTGAAGTCGATGAGTGTATGCGACAACAACTGCGACATCAATTTCCTTACTCCGCATATGGGATTGCTCAACTTGACTGGCGCATACCAAGACGGCATGAATAAGATATTTCCGGAGAGAAGAATAATAGGTGACATAGATTAATAATTTAGGATTATCAGATGGCTGTAAAAATACCAGCCATCAGCCGAAAGACTGATGGCTGGATTTGTTTAGACGGTAAAGCGATTGACCAACTGGTGTTGTCTGCCCGCTATTTCTGCCATTGTTTGTCCTACTTGATGGGTTTGTTCAGTCCCTTGCGTTACTGCTTGGCTAATTTCTCGGATGCCGTTCACATTTTTACTAATCTCATTGGCTACCGCACTTTGTTGTTCAGCCGCACTAGCAATTTGCTCAGCCATTTGCAAAATTTGCGTATTTGCCGCCGCAATATCGATGAGGGTGTCGTTGGTGCGAGAGACTTGCTCGCTGGTTTGGCGGGCAGCTAAATTCGCACCTTCAATCGTTTCGACCACAGCGTGTGTTTCATTTTGCAACGTTTCAATCACCTGTTGAATTTCACCAACTGATGATTGCGTCCGGCCAGCTAGAGAACGGACTTCGTCAGCGACAACCGCAAACCCTCGACCTTGCTCACCAGCTCGCGCCGCTTCAATGGCGGCATTCAAGGCCAATAAGTTAGTTTGTTCTGCAATATTCTCGATCACAGATAAAATTTCGTTGATATTTTCACTTGTGGTCGCTAACTGTCCCATCCGTTCTTGTGAGGTCGAGAGCTGTTGATGAAGTCTATTCATCGCTTCTTGGGTGTCATCGGCGGCCTGTTGGCCTTTCTGTACTGATTGTTGTGCGTTGGCAACCGTCATGTTGGTTTGCTGCGTGTTATCAGCCACCTCTCGTGAGTTCATGGCCATCTCTTCAACGGCTGTTGCCACTTGGTCTACCTGTGCAAACTGCTGTTTCACGCTAGCGGCGGTTTTAGAGAGTAGCTGACTACTTTGGGTTGTTTGATCTTTCATTTCATCGACAGATTGGACTACATCCTTGATCAGTTGTCTTAATGAGCCAACAAACCGATTAAATGCATGGCTCAGCGCGCCAATCTCATCTTTACTAGTAACTGGGATTTGGTAGGTTAAGTCAGCATCTCCAGTCGCAATTTTTTCTAATTCGTTACGTAATACATGCAAAGGTTTAACTAATGGGCCAGAGAACCCCCATGTTAATGCTAGCATGACTAATGCAATCAATAGCCCGATCATGAATTGCTGTTGAAGTGCATTATTTGTACTAGATTCAAGTTTGCTTTGCATCATCTTACGTGCCTGAAGCACTTGTGATTGAGGGAGTTCAACAAGTATCCCCCAATGCAAATTTAATGAGGGTAGGGTGAGTGGGTAAAAACTAATAAACTGATTCGTTTCGTGATCCCAATGATTGACGATTTTCCCTGCTTTGATAAGTTCAGCCATATTCATCGTTGGCTGATAGTCGCTTGAGTCACGGCTAATTATATCTCCATCAGTGTTACTCAGCAATACATGTCCGGCACCTTTATATAAGGCACTATCCATGTCATTAATTAATTTATTAATTAATGACATATTCAATCGAAGAGCAGTAACACCGACTATCTTATCTTTATCTTTTAACGGTAACGATAACCAAAAACCCGCAGGAGTTTTTCCATCTTCAGCTAATTGACGACTGAAACAAGCTTGACCTGTAGTCATACCACATAAAATGGGGGCACTGACCGCTTTATCGTTGAGCTCATCAACTGTTAACGGTTTATGTACTAATTTACCATCTTGCTTGAGCCAGCGGGATGAAAACTGGCCATTACCGTTACTCCCCAAATAAGTTGAGCCTAAGTAACTGATGTCGTCTTCTCCCAAGCCACCTGGTTTAAAGACAGTTGTGATCGATGATGCATCAGAATCACTTTGCAATTGCGCCCTAAGCATTGCAACTATAGATGAGCGCAAGTTTGACCCTGGGAGATAATTCTTTAATGTATTTTCTTTTGCCGAAATAATCTGGGTTGATAATAAACCTAATTGATTTTTGCGACTGTCTAGAGCATTTTTGATTTGGCGTATGCGACCTAGCAGCTCCGTGTCGACCAGCTTTTGTGCATCACTCTTTAAAATACCACCTACTTGAGAGGTAATCAGATTGCGGGTATGGTGTGATGAATAAGTTGTTGACGCCATTAACAACAAAATAGTTAACAGCAATGTAGCGCCAGTAAATATCGTCAATTTCCAGCGAAAAGACATAACATATTCCTTTATTTCATCCGATGACGAATTAGACTATATGAATTAACTCATTTCATCAATTATTACTAACCTTTTTAAGTCTTAATAACTGTTGTGTTATTTATTGACAATATATTGTTTTGAAAAATTTAGTTACTTAAGACGATAACACTGGGTGTGGTTGAGTTTAATACAGGATCGTATGGGATCGCATCACGTGACTAAAACGACTCGAGAGGTTGGCTCTGTCATAATCGAACGGTATTATGTTTAACTTTATTTCGCTGAAAATAATAGACTATGATAGATAATCCAAAAGAGGCATTTGATGCCTATCTCATGATGCCGGAGCGTATGCCTTCTTATCCGCACCAATCTCACGAGTGTCGACATATTGAGCAGATTTGTGAGTTGGTCGAATCAATCGATCTGTTTCTATTTGATGGCTATGGTGTACTTAATGTTGGCACGAGCGCAATTCCCGGTGCCGTTGAGCAAATCTCTCGGTTGCAGCACCTCAACAAAGCCATCTATGTATTGACTAATGCCGCGACTCAAGATATGCCAGCATTGCAAAACAAATATGAACAGCTTGGGTTTAACTTTAAACTATCTCAAATAGTCAATAGCCGAGAAGTCATGCTTCGTGATTTCTATGCACAGGTGACACCGGCTGATCTTACAATTGGGGTGATGGTTCCTGAGCCATTTCGACCAGTGACATCATCGTTTCATGAAGTGTACCCAAATGATCCTAAATTTTGGCAAGCTGATCTATTTCTATTTCTGAGTGGTCAAGGATGGAATGAATCACTCCAAACGCGTTGGATTGAAGAATTAGAGCGCCGCCCCCGACCCATTTGGCTTGGTAACGCAGATTTAATCGCGCCTCTGGAGCAGGGGGTTTCTCACGAGCCCGGCAGCTACACACTAACCTTGCCATCGTCTTTATTTTCTTGGGTGCATTGCTATGGAAAACCATATGCCCCTATTTTTGAGTATGCATTGGCTAAGGCTTTCGATGAACACGGACCTATTGCGCGAAACAGAATATTGATGGTTGGAGATACGCTGCATACCGATATTCTTGGCGGGGCAAGTATGGGGATCAAAACAGCATTAGTGACAGGATCTGGATTTTTACGAGGCCTAGATGCCGATGCTTATATCAAAGCTGCTGGCATTGTTCCTGACTATCAGCTTAAAGCAATTTAATCACAAACTGTTGTAACGCAATCAATAAAGTGAAGCCCACGTTGAAGTGGGCTTTACTGGTTTATCGGCAAATAAAATGACCGAACTAATATGCTTCATTATGAATGTTGGCTACCGCGCGACCTGATGGGTCAGCATTTTTAGTGAAGCTTTCATCCCATGCTAAAGCTTCAGGTGTTGAACAAGCCACGGATTTACCCCAAGGCACGCACTCTGCTGCGCTATCCAATGGAAAGTGTTCTTCAAAAATGTTCCGGTAAAAGTAGGCTTCTTTGGTATCTGGTGTGTTGATAGGAAAGCGAAACTCTGCGGTTTCCATCATTTGATCGCTCACCTGTTCTGCAACATATACCTTCAGGCTATCAATCCATGAGTAACCAACACCATCGGAAAACTGTTCTTTTTGTCGCCACACCACACTTTCTGGGAGATAGTCTTGGAAGGCTTCGCGAACAATATGTTTCTCAATTTTGCCATGGCCACACATTTTAGCAGCAGGGTTAAGACGCATGGCCACATCCATAAATTCTTTATCTAAGAATGGAACACGCCCTTCCAACCCCCATGCTGCAAGCGACTTATTCGCTCTTAAGCAGTCAAACAAATGGAGTTTTTCCAATTTACGCACAGTTTCTTCATGAAACTCTTTGGCATTTGGCGCTTTATGAAAATACAAGTAGCCGCCAAACAGTTCATCAGAGCCTTCACCGGAGAGAACCATTTTAATGCCCATGGCTTTAATTTTACGTGCCATCAAGTACATAGGAGTTGATGCTCGCACTGTCGTGACATCATAGGTTTCCAAATGGTAAATAACATCGCGTAGTGCGTCTAAACCATCTTGTACAGTAAAATGAATTTCATGATGGATAGTCCCTAAGTGATCAGCTACTTTTTTAGCTGCGATCAGATCAGGAGAACCGTCTAACCCCACAGCAAAAGAATGTAACTGAGGCCACCATGCCGCACTATTATCATTATCTTCTACACGTTTATCAGCAAAACGTTTCGTGATAGCCGAGATGACTGAAGAATCTAGGCCACCAGAGAGGAGTACGCCATAAGGAACATCACTCATTAATTGGCGCTTCACAGCGGCTTCAAGTGCATCGCGTAACTCTTGAACGGAAGCTGGATTATCTTTGACATTGTCATATTCTTCCCAATCACGTTGATAATAGCGAGTGAGTTTACCTTCTTTACTATCAAAATAATGCCCAGGAGGAAATTCGCGAACCGTTTTACACACGGGGGTAAGTGCTTTCATTTCGGAAGCGACATAAAAATTACCGTTTTCATCATAACCGGTATATAACGGAATAATCCCCATATGGTCACGACCGATAAGATATCGATCTTCTTGTTCATCATATAAAATGAAGGCAAAAATGCCATTGAGATCATCTAAAAATGCATGACCTTTCTCTTTATACAAAGCTAAGATGATTTCACAGTCTGATTCGGTTAAAAAGTTGTAATTACAATTGAGATTGGCTCGTAGTTGTCTGTGATTGTAAATTTCGCCATTGACCGCTAAAACATTTGTTTTTTCTTCATTATAGAGCGGTTGAGCGCCGTTATTTACATCAACGATGGCTAATCGTTCATGCGCTAAAATAGCTTTATCAGAGGTATAAATCCCTGACCAATCAGGACCACGGTGACGCAACCGTTTTGACATTTCCAGGGCGACTTTTCGAAGCTCTGAGACATCTGTCTTAATGTCAAGTACGCCAAAAATAGAACACATATATTTCCCTTCGTTTTATTTATCTCAATTAAACAACTACCCCAAATTGGAGTAACCGATCATTCCAATTTGCCAATCTCAGAAAAGATTGCAAGTAGTTCATGACATTTTTATTTAATATTTTGTTTTTAGCGAAAAAATCGGCAGTTTTAACTCTATTTCGTGACTTAAAAAGAGAATAATCAAATATGTGATGGCGTTATATCAAGAGTATCGTAAATGTGCTGGGCAAAACCTAAACCAGCTTCCTCATAGAGGTTAACCACTTGATCGACACCGAGTTCTCGTAGAGAGGCTTCATCTTCCTCATAACGACAAATGGCAGCAATCTTCCCAGGGTAATGACGCCGCCGTAGTTGGGTGAGAGCATATTCATTCCCATTATGATGGGGCATTGTTAGTAAGATGAGTTTCACCGTTTTACTTGGCACTAATTTTTCCCAAAAATCTGAGTCAGTGGCATCACCTTGAATGACAACGCGACCTTTATCACCATTCACTTGAACCTTTTCTAAATTGGTATCAATACCGATCACTTTATCGGGATAATACTGGCTCATTAGATCGTAGGCTCCAGAACCTATTCGCCCCATCCCCAAAATAACAATTTCCATATTTCCCAGCTCGATAGGTAAATCGTCCAAATGAAGACGCTTGCGCTGCATACGCTGTAAAATTGGTTGTAAGCGTTGATAGAGTTGGTCAGCCTGTTGTGAGATAGGGGCAATAATAATAAAACTTAAACTTAATGCGATAGCTAAGATAGCCAACCATTCGCCATCTAATAGACTATGTTTAACGGCAATCGCCGTGACGATAAGACCAAATTCACTGTAGTTTGCCAGACTGACTGTCCCCATCAATGCCGTTCTTGCTCGAAGGCGAAAAATCAACATCAGGAAAAAGTAAATGATGGCTTTTAATGGCAATAACAATGTGAGCAATATTGCGGTTAGTAGCGCATCGACGGTGGGGAAGTAATGGATCCCAATCGATAGAAAAAAGGCAACTAAAAAAAGCTCTTTAAAGGCAAATAGATCGCGGCTTAGACTATTGGCTTGAGGCGTCCCCGCCAATAACATGCCCACTAATAGTGCGCCTAAATCAGGTTTGATGTGAACACTATCAAACCATTGATAACCCATTACAAAAGCTAAAAAGAATCCGATTAATAGCTGAACTTCTCCATGCCCAGTACGGTTAATCAATCTCAGCAACAGAGGTCGTAGCGGAATGAGCAATAGCAGTGACAAAGCCCAAATTGAAGGTGTTTGACCCGAGCTGATACTGAGATAAATAACGGCAAATAAGTCTTGCATGACTAAAATGCCGATGGCTACACGACCATATAAAGACTGTAGTTCACTTTTCTCTTGGAGCATCTTGACGGCAAATACCGTACTAGAGAAACTCAAGGCAAAGGCCAATAGGCTCAATGAGTTGATTGATAGCTGTGATAGATGAGGAATATTCAGCCATTTAAACCCCAGCAATAGAACTAAAAAAAGCAATCCATTCATCACTAAATGCAGTCCGGCTGTTCCGTAAACCTCAGTTTTAAGCAAGGTTCGAATATTCAGTTTAAGACCAACCGAAAAGAGCAATAATGTCACACCTAAATCGGCTAATGTATCAATGAGCGGTGTATCTCGTATCCCAAATAAATGAATTGCAAAACCAGCGGCTAAAAAGCCCAGTAGAGGAGGAAGCTTGAGTAACTGAAACAGTAATCCGGATGCGGCGGCGGTGCTCAGCATAATAATGCTATCCATCGAACTCATTGATATTCCTTGATCACTCGTGGTTCATTGTCATCGAGCACTCAATCAGTTGATGCATCATTGTTCAATTAGTTAGATGAGGTGATGTCATCAGTGGTGCTCTGGGATTGGTTTAAGTCGTATCACATCAATCGGGAACGATGGCAAACCAGTCATGTCTTAAGCATAGCATTGGAAAAGAACTAAGCCTAGGTGCGTTAAGTTCAAGGCGTTGATTCTGTTAAGATGGCGGCATCGACAAATTTGATGGGGCTATTGTGGTTATGATGCTATGTATTGTTACCTCACTGTTCTCTTCGCCGATCTACTCATCATAAATCAGCTCGCATTCCTGCAAGCAGATACTGACGCGCTAAAGACACAAAATGTTCTGGGTGGTTAGACAATGCATCTTGATCAATAAATAAGTCGTAGCCGGTCATGTCTCTTAACTTACTCATCCGATTCGCAAACATAGCTAATAAGCCGTGATAACATCGGCCTTTTGTATCCGTGAAATAATCATCTTCAAGCAGGTGATCGCTTGGGCAAGTCCCACTTGGACAATCTTGACGAAGGGCAACAAGCAAGGCTGCCCGCTGTTCCGTTAAAAGGTGAGCACATAAGCGGGGGGATAATGTATCCAACAGATGGGTATAATCGTTGAGGCGAATTCCAATATAACCGAGATCACGGCGCTCAAAACCTCGACCAACAGACGGAATACCAATGCGCTGAATTTGTTTCCACACAATAGCCCATCCACCATAACGGTGATGAAATTGAAGATGATCATGACAAATCACCAATCCATAACGGGGTTGATGTAACTTACTAAATCCGACTCGCATGCCAATATAGGCGAGAATTATACCAAACGATGCAACAAGGCTTACCATTGCATTGGGAAGATATAAAATAGCAATGCTACTAAGCGCGATCAAGGCGCTCAATCCAATAAAAGTGCGCGCATGGCGGCGGCTTGCTTGAGGGATTTTTATCGTCTCCACAGTCACTCCAAAGCAAACACATATGTGAAGAGTATGGGATCTAGATGCGATCAATGCAAGTAGCGACTGCGCGTAGTCAGTCGCTTCTCAACGATCTTAAGGTTAGTCGACCCAGTACCAAAAACCGCGGTTAATCCAATCGGTTAATTGTTTCGCAAAGTCAGGCTGAGCTAATGCTTTAGTTAATTGGTTAAACTCAAGCTGCATCTGGTTGGCTAACAGCTGATAACCATTGGCATCACCCTCAAATGGATAGGACTCACCGTCAATAAATAATTCATTTAAACCTTGTAGATACAAAACCTTCAATCCGTCAACTCGGCGAAGCTTATCCCCATCTTCTAGTGCGGCGCAAACATCAGCAACGGTATAATGCTCATCGGCTTCTAACGGCGCGATATCAATATCACGGCGTGTGTCTGAGAAAAAACGACCAAAGAAATCACGCATCTGACGATTGTCGTTCAGCAAATTTTGCATCAAGCCAAGTAATTTTTGTTGCTGATGGCGAGTAATTTCTCCCCAAGCATGGCCAGCAACTAATTCTGGATCATTATAACGGTTAAATTGTTGTGACTGATCTAACAAATAGTCAGCGAACGCACTGAATAACTCTTTTTGATCTGGCGCGCGAAATCCAACGGAGTAACTCATTGAGTCATTGAGTGAACGCCCATTGTGTGGGCAACCAGGCGGAATATATAGCAAATCACCCGACTCTAAAACTTCGTCTATGATAGGCTCAAAAGGATCACACTGTTTAAGCCCACCGCCGTTGGAAAACTCGTGCAAGGTTTGGCGCTCACCTACTTGCCAATGACGCTGTCCTTGGCCTTGGATGATGAATACACCATATTGATCGATATGCGGACCAACCCCACCATCTTTGGTGGCATAGCTCACCATGAGATCATCAAAACGCCAGTTAGGGATAAAATTGAACAACTCGGCCAAAGTTGCACAATCAGGATGCCAATGGTTAGTCGCTTGTACCAATAGAGTGCTTTGGGGGCGCTCTAATTCACTAAAATCACTAAACGGGCCAGATTCTGCGAGCCAGACACTATCGCGCACGGTGACTAGGCGTGATTGCAATTCTTCTTCCATGGCTAAACCAGCAAGTTCTTCGACGGTTAAGGGGTCGAAAAAATCGCTGATACTATTGCGGATAAGCAGCGGTTTACGCTGCCAAAAGTCAACCATGAAATGGCTAATATCAAAATTAATTTTCATTCAAAGGTGCTTACATTCGCGAGATAGCGGCACAAGGCCGCTATCTAGATTAGATATCCTGAGCCAGTTTTACCGCGTGCCCAATATAATTGGCTGGTGTGAGCTGTTTCAGATCGTTTTTCACTGATTGTGGCAGTTCAAGGGTATCAATAAAGTCTTGCATAATTTGTTGATTGACGCGTTTACCACGAGTCAACTCTTTTAATTTTTCATAGGGTTTTTCGATACCATAGCGACGCATTACGGTTTGAATCGGCTCAGCCAAAACTTCCCAGTTATGATCTAAATCTGAAAGCAAGTTTGCTTCATTAACTTCCAGTTTACTAATCCCCTTCAGGGTTGCTTGATAGGCAATCACTGAATAGCCTAATGCGACACCCAGATTACGTAATACGGTTGAATCGGTCAGATCACGCTGCCAGCGAGAAACAGGAAGTTTACGTGCTAAATGACCAAAGATGGCATTGGCAACGCCTAAATTCCCTTCTGAGTTTTCAAAATCGATTGGGTTCACTTTATGAGGCATAGTTGATGAGCCAATTTCACCCGCAATCGTTTTTTGTTTGAAGTGTCCTTGGCTAATATAACCCCAAATATCACGGTCAAAATCGAGAACGATAGTATTGAATCGTGCCAGTGCATCATAGAGCTCTGCAATATAGTCATGCGGTTCAATTTGTGTGGTATAGGGGTTCCAATAAAGACCTAAACTCGTGACAAAATCATGGGCGAATTGATGCCAATCAACTTCAGGGTAAGCGCAAACATGGGCATTGTAGTTGCCGACTGCACCATTAATTTTACCCATGACCTGCACGGCTTCAATTTGTTGAAATTGTCGTTTCAACCGCGCTACAACATTGGCCATCTCTTTACCAACGGTTGATGGTGAAGCGGGTTGCCCATGGGTGCGCGACAACATCGGCATACTGGCATAACGCTTAGCTAAATCAGTCAGCGCGTCAATTAACTGCTGGCAGTAGGGGAGTATGACCTGCTCACGGGCCTGCGAAAGCATCAAAGCGTAAGATAAATTATTGATATCTTCAGAGGTACAAGCAAAGTGGATAAATTCACTAATGGCTGCAAGTTCAACAACATCGGCTACTTTCTCTTTGAGAAAGTATTCAACGGCTTTCACATCATGGTTTGTGGTGCGCTCAATCGTTTTAATGCGGCTTGCATCAGCTTCACTAAATGAGCTCACAAGTTCGTTTAAAAATTGATGAGCGGCATCACTTAATGGGGGTACTTCGCTGATCTCACAAAGAGTGCTCAGCTTTTGTAGCCAACGGACTTCAACAGTGACCCGATATTTTATTAAGCCAAACTCGCTACATAATGCGCGCAGTTCTCGGGTTTTATCACCGTAACGACCATCAATGGGGGAAATGGCTGTCAGCGCTGACAGTTCCATGGCGTATCTCCTGGTTTAATGTGCTTAGTGCATCAATAGACATTGGTCTATTTGAGTAAGTAGCTTACTTCGTTGGAAAATAAGCTGGAGCCGTTTACCTCCGACCTGTTGCCACAATATAGCGGAGCGAATGCCACAAAGAAGCGTTGCTCGCACTTGATTTTGGACAGCCGGCTGCTGCAGTAAACGGGTATCGCCGGCGACCTGAATACGATTGCCGAGCGGACTGATAATATCACTGTAGATGGCTGCAAGGCTGGCTTGGATTTGTTCATCCGCGATTTGAAAATGATTCAGTTGGCGTTTGACCTGTTGAAGACGCTCCGCCAGCATTGATTGCATATCGGCACGCTTCATCAGGCGTCTTGCTAGCGCCATTAAGCCAACTAAATAACGGGTGATCTCGCCATCACGTTGCTCATTTCGATAACCTAACTGTTGGCGCATCACTGTTAAACCTAATTGAAGTGGCTCGATTCCACCAAACACAGCTTCAGTGGTGGGTGGGTCAGTTTGTAATATACTCCCAAGTGAGGCATTTAATGCATCACTATCGATAGACTGGCCCCGTGAGATTATTTGTACCAAGCGGGCTGATTGGCAAACGCCAGCAAAGGCGATCACTTGCTCTTGCAGAGTATGTATCATGCTTGTGACTCCGCATAACGCGCTTCGATAATGCCACCACCTAAACACTCTTGGTCAAGGTAAAAAACAGCAGACTGACCGGGAGTTACCGCAATTTGATAGTGATCGAAATTAACCAATAAGGTGTCATCATCTTGAGGATATACTTCACAGGGAATATCTTCTTGGCGATAGCGCGTTTTGACCACACAGCGAAATGGCGTATGGCGCGTTGCGCGGTCAACCCAATGGAGCTGTTTGACCTGCATCGCCATAGAACGTAGTCGTGGGTGGTCATGACCTTGCCCAACGACTAAGACATTGCGTGCGATATCTTTGTCAACAACGTACCATGGATCGTCACTTGCATCTTTGCGCCCACCAATCAATAACCCTTTACGTTGACCTAATGTGTGATACATCAAGCCTTGATGCTGGCCAATGACGTTGCCTTCACTCGTTTCTATTACACCCGGTTGAGCGGGCAGGTAACGTTGCAGAAAATCGGTGAATTTACGCTCGCCAATAAAGCAAATGCCCGTTGAATCTTTTTTATCAGCGGTGATGAGCCCTTGTTGTTCAGCGATTTCACGTACTTTTGGTTTTTCGAGATCCCCAACTGGGAACAGCGTTTGGGACATATGTTGTTCGCTGAGCGTATAGAGAAAATAGCTTTGGTCTTTATTAGTATCTAAGCCGCGTAACATTTTCCAATGCTCATTAATGCAGCCATTTCGGACATAGTGTCCTGTGGCGATATAATCTGCACCCAATTCTTCAGCGGCAAACTCTAAAAAGGCCTTAAACTTAATTTCTTTGTTACACATGATATCTGGATTAGGCGTGCGACCCGCTTTGTATTCTTCAAGGAAATGCTCGAAGACATTATCCCAATATTCAGCTGCAAAATTGACCGTGTGTAACTCAATTCCCAATTTGTCACAAACAGCTTGTGCATCGGCTAAGTCGGCAGCAGCTGAACAGTATTCAGTTCCATCATCTTCTTCCCAATTTTTCATAAACAAGCCTTCAACTTGATAACCTTGTTCACGTAATAAATAGGCGGAAACTGAAGAATCGACACCGCCGGACATTCCGACGATTACTTTTTTACTGCTGTTTGTGCTCATGCTGACTCGTAGCTGAAAATTTGTGGATAATTCTAACAGATGCCGGACGCTGGATCACTAGCGAACGGGGCGTTTATGATGCTTTGCTGGACGAACAGGTGATTGTCGTAACAGTGTCTCGATTTTCTCATCACGACTAATATCCAAAGTATCGCCTGGTTTAAGCGGTGCTAATTGCCAAGGGCCGATAGCCGCTCGAATTAATCGTAGTGTTGGTAACCCAACGGTAGCCGTCATTCTGCGCACTTGACGATTTTTCCCCTCGGTTAAAGTGATCGCAAGCCAACTGGTTGGAATCGCCGCTCGAAAACGCACTGGGGGGTGGCGCTCCCATACATCCGGAGGGGGGATTCGTTTCACTTTGGCCGGTTGTGTTCGTCCATCTTTGAGTTCAATCCCTTTTCGCAGCTGTTCCAGTGCTGCATCAGATGCTTCCCCTTCCACTTGTACCCAATAAGTTTTAGGCATTTTTTGCGATGGATTAGCCATGCAATGTTGCAGCGGCCCTGAATTGGTCAGTAGCAATAAGCCTTCACTGTCTCGGTCTAATCGTCCTGCAGCATAAACACCAGGCTCTTTAATATAGTCAGCTAGTGTCGCGCGTCCTTGATCATCACTAAACTGGCATAACACCAAATAAGGCTTATTTAACAAAATGACCCGTGTCGGTGCATCCAGTGGGCGAGACCGTAGCTTAGTGTGCTTTGATGTATATTGATTCTTTTTCATAGGGCTATTGTATCAGAGCTTGGTCGCAGAATGACAAAATTGTCCTCGCAGACATCGTGTGATGTTATATGCTTTCTGCAAATGTAGAAAATTTGTATTAAATTTGTCATTAAATAATAAGCCGCTTTGATAGCGACTATTCTCGATAGGGCTGCGATATCCAGTATTGTGGATAATAACAATTGGATGGTTTGTTAGCTCTGTTCTTTCTATTTGAGAAATGAGGAGAGTTTCGTGAGTACTCAATTATCAATCCCAAATGATGGGCAAGCTATCACACTGGGCGAACAAGGTGAGCTGCATGTTCCTGACAATCCGATCATTCCATATATTGAAGGCGATGGGATTGGTGTTGATGTGACCCCCGCGATGCTCAAGGTTGTGAATGCTGCGGTATCGAAGGCTTACGCAAATCGTCGTAAAATTCATTGGATGGAAATTTATGCCGGTGAAAAATCGACCCAAATTTACGGTGAAAATATTTGGCTTTCTGATGAAACATTACAAGCGATTCGTGACTATCATGTGGCAATTAAAGGTCCTCTGACAACGCCTGTAAGTGGCGGCATCCGCTCGTTAAATGTAGCTCTTCGCCAGCAATTAGATCTTTATATCTGTTTACGCCCAGTTCATTATTTTAAAGGTGTGCCGAGCCCGTTAAAACATCCTGAAATGACCGATATGGTGATCTTTCGTGAAAATTCTGAAGATATTTATGCTGGGATTGAATGGGCAGCGGGTAGCGAATCAGTCAGTCAAGTCATCGACTTTTTGCAACAATCGATGGGCGTCAGTGAAATTCGTTTCCCTGAGCAATGTGCGATTGGGATAAAACCGGTTTCAGAGCAAGGAAGTAAACGTTTAATACGAGCTGCATTTGACTATGCGATTCATAATGCACGGTCCTCGGTTACGTTAGTCCATAAAGGCAATATTATGAAATTCACGGAAGGAGCCTTTAAAGACTGGGGGTATCAATTAGCCAAAGATGAATATGGTGCTGAAATGATCGGTGAAGGACCTTGGTGTCAGTTTCAAAATCCTCAAACTGGCGAGATGATTGTGGTTAAAGATGTTATTGCCGATGCCTTTTTACAGCAAATCTTACTGCGGCCATCTGACTATGATGTCGTGGCGACTTTAAACCTTAACGGCGATTATATCTCCGATGCGCTAGCCGCACAGGTTGGTGGGATTGGAATTGCGCCTGGAGCAAATATTGGCGATGGGATTGCATTGTTTGAGGCAACCCATGGCACAGCACCTAAATATGCAGGTCAAAATAAGGTAAATCCAGGTTCCATGATTCTTTCAGCACAGATGATGCTGGTGCACATGGGGTGGATTGAGGCAGCAGAGCTTGTAGAGCAGGGTGTTGAAAAAACGATCGCGGCGAAAACAGTAACCTATGACTTTGAACGAATGATGACAGGAGCAACGCTGCGTAGCTGCTCAGAATTTGCTGATGATATCATTGCGCAAATGCCATAGCGTAACGCAATAAAAACGGGCCTTTATTGAAGGCCCGCAGTCAAATAAGACGTAAACGCGTTCAATATTAATTGGTGCTATCGTCAAAGACAATGCTTGTAGCATGGCTACCTTTCGGGCCTTGTTGCGTTTCAAATTGAACGTGCTGGCCGGCTTTTAAGGTTCGATATCCGTCCATTTGGATCGTAGAATAATGAGCGAAGATATCTTCCCCCCCCTGATCAGGGCAAATGAACCCAAATCCCTTGGCATTATTAAACCATTTCACTGTTCCGGTTAGCATACGACATATCCCTATTTACTTGTGTTTTTAGCGATGAACTACCATCATAACCAAGGCAGATTGCACTTGATTACCATCTTGCTATGGTAACTTTACAATCTAGTAAAAAAGTACCATCAGTCAAGTATGAATTTTCAAATTTGCTGGCGTTGTCATTTTAAACTCGTTAATGTGGTGGATAGATATCTTTGAGGCTATAGTTTAGGTTATGAGTAACAAGTCCGGCTGGTTGGATTTTGAGGAGCTAACCCGCACCAATAGTGAAACAAGGCTTAGGCCCCCATCACTTTATAAAGTCGTATTAAATAATGATGATTATACCCCTATGGAATTTGTGGTTGAGGTTTTACAGCGTTTTTTTAATATGGATTTAGAAAAAGCAACTGAAGTGATGTTGACGGTCCATTATCAAGGTAAAGGTATCTGTGGGGTTTTTACAGCAGAGGTTGCAGAAACAAAGGTAGTACAAGTAAATCAATATGCAAAAGAAAATGAGCATCCCTTGTTATGTACTATGGAGAAAGCCTGAAAAAGTAGTGAATTAAATAATAATGATGTTAGGCCGGTTTGGTAGGAGTTAGCTATGTTAAACAAAGAACTCGAAGTCACTCTGAATAAGGCGTTCAAAGAGGCTCGCCTAAGAAATCATGAATTTATGACGGTTGAACATCTTTTGTATGCATTACTTGATAATGGTGCAGCAAAAGAGGCATTAGAAGCATGCGGTGCGAATGTGAGTCAACTTCGGGATGATCTCAATAATTTTATTGAACAAACCACTCCTGTGATTTCGTCCAGTGATGCTGAACGGGAAACACAACCAACGCTTGGTTTTCAGCGGGTATTGCAACGAGCTGTTTTTCACGTGCAATCATCCGGTAGTCAGGAAGTTTCTGGTGCAAACGTACTTGTGGCTATTTTTAGCGAACAAGAGAGTCAGGCTGTCTACTTTTTGAAAAAATCTGATATTAATCGACTTGATGTTGTGAACTATATTTCCCATGGGGTGCGTAAGGTCGATGGCGATGATGAGAACGAGAACCTTGTCGGAGGTCTGGACGAAGGTGAATCGATCTCCGAAGAGCAAAAGCAGTTGGATAATTTTGCGACAAATCTTAACCAACAAGTGCTTAATGATAAAATTGATCCGTTGATTGGCCGTGATAGTGAGCTTTCACGGACTATTCAAGTATTGTGTCGTCGACGTAAGAATAATCCATTGTTAGTGGGTGAAGCAGGGGTTGGTAAAACCGCAATTGCTGAAGGTCTAGCCTACCGAATTGTTCATGGTGAAGTGCCTGATGTGATCAAAGGTGCAACTATTTATTCGTTAGATATTGGCGCGCTATTGGCGGGTACGAAGTATCGTGGTGACTTTGAAAAACGCTTCAAAACGTTGCTCAAACAACTGCAAGCGGCAGAAAATGCAATTTTGTTTATTGACGAAATTCATACCATTGTTGGAGCTGGAGCTGCCTCTGGTGGACAACTCGATGCAGCTAACTTAATCAAACCACTTCTTAGTAATGGCTTGCTTCGTTGCATGGGGTCGACAACTTATCAGGAATATAATCAAATTTTTGAGAAAGATAGAGCACTCGCCCGACGCTTCCAAAAAATTGATGTGGTGGAACCAAGTATTGATGATACCACTAAGATCTTAATGGGTTTAAAAAGCCGTTATGAAGCGCACCATGATGTACGATATACCAATAAGGCCATTCGTAGCGCAGCTGAATTAGCCGCTAAATATATCAATGAACGGCACCTTCCGGATAAAGCGATTGATGTTATTGATGAAGCGGGTGCAAATATGCGCATGCTGCCGATCAGCCGACGCAAAAAAACCATCGGGGTATCTGAGATTGAGTCAATTGTCGCTAAAATTGCACGGATCCCTGAGCAGAAAGTATCTTCGTCAGATAGAGAAGTACTTAAAACTCTTGGTGAAACACTGAAAATGATGGTGTTTGGGCAGAATACGGCGATCAATGTATTGGTCGATGCTATCCGTTTGAATCGCTCTGGGTTAGGGGCTGAAGGTAAGCCTGTGGGGTCATTCCTGTTTGCTGGTCCAACTGGGGTGGGGAAAACAGAAGTCACTCAACAACTGGCTAAAGCGATGGGTGTTGAACTGGTTCGCTTTGATATGTCGGAATATATGGAACGTCATACGGTTTCTCGACTCATTGGTGCGCCTCCAGGATACGTTGGTTATGATCAAGGTGGTTTGTTAACGGATGCGGTACTCAAACACCCTCATTGTGTGGTGTTGCTAGATGAGATTGAGAAAGCGCACGAAGACGTCTTTAATCTGCTTTTGCAAGTGATGGACCATGGGACGTTAACTGATAATAATGGGCGCCATGCCGATTTTCGCAACGTCATCTTGGTGATGACAAGTAATGCAGGAGTTAAGGAGACTCAACGTAGCTCAATTGGCTTTAAACAGCAAGATCACCGTTATGATGCGATGGATGAGATCAATAAGATCTTTCCTCCTGAGTTTCGTAACCGGCTTGACAGTATTATTTGGTTCAATGCTTTGGATGAAAATGTCATCGATCGTGTTGTAGATAAGTTTATTGTCGAATTACAGGCGCAGTTGGATGCCACTGGTGTCTCACTTGAGGTAACAAACGATGCCCGGCAATGGTTAGCGAAAAAAGGTTATGATCCATTGATGGGGGCACGACCGATGGCGCGCGTTATTCGAGAACAACTGCGCAAACCACTAGCCAATGAGATACTTTTTGGTCATTTAAACAAAGGCGGACATGTTGATGTCTCTGTTGATGGTGATGGTCTAAGCTTTGCTTACAATCATGTGGCTGAGGAGCAGGTATAATCTGTTTCTTGTGCACAAACTGATTGATTAATAAAAAACCAGCTTGTCATAAGCTGGTTTTTTTTGCATAGCGAAGCGGTGACTTAGCGGGCACGGAATACAATACGTCCTTTCGACAGATCGTAAGGTGTCAGCTGTACAGTCACTTTGTCGCCAGTTAAGATGCGAATATAGTTTTTACGCATTTTGCCAGAGATATGTGCAGTGACTACATGACCATTTTCCAGTTCTACTCGAAACATTGTATTAGGTAATGTATCTAGAACTGTGCCTTGCATTTCAATGTTGTCTTCTTTCGCCATGGTTCCTCGGTGAGTATGCTTCAAATTAAAACGCATCGAAGAATGCCAGATTAACGGCCCTGTGTAAAGGTTATTCGTTGTTTTCCGCTTGCCATTGTTCTGCAATAAACCGTTGATGGGGGCGAAAATGTTGCTTGTATTTCATCTTTTGGCAGTTATCAATTTGGTAGCCTAAGTAGAGCCAATTTTTGCGTAACTGTTTTGCATAACTCAACTGCTTGAGAATTAGCCAAGTCCCTAGGGAGCGCTTCTCTTGGGTTGGATCAAAAAAACTGTACACAGCACTGAGCCCTTCAGATAGCCAATCAGTGATAGCAACTGCAACTAATTGGTGATCTAAATAGGCGTGTAAAAACCGAGTCGGCTGCCAATCACTGTGAATAAAATCACGGTAATCATCATAGTTGTGATCTTTCATATCACCGTCATTATGGCGACTAGCTAAGTATTTTTTATACAGAATATACTGTTCTTGGGTAATACGGTCATACCATTGATAATGAAGGTCACTATTTTTACGCAGAATGCGTTTTTGACTGCGAGTAGGTAAAAATTGCAATGCATCTACCCGAAGTGACTGACAGCTTTGGCAATTGCGACAATGAGGGCGATAGACATCATTACCACTGCGGCGAAAGCCTAAATTAATAAGTTGTTGATAAGGTATTGTATTGTCATGGGAGTGTTCAGGCAGCATCGCAATCAGCTCTTGTGCTTGTTGATTGCTCAGATAAGGGCAAGGATGTTCGGGGGTAACCCCCGCGATGAATGAATGATTCATAACTCTTGTGACTCCCAACAGTTTACATCAACTGCTTGATCACGATACTGGCGCAAGTAATGCTTAAATTGGCGTCTTGGACAGTCTACGACGCCAAGGCTTTGTAGATGAGTTGTTGGCATTTGTGCATCAATAAGTTGTCCACCATGCTGGGCAAAATGATGGGAAAATTGAATGAAGGCTAGCTTGGAGGCATTGGTTGCTCGGTGGAACATTGATTCACCACAAAATAATTGTCCGACACTGACGCCATATAATCCACCAACCAGCTTATCGTCGTCCCAAACTTCAACAGAATGAGCGAATCCTTGGTGATGAAGCTCAATATATGCTTGTTGCATTTGTTTGGTAATCCAAGTGCCATCGTGGGGACGTATCGCACATTGGGCGATAATGCGCTCAAATTGAGAGTTCAGGGTAATGCGATACGGACATTTAGCCATCCATTTTTTCATGCTACGGCTGATATGTACATGCTCGGGTGAAATGACGGCTCTTATTTTAGGTGACCACCATAAAAGAGGCTGCGAATCATTATACCAAGGGAAAATACCATGACGATAGGCACTGACTAAGCGCTGGCAGGACAGATCCCCACCCATTGCCAGTAATCCATCTGGATCATCAAGTGCTTGTTCTATATCTGGAAACCAATAATTATCAGCTAGTACATGCAATTGCATCGTGATTCTCTTACACTTCTATATATCGCGAATGATTGAAGAGGTGACATTATGGCTATTCGTGCTTGGTTCTTTATCATTACCCTTATACTCAGTTGTCCAGCTTGGGCCAGTTATCAACGTAACGTTGCACGTCCTGTAGAGCAAGTAGTTTTTGGTCAGGTTGAATCTGTTCGCCATATGAGTCAAGTCGAATCAAAGCAAATCCATTATAATCCGTGGAAAACTTTATTAGGTAGTGTTGTCGGAGGGGTCGTTGGTCATCAATTTGGTCGTGGTTGGGGGCGAGTTGTCGCGACTGGTGTTGGGGCCGTTGCTGGCGGCGCAATTGTCCAAAATACGCAACAACCCACATTGTCAACTACACGTTATCAATTAGTTGAGTTGTTGATTCGTACGGATGATAAACATCAATTAATTGATGTTATCCAAGATTATGATCCGCAGATGCCATTTAAACGAGGTCAAGACGTTCGCATTCTCTATTTTAAAGATGGCGTTCGAGTCGATACTACCTATTAATAACAGTGAGCAATAAGCCGAAGGGGGAAGCTTCGGCATACTCGGCATAAAGGGTTACTTGAGCGCGTCCAAATAGCGTTCAGCATCTAGAGCGGCCATACATCCAGCGCCAGCAGAGGTAATCGCTTGACGATAGATGTGATCAGCGACATCGCCAGCGGCAAACACTCCAGAGACGCTTGTTGCTGTTGCATTCCCAGCACTACCCGAATGAATCTTAATATAGCCGTTGTTCATTTCTAACTGATCTTTAAAAATGTCAGTGTTTGGTTGATGACCAATCGCAATAAATGTACCCATCACATCGAGATTAGAAATTTCTTCAGTGTGAGTGTCTTTGAGAGCAACACCTGTTACGCCCATCTCATCGCCGAGTACTTCTTCAAGAGTTTTGTTCAGATGTAAAACCATATTGCCATTTTCAACTTTATCCATCATGCGATCACGCAAGATTTTCTCGCAGCGGAAAGTTTCACGACGGTGAATAACATGAACTTCGCTGGCAATGTTCGACAAGTAGAGCGCTTCTTCAACGGCCGTATTACCCCCACCGATTACAGCAACTTTCTGATTGCGGTAAAAAAAACCGTCACAAGTTGCACATGCAGAGACCCCTTTCCCTTTGAAAGTTTCTTCTGAAGGTAAACCTAAATATTTCGCGGATGCACCAGTGGCAATAATCAGTGCATCACAGCTATATTGAGCACTATCACCGGTCAAGATCAGCGGTTTTTTGGAAAAATCGACCTTATTAATGTGATCAAAGACAATATCTGTTTGGAACTTTTCAGCGTGTGCTTTCATGCGTTCCATCAACCCTGGGCCAGTCAGTCCTTCTGGATCGCCGGGCCAATTTTCCACCTCAGTTGTCGTTGTTAACTGTCCTCCCTGTTGGATTCCTGTGATAAGGGTCGGACTGAGGTTCGCGCGCGCAGCATAAACGGCTGCGGTGTACCCTGCTGGGCCTGAGCCTAAGATGATAAGCTGATGATGTTGAATATCAGTCATGATGTTAGTTCCCATAATGATCAATTATAATTTACATATAATAGAGGAATGTGTGCTGGGATCGAAACCTTTCTCTTAGACATTTTATATTTCGTCCTGGATTGAATAAAAATCACTCAATCTATGGCCAATAACAGGGTGTCTTTCGTGAGATATACAGAAATACCGGAAACTGTCGGATCTTCCAATAAACATGTTATTTACAGATAAATATGTTGTTTACGCTTGCGAAGAAGTGTTTTTTATGCAAGATTGTGGATATTGGTAAAACTTAGTTTTATCAAGGACCAATGGTCTCAATCAATCGACGATACTGATCACTAGTGATGCGACGAGGACGTCCAGCACTATTCTTGAATATTGGCTTTTATCGGTAGCTGGTTTTTCGATCCTATGCGGGCATGCAAACACTCGCGAGTCATCGGCTTACTATCTATTATTAACTCAATGTCAAAGGCACCAAAAAGTAAGTATCGAGGAATTGAGCCATTTGAACCGGAGGTTCCATAACAAAATAATTCGCAAAACAACATAATAATGGAAGTCAGGGTCAGCACATGAAGGAACTAGATCGAATCGATCGCAACATTCTGAACGAGTTGCAACAAGATGGTAGAATCTCAAATGTTGAATTGTCAAAACGAGTGGGCTTAAGCCCAACACCATGTTTAGAGCGAGTAAGAAGGCTGGAGCGCCATGGCTATATTTGTGGGTATACGGCAATTTTAAATCCACAGTTTTTAGACGCATCGTTACTCGTATTTGTTGAAATCACCTTAAATCGAGGTGCTGCCGATGTCTTTGAACAATTTAATCATGCAGTCCAGCAGCTTGAGGAAATTCAGGAGTGCCACTTGGTTTCGGGGGATTTTGACTATTTGTTAAAAACTCGAGTGGCCGATATGTCAGCTTATCGTAAGTTACTTGGTGAGACTTTGCTGAGATTACCTGGCGTGAATGACACTCGAACTTATGTGGTGATGGAAGAGGTTAAACAAAGTAACCGACTAGTCATCAAGCACTAGAATGTTGCTGAAATGGATTAACGAGTAAAAAATGGAGCGGCAAAAGCCGCTCTTTTAATTGGTATTGCTGCAATAATATGGCAAATATTTATAATATTAGTGTCTTTTTAGTTTGAGTAGGTAGGAGTCATTTTTGGCTGGTTTGTTTTCTGCAAAGTTAAATGGTAGTCAAAGGCTGCAAGAAACGGGTGTGATTATTTTTGTCGCCTTAGCGGTTGTCTGTGCTATTGCCTTATTTAGTTTTAATCCTGCCGACCCCAGTTGGTCGCAAAGTTCGTGGCAAGGACATGTGGCAAATGCTGCCGGTTCATTAGGGGCCATGCTATCTGATATTTTGTTCTTTTTGCTGGGGTGGATTGCCTATATCGTTCCAATATTTATCTTAGGAATTGGTTATTTATTGTTTTGGCACTCCTTGGGTTTTCGTGAACTGTCATTTTTTAATGGTGGATTAAGACTGATCGGGGTTGTGCTGACATTACTTAGTACAACGGCCTTGGCATCCGTCAACTTTGATAATTTTTACTATTTTTCATCCGGTGGCTTAATTGGTGATTTGTCCTCAGGGGTGATGATTAAAACCTTGGGTAATCTGGGCAGTACGATTGTGCTTCTGGCATTGTTAGCCATTGGTATTACCCTCTCAACGGGCGTGTCATGGGTCACAATTGTTGAGGTGATCGGTGAGTGTCTGCATCGATTAGCCTGTTGGGTAAAGGCGAAGTTTGGTGCGCGTCGTCATAACGATGAAGATGATTTCGTCGAAACGGCAGAGATTAATGAGCCATCACAACCAATATTGATGCAAGCACCAACAAAGTTAAAGCAGTTGTTTCATCGATCGAATCGCACACAAGAAGTGGATGATAGTTGGCTTGATGAGAATTCATTTGATGTTAAATCGCATCAAGATGAAACGCCAATAGGCATGCGTAGTAAACCTAAAATGGAACCTCATGTTGAACAATACATTGAAACGTATGTAGAACCAACGATTGCACCTATTTCGAGTGAGCAAGAAGTGCCAGATTCAAGTGATTTAGCTGGCGCGCGGATGGTTGCTCCCGCTAATGCAAAAACGCTTGCCGATTTCGAGCCTAAACCCAAGCCTAAAGATATGCCTGCGTTGCCTGACATGGGATTATTGGATAGGCCGGATAAAAAAACTAACCCAGTCACGCAAGAGGAGCTTGAACAAATTGCACGTTTAGTTGAGTCGAAGCTCCTTGACTTTAATATCGAAGCAACCGTTGTTGCTGTTCATCCAGGTCCGGTGATTACGCGATTTGAACTGGATTTAGCGCCGGGGGTGAAGGTAAGTAAAATCACTAATTTATCTAAAGATTTAGCACGTTCTTTATCTGCAATTAGCGTTCGAGTTGTGGAAGTCATTCCAGGTAAGTCTGTGATTGGTCTGGAGTTACCTAATCAATTTCGTGAAATCGTTTATTTAAGTGAAGTACTTAACTGTCCAGCCTTTCATAAAAATAAATCGCCTTTAACTATGGTCTTAGGTAGCGACATTGCCGGTGATCCGGTTGTGGTCGATTTAGCGAGAATGCCACATTTACTCGTGGCTGGGACAACAGGCTCTGGTAAATCGGTTGGCGTCAATGTAATGATTGTTAGCATGCTGTACAAGTCGACGCCTGAAGATGTTCGGATGATTATGATCGACCCGAAAATGTTGGAACTTTCAGTTTATGAAGGGATCCCGCATCTTCTATCGGAAGTAGTCACCGATATGAAAGAGGCCGCCAATGCGCTGCGCTGGTGTGTTGGTGAGATGGAGCGGCGTTATAAATTAATGTCAGCTGTTGGGGTGCGTAACCTCAAAGGTTATAATGCTAAAGTGCTTGAGGCAATTGCTCGCGGTGAACCATTGAGGGATCCACTATGGAAGCCCGGTGACAGCATGGATGATGAAGCGCCGATACTCAATAAATTGCCGGCTATTGTTGTGGTGGTTGATGAGTTCGCCGACATGATGATGATTGTGGGTAAAAAAGTGGAAGAACTAATTGCTCGGATCGCGCAAAAAGCGCGTGCTGCAGGGATCCATCTTATCTTAGCCACGCAGCGACCATCTGTTGATGTGATTACCGGGCTGATTAAAGCTAACATTCCAACGCGAATAGCTTTTCAAGTTTCAAGTAAAATTGATTCACGTACGATCCTTGATCAACAAGGTGCAGAAGCTCTGTTAGGGCAGGGGGATATGTTGTATTTACCGCCAGGCTCAGGTGTACCAACTCGCGTTCATGGCGCCTTTGTTGATGACGATGAAGTGCATCGCGTGGTCGCTGATTGGAAGTTACGCGGTGAACCGAACTATATTGATGAGATTTTAAGTGGCGAGCTAGGTAGCGAAGCACTGTTGCCTGGTGAACAGCTTGAAACGGATGAAGACGTTGATGAGCTCTATGATCAAGCGGTTGCATTTGTGACCGAAACACGTCGGGGATCAGTGTCTGGTGTACAACGGAAATTTAAAATTGGTTACAATCGTGCGGCGCGAATTGTTGAGCAGATGGAGATGCAGGGAGTGGTCAGTGCCCCAGGACATAATGGCAACCGAGAAGTTTTAGCACCGCCTCCGTCACGAGTTGATTAAACAAGAGGGCTTATGAAAAAATTACGAACAGTTGTGTTATTGCTGGTATTTATTAGCCCCGCAGTTTTAGCCAATGCAGAACAAACACTGCGTACAAAATTACAAGCGATTAGCCAGTTTAGTGCGGATTTTAGTCAAACAGTGGTCAGTCCCGATGGGAAGGTGATTCACCAAGCATATGGACACCTCGTCATTGCTAAACCGGGTAAGCTACATTGGCAGGTAATGCGGCCCAATCATGATGAGATTATCTCAAATGGGCAAACCATTTGGTATTACAGTCCTATCGTTGAACAGGTTTCAATTTATAATACCAGTGATGCGATTGTGCATACCCCCTTTATACTGCTAGCCGACCAGCGGCCCAGTACATGGGTTGGTTATAAAGTGAGTGCAACGAAACAAAAATATACAGTGACTAGTACTCATGATTCACAACAACCTGCCTTTACTGTGCAGTTTGATTCCAAAGATCATATTAACGAGTTTGATGTGATTGATAATCAAGGTCAGCGCAGTGAATTTAAGCTTAGCCACTTTAATGCAAAACCAAATATTGCTGCTGGTGAGTTTTCCTTTGCCATTCCAAGTGGCACTGAAATTGATGATCAACGTCAACCCCATGAATAATTTAGGTTTTGATTTCGCTCCTGATTTTAGGCCGTTGGCCGCGCGCATGCGGCCAACCACTTTAGCGACTTATGCCGGCCAACAACAGTTATTAGACCCCTCCAAACCGTTGTATCAATCCATTACCCACGGCCAATTGCACTCGATGATTTTGTGGGGACCGCCGGGAACAGGAAAGACGACGTTAGCAGAGGTGATTGCCAGTTATGCTGATGCGGATGTGCAAAAAGTTTCTGCGGTTACAGGCGGCATTAAAGAAATTCGAAATGCCATTGAACAGGCCAAAATCACCCAACAGAGTGGTCGGCGGACGATTCTGTTTGTCGATGAAGTGCACCGTTTCAATAAAAGTCAGCAAGATGCTTTTTTGCCTCATATCGAAGATGGAACGGTAGTATTTATTGGCGCGACCACTGAAAATCCATCCTTTGAACTCAACAATGCGTTGCTCTCGCGTGCTCGCGTATATGTGTTGGAGCGTCTGACCGAGCAGGATATTGATGCCGTTCTACAACGTGCGTTAGATGATGATCCACAGCTCAAGCTGCGACAGCTGAGTTTTGCCAGCGGAGCCCGAGGACAGTTAGCTCAGTTTGCTCAAGGGGATGCGCGCCGTGCGCTGAATTTTTTAGAAATGGCTTGTGATATTGTGGCTGATGGCGGTGTGATTGATAGTGAACTGTTAACCCAAGTTTGTGGGTCGCATTTTGCCCAAGTCGATAAACAGGGCGATCAGTATTATGATTTACTTTCGGCACTGCATAAGTCGGTTCGTGGATCGAATCCTGATGGAGCACTGTTTTGGTATTGCCGAATTCTTGAGTCGGGCTGCGATCCACTTATTGTCGCGAGAAGGCTATTAGCCATTGCCTCTGAGGATGTTGGCAATGCGGATATTCGTGCTATGCAAGTGGCGTTAAATGCGTGGGATTGTTTTACCCGCGTCGGATCCGCTGAAGGGGAGCGTGCGATTGCTCAAGCGGTGGTTTTTTTGGCCTGTGCGCCTAAAAGCAATGCTGTCTATGAAGCCTTTAAAGCGGCGCGCCAAGCCGCTAAAGAGTATGGCGATCTAGGTGTGCCGCATCATTTACGGAACGCCCCAACGGCTTTAATGAAAGAGATGGGGTTTGGTCAAGAATACCGTTATGCTCATTTAGAAGATGGGGCTTACGCAGCAGGCGAGTGTTATTTACCTGAATCGATCGCGCATTTGAGCTTTTATCATCCCCATGATCGGGGACTAGAAAAGCAGATCCGCCAAAAGCTTGAATATCTGCATGAATTAGATGCAAAAAGTCCGAGACAACGGTATACCAACAAGTGATAGAATAAGATATCGGCGGAAAGGCTCCGTCGACATCAATGTTTCGAGTTGATACCAATTGAGAGAAGCCTTGATAAAAGGCGAATGGAATTATAGATAAGGTTTATCATGTTAGATGCTAAATATCTGAGGAGTGATATTGAAGTCGCAGCGCAGCGCCTAGCTCGCCGTGGTTTTAAGTTGGATGTCACATTAGTGACTCAATTAGAAGAACAACGTAAGTCGTTACAGATCCAAACAGAGAATCTGCAAAACGAAAGAAACTCCCGCTCCAAATCGATTGGTCAAGCGAAAGCTCAGGGTAAAGATATTCAGCTACTACTTGATGAAGTCGGTTCTCTTGGCCATCAGCTAGATGACGCCAAAAAGCAGCTAGCTGAAGTGCAGGCCCAATTACAAGATCTTGCTTATCGTATCCCTAATCTTCCCCATGATGACGTACCTGATGGGAAAGATGAGAATGACAATGTCGAATTACATCGTTGGGGAACACCTCGTGAATTTGATTTTACCATCAAAGATCATGTTGATATTGGTGAGCAGTTGGGCGGATTGGATTTTAAAAATGCAACCAAAATTAGCGGTTCTCGCTTTATTGTGATGAAAGACAAAATTGCTCGGTTGCATCGCGCTATTGCTCAGTTCATGTTGGATACTCAAACCGGTGAACATGGCTATCATGAGATGTATGTGCCGTTATTGGTGAATAAAGAGTCCTTGTATGGAACATCTCAGTTGCCTAAATTTGGTGAAGATCTGTTTAATACGCAACCCGCAACTGAAGAAGGGGTTGGGATGAGTTTGATCCCAACCGCTGAAGTCCCTTTAACTAATATGGTGCGAGATACCATTTTAGATGAGTCTGAATTACCACTTAAAATGACAGCCCATACGCCCTGTTTTCGTAGTGAAGCCGGCTCTTATGGACGAGATACGCGAGGATTGATTCGCCAGCACCAGTTTGACAAGGTTGAAATGGTGCAAGTAGTGGCACCCGAGCACTCCTATGAGGTGCTTGAGCAGATGCGCCAACATGCAGAAAATATTTTGCAGAAGCTAAACCTACCTTATCGGGTGGTAACGTTGTGTACTGGCGATATGGGTTTTTCTGCCGCTAAAACGTATGACTTAGAAGTGTGGTTACCTGCGCAAGATACCTATCGTGAAATTTCTTCAGTGAGTAACTGTGTAGATTTTCAAGCTCGGCGGATGCAGGCTCGTTTTCGCCCTCAAGGCGCGAAAAAACCAGAACTTGTACATACGCTTAATGGCTCAGGACTCGCGGTGGGTCGTACCTTGGTTGCGATCCTTGAAAACTACCAACAAGCGGATGGTTCGGTGGTTGTCCCCGAGGTTCTTCGGCCTTATATGAACGGTCTCGACGTGATAACGAAAGACTAAAATACTCGAAAGCCCTGATTGATAATCATCAGGGCTTTTTTATGTCTGTGGAGTAATAATGGAAACAACTTGGGTACATGCCTCGACCGTGTTTATGAGCTTTTTTGCCATTATGAACCCTATTGCTAATGTGCCAATTTTTCTTGGGTTAACTGCCCAAGATGATGACAAAATAACGCGGTTAGTGGCACTGCGTGCGGTAGGGCTTGCATTTGTGATTGTCGCAGCTTTTGCTTTAACAGGGCATTTCATTTTTCAGTTATTTGGGATTACCCTGCCAGCCTTTCGTATTATTGGCGGTTTTTTGGTGTGTACGATTGGTTTTCAGATGTTGCATGGCAGTCAGTCGAGCATGCACCAGTTGAACAGTGATGATAATGCAGCTTGCCGTGATGCGGCATTAAGTGTGTCAATATTTCCACTAGCAATGCCCATTTTAGCGGGCCCTGGCACGATCGTGACGGCAATGAATTATGCGGGCCATGGTCTTATGATTACGCTACTTGCCTTTGCACTGTTGTGTTTAGTTACGTTTGTGGTATTTGTCTTTGGTCGTCGCTTTGTCGCCATTATAGGTAGTGGGGCACTAGGTGTAATCACTCGTATTATGGGGCTTATTTTGGCGGTTATTGGTGCACAAATGTTGATTGATGGTTTGCTGGGCGCCTTTCCTATTTTGACGGGGCATTAGCATTAGAATAGGAACGCTGAGAGTTATCATTTTCTCCTCACAAGCGCTATTTAATTAGATGATGTGTTCAGTTTGTCGATTTATATTTTCCGCTGCGTAGTCAATGTTTGCCAAATGGAAAGTTTATCCGTTCATTTTTGACACTCCGTCGTTAAACAAGGGTTTTATGTCAATAGTAGACAGCTCTAAATTACGTTATTTCTATCATTCCCGTATGCTCCAATGGTTGTTTCTGGGCGGCTTATCACTATTACTCGTGTGGGCCATGAACTATTTTGGGATCGCGGCAGGGTGGATGCTTGGCCCTATGATTGCGGGGATCGTAAGCGCTATTATTGGCATACGGATACAAATTTTTAAGTCAGGGTATCAGTTCAGCCAAGCCATTGTTGGCTGTTTGATCGCACAAAGTTTAACGATTGCGATTGTTAAAGAGATGGCTCGTGACTGGGAACTATTTTTGTCCATCATTATCGCTGTGATGATCTTAAGTTGGGGGCTCGGATGGATTTTAGCCAAAAGTAAGGTGATACCAGGCCAAGTGGCCATCTGGGGTACATCACCGGGAGCGGCTAGCGCAATGGTGATATTAGCCAAAGCGTATGGTGCAGATGCCCGATTAGTTGCCTTTATGCAATATTTAAGGGTACTTTTAGTCGTTGTCATGGCATCGCTTGCCGCATCATTTGCTGTATCAGGGCAAATGGCACACCATGGTTTATTCGCGCATTGGCTCGATGCGCCCAATTGGCTAAATTTATTCAAAACATTAGCCCTGATGAGCGCTGGGGTGATCTTTGCCAACTTGGTGCGTATTCCAGCAGGTTCAATGATTGTGCCGATGATTTTAGGGGCCGTCTTGCATCTTCAGGGCTGGTTGGTGATCGACTTGCCCCAGCCACTATTGGTGGCAAGCTACGTTGTCATTGGTTGGGTGATTGGTTTGGGGTTTGATAGACAAACACTAAAAGTGTCCATGCATGCCTTGCCGCGAGTGCTCTTAGCCAACTTGATTTTAATTTCGCTATGCGGATTATTAGGACTTCTAGTGAGTCATTGGTTTCATATTGATATGCTCTCAGCTTATCTTGCAACCAGCCCTGGTGGTGCGAATACCGTTGCTATTATCGCATTATCAACCCCCGTCAATGTGCCATTTATCATGGCGCTACAAACAGCCCGTATGTTATTGGTTATTTTGCTTGGCCCATGGATTGCTAAATGGCTTGGGCGTCACATCGAAGTAAATTCGCCTGAGTAGGTTGATGACGCTTCCAAACATATATCTTCTTGCTATTTGTCGCTCCATCTATGCACTAAGCTATTTCCTGCTGCCTGCATTGTCAGTGAAACAGCGGATCTTCTGAGCTAGAAATCTTTCTGATACTGATAATTTGTCAGTGCCGTTATCTATTTTGGTGAAACGATTAGCGTTTTAAAATTAGCATCCAAAAGGTAATTTGTGTGACAAGACTCTCTTTGTAACATTTAGAAAAATGAGTGACATCATCATTTTGGTAAAAAAGTACTATTGTTTATTTATTGGTACTAGTCATAATGATTGACTAATTCACTAATACTATCAATGCCTAGGTCTTAAAGGGTTGATTTTCGATTAACTATTGCGATGAATCAGCACTGTTGGTTTTTCAATCATGCTGCGTTTTATCGTGACCGCTGATCAGATGCGCTATCTTTTATCGATGTTTGAATATCCAAGACCAAGGAAAAAATAACAAAGGAAGCCCATGACGACTTTCCAATTTGATTTGATTTTGTCAGGTATTAAACAAGCATCACACCATGATCTACAACACCTTGAAAATGAACTCACACAACAAGGATGCTTACAGCCTAATCCGCGCAATGATAAATATGGCGTGCGAGTCTCTATAGCCGTAGAGGCTGATAGTTTTACTCAAGCTATCTATTTAGGGACTCAATATATTGGAAGAATCCAAGGAGTCAGGCTTTCTGTACGCTCGGTCGAGTTCAATTAAACTTTCCGCGATCAATTATTGCTATTTTTAAGTGAAAAATAGGCTCCAATGTCTTATTTCTGATGGTAACGGAATGCTAACAGTCAGTGACTTTTATGTAATTTAGGCTTGGAAAGTAAGCTCATAGATTAACGTATTGAAACATCCATAGAAGAAATGACAAAGAAGTTCTGTGACAATAAGCAAGCTTGCTTCAACTCCGCATGAAATAATAAACGACTATTGTATTGAGTTGGAAGATGACTTCGTTGCTCCGTATCTATCGTTCACTGGTCGATACATTATTGGATGAGAGGCTGAACTGTGCGATGGCATTGCTAAAATGCTTGTGACAATGAGTCTTGCTAAAGGTGTTGATCAACCATGCATTTTCCATGATTGGACTTGCTAACTATTTTAATGAAAATGTTTTTAGTTCTGATAAGGTTGATTCGTGGAAACCAGAGCCAGATGTCTTTTTGTATGCAGCGAAATCTATGGGGATATTCCTAAATATTGTGCAGTTCTCAAAGACAGGCCTGTTGGTATTGCCGTTTCGGTGCAGGCAGACATGATGCTGGTGCATTATGATCCGTCCATGCTCATATTCAAGATGTTTGTAACATCCAGTATGTGAGCGAATTATCCAATATCATCAACTTAATCAAACTATTCAAGCCATGCCTACGGTCGCTAGACGCTCATCAGCTTGCGTCAATGATGGCGGTGATATGGTTAGAATCTAAGTATCTTGCGTTTTTATTTTTAATGCCGAGAAATCTGTTTTTAGCAGATATAATCAGCGCTGTTATACCCCTAAAGGTTTGGTACAATCAAAGGCATTAAGGGATTTCATATCTACATTACGTATTACTATAGGAGCTACCCCCCATGAATGTTGCTGATCAGGTGATGGCGGTCAATAATGATCTTCCAATTCGGACTGCATTACCCGTGCACAGTGGTAAAGTGCGATCTGTCTATTGGTTAACTGAAGATGATAGCCGTCGTCTCATCGAGGAAAAAAGTTACCCAGTCGCGGTCAATACTCCCTTAGCTGTGATGGTCATTAGTGACCGAATTTCAGCATTTGATTGTATTTGGCATGGTGAAGGGGGAATGCAAGGTGTTCCGGGTAAGGGGGCGTCGCTAAATGCAATTTCCAATTATTGGTTTGAACAATTTAAACATCAAGGCCTCGCTCAAAGCCATATTTTAGATATCCCTCATCCACTGGTTTGGATTGTACAAAAAGCTCGCCCAGTGATGGTCGAAGCGATCGCTCGTCAGTATATTACTGGCTCTATGTGGCGAGCTTACCAGCAAGGTGAACGTGAATTTTGCGGTATCCAGCTCCCTGAAGGCTTAAAGCAAAATCAGCCGTTACCTGAGTTACTGATCACGCCATCTACGAAAGGTGTTCTCGAAGGCATTCCTGGCGTGCCAGAAGCGGATGATGTTAATGTCTCGCAAAGTGATCTGCTGAAACATTATCAAGCATTTGGTTTTCGCAATGCACAAGATGTGGCTTGGTATGAACGTTTACTCAAAGAAGGATTCGCTACCATTAGTCAATTGCTAGCAAGCCATGACCAGATTTTTGTTGATACTAAATTTGAGTTCGGCTATGTCACTGATATTAATGGTGACGAGCAATTGATCTATATGGATGAAGTTGGCACGCCTGATTCTTCACGAATTTGGGATGGGGCAGCGTATCGGCGTGGTGAAATCATTGAAAACTCAAAAGAAGGATTCCGGCAGATGTTATTGAATCACTTCCCTGATCCCGATATTTTACTGAACAAAAATCGGATGACTGAGCGGTTTGCTCTGGCTCGTGACAATGCATTGCCAGCAGACGCAATGATGGCTCTATCGAATACCTATCGACACATTGCACAGACGATTACAGGGCAAAAAATTGAGCTCTCAAGTCATCCTAAGCAAGAGATCATTGACTGTTTGCGTGATAACTACCAACTCATTGTATAATTGGAAGCACAATGAAATATACTCCAAGTCTTGATCAACTTATTCAAGCGTTACAGGCGCTACCCGGCGTTGGGCCTCGTAGTGCTCAGCGTATGGCGTTTACCTTGCTTGAGCAAAAGCGTGACCAAGCCAATATATTGGCCCAAGCCATGACACAGGCATTGACCCAAATTGGTCATTGTTCGCTGTGTCGTAACTTTTCTGAAGGTGACTCGTTGTGTCCAACTTGCCGGTCAGATAAACGACGCAATAGTGGACTGTTATGTATTGTGGAAAGCCCAGCAGATGTTGTTGCAATTGAGCAAACCGGTCAATATTCGGGGTTATATTTTGTTTTAATGGGGCGGCTATCACCCCTTGACGGCATTGGACCTGAAGATATAGGTCTCGATCTACTCGAACAACGCCTCCAGCAAGAGTCGATTAATGAACTTATTTTGGCTACTAATCCCACAGTAGAAGGTGAGGCTACTGCCTATTATATTGCAGATCTTGCGAAGCAACATACCATCAAAGTGTCGCGAATTGCCCATGGTGTACCTATTGGTGGCGAATTAGACCATGTTGATGGAACGACGTTATCGCACTCATTTGTTGGTCGCCAAGCATTTTAGATATCTTTTGCCGCAAAGGTTTAACCGCTTATAGCGGCAAAAGATTTTACAATGCAAATAAGTCTTGGCGTTTTTGTAAATGCCGTTTTGTTTCACATTTTTCACAGCGCTGTGTACACGGGTCAGCTTCTAATCGTTCTTCTTCGATGCTGTCCTCACAATCACTACAAATACCATATAAACCTAATTCACCCTGACAAAGAGCCGCGTCAATTCGGCAAAGCTCATTTAATACCACCTCGATCCTAGGATCGACTAAAGTACAGGCATAATCGATAAAATCGGCAGGTGGTAATTGTTGCAACTTAACGGCTTCTTGTCGCCACTGTGGTTCACTAGATTTTAACAATTGACTAATAAGTGCGTCTTTGGCCGTCATCATCATATCTTCTAGACGAGCCTGATAATGAGAATAATCCAAGATTGCTCTCCAGCTATGGGATCATTTAATAGAGGGAGTATAGGAAGCAGATCTGTTAACAGTTATGATATGAATCAACAAAAATGATGGTATCATTTGATTTGCAGGCCAACTCGCTGAATTTAAGTGACTTGCTAGATAAAAACCTAGCAAGTAGCCTATTATCGGTACTTTTGTCAAGATTATAAGCACTATTATTATATTTTCTTGGTCGATGAGTAATATATTAAATATTCCGTGTTATTTCTTGCGATAAAATAGCTGGGTAAACAGACCTTTCGCACTACATAGTGTGTCATAAATTGGTCGCTACATTTGCTCAAGCTCTTGGATGAAGCATTGTAAAATAGCCTCGCCATCACGAAACGCTCGAATACGTCGAAATAGCCCATCTGCCTGAGGGTAACTTAATTTTAGATAGCTGAACCATTGCTTCGTTCGAGATGGGAAATAAATAGTATTGTTATCATCTGTTGGATACTTTGCAAATTCGATTAATAGCGTTAATACATCAGACCAACTCATTTTGCTTGCATGGTGCTTAAGTACCGCTCCCAGATTGGGTGTTGCGACAGCCCCGCGCCCGACCATGAATGCATTCACCTGAGACTGTGCCCGACATTGCTCTAGCGAGTTTTGATCCCAAATTTCACCATTGGCAACAATGGGAATCGTGATTCGTTGTTGGATTGTTGCAATCCATGGCCAATAGGCTGGAGGACGATAACCGTCTGTTTTGGTGCGAGCATGAACAGTAAGTTCATCCGCTTTAGCTTGAGCAACTGCATCAGCAATTTCTAACGTTTGCTGGGTATCTTCATAGCCGAGCCTAATTTTTGCTGATACCGGCTGTTCACATGGTACCGCTTCACGTACTGCTTTAATGATTTGGTAAATGAGTTCTGGTTCTTTAAGTAATACAGCGCCCCCGCGGCTATTATTGACCGTTTTTGCTGGACAGCCGAAATTAAGATCAATCCCAGGAGAGCCTAGCTCAATGGCTGTATTGGCATTTAATGCTAGCCACTGAGGACTTTGTCCTAATAACTGGACTCGTACAGGTGTTCCTGCGCGGGTTTTTCCCTCAGTGTGTAATTCAGGACAAAGTCGATAGAAGACTTTAGCGGGCAGCTTTTGCTCATTAACACGGATAAATTCGGTCACGCATAAATCATAGCCACCTAAACTGGTAAGTAGTTGGCGCATTTGGGCATCGACAACACCCTCCATCGGGGCCAGTATAAGACGCATAATTACTCCATGAGAGGAAACTTGCGCGTTTTATAGTAAAACGAGCAGAATGTCCAGTTATTCATTTAAAACTCATTGGGGGTAGAAGCTGATGAAATATAGAAGCGCGATAAAATTGCCTTTAAAGTGGAACTTTTCGTTGATCAGTGGTGGATAATTCAGCATTTGTTCGCCTCAATGACATATCAAACTTTGCATCTTGGCGACAAATTGCGATAATCCTTTTTACTGCTTGTGGTCTGTGTGTTGTTAATTGATCGGTTATTAGTGTTATATGCCAGAAAACATCATATATATGCATACAGCGCCTAAAGGCCCATACCTTGCGATGGGCTTTTTATTTGAACAATTGGACTGAGTATGAACCCAGAAACCCATGCTTTGATTAAACAAAGCATCAAATCCATCCCTGATTATCCAAAACCAGGGATCATTTTTCGCGATGTTACCAGTTTGATGGAAAATCCAGTTGCCTATAAGGCAACGATCGATGAGCTGGTCCGTATTTATGCGGGTCGTCAGTTTACTAAAGTGGCCGGAACAGAAGCGCGTGGCTTCTTATTTGGAGCACCGCTTGCGTTAGCTCTAGGCATTGGTTTCGTGCCAGTGCGTAAACCAGGTAAACTACCTCGAGAAACGATTAGTCAAAGTTACGACCTGGAATATGGCACCGACCAAATTGAGATCCATAAAGATGCGGTGAATGCTGATGATAAAGTGTTACTGGTTGATGATCTCATTGCAACCGGTGGTACAGCTGAGGCATCAGTGATTTTGTTACGTCGATTGGGTGCAACGATTGAAGACGCAGCTTTTGTCATTAACTTAGTTGACCTGCCCGGTCAAAAACGACTGGAACAATTGGGTATTAATGTCGTCGATTTGATTCAATATCAAGGCGATTAGTGATTCCTTGGGGAGTGCAGTAATGAGTTATCTGGCTTTAGCTCGAAAATGGCGACCACAAAAATTTGCTGATGTAGTAGGGCAGCGCCATGTGCTCACCGCATTGACTAACTCGCTAGATAAACAAACGCTTCATCATGCTTATCTATTTTCGGGAACGAGAGGAGTGGGTAAAACCACATTGGCGCGCTTGTTTGCGAAAAGCTTAAATTGTGAACAGGGTGTATCGTCACATCCATGTGGTGTATGTAGTAACTGCCAAGCCCTTGAACAGGGACAATTTGTTGACCTTTTAGAAATTGATGCAGCATCTCGCACGAAAGTTGAAGATACTCGAGAGTTGCTTGATAACGTCCAATATCGACCTGCTAGAGGTCGCTATAAAATCTATTTGATTGATGAAGTTCATATGCTCTCGCGGCACTCGTTTAATGCGTTACTAAAAACGCTAGAAGAGCCTCCAGAACATGTGAAGTTCTTACTGGCGACGACCGATCCACAAAAGTTACCTGTAACCGTTTTATCTCGTTGTTTACAGTTTCAACTGACAGCCTTTAGTGAAGATCAAATTGAGCAGCGATTAGTTCATATTTTAGAGGCTGAACATGTTAGCGCTGATAAACGAGCTTTGCAGCAATTAGCCATTGCAGCAAATGGAAGTATGCGTGATGCACTAAGCCTGACAGATCAAGCTTTAGCATTAGGCAATAATAAAATTGCGTATCAGGATGTGATGGAAATGTTGGGGATGCTCGATCCTCATCACATACGTCAGCTACTTTGTCACATTATTGCCGGCGAAATAGCCCCTGCATTTGCTAAAATTGCTGAGCTGAAATTGCTTTCCCCTGATTACCAGCAGTTGCACCACCAACTGGCTCAGTGGCTACACCGCATCGCGCTACAACAACTACTTGAACAAGACCATGATGATGTGGTCAAACAACTTGCCAAAGACAGTGACAGCCAACTTATCCAATTATTATATCAGATAGCGATTAATGGTTATCGGGATTTAGCCTATGCACCATCGCCGCTGAGCGGATTTGAGATGACAGTGATGCGGATGCTGGCATTTCATCCTAAGCCGAATATACCGCTTACTCGAGAGTTAGTTGAATCATCAACCGATGAACATAGCTTCGATAACCGTAGTTCGCCTACTCAGTCATCAGGACTTGAGCCAGTCAGTGGGCCGGATGATTCCGAGCAATTGGCTAGTCAGCTGATGTCAGAACAACAATGGTTGGAACAACAAGCGAGCCAAATGATGGCAGATACTGCATTTGACAGCTCGGATATGGATATGCTCCCATCACCTGCAGAGCCAGAGCCAGAGCCAGAGCCAGAGCCAGAGCCAGAGCCAGAGCCAGAGCCAGAGCCAGAGCCAGAGCCAGAGCCAGAGCTATCGACTGCAGCTTTACTGCGCACTCGAAGCCTGCTTCGCTCACAAGTAAAAAAGCAGGAGGGTGATTCGACAAAAAAGCATAATTTGCCGCGTGAACCGTTCACTGCTCCAACTGAGCGAGAGTTGGGTCAGCCTAAACCGGCTGTCAAAGTGAATGCAGCATACGACGATGATAGTCATTCATCAGCGCCACCGCCTTGGCTTAGAGATGAACCTCCTGTCCCTGTTGAGTCGTTTGAGATGGAACAGACAATGGCTGCAATACCGGAGGCGGATGAGTCACTTGATGTGTATCAAAGTGAGGCTGCGCTTTCTGTACAGGCAGCGCGCCAAGCGAAACTGCAAGAGATGCAGCCGTCTGCTGTTGAATCCGCGAATGTTGAGTTACCGCATCATCACTGGGCGGAAATTCTTAATCGTCTTGATATTGGCCCAAGAGCGCGACAAATTGGTCTAAATGCTGTCTATCGGCTATATCCTCAGCAGTTACAATTAACTGTGAAACCAGCATTTCGACATCTGTTACAACCCGCAATCCAAGAGGAGCTACAACAGGCACTAATTCCCTATAGTCAGGGGCTTGCTATAGCATTTGAGGTCGGCGAAATTAGCGAGGAACAAACACCATTAGAACATCAATATATTTGCCAACAAATCCAGTATAAGGCAGCTAAAATTCGCCTTGAGTGTGACCCAAATATTCAGTTTATTGAACAGCGTTTCGGTGCGATTCTCGATGAACACAGTATTAAATATTGAGCAGGCTTGATTTTTGACTTGAAAATCAGGTTTAATTGCCAACAACGCGATTACAGAGAGAGAGATTATGTTTAAAGGTGGAATGGGTAACCTGATGAAACAAGCGCAGCAGATGCAAGAGCGCATGAAACAGGTTCAAGAAGAGATTGCCAGCATGGAAGTGAATGGTCAATCAGGCGCAGGGCTAGTTAAAATCACAATGACCGGGAATCATAATGTTCGGCGTGTTGAGATAGACCCGAGTTTACTTGAAGACGACAAAGAGATGTTGGAAGATTTAATCGCCGCTGCCATTAATGATGCTAGCCGCCGCGTTGAAGAAACCACGCAAGAAAAAATGGCGGATGTGACCGGTGGTATGCAGTTACCACCTGGGATGAAAATGCCATTCTAAGTCATTTGAAGTTTAAGTAACAAAGCGGGCTTATGGCCCGTTTTGTTTGTTTTGCTAGCTGAGTTGACGGGTGATAAGTTCCATAAGTAACTCGCCATCAAGCATTGCGCGTTTAATTAGAGCCAGCCCGCCTATCGTAGGATGGTTTTGAAAATGAGCCGCTCTCAGCTCAAGTTGTTGATAAAAAGTGGGTAGTGTCTGCTGAGCTAATACTTTTCTTAATTCTGCAAATAAGAGATCACCAGATTGACAAATTTCCCCCGACAATAAGATGACTTGGGGATTGAGCAGATTAACGACCGAAGCGAGCGTTTTGCCTAGCGCCTGCACGGCGTGCTTGACTAGACGTTCACACAGATCATCACCTTCAGCGGCTAATTGATAGATATGCTCAATAGGATCATCGGCTATCAATCGACTACTCACGCCTTGTTGAAGAGAGCGATGTGCTTGGCGAAGTATTGCTGGGTTAGAACAGATGGTTTCTAAGCAACCAATGTGGCCACAATGGCAATGTTCACCAAATGGATCCACCTGAATATGACCAATTTCAGCTAAATCGCGCCGGTCGTGCATAAAAACTTGAGCATTCATGATGATCCCAGCACTTGTCCCTGTATGAATGCTGACTAAAACGCTATCATCGATATTGGTCGCTTGACCAAAATAGTGCTCAGCTAATGCCATGGCTCGCGTATCATTGCCGATAAAAATAGGTAGCTTTAACGCCTCATTGAGATAGGTCTTTAAAGGGACATTGCTTAGCTCATAATAGGGTGCATAACGAATAATTCCGTCACCAGAGGAAACTAATCCAGAAAGGGTCAGTGCTAATGCCATTGGTGCTGAATTTAACGTTTTGATAAACGTTTCTATTAATCCTAGTAACTTAGGCAGCAACTGTGACTCAGGTTGAGCAGGCAGCTGGTAAGCTTGTTTAGCATAGACATAACCTGTTAAGTCATAAACCGCTAAATCGAGATAACCCCGGCCAAGGCGAACACTGATAAACCGAAACGATGTTTCACTCATTAAGGATGTCGCTCGCCTTCCGCCCGTCGATTGTTGTTGCGCAACCTCTCGGATGAGTTTTGCACTTAACAATTGGCGCGTAATTTTAGTAATGCTTGCGGCTGCTAGTTGGCTGAGCTCAGCAATTTGGACGCGAGAGATTGGGCCTTGTTGATCAATAAGTCGATAGACTGCAGCGGTGTTGATCTGTTTAACACGTTCAATATTAACAATATTTTTCATATTATAAAGTGATAAGTTGACCGCCATTCACCACTGCACTGACTTGGTAATGATCATTCAGAATGACCAAATCAGCATAATAATGTTGACGTACTCGGCCAATCATATGATCCATATTTATGGCACGAGCAGGATAGAGTGTTGCCATCCGAAGGGCCTCTAATTGGCTTAGACCAACATTTTGAACGCAGTGGCGAACTGCTTCATTCATTGTTAATGATGAGCCGCCTAGTGTGCCATCGTCTCCGACACAGAGCCCGTCTTCAACACGAATCGTGCGTCCGACAAATTCAAATTGCTCAACGTTTGAATTTGCAGCGGCGGTGGCATCAGTCACCAAATAGAGGTGTTCACCGAGTTGACGTTTAGCTATACGAACACTGGCAAAATCCATATGCAAGCCATCGACAATAATCCCAGCATAGACGTCATCACTGTCAAAAATAGCGCCAAGAACGCCTAAATCACGACCTTTTAAGCCGCTCATTGCGTTATATATGTGGGTGGCATAACCTGCGCCAGCATTAAAAGCTGCTTTGGTCTTCTCATAACTGCCATTTGAATGACCGACTGACACTCTGATGCCGCTGCTTGCCAATTGCTGAATCTGTTCTGGCATCACATTTTCAGGCGCAATAGTTAACATAGCAATCTGCGCGCGATGTTGCAGTAAATGCTCGATATCGGCTTGGGTCAAGGGACGAATAAATGCTTCAGTATGGATACCTTTCTTTGCCTTGGAGATGAAAGGGCCTTCTAAATGAAGTCCTGGCATACGCATTGGATAACGCTGTTGATACTCTTTGCTAACCGCTAAGGCGTGGTCCATCTCATCACAAGAAGAGGTCACCAGCGTTGGTAAAAAGGTTGTTGTACCACTTCGAATATTTGCTTGATGCATGATATCCAGTGTTTGCTCACTGATCGCACCGTTAAACATTACTCCGCCACAACCATTGAGCTGTAAATCGATAAATCCAGCACTAATTAAACACCCTGAAAAATCATGGACAGGAAGGCTTGGGTCGACCTGCGACTGTTCGACGATGGCATGAATATGCTCACCTTTAATAATGAGCGCATGGTTTTCCAGTATTTCTGAACCCGTAAAAATGCGGGCACCTGTGAGTGAGTAACTCATAATGTAGCCTTGAATGAAGCAATGTTTTCAGCCTCAAGTTGTTGAAAATATTTAACTGTTTTTACTTTTAATTCATCACGAGCTGGTGCATCACAGACCATCATACACTTAGGGTGTAATTGCATTGCTGAGATCGTCCACAAATGATTCACGCATCCCTCGACGGCCGCCTGCAGAGCTTGGGCCTTATGTCCACCATCAACCAACACCAATACCTCTTCAGCATCAAGTACTGTGCCAACACCGACGGTTAAAGCCATGTGAGGGACTTCATCAATGCTATCGAAAAAACGGGCATTCGCTTCGCGAGTTTCACGAGTTAACGTTTTGATTCGCGTGCGAGAGGCTAATGATGAACCTGGCTCATTGAATGCAATATGTCCATCAATTCCAACGCCGCCCATGAACAAGTTAATTTTACCATGTTGACGAATTTTTTCTTCGTAGTCTTGGCACTCCTGTTCAAGATCTTTAGCATTGCCATTGAGTAAATTGATGTTCTCGAACTGAATATCCACGTGGTCAAAAAAGTTTTCAAACATGAAGTGACGATAGCTTTGCGGGTGATCGGCAGGTAGCCCGACATACTCATCCATATTAAATGTGATGACATGCTTAAAACTGATACGGCCTGCTTGATAAAGACGCACTAACTCTCGGTATGTATTTAAAGGGCTGCTTCCAGTTGGACAACCCAATATAAAAGGGCGTTCCTGGGTAGGGGCAAAGCGATTGATCGAATCGACGATGTAATGAGCCGCCCATTGGCCTACTTGCTGTGGTGAGTCGAGAGGAATAAGACGCATATATTATATCTCCAGTCATGAGTATTTATTAAACATCTATCATAACAACTTATTTTTCGTTTAAAAATAAGTTTTATTAAATATAGTTCATATGCTATAAAAATAGCGAATTGACGCATATTTGATGACTTTTTAGACATCTGAATAGATGTTGTGTCATTAAAAATTTACAAAAAAAATTAAGTTCCACTGTCTCGCCGACAGATCTTAAGCAACACAATTGATAACACAGGAGTATTTTCATTGAATATATTAGGTTCATGTCAAAAGCTAGGACGTGCTTTGATGTTGCCCATTGCGGTGATGCCAGTTGCTGCTTTGTTGCTGCGTATTGGTCAACCTGATTTGGCAAACATAGCCTTCATGGCTCAGGCGGGTAATGCGATTTTTGGTCATCTCGCTTTACTCTTTGCTATCGGGGTTGCGGTTGGTTTGTCCCGTGATAATGCCGGTGCTGCAGGACTTGCAGGGGCGGTATCTTACCTTGTTCTTACCGAATCACTTAAAACACTTAATGCTGATCTGAACCTCCAAGTGTTAGGTGGGATTATCTCAGGTATCGTCGCTGGGCTTAGTTATAACCGCTTTTTTAATATTAAATTGCCCGAATTTTTGGGATTTTTTGGTGGCAAGCGATTTGTCCCAATTTTTTCTGGGATTATGAGCTTACTTTTAGCTTTGTTGTTCAGTGTTATTTGGCCTCCGATTCAAGTTGCGATTAATTCGCTAGGTAACTGGATGGTACATGCGGGCGATATCGGTGGATTTGTATTTGGCTTCTTAAACCGGTTGTTGTTGCCATTTGGTCTTCACCATATTTTAAACACTACCGCATGGTTTGTGTTTGGCCAATATGAACATCTCGATGCGGCGGGTAAAATGGTCACTGCAACGGGCGATTTAAATCGCTTTTTTGCGGGTGATCCGAATGCTGGGTTATTTATGACTGGGTTTTATCCGGTCATGATGTTTGGTCTTCCAGCTGCCGCAGCCGCTATGTATACCACCGCTAAATCAGAAAATCGCCGAAAAGTGGCGGGGTTATTGTTTGGTGTCGCATTAACTTCATTTTTAACTGGGATTACCGAACCGATTGAGTTCATGTTTATGTTCTTGGCACCTGGCTTATATCTCATTCATGCGATTTTAACGGGGTGTTCATTAGCGCTTTGTGCCGCCCTTGGAATCCATGATGGATTCGGTTTCTCTGCTGGGCTATTTGACTATGTGTTGAACTGGGGGCTTGCAACTAAGCCGGTATTGTTATTACCCATTGGCGCTGCTTATGCCGTGATCTACTATGTCTTGTTTGTTTTTGTGATCCGTAAGTTTGATCTCAAAACGCCGGGGCGTGAAGATGATGAGTCATCTAGTGGTGATCATGTCGCTGTGGTAAGCGGTGATATTGCTCAAGGTTATTTAGACGCACTAGGCGGAGCGGCTAACTTAGTCAGTATTGATGCCTGTATTACGCGTTTACGTCTAGAAATGGTTGATCGTAGTAAGGTTGATGAGGCGGCGCTTAAATTGCTTGGCGCTAAAGGTGTGGTGAAATTAGGCGATCAAAACTTGCAGGTCGTGATTGGGCCTCAAGCTGAAATTATTGCCGATGAGCTAAAATCACTTAAATAGTATGCGTTATGGATATGTCTGAATAGATAAGGCGGCTCTATTAAGAGCCGCTTTTGTCTATTTGATAGTCGAATAAATCACCAAATTGACCAGCAACCCTTCAGTTAATTCACTAGAGTGCTTTCAGGGCTTGTAGTTCTCTTTGAGATTAGCGATGATATTCGGCTATTCGAGGATGAATAAACACTATAGGTGAACAGCGATGAGTGAGGCAGTATCACGGCCGAGCAATTTTATCCGTCAGATTATTGATGATGATTTGAAGGCTGGCCGACATACGACGATCCATACTCGGTTCCCACCGGAACCAAACGGCTTTTTACATATTGGCCATGCCAAGTCGATATGTCTTAACTTTGGGGTAGCTCAAGATTATCAAGGGCAATGTAATTTACGCTTTGATGATACCAATCCTGAAAAGGAAAATATCGATTATGTGAAGTCGATTCAAGATGATGTGAAATGGCTTGGATTCCAATGGAGTGGTGATATTCGCTATTCGTCCAACTATTTTGATCAGTTGTATCAATTTGCCGTTGAACTCATTGAACAAGGCAATGCATATGTCGACTTTTTAACCCCAGAAGAGATTCGTCAATATCGCGGGACACTGACTGAAGCGGGTAAGCCAAGTCCATATCGAGATACCTCGGTTACGGATAACTTAGCTGCGTTTGAGAAAATGCGTAGTGGTGAATATGCTGAAAGCAGTGCATGTCTGCGCGCTAAAATTGATATGGGGTCTCCATTTATGGTACTGCGTGATCCAGTTTTATATCGGATCCGTTTTGCCCACCATCATCAAAGTGGCGATAAATGGTGTATCTATCCGATGTACGACTTCACTCATTGTATTTCAGATGCGCTGGAAGGTATCACTCATTCGCTGTGTACATTAGAGTTTCAAGATAACCGTCGATTGTATGATTGGGTATTGGATAACTTGGCGATTGACTGGCAACCTCGTCCTCATCAATATGAATTTTCACGGTTAAATTTAGAATACACCGTGACTTCTAAGCGTAAATTGAATTTGTTGGTGGCTGATCATTACGTTAACGGTTGGGATGATCCACGGATGCCAACTCTTGCTGGTATGCGTCGACGTGGGTATAGCGCATTTTCAATTCGTGATTTTTGCCAGCGTATTGGTGTTACAAAGCAAGAAAACATGGTTGAAATGGCTATGCTTGAAGCGTGTGTTCGGGAAGATTTGAATACTCATGCACCGCGAGCAATGGCGGTATTGGATCCCGTTCGTTTAGTGATTGAAAATTATCCAAGCGATCAGCAAGAGTTGATCCAAGCGCCCGTACATCCGCAAAATGAAGAAATGGGTGTCCGTGATGTCACTTTTTCTAAAGAACTTTGGATTGAACGTGAAGATTTCCGTGAAGAAGCGAACAAAAAATACAAACGTTTAGTACTCGGTAAAGAAGTCCGTCTACGTAATGCTTATGTAGTTAAAGCTGAGCGGGTAGAAAAAGATGAACAGGGTCAAATAACAACTATTTATTGTAGTTATGACCCAGAGACATTAGGCAATTCACCGGAAGGTCGCAAAGTGAAAGGGGTTATTCATTGGGTGAGCATAGCCACTGCGTTACCCGCTGAATTTCGTATTTATGATCGTCTCTTTAAGGTGGCCAATCCAGCAGCGGAAGAAGATTTCGTTGCAGCCATTAATCCTGAATCATTGACAATTCAACATGGGTTTGTTGAAGCTGGCCTCACACAGGCTATTGTGGGACAAGGGTATCAGTTTGAGCGTCAAGGATACTTTTGCGCAGATCTTGACTCCAAGGCAACAAGTTTAGTCTTTAACCGGACAGTCGGTCTGCGCGATACGTGGGCTAACGCTGGCGAATAGGTAAGCGAGAAGCAATGGTTAGGCGATATAAAGGCACCGTCGAGGTGCCTTTTGTTTTGATATGACACAATAACTATCAAGCGAATCAATGTTCTTTTTTGAATAATGATTCAAAAAGGAACATTGATATTGACTCATTTATAGAGTTATAAGCTATGATAACGCAACTGAGTTTAAGAAAGTTCAGCGAAATCGCTAGAGGAGGCACAGTGGTTGATAAATCTGTAATGGTGAAACCTGAAGAGGCCCTAGTAGGGCGTGAAGAACAGATGATGGTTTCAGGCGAACACTTTGTTCACCATACGTCCTATTTAAGACCATTTGATAAGTCGATGGAAGTCGTTTATTTCGGCTTAGGGTGTTTTTGGGGAGCCGAACGGCTATTTTGGCAACAGCATGGGGTTGTGGCGACAGCGGTCGGTTATGCGGGCGGATACACTCCCAACCCAACCTATGAAGAAGTATGCACGGGTCATACAGGTCATGCTGAAGTCGTATTAGTCGTTTTTGATCCCGTTAGCACTAGCTATGAACGTTTATTGAAGGTGTTTTTTGAAAGTCATGATCCGACCCAAGGTATGCGTCAAGGTGGTGATATTGGTACTCAGTATCGGTCTTTGCTTCTGACAACTAATCCTTATCAACATCGTATTGCAGAGCGAGCCTTAGAAAATTATCAGCAAGCTTTAATTCAAGGCGGGCAATCGATGATTACGACCGAAATCCTTCCAGCCGATGAATTTTATTATGCAGAAGAGTATCACCAACAATATCTCGCGAAAAATCCAGAAGGATATTGTGGGATAGGGGGAACAGGTATCTGTATGCCCCCGATGTTGCAGAGTTAATCATTTCGGTTCATTTTATTGTAAAAAGCCAGTGTGCTTATCCACTGGCTTTTTTATATTTTACTGAATAAATGGGTTATGAGCACGCTCATCGCCGATTGTAGATGTGGGACCATGTCCGGGAATAAATAGGTAATCGTCATCAAGGACAAGTAATTCTTTGCGAATGGATTGGATCAAGTCTTCAAAACTTCCTTTGGGAAAATCGGTGCGGCCAATAGAACGATGAAATAAGACATCACCCACCCATGCAAGGTGCTGTTGATGGTCGATAAAAACGACATGTCCAGGCGTGTGGCCAGCACAAACCCGCACGTCGAGTTCAACCAAACCGATAGTGACTTTTTCGCCTTGCGATAACCATTTGTCAGGTATAAATGTCGCGACAGGCTCAAAGCCAAACATCTGACATTGTTGCTGAAGATTATCAAACCAAAATTTGTCAGCTAAGTGTGGGCCCCAAATTGGGACATTGTAGTGTTGAGCTAACACCTTCGCGACACCAACATGGTCTAAATGGCCATGGGTGAGTAAGATGTAAGTCAATTCAACGTTTTGGTTTTTGACGGCGGCGATCAGCTTGTCGGCATCCCCACCTGGATCAATAAGTGCGGCCTGACGAGTTTTATCACACCAAATTAATGAACAATTTTGAGCAAAGGGTGTTACGGGAATTATTTGATAAGACATAATCACATTATTTCAAATAGCTAATAGTGATTAGTGTACCTGATGGAGAGAGAAGTCCCAATGACTTAAGAAAGCAATTGATAATGAATTGGTTGCGGGAGCTGGATTTGAACCAACGACCTTCGGGTTATGAGCCCGACGAGCTACCAGACTGCTCCATCCCGCGACAATAAATGATTGATACTTGTTGTTGGTTGCGGGGGCTGGATTTGAACCAACGACCTTCGGGTTATGAGCCCGACGAGCTACCAGACTGCTCCACCCCGCGACAGATATACTAGATGATTCAATTGGTTGCGGGAGCTGGATTTGAACCAACGACCTTCGGGTTATGAGCCCGACGAGCTACCAGACTGCTCCATCCCGCGACAACTGAACTATCGAATTGGTTGCGGGGGCTGGATTTGAACCAACGACCTTCGGGTTATGAGCCCGACGAGCTACCAGACTGCTCCACCCCGCGTCCGATGAAGCGCATAATAGGGAAGATGGTTTTTAAATGCAAGAGGAATTCCAATATTTCAATTTAACCGCTTATTTTACGATCAATTTTGGAAAAACTACGGTTAAAGCGCAAAGCGAGCTATAATAGCTCCCTATTTTTGAGTAAAGATTTGAGAGCATATGGCAGAGTATTTTGCATCAGCAGCCAGAGGGTTGGAGCAGCTTGTTGAGGCTGAGTTGCGGACATTTGGTATCACCGAATTAAAAATTAGCGGCACAGGTGTTCAATTTGAAGCCAGTGAAGAACAGGCATATCGCTGCTGCCTCTGGAGCCGTTATGCATCGCGAATTATGCGGCAGTTAAGTAGCTTTGCTCTGCATGATGCGATGGATCTTTATCTCGCGGCTAACTATATTCATTGGGAAGAGTGGTTTACACCTGAACAGTTGTTCTTAGTGCACTGCTCGGGGACCAATGAAGTCATTAATAACAGCCAATTTGGCGCATTAAAAGTGAAAGATGCCATTGTTGATCGCTTTAATAGCAAATGCGGCAAGCGTCCCAATGTTGATAGACAAAATGCAGATGTGCGCATTGTTTTGCATATTCACCGCGATCAGGGGGCGTTGTTTCTTGATTTAGTGGGTGAGCCATTGCATCAGCGTGGTTATCGTGATGTGCAGGGGGTTGCACCTATTAAAGAAAACTTAGCGGCGGCTATTGTTCAACGAGCTAACTGGCAAGATGGACCGTTAATTGACCCCATGTGTGGTTCAGGCACACTACTGATTGAAGCTCTATTGCAAAAAGCAGATATTGCCCCCGGTTTTTACCGAGAACATTATTTGCTAGAAAACCTCCAATCTTTTACTGCATCGGTCTGGCAACCATTATGCCAGGAAGTGAATGCGCGAGCAGAAGCGGGGAAGGCTGCCTGCCAAGTACAATTATTTGGCTATGACATTGACCCGATGATGGTGAAAATGGCACGGCGAAATGTGCAAAATGCTGGCCTTGCCAAATGGATCACAATTGAGCAAGGTGATGCACAAGTACTGCAAAACCCAGTACCAGATTCTCCGGCTGGACTCATTTTATCTAACCCACCTTATGGTGAGCGATTAGAGGAAGTACCAGCACTTACGAGTTTATTTAGTGCTCTTGGTCAGCAGTTAAAATCGCAATTTCCGAGTTGGCGGGTGGCTCTATTATCATCCGCAGTTGAGCTTTTAGATTATTTGCGGCTACGCTCTGATAAACAATATAAGTTTGCTAATGGTCCGCTTGACTGTACCTTGAAGCTTTATCAGTTAAGCGATACACCGGTAGTGGTCACTGAGCAGCGCTATGCACAGGACTTTATTAACCGACTACAAAAAAATCAAAAACGTCTGAGCAAATGGCTTAAGCGTGAGCAACTTGAATGTTATCGGCTCTATGATGCTGATTTGCCTGAATATAATATGGCGGTCGATTGCTATCAAAATTATTGGGTGATCCAAGAGTATCGCGCACCAAAAACAATTGATGCTAAAAAAGCCAGTCAGCGATTATTCGATGCTGTAACTGGTATTGTGGCGAGTGGCTTGGCTGATGCTGATAAAGTGATTGTTAAAAAGCGTGAACGTCAGCAGGGGCGCAATCAATATCAAAAAATCGATGAGCAGAAGAACCGATTAGTTATACAAGAGTATGGTGCGCAGCTGTATGTTAATTTGCGTGACTACTTAGACACTGGGTTATTTTTAGATCATCGTAATATGCGTCGCTGGTTAGCTGAGCATAGCCAAGGTAAGCGTGTCTTAAATTTGTTTGCTTATACCGGTAGCGCTAGTGTTCATGCTGCATTAGGTGGTGCGAGCCGAGTGACGACTGTGGATATGTCGAAAACCTATCTGAATTGGGCAATGGACAATTTTCGACTCAATCACTTAACCATTAGCCAACATGAATTTGTGCGCGCAGATTGCTTAAAATGGCTCGAGCAAGATGATCCACGGCAATACGATTTGATCTTTTTGGACCCGCCAACCTTCTCCAATTCGAAAAAAATGGAAGGAGTATTTGACGTACAGCGAGATCACGTCACACTCATTGGTCAAGCCATGAAGCGGCTTAGTGAAGATGGGACGCTCGTATTTTCCAATAATAAACGACAATTCAAGCTTGATGAGCAGGCCTTAACAACAGCCGGTTTTCAATGGCAAAATATGTCTGCACAATCATTGCCTGAGGATTTTGCCCGTAATAAGGCGATCCACCAATGTTGGTTAATTCGCCATATTCAGGCACAATGATGCTCGTTGTGACGTCTTTGCTGGATCACTTATTTCGTTGAAACGTGAAGTGTTGCTCGCATTATTTAAATCGTTCTATTAAGAGAAGAAGTCGATAGTGTTAATCAATTTACAGGACGCCATGTTGGCCTATGGCGACCATCCGTTATTAAATCAAGCCAACTTACAAATTCATCGTCAAGAACGAGTCTGTTTGGTGGGGCGTAATGGCGCTGGGAAAAGTACTCTATTAAAAGTATTAGCAGGGGACATATTGCTCGATTCAGGGCAACGTCAGGTAATTAGTGATGTTGTCATTGCGCGTTTGCAGCAAGATCCACCAGCGGCTGCCGATATGACCGTTTATGATTATGTAGCCAGTGGAAATAGCGAATTAGGGGCTATGTTGGCTCAGTATTATCAGTTGAGTGAGCAAGCAGCTGTTGATTGTAGTGAGCGTACGCTTAATCAGCTTGCGCAATTGCAAGAGCGGATCGAAGCCCAAGATGGTTGGAGTTTTGACTCGCAAATTAATCGCGCGATATCGTGGCTTGGATTAACGGCAGAACAATCTTTAGAAGGGTTATCGGGCGGTTGGCTGCGTAAGGTCGCTCTCGCTCAGGCGCTCGCAAATCAGCCTGATTTATTGCTCCTTGATGAGCCGACTAACCATCTGGATATTGATACGATCCGCTGGCTCGAAGAATTTTTACTGAATTTTTCTGGTACCATCGTTTTTATCAGTCATGACCGAGCCTTTATTCATAAACTTGCGACTCGCATTGTTGATATCGATCGTGGTGTGTTGACTTCTTGGCCAGGAAATTATCAGCAATATTTGGAAGGCAAAGCTGAGTGGTTACGGGTTGAAGAAGAAAAAAATGCTTTATTTGATAAACGACTAGCCGAAGAAGAAACCTGGATACGTCAAGGGATCAAAGCGCGTCGAACTCGCAATGAAGGGCGAGTTCGAGCTCTAAAAGCACTCCGTGAAGAACGGCAAAATCGTGTTGAGCGTCAAGGTGTATCACAAATGCAACTTGATGATGGTTCACGTTCTGGCAAACTTGTGTTTGAAGCTGAGCATTTAGGGTATGAGTGGGGCGATAAGCCCATTATCAACGATTTTAGTTTTCAAGTGCAGCGGGGCGATAAGATTGCATTGGTCGGACCCAATGGGATTGGTAAGTCGACATTACTGAAGTTATTTCTTGGTGATCTTCAGCCAACCCGTGGGACACTGCATACTGGCACAAAACTGGAAGTTGCTTATTTTGATCAATATCGACAAACACTTGATCCTGAAGCAACGGTGATGGATAACGTCGCTGACGGCAAGCAGGAAGTCACCGTGAATGGCAAAAGTCGTCATGTGATGGGGTATTTGCAAGATTTCCTATTTCCGCCTAAACGTGCGTTTACACCGGTCAAGGCCCTCTCCGGTGGTGAAAAAAACCGCTTATTATTGGCTCGCTTATTCCTGAAACCGACCAATCTTCTGGTGCTTGATGAACCAACTAACGATCTGGATGTCGAAACGTTGGAACTTCTCGAAGATCTGATCGCAAGTTATCAAGGGACGTTATTTATTGTCAGCCATGATCGCGCTTTCATTGATAATACAGCGACACAAGTTTGGTATTTTACCGGAGAGGGTGAAATTGAAACCGCAGTAGGTGGCTATGACGACCTGCAACGTCAGTTAGAGCGTCAGCAACGTGATCAGCGGTACAATCAGCCTGATGAACAGGTTAGTGACAAACCTATTGACAAAAAAGGTCGGGAGTCAAACCAAAAAAAATTATCATATAAGTTACAACGAGAGCTCGATGAGCTGCCAGAGAAAATTGCACAGGCAGAACTTGAGCTGCAAACCCTCCAGGAACAAGTGAACCAGCCGGAATTTTTTGCGCAGGATGCGCAGGCAACACAACCGGTTTTGGACCAATTGAATGCTGCTGAAGCGGCACTGGAGACACTGTTCAACTATTGGGAAGAATTGGAAGAATTAAAAACGCAATGAAATTAAAAAAATTAGTGCGCTATTTATCGCTAACCACATCATTACTGGCGGGGAGCAGCTATGCTGACGTATCGCCTTATTTCACGGTGCAAGAGGTTGGGGTCAATCAAACTGGCGTGTTAAAGCGCGCTCAGCGTGAGATTACTTCTGCCGCTATGAGCCAAAATGGTGATTGGATAGCTGCCAATGCTCAGTTTACTCGAATGCCCTTTGACGTATATGATATTAATCAACCATTCACCTTTGGCTATGGCTGCCAGTATTCAACATATATCTGTTCTTTAGCTTGGGAAGGCTCACAAACCAACGGTGTTGATAATGGTGACGGTTTTTATGATTATCGTACCAGTTTAGCATCGGCTTTTAATGGTGGTAGTTATACGAGTTATTTTCTCTCGATGGTCAATGCGTCAACGAGCTTAAGCTCTGCTACAGCAACCCCCTCAAGTAGTTTCACCAATGTGAGTTCACTCGGCTCTAGTTTATTGTCGAAGTTTTATGCTTTTGATACGAGTTCGGCTAATACACACGATACTCATATTACCAGTATGACCGCTGACAAAGAAACGATTGGTGGTATTTCTGCCTATTGGGTGACTGGTTACGATTCATCTCCTAGTGATTCAACGATGCAGATTGGTTTTGTTGAAAGTCTTGATGGTAGCTACCGAATTTCCTTGACACCATATTATACTTCAACAAATGGTGGTGTTTCTGCAGGTTATACGTTCGGTCATGACAGTTCAAATAATCTCTATGTGGCTGGACTTTCAAGTACAGAATTGGTGACAACCTCATCGAGCAATAACTTCTCTTATTGCTATAAAGATGGTGATTCGACAAGTTCTAACTCTGGTTATTATCAGTATTGCTCAGGGTTTAAAACGCAGGCTGAAATTTGGCCGTTAGGTAATATTTCGTTCTCATCAAATGAAGCGAATGTTAGCGGTACACGATTGAGTTCTGACTGGCTTAATAATAAGTCTAATACTAACTACGCAGCCGGCGCATTAGGGATGAACAATGAAGGAACTATTGCCGGTTACAGCGGTTATTCCGATAGTAGTTCGACGTTAGGTACGCGTGCCCGTGCAGTGCTATATACTTATGATGGTTCAACGCCAACGCGTTATATCATGAGTGGTACTGACTTAATTGGTGCTGATAACGATGATAATATTCGCGATCAGTGGGCTGTGGATATTACCGATCCAATCAATAATCAGGTTTATGTGGTTGGTAATGAACGATATACATCAAGTAAAGCGTCTTCAGCTCATAACCAAGCAGTGAATTTCTTTATTAGCCAGTTAAGTAATACAACTAATGGTATTCCGAACTCTGGGGTAGGAACTGTTCAATGGCCTTTAAAAGATAATCCATTTACTGGAGCCAGTAATCAGGTTAATGCGATCGATCACAGCACTGGATTAGCCGTGGGTTGGCGCGATGCAAGCTCGGAAACTCAAACCGCTTATCAAGGTATTCGCCGTGAACATGTTGCATTCTTGTTTGATGTACCAAGTTATATGAGTGATACTAGTAATCCAGATAGCTACGAGTGGTCTTTGAATAGTTTGACCTGCTATGAGTCTGGGACAACTGCTACTCGACCGTTTTATCGAATTGAGCATGCAAATTCGATTCACTCTGATGGTTCGAATCTGTATGTATTAGCTTCAGGTTATAAATATGCATCGAAGGCTGACTATGTCGATAAACTAGATCCAACACCTGTAATCTTGAAATTAACACACAGTGGTATCAGTGCTCCAGTGAATAGTGCTTTGTCATCGTGTCCGGATTACAGCGCAACGGAGAGTAAATATAGTCGTAAAGGCGCTGATAGCGTTTGGTTAACATTGTTATTGATTCCGGTTATTTTTGTGAGAGTGTTCACAAAACGAGCAAAAGAAAATGAGCTGTCATGAAAGGATCAATAAGTTAGTTTAATTTTAATCAATTTGGCCTTTGACTCTCATAACTAGGTCAGCGATAGTAAACAGGGAGGCGGTTGATAACCCCTCCCTGTTTTTTTGAACTACCACTAAAGAGGGTTGCTCTATGAAAAGACAAAAACGTGATCGCTTAGAACGAGCTCGAGCTAAAGGATATCAAGCTGGCTTGGCAGGACGCTCTAAAGAGACCTGTCCATACATGGGGGTAGATGCTCGGGGTTATTGGTTTGGTGGATGGCGTGATGCGTCTGAAGAGCGAAGCAGCGGTATGCTTAACCAGCAGCAGAATTATAATGAAATGCTATTATTTTAAATAGGATATGTAGTAGCCCGGTCAATGAGAAACCGGGCTACTTCGCTTAGAATGAACTTGTATCCTGGAAAAGTCCCACTTTTAAGTCTTTAGCGACATAAATTTCTTTGCCATCGACTTCAACACGCCCATCAGCAATCCCCATGACTAAACGACGATTAATGACACGTTTAAGATCGATGCGATAAGTTACTTTTTTGGCGGTAGGCAAAATTTGACCGGTAAATTTTACTTCACCCACACCGAGTGCACGGCCTTTACCGGGGCCACCCAACCAGCCTAAGAAAAATCCAACTAATTGCCACATAGCATCAAGGCCTAAGCAACCAGGCATGACTGGATCACCGGGAAAATGACAGCCGAAAAACCACAAATCAGACGTAATATCTAACTCTGCGACAATTTCGCCTTTACCATATAAACCACCTTCATCAGAAATATGGGCAATACGATCCATCATCAGCATATTGGGGGCGGGGAGTTGGCTATTACCTTCTCCAAAAAGCTCACCACGGCTGCAAGCGAGTAGATCATCACGAGAAAAACTATGTTTTCCTAATTCTTTTTGAGATTGGGGTTGTTCCGACATAATTCTCTTTGCTTCTAAAAAAATTGCATGTACTTTAGCTGACCTCTTAAAGTGAGACAACTGCTTAGGCTTCTTTTTTTACCATTCGCTTGAAAAAGCGAAATAAACTTGAGCGTCTATGGGAATATTCACCGCTGAATAGCGCTCTGGATCGATATTCAACCAGTCCCAAAAGCCCTTCACCAGAGCCCGGTGAGCCGGCTGGGCGATGGAATAATAACTCAATGGCCTCATCGATATGCTGAACGGGGTAAATAAACAATCGTTTTTGTTCAACGGCTGCAACGATCTCATCGCTTAAATTTAATTGTGATAAGTTCGCTTGAGGCATAATAATGGAGTGGACGTTTTCTACGTCGATGAGTTGGCAGACCCGATAAAACCCTTCGATTTTTTCATTGATCCCACCTACTGCTAAGACATTACCAATTTGATCAACTGCACCCGTTGTGGCAAATGACTGATCCACGGGTTGATTGGCTAACGCAGAAAGAACAACGACTAAGCTTGCAAGTGATGCGCTGTCACCATCTATCTCATGATACGATTGTTCAAATACAATGGTGCCTGATACCGGGAATTGGCTGTCGCGGGCAAATTCTCGAGTTAAGTATCCTTGGATGATCATCATCGATTTAGCATGAATATTCCCTGCCAATTCAGCTTTACGTTCTACATCACTGAGATCGCCTTCACCGGGTTGAACGGTCGCCGTGATCCGTAGCGGTTCGCCAAATGCATAACTGAGCCCTGGACTTTCCAATACAGATAGCCCATTAATTTGGCCTATTTTTAGTCCATTGAGATCGAGTCGAATATGGCCATCTCGATAATTGCGTAACGACCACGTTTGCTCACCGGAACGGCTATGTTGTAACTGCTGGTCGCAGTCTTGTAAATGGCTCAATTCTAATCGATGATCTGGCGATAGTGCAGCGGTGTAGCGTAATAAATGAATTAAAAACGAAAAATCGAGTGCCAGATAACCTTGATGTTCACTACGTCGAGTACCTTGGCGCAATAGCCACGTGAGTAGCGCGCGATCAGTTGGCTGCTTCACACCCGCTTGGGCAAATAGCACGGCTAGCCATGCTTCTATGTGAGGTTTATCAACGGGAGCCTCTTCGAGAAGTTCACATTTACACGTCGCTTGCAGATAAAGCTGGGGATAATCTTGTACCAGTTGTTCTAGCTCATCACTATTGCCCCAGAGCAATAGCTTGACATGAATGGGGGTGGGCGGTAGAGATAAATCATCCGATCCACTGCGCACTTGCTGCCAATCGAATTGTTCCTGCTCGATACACTGCCAAAGTGTCAGCCAAAGGTGGGGCTGCATCAATAAATCCCGAATGGATATGGCTAATATCCCGTGATTGGCTTGCCAAAGAAGCCCCGGTTGATAATCAGCAATAGCGCTTTGCAAGCTACCATTGGACAGATGGCTCGGATAATGGCCAAACAATTGTGATTGACTCAAATGATGGGCACAAACCAACTGACTAGTTGGGTGTGGATCCAATGCTATATCCCGCTGTTTTAACTCAGTTGACGGTTCAACAATATCAACTGATAAGCGTTCATTACCATGTAAACAAGTGATCGGTTTGCTTTGAGCCGGGAAAAGAGCCATGGCCCATTGATCCAGCGTCATAAATGCTGGAGTTTGGACCAACATAAGCCGACTATTCGCTTGCATTGCAAAATAATTTAGCAAGCCGTTAAATTCTGGTTGCAGCTGCGCATAAGGAGATAATGCGCTGGTTGCGCCATCAAGTAGTTCACCAAAGTGGGCTTGGAGTTGGTCGCAATTCAGGGAGGATACAGTCAATAGATCTTGCCTCAAAATAGAATCAATCAATTACGAAATATTGGATTTAGAACGCCAGACTAGACCTCTTATTCAGTCGATGAAAGAGGCCATCCGCCTAAATGTTGCCAGCGATTCACAATGTAACAAAATAGCTCAGCGGTTTTTGTCGTATCATACAGTGCACTATGTGCTTCACTCTGATCAAACTCAATTTCAGCCGCTTTACATGCCTTTGCCAAAACAGTTTGCCCTAAAGCTAAGGCGCTGAGCGATGTTGTATCGAAGCTGACAAAAGGGTGAAATGGATTACGTTTAATATGGCAACGTTCAACGGCTGCATTCATAAACCCCATGTCAAAGGCCGAATTATGGGCTACCATCACAGCTCGATTACAATGAAATAGTTTGAGTCTCCGGCGTACTTCTTTGAAAATAGACTTAATCGCTTCATCTTCATTGACCGCTTGGCGTAGCGGATTATACGGGTCTATGCCGGTAAACTCTAGCGCACTTTGCTCTAAGTTTGCGCCTTCAAAAGGTGTGACGTGAAAATGGCAAGTCGAGCCAATTGTCAGCTGTTTATTGCTATCAATGTCAATTAGACAAGCTGCGATTTCTAAAAGAGCATCCGTTTTTGCATTAAAGCCTGCGGTTTCAACGTCGATAACTACAGGGTAATAGCCACGAAAGCGGCTTGATAGGAAAGAATTCGTTGTATCTGTCATAAAAGCTATAAGCGATGAATCATCCCGCTATTATTACAAATGGCGCCGATGAGTGCGAATCTGTTTAAAGTTTTTTAACTCTTTGCCGATATCAAGCTGTGAGATAATGTGAGGCAATATGAAGCGACGACTTTTTATTTGTAGTGCTTGTTTGTCAACCTTTGTGTATGCAAGCAGTGGGTTGCGGCTCTATCAGGCGCCAATGGATGATTCTACATGGGTGGTGTCCGAATCCACACCATTGGCATGTCAGTTGGATCATGTGATCCCATCATTCGGCGTTGCTCATTTTGTGAGCAAGGCAAGTCGTCATATCAATTTAGATTTTTCGCTGGATATGCGCCGTTTACCAGCTATCACGCATAAAGTGTTGCTTCGCAGTGTACCGCCCCCTTGGCGTCCTGGGCGCTCGGCTAAAACAGTCGCAAAGCTCAATTTTTATAAACAGTTTGATGGTCGATTACATGATCAACCTGCTTGGGAGATGCTATCTGAGCTAGATAGCGGTAATTTTCCAACGTTCTATTTTAATGATTGGTATTCAGGGGGCGGGGCGACAGCCGTTGGCTTGTCAGCAATTAATTTTCGCAGTCATTACGACAAATTTATGCAATGCGTGAGTCAATTATTACCCTATTCATTTAATGATATTGCGTTCACTGTCCTCAATTATAAACAAAATAGTGATCAGCTCACCAAAGAGTCAAAAGCTAAATTAACGATGGTTGGCAACTATGTGAAAAATGATCCGAAAGTCGATATGATTGTGATTAATGGTTACACTGACAGTTATGGTGGACGGTATCCGAACCAAAAACTCTCAGAAAGCCGTGCTAAAAGTGTGAAACAGTTCTTTGTCACAAAGGGCTTTGACGGAAATAAGGTGAAGGTAACAGGGTATGGTGAAAAACGCTTTATAGCTTCAAATCAAACTTTATTGGGCAGAGAAAAGAACCGACGTGTCGTGATTTCCTTAGGCAAAGAAAATGGGTAAGCATAATGGCTATGCTTATCCACTCGCAGAGGGTTATATGTCAATTAGCCTTCTAGCCCTTGCCCTGCTGCTTTTTTCTCAATAAGTTCAATGGCGTAATTGTCGGGGTCTCGAACAAAAGCGATGATGGTGGTTCCTCCTTTTACTGGCCCCGGTTCACGGGATATAGTGCCGCCTTGCTGGCGAATTTTATCACAAGTGGCATAGATATCATCCACAGCAATTGCAATATGGCCATACCCATCGCCCAGATCATAGCTGTCTTTTCCCCAGTTATAGGTTAATTCCAAAACAGCTTCGTCCGTTTCAGCGCCATAACCTACAAAAGCTAACGTATATTGATATTCAGTATTTTCACTCTGACGGAGCAGTTTCATACCCATTACATCAGTGTAAAATGCAATTGAACGCTGTAAATCACCAACCCGAAGCATTGTGTGTAATATTCTCATAGATAATAGCCCCTTCTTTGTTTCCAATTTTACCTTATCATACGAAAATACTGACAATTTGGCGAATTTCTTCATATTCAGAGAAAAACTGCAGACCATTGGCCGCTTAAGCACTAGGCCTGTTAACGATATCAGGGATCTATGTATTAATAAGGTCATTAAATGAACGATTTAAAATAACCTAGCTTCCCCAAAGCCCATGCTTTGAAATATTTATCTTATATAACAAATAACACCCCATTATTTGTAGAATTATCATTTGCTGGATTGGCAACTGTTTCCTAGACTCAATAAAGTTATCACATTGACATGATTGAGATGTTATGAAACTGAATTCTATTCGAATTAAAATGATGCTGCCAATTATGCTGCTAGCGGCGATATTAGCTGGATTATTGCTGGTGATGTTTTATCTGAATAACGCACAGAAAGCGGCGATGATTCGTCAATCTGAACATTACTTTGAAGCTATAGCAGCAGTACTTAACGCAGACCGCGATCTTTATCAGGCGAGACTGGCTCAAGAAAAGCTCTTAAATCAGTCAGGCAATGTTGCCGATAATTCGCGAGATTTTGCAGACAATGCGAAACAAGTATCCGATCGTTTCAATAAATATCGCGACTATGTGGCTGATGAACCTAGTTTGTTGAAACCGTTTGAATCGTTTGATGCACAGTACCAAAGTTGGCTGAGTATTAGCAATAAAATCATGGCTAGTTACAAAAACAAGACTGTGCTAAACGACCAGTTCAGTGGGCTCGACCCACAATTTTTGGTGATCCGTAAAATGATTGACAATGCAGGTGACGGTTTGAGGGAACGAGTCAAACAGTTAGAACAACAACATAGTCTTTCTGTTGCCGACATAGAGCGCTATGTCGAAGCTATTACCGAGGTTCTCAATGCTGACCGCGATATCTATCAAGCGCGCATAGCTCAGCAAAATATCGTGAATAACGTAGGCGATTTTGACGCGAATAAACGTGCGTTTGAAGACAATGCGAAGCAAGTGATCCAACGGTTTAATTTATATCGCAGCTATCTTGTTAATGAACCAAATTTGACTCAACCCTATGAACAATTTGATCTATTATTTAACGAATGGTTTCAGCAAAGCACACGTTATTTACAATCTTATCAATCATCGGGTAAAACTGAAGTACCTATTCAGTTTGAGCAAGTAGAACAACGGTTTGCGAAGCTCAGAACATTGCTTGATCAAGCGGGGGAAATGGTTCGAAAACGCGCTAGAGGGGCTGAAAAAGAGATGATTAAAACCATGGCAGAGTTTCAGCAGATTGCCATGGTGGTTATGCTAATCGCCTTTGTTATAGCATTAACATTTGGTTACTACATACCACGTCAAATAACACGTAATATTGAAAGTATTACCAGCCGTATCAAAGAAATTGCGGCGGGTGACGGTGACTTAACACAGCGAATTGCATCCAAGTCATCCGACGAATTAGGTGATTTGGCTAATCAATTTGACGAATTTGTCGAGCGACTACGTGTAATTATTAGCAGTGTCAAACTTCAGTCTAATTCCCTTGGCGGAATGACAAATTCATTGACCGATGTTTCAAAAAAAGCTTCGCATATTACCCATGCGTTAGTTCAAGCCTCTGATTCTATTGTGAGTGCAGCCAACCAAATGACGATGTCTAATCAACAAATGGCGGATGTTGCAAAAAAATCGGCAGATGAGGCCAACCACTCTAATGAAGTCACGCAGCAGGGGACGACCGCGGTGACATCATCACAAGCCGCAATAGCGCGATTAGCTGATGATATTGAGCAAACGTTAAATCGCTCTACTGAGCTAGAACAAAGTTCGAGCGCTATTAGTTCAGTGCTTGAAGTCATTCGTAAAATTGCAGAACAAACCAATCTGCTGGCGCTCAATGCTGCTATTGAGGCCGCGCGTGCGGGAGAGCAAGGCCGCGGATTTGCGGTTGTAGCAGATGAAGTTCGAACACTGGCTACTCGTACTCAAGAAAGCACGAATGAAATTGAAACGATCATTGAGCAACTTAAAACTAACGTTTCCGCCTCATCGGTAGCGATTAAGACTAGCCGCAGCAATGCTGAAAAAACGACTGAAACATTTAAGGAAATGAGTGAAATATTTAACACCTTAACGACGTCATTTTATGAAGTGCAGCAGATGGCTCAGCAAACATCGCAAGCCACTCAAGAACAGGCTGTGGTTTCTCAGTCCATTATGGATAACTTATTAGGGCTAAAAGAGCAAACAGATGGGGTAGAAGAGGTATCAGGGTTGATTGGTTCACACTCACAAAAAATTTCCGATCTCTATCAGAAACTTGATGCAGAAGTTGGCAATTTTAAAGTGTAGTGACTGCCTGTCATTTATTATAACAATATGATTTTCTTTCAGTATCTAAATTAAAAGGGGATCATGAAAACGAGAAACGAGTCAGTTGATAATGTGTGCAACACTATTATTTGATTTTGGTGTTGAAAAGCAGGGCGCGATAACAACTGACTTTCTTCTCTACTTCAACCATGGTGATTATCTGAAATTAGCGTAGCCCCTCTGATACGCAGATAATGGGAGTCATTGAATTAACCTGAAATAATTTATCTCAAAGAGCCGTTGACCATGCTCTTTCACCATTATTAGCGCATTGTGAGCGAGCTAGATGCTCTATGCCACTTGAGTCATAAAGACCGCTTATTATTCTGTCTTTGAGTCAAATTCACATAGATCTTCAATGATACAGGAGCCGCAGCGGGGTTTGCGGGCGATGCAAGTATATCGTCCATGCAATATGAGCCAGTGGTGAACATCCACTTTAAATTCAGCCGGAACTACTTTAATTAGTTTTTGTTCTACTTGATCAACATTTTTCCCCATAGCAAATTTGGTGCGATTAGAGACTCGAAAAATATGGGTATCCACCGCGATCGTCGGCCAACCAAAAGCAGTATTGAGAACGACATTCGCAGTCTTGCGACCTACGCCAGGTAACGCTTCAAGCGCTGCACGATCTTCTGGAACTTGACTACCATGTTGATCGATTAAGATCCGGCAGGTTTTGATGACATTCTCTGCTTTTGAGTTATATAAGCCGATTGTGCGAATATACGCTTTGAGACCATCAACACCGAGTGTCCAAATGCTCTCAGGTGTATTGGCGATAGGGTAAAGCTTAGCCGTTGCTTTATTCACGGAAACATCGGTCGCTTGAGCCGATAGCATCACGGCAATGAGTAATTCAAATGGACTATCAAATGTAAGCTCAGTCGTCGGATTGGGGTTTTCATCGCGAAGTCGACTTAAGATCTCTTTGCGTTTTTGGTTATTCACAACACGCTGACCTCTTCAGATCGATCACTCAATGCTACTTGATGTTCACTAGCGCGTTGCTGCAGTTTTTGATCAATGACATATTTAAGCGCAATCAATAAGCCCAATCCCATAAAAGCACCAGGGGGAAGGATGGCCAATAACATGTGTTGATTAAAGTGAAACACTTCGACCCGCAATACGCTAGCCCATTGTCCTAGTAGTAAATTGGCGCCATCAAATAAAGTACCATTACCGATAATTTCACGAATAGCCCCTAGCACAAACAAAATAGCGGTGAAACCTAGCCCCATCATGAATCCATCAAATGCAGCCGCTGGGGCACTATTCTTTGCTGCAAAGGCTTCAGCACGGCCGATAATAATACAGTTGGTGACAATCAGTGGAATAAAGATCCCCAAATTCAAATATAGGCTATAGAGATAAGCATTCATTAACAGCTGCACGCAGGTGACTAGGCTTGCAATAATGATGACAAATACTGGGATCCGAATTTCATTGGGCACCCATCGTCGAATCAGAGAAATAAGTGTATTCGATGCAATTAACACTAACATTGTGGCAAATCCAAGCCCCAAGGCGTTAGTGACAGTTGCAGTGACTGCGAGCATCGGACACAATCCCAAGCGTTGTACTAACGCAGGGTTATTTTTCCACAAACCTTGTAAAGCTATTTCACGATATTGGCTCATGTTTAATCTCCGCATTTCTGATGACTAGAAATAATCTCATCAGCTTTTAACTGGTTGAGCTCTAGCGTGTGTTTTATCGCTTTAACCACTGCTCGAGGGGTAATGGTTGCACCACTAAATTGGTCAAACATACCGCCATCTTTTTTTACTGCCCAGCGGCTATCATTGGAGCTGCGTAAGCGCTTACCGGTAAAATCTAAGATCCAATTCGTTTTACGTAGCTCAATTTTATCCCCTAATCCTGGGGTTTCATTCTCACTGATCACTCGTACCCCGGACACTATCCCATTGCGTAGTACTCCGACTAATAGCTGAATATTGCCATTATAGCCATCTGGAGCAGTGGTTTGATAAGCGATGCCTTGCACTTGTCCATTTTTTCGGGCAATCCATACCTTATGCAATTCATTGTTCCCCAAATACTCAGGATAGTGAATCAGGCGACAGCTTTTTAACAATGCAGGGTTCACTAAATCTGCAGGTAGTACCTGTTTTAGTGAACGGCTCAATTTAGCCTGCTGTTGCTGCAATATTTTGGGGCCGGTTAATTGATTGGTGAAGACCACAAATAGAGTACAGATTAGGGCAAATAATGCCAATAAAACCGCATTTTTTACAACCGGGTTATTCATGAGATGATTTTCCCTTATAACCGTAAACACGAGGTTGGGTGAGGTGATCGATCAAAGGCACGCACATATTAGCAATCAAGACGCCAAAGGCCACTCCATCGGGGTATCCTCCAAAATGGCGGATCAAAAATACTAAGGCGCCCACTAAACTTGCGTAGATGAGTCGCCCTTTGTTCGTCGTTGAGGCGGTGACAGGATCAGTAAGGATGAAGAAAGCACCAAACATGGTCGCACCAGAGAATAATTCTATCAGCGGTGATGCAATGCGCTCGGGGGCGTACGCATGACCAATAGCACTTAACACTAACATGGTCGCTATAAATGCCAGTGGAATGTGCCAGCGGATCACCCGGCGCCACAACAAAAATAGGCCCCCGACAAGAAATGCCCCGTTTATTGCACCCCAGCCGATGCCTGCAAAATCACCAAATAAGGGTGAGGTCACAACTTGCGCGGCGCTGCGGCCCACAGTTAACCCCGTACGCAGTGCATCAAGTGGTGTGGCTTGGGTGATGGCGTCTGCACTTGTTGCCATTTGATGCAAACTAAATCCATCGGAAGTAAATCCAGTGAAAATGAGACTTATACCATCCCAATTGGTGAAGGGATTACCGAGTAGATCCTGTGGTAATAGCCAGCCGGTCATTGCGACAGGAAAGGAGATCAACAAAAACACATAAGCTGCCATTGCGGGATTAAATATATTTTGTCCTAAACCGCCATAAATATGTTTGGCGAGCAATATAGCAAAGAGTGTACCGAGAATGCTCACCCACCATGGCGCATAGCCGGGCAACGACAATCCTAATAATACAGCGGTGACGAATGCACTATTGTCTGACAAGATCGCCAAAACAGGGCGTTTGCGAAGCGCTACCACAATGCCTTCTGTGATCCACGCGGTGATTATACATAACGCTATCTGGATCAGATGACCGATCCCAAAATAGTAATATTGTGCAATGACACCCGGAATACATGCAAGTGCCACTTGGGCCATAACGGCGCGAGTAGATTGATGCGAGCGCTTAAATGGTGAGCTGAGGATGGCCAGTTTCATAGATTTGATGATTCCTCATTGGAAGAATGTATAGGGTCGGATTGACTCGTCTGCGAGGCATTTGCATCAGACTCGGCGGTTTTTTTCGCTTTAGCTTTAGCAGCTGCGGCTGCAATTGCCGCTTTTTTATCTACCTTTGGGCGATCAGGTTCAACTTGAACTGCTTGCTCAGCAGTTTTTTTCGCTCTGGCTTTAGCAACTGCGGCTGCAATTGCCGCTTTTTTATCTACATTTGAGCGATCAGGTTCGACTTGAACTGCTTGCTCAGCAGCTTTTTTCGCTTTGGCTTTTGCCACAGCAGCAATCAGCGCCTTTTTATCAGTAGCCGCATAAACGGGAGCGTCTTGTTTCGCGCTTTGGGGTGATACTGGGCCAGGCTTATTCGTCGTATCGACAGGTTCAGCATGTGTTTGCGTTTGTGCACGTTTCGCTTTAGCCCGAGCAACTGCGGCGTTAACGGTTGCTTTGCGTGTGGATTGTTCGCCTGTACTGCCGTTATCTTCGCTCTGTCGTTTCGCTTTCGCTCGAGCGATTGCCGCAGCAACTGCGGCTTTACGCTGATTATCAGGAGCAGGCTTAGATGCTGACTCATCCTCAGCCATAGTACGCTTGGCTTTGGCTCTGGCCACCGCGGCGGCAACTGAAGACTGGCGATCTTGTACTTGAGCGGTCGATGAATCCACACTTTGATGATGATCTTGGCTCTGTTGCTTTGCCTTCACGCGCGCCATAGCCGCTGCGATAGCATCTGTCTTATCTGAATGTTTTAATTCTTGAACACGATCTTTAGCGGCTTGTTGATGGCGCAACTCGCGCTGTTGTTTTTCACGTTCTAAACGCTGATTTCTGCGCTCGGTTCGTTGTCTCGCTCGTTCAGCATCAATTTCTAACTGTTGTTGCTCTCGCAACTGAACTTTTCCGCGTCGGTAATATTCTACCAACGGAATTTTACTGGGGCAGACGTATGCACAAGCCCCACATTCAATACAGTCTTTGAGATGATAGTTTTTAGCTTTATCAAGCTCATTGCCTTGAATAAACCAGAATAACTGTTGCGGAAGTAGATCGGCTGGACATACTTGGGCGCACTCACCACAACGAATGCAGGCAAGGGGTTGCTGCGATTGACCAAACTCTTTCTCACTACCATAGAGAATACAGTTACTGGTTTTAATTAAAGGCACATTAGGGGAGGGAAGTGTATATCCCATCATTGCTCCACCCATGATCAGTCGTGGATAACGAGGGGATTTTTCGGGTAAAAGTGCTGCCACTGGGGTACCAATATCAACCCATATATTACGCGGTTTTTTAATCGCATTACCCGCTAAAGTGACTATTCGCTTGGTTAATGGTTCACCATAATCGATAGCGCGATGAACCGCATAGGCGGTGCCTACATTTTGCACCATAATGCCGATATCTGCTGGCAGACTACCTGCTGGTACTTGGGTACCTGTCAAAATTTGGATCAGCTGCTTTTCACCACCAGAGGGATACTTAGCCGGTATTACTTGCACTCGCAGCGAATCATCGGCAACGGCTAGCATCGCCGCAATCGCGCAAGGTTTATCGTCTTCAATCGCCAAAATAGTCAGCTTGGGTTGCAAGATATGCTGTAGCCACTTGATCCCTTGTCTAATTCCACCACTGTAGTGCTGCATCAAGGTATCATCTGCACTGATATATGGTTCACATTCAGCCCCGTTGACCACGAGCAACTCAATACCCGAACGAGACGCTAACTTGATTGCTGTAGGAAAACCTGCGCCGCCCATGCCGCTAATGCCTGATTGGTGAATCGCTTGAATTAAACTTTGCCGATCATCGGTATTCGTGACAGGCGTTAATTTCTGCCAGTTGTTTTGACCGTCTGGACGAAGCATGATGGCCAATTCTTCTCGAGCCGACGGATGGGCACATGGACGAGGTTCAATGGCAACAATAGAACCCGACGTCGGGGCATGGATAGGCGGGGCTGAATACAAAAAGCTTTGGGTAAGTGCCTGACCGCCTAGTACATAATCACCCACTGCGACAGTGAGCATGCCCGCATCACCGATATGTTGATGTGGATGCAGAATATAATCGCCTTGATAGTCAAGTTTGGTTGGACGACCTGTATCAATTCCTTTTTTATGGGGATTGGGATGTATTCCACCCTGAAAATGCCAAAGTTTTCCTTGTTGGATCTGTTCAAAAGTTTGTAAAGTCATCAGTGACTCTCAATTTCAACAACGGGGATGCTATTGAGCTGCCAATCCCAGTTTTTAGTAGTTTGTGCTAAAGGGCGCATCTCAATACAATCAGTTGGGCAAGGTGCTACGCATAGTTCACACCCAGTACACTCACTTGCAATGACCGTGTGCATCTGGCGCGTACTACCGACTATCGCATCGACCGGGCAGGCTTGAATGCATTTGGTACAACCGATGCACGCATCTTCATGGATAATCGCCACTTTTTTCTGATGATCTTGAACCGTTGTATCATCTTGCGGTGGTTCAACCCCTAATAAGTCAGCCAGCTTTTTGATGGTAACGTCACCACCAGGTGGACATTTGTTAATGGCCTCACCTTGGGCGATAGCTTCAGCATACGGGCGACACCCGGCGTACCCACATTGACCACATTGTGTTTGAGGGAGAATTTGATCAACCTGATCAGCAAGCGGGTCACTCTCAACTTTAAAGCGAATCGAGGCATAACCTAAAATAGCACCAAAAATTAACCCAAGCAGCAGCAACGCGGATGCTGCGTAGAGAATAGTTATCATATCTACAACTTAATTAATCCAGAAAAACCAAGAAATGCTAATGACATCATGCCTGCAGTGATCATCGCCACGGAAGCACCTTTAAATGGGGCGGGTGTATCAGCTAGTGCCAAACGCTCACGAATTGCAGAAAATAAAATTAACACCAACGAGAATCCGACGGCGGCGCTAAAGCCATAGAATACCGAGTTAATTAGATTATGGTTTTCATTGATGTTAATCAGTGCAACCCCGAGAACCGCGCAATTAGTCGTAATTAAAGGCAGATAGATCCCCAATAGTCGATAGAGTGTCGGGCTGGTTTTTTTGACGAACATTTCAGTAAATTGAACCACAACTGCGATCACTAAAATAAATGCCATCGTACGTAGATAGATCAATCCAAGTGGTAACAAAATATAATGGTCGACTAAATACGAGCATAATGAAGCCAGTGTTAAGACAAACGTAGTTGCCATCGCCATACCAGCAGCTGTTTCAACTTTGCTAGATACACCCATAAATGGACATAGTCCGAGGAACTTAACCAAAACAAAGTTGTTCACCAATACAGTTGCAACAAAAAGCAGAAAATAGTGCGTCATGAGTTCATGTGAGATGTAAAACAATGGCACCATTATCGTTGTTTAAACGTCACATAACAACACTAATCCTGTATGGGATTAGATACAGCTAAAAGTCACAAAAGAGGCTCGCTGATAGTGGCTAAATGCTCTAATAACTAAAATTCTGATCTAGATCAATCGAAGTATCATAAGAAAAAACACTACATCTAGTGATTGGTATACAATTTATATACTAGATATTGAATGGTAATTTATAATGGATTTACAACCAGTAGTTGAGAAACGTGACGGGAGCCGTGTTCCTTTTGATACACAACGTATTTGTCAGGCCGTTCAGGCCGCAAGCCAAGCCTCGGAATCTATTTCTAGTGATTTTGCCTTATCCGTGGCGCTTTCAGTGACTCAACAATTTGCATCTGAGCCGCTAGTCAACATTCAGCAGATCCAAACCGCAGTTGAAGAGCGTTTGATGCAGAGCTCTTATCGTAAGCTTGCGCGAGCTTATATTGAATATCGCCATGATCGCGACATTGCCCGAGAACGCAATAGCCAGTTGAACCGTGATATCTGTGGCTTAATGGAGCAAACTGACGCTGATATTCTAAATGAAAATGCTAACAAAGATGCCAAAGTGATCCCAACGCAGCGGGATTTATTGGCTGGCATAGTGGCGAAGCATTATGCCAAAAAATACATGCTGCCAAAAGATGTAGTTGCAGCGCATGAATGCGGCGATATTCATTATCATGATTTAGATTATTCGCCATTTTTCCCGATGTTTAACTGCATGCTCATTGATCTTGATGGGATGCTTACACAAGGGTTTAAAATGGGCAATGCTGAAATTCAGCCACCGCGGTCGATCTCTACGGCAACCGCAGTGACCGCTCAAATTATTGCTCAGGTGGCCTCACATATCTATGGCGGCACAACGATTAATCGTATCGATGAGATATTGAGCCCTTACGTGACGCGCTCATATGAAAAACATCTTGAGATCGCTCGTCAATGGGGAATTAGTGATCAGCGCGCCTACGCCGACCAACAGATCGATAAAGAATGTAATGATGCTTTTCAATCATTAGAGTACGAAATCAATACCTTGCATACGGCCAATGGACAAACGCCTTTTGTGACACTAGGGTTTGGCCTAGGGACCAGTTGGCAAGCACGTTTGATTCAGCGTTCTATCTTAAATAATCGTATTGCTGGGCTCGGTAAAAATGCTAAAACAGCAATATTTCCTAAACTAGTGTTTGCCATTCGCGAGGGGATCAATCGCCAAGCCACTGATCCTAACTATGATATCAAACAATTAGCACTTAAATGTGCCAGTGAACGAATGTATCCGGATATTCTTAACTATGATCAAGTCGTTGAAGTGACCGGTTCGTTTAAAACTCCAATGGGATGCCGCAGCTTTCTAGCACCTTATTTTAACGAGAGCGGTGAAATGGTCCATGATGGGCGAAATAATCTGGGTGTGGTCAGTATCAACTTGCCACGTATTGCTATACAAGCTCATGGCGATCGTGCTCGTTTTTATCAACTGTTAGACGAACGTTTAGCCATTTCTTACAAAGCGTTAATGACTCGTATTGACCGACTTGCCAATGTAAAAGCACGTGTAGCACCGATTCTTTACATGGAAGGGGCCTGTGGGGAACGACTCGCGCCTGATGATTCAGTACTTACTTTGTTTAAAAATGGTCGCGCCTCAATATCGCTTGGATATATCGGTGTCCATGAAGCGATCATCGCGCTATTTGGTCCACAGCAACAACATATTTTTGATGACGAGCAGCTACGCGAAGAAGGGATTGCAATGGTCCGCTATCTGGCCCAAGCAACTGAACACTGGAAAGAAGAAACAGGCTATGGATTTAGCCTCTATGCTACACCAAGTGAAAATTTGTGTAACCGATTTTGTAAGCTGGACACACAAGATTTTGGTGTGATTGAAGGTGTGACCGATAAGGGTTACTACACCAATAGTTTTCACCTAGATGTTGAGAAAAAAGTAACACCCTATGCAAAACTTCAGTTTGAAGCTGCTTATCCACCATTAAGTAGTGGTGGTTTTATCTGCTATGGTGAATATCCTAATATGCGTCATAACTTAGAGGCATTAGAAAATGTGTGGGACTACAGCTATAGCCGAGTCCCGTATTATGGGACAAATACCCCAATTGATGAATGCTATGAATGTGGCTATAAAGGTGAATTCACCTGTACCAGCAAGGGGTTTGAATGCCCTCAATGTGGGAATCATGAAAGTGGTAAAGCATCGGTTATTCGCCGAGTGTGTGGCTATTTAGGCAGCCCAGATACACGGCCATTTAATTACGGCAAGCAGCAAGAGGTGCAGCGACGGGTGAAACATCTGTAATGAATTATTGTCAGTATTATCCAGTGGATGTTGTCAATGGTCCAGGAACGCGCAGTACCCTGTTTGTTGCTGGATGTGAACATATGTGCCGAGGATGTTACAACCAATCGACTTGGCGTTTGGATGTTGGCCATAAATTTGATGAGAAGATGCAGCAACAGATTATTGACGATCTGAATGATCCCGAGATCCCTAAACGTGGGTTGAGTTTAAGTGGCGGCGACCCTTTGCATCCGGCCAATGTCATTGAGATCCTAGCGTTGATAGAAGCTATCCGGGAGCATTGTCCAGGCAAAGATATCTGGTGTTGGACCGGCTATCAGATTGAGTCGCTAAGCCTCCCTCAGTGGCAGGTTGTCAAGTTGATTGATGTGTTGGTCGATGGCCCGTTTAAACAAGAGCAGCGCTCGCCACAGTTGCCTTGGCGAGGAAGCGCGAATCAACGCATCATTGATGTTGAGCATTGGCTTAACGAGCATTAGTACCTGCAACAGACAAAAGGCCGGCGAGTATGTCGGCTTTATACTTCCTCAGGTTGAATTCAACTCACCCTCAGCATTAACAGTCTACCGCTTTAACCTTCCATGAGACTGGAAATCGTACACTCATTGGCTGATTTAATGATGATATGAGCGATTATTAATCGTACCTTGAAAAACAGTCAACCAGCAATGAGTAAAAAATCAATGTTTGCTTTATTTTTTTCGCAGTATATTGCCAACAGATCGTACCATTGAGTAAAAATATTAAAGTATATTATTTGGTAAATAGATACCATTTGTTAGCTCGCCCAAGTATATTTTTTGCCCTAAATAGGGGCTTTTTAATGGGGCAATGTTATTCACACTTTGTTCAAGCAAGATGGCAAGCGGGGTACACATGGTTATCCACTAAAACTGTGGATAACCATGTGTATGAAATGATTAAAACATCCTGCAAGCCGCTTCACTACTGGGTTCCCAATAAATGAAACAAAAAACACTCTTTCAGGAAAGTATTTATATATCAAATAGTTAAAAAGGTGCAATAGGGTTAAGACAGAAAAATAAAATCTAGTTGCAGTTCGTCATTATCCATGTTAACTGCTGTGCATTAAATTTTACATATAGTGAAATATTCTAGTAAAAACAGCTTGACTTTAATGCAATGAAATAATTTTTAAAAGTTCATTTGTTGATAATAATGCTTTTTTTGTGAAGGTTGATTAAGATCACAGCATTCAATCGACGAAGTTACTGTTAACTCAGTTTGAAGGCCAATATGAAAGCGTTTCAGTTACAATCTGAATATCAACCTACCGGTGATCAGCCACAAGCTATTCGAGAGCTGCAAGAAGGTTTACATGATGGATTAGCCTATCAAACCTTGCTTGGGGTAACTGGCTCAGGAAAAACCTTCACCATTGCTAATCTGATTGCTAAAGAAGGTCGACCCACGCTCATTTTAGCGCCTAATAAGACCTTAGCGGCTCAGCTTTATGGCGAAATGAAGGAGTTTTTTCCTAACAACGCAGTAGAATTTTTTGTTTCTTATTATGATTACTACCAGCCTGAGGCGTATGTTCCTACGACCGATACGTTTATTGAAAAAGACGCTTCGATCAACTCACATATTGAACAGATGCGTCTGTCTGCAACTAAAGCACTTTTGGAGCGCCGAGATGTCGTACTTGTCGCTTCTGTTTCGGCTATCTATGGGTTAGGGGATCCTAAGTCATATATGAAAATGATGCTTCATCTCACCGTCGGTGACGTTATTAATCAACGGGAAGTTTTGCAGCGCTTAGCACAGCTGCAATACAAGCGTAATGATGCGGCGTTTGAACGAGGTACTTTTCGGGTACGTGGTGAGGTCATTGATATCTTTCCTGCAGAATCGGATCGCAATGCACTGCGTGTGGAATTATTTGATGATGAAGTGGAACGCCTTAGCTATTTTGATCCGCTGACAGGGTCGGTTGAAGAGACGTTATCTCGAGCAACTGTTTATCCTAAAACGCACTATGTGACACCTCGCGAGACATTACTTGAAGCGATAGAGAAGATTAAAATTGAGCTACGTGAGCGACGCGCACAATTATTAAAAGATAACCGATTATTAGAAGAGCAGCGCATTAGCCAACGCACACAGTTCGATATAGAGATGATCAATGAGCTTGGTTATTGCTCAGGAATTGAAAACTACTCTCGTTATCTCTCTGGTCGTGGACCCGGTGAGCCACCGCCAACACTGATCGATTATCTGCCAGATGATGGTCTATTAGTTATTGATGAGTCGCATGTAACTGTGCCGCAGATAGGGGCCATGTACAAAGGGGATCGTTCTCGCAAAGAGACATTAGTTGAATATGGCTTTCGATTACCATCAGCGCTCGATAATCGCCCTTTGAAGTTTGAAGAGTTTGAAGCGATCACGCCACAAACTATTTTTGTTTCTGCAACGCCAGGGCCTTATGAAAAAGAAAAAGCCGAGGGCCGTTTTGTCGAACAAGTCGTCCGACCTACTGGTTTACTTGATCCTCAAATTGAGGTCCGTCCAGTATCCACCCAAGTGGATGATCTGCTCTCTGAGGCGCGTAAGCGTGCCGCCATCAATGAGCGAGTACTGGTCACAACATTGACCAAACGTATGGCGGAAGATTTGACCGATTACCTTGATGAACACGGCGTGAAAGTGCGCTATTTACATTCTGATATCGATACCGTTGAACGCATGGAGATTATCCGTGATTTAAGGTTAGGTAAGTTTGATGTACTGGTAGGGATCAACCTCTTGCGAGAAGGGTTGGATATGCCGGAAGTGTCTTTGGTCGCGATTTTAGATGCTGATAAAGAAGGTTTTTTACGTTCGGAACGTTCGATTATCCAAACCATTGGACGAGCGGCTCGAAACCTTAAAGGAAAGGCTATTTTATATGGCGATCGCATTACTGGCTCAATGGAAAAAGCGATTCAAGAAACCGAGCGTCGCCGTGCTATTCAACAAGCGTACAATACAGAACATGGCATTGTTCCGCAGGCGCTCAACAAAAAAGTAACAGATGTAATGGCGTTAGGTCAGGGCCGAGTCGAGCGGATCTTAAAAGCCAAATCACAGCGCCAGATATTAACACCCGAACAACTGCTCAATCAGATCAAAGAGATTGAGAAGCAGATGTATCAACATGCCCGTGACTTGGAATTTGAAAAAGCGGCTGCCATGAGAGACCAAGTGAAACAACTGCAACAGCAATTGGTCGATATCAGCTAAAGCGGATAGGCCAGCGAAAGGCTGGCTAGCTCAACGCTTGGTAAATTAACGTAACCGCTGATAAGCAGCAGACAATTTGTGTGGTGCAGGTGATCTGTTTGCGATCAAATTTATTGATGATGTTTTTACTTAAAAAGAACCCAATAAAGACAGCGGGAAGTAAAATCAACGTGCTGATCAGATGATGAACATGAACTTGCCCACCGATACCTAAAATAAATATCGAAATCAGTGAACTTACGCTAAAAAATGCGGATAAATTACCGCGAATTGCATTCGCTTGCTGAGCGCGCATGAGCACTGCCATGGGTGGGCCACCAATGCCTGCAACCGTTGCAAAAAGACCGGAAATGAAACCTGCGATCAATAGGTTTCGTTGGTTAAAACGCAGTGCCCGTTTAGTCAATGTGGTTGCAACGCCCATCAATACCGCGATAGCGATTAAAATTTGTAAGCCTTTTGCATCAAAATGTAGCAATAACCAAAGCCCTATCAATGCGCCAGGAATACGCATAACCAGCGCACCGCCCATTGATTTGAAATCAGCATAATTGCGGTTATGGAACCAATTGATGGCTGAAATCGCAAAACCTAGTAGCAGTAATGGGGTAGGAACTAAACTAGGATCAATAAAATAAAGTAGTGGGGCGGCGACCACAGCTAAGCCAAAACCGATTAAGCTTTGAACACTCGCACCTAAAATGACAACACCGAATGCCAGTACGAGCATAAGTGGAGATGGCATATCAATTCCTTTTGCAAAAATAAATAGTTTGTGAAGATTTTATGGCTCATCCATGGACTCATCCGTGTAATTATCCATTTTATGTTCGCCAAACAACTTGTTGATCACTGCCAATGATGAAACAGGACGATGCTTTGTTAGCACTTGATAGCCACGGGCAATTTCGTTATGGTAAATTTTTTAGCTAGTTAGCAAGGATCATAATGCAAGTTTCTCGTAATGGACACCGCTATATTGATATAGAATCACAAACAACACTTGATTGTTGGTTCCCCGAAAATGACACCTATCTACAAAGAGGCTGTTTGGCTGAAAAGCTTGGCGTTATTCGAGGTGAGCGCATTGCAGTCAGCATTGACACCGATCAGCCACCTGAATCAACAGCGGATGCCTACTTACGATTACACTTGTTATCCCAGCGGGTTGTTAAGCCCAATACCATTAATTTAGAGGGTATTTTTAGTTGTTTGCCCAATATCGCCTGGAGCAATGCAGGCCCTGTTCTACCCGAACGAGTTGAACAACTACGCAGCCTATTGGCCGAAGAATTTGTTTATCTGAAAATTGACTCAATTGATAAGTTTCCCCGGATGAGTGATTACGTCATTCCCTCTGGCGTGCGCATAGGTGATGCTGACCGAGTTCGCCTTGGGGCACATTTAGCCAAAGGGACAACGGTGATGCACGAAGGCTTTGTTAATTTTAATGCGGGTACATTGGGCGAATCGATGGTGGAAGGGCGCGTAACGCCGGGTGTCGTTGTCGGGCAACATTCTGATGTGGGTGCAGGTTCTTCAATCATGGGGACGCTTTCTGGCGGCGGAAAACAGGTTAACTCAATCGGAGAACGCTCACTGCTGGGCGCCAATGCTGGAATTGGTATTTCATTAGGCGATGAATGCATTGTCGAAGCGGGACTCTATGTCACAGCTGGTACTAAAATCAGCTGTCCTGACGGGCAGATTGTCGCTGCACGAATTTTATCTGGCAAAGATAACTTATTGTTCCGCCGCAATAGTCAAACAGGTGCGGTTGAAGTACTTCCTACACAAGCACGCGTGTGGGGTGGGTTAAACACGTCGCTGCATGATAATGATTAGCAGATGACATCAGAATGACCAGTCTTAGTCACCATTGAGTGATTCCGGCTGGTTTATTTCGTCGCTACTTTACGTTCAATATCCCCTTGATAGTCGCCATTCATCTTTTTCATCCATTCATCTTTGCCATTCTTTGTGACTGTTCACAGGCAATAGCCTGTGTCAATTCATTACTATTTTGCTAATTTGGCGATAATTTTACGCAATCTTTACGCCGAACTCCTCACGCTTTATAGCGACTTGACGGGCTTATTGTTTACGCTACATCTGTCGTCAAACATAAGGACAAACAGATGTTGTGGCTTGAATGTATCGTCGCGATCGGCTTGCTGATCTATCTGGTATTTCATTTGATTAATCCGGAGAAAGAAGCATGATGTGGCAAACATGGGCTTATCCAGTGGCCTTTATATTACTGGTCATACTGCCAGCACCCTGGCTTGGACGGTATATTTACAGACTGATGGAGCGTCCCGCCATACCGGGGGAGACATTCCTGATGCGTTGCTGCGGTATTAAAAATGTAGCTGAGCAAAACTGGCGTCAATATTTGGCCGCGTTGCTTATGTTTAATGCGGTAGGGTTTGTTATTTTAGTTGCTATTTTGTTGCTGCAAGGTGTATTGCCGATGAACCCGCGGCACGTAGCGGCAATGCCGTTTGCAATGGCGGTAAATACGGCGATTAGTTTTGTCTCAAACACGAACTGGCAATCATACAGTGGTGAAGCGCAGTTATCTGTATTGAGTCAGATGATTGGTTTGACGGTACAAAACTTTGTATCGGCTGCGTCCGGCATGGCGGTGGCGATTGCTTTGTTTCGTGCATTGAGCCGTCAATCCGGTGAATGGCTAGGACATTTTGTCCGTGATTTACTACGTTTAAGCCTCGGATTACTGCTGCCTTTATCATTTATCCTTGCATTAGCTCTCATCCCCCAAGGTGTTCCACAGACATTCCATAGTCTGATTAGTGCGCATCCACTTGATGCCATCGCGCATCAAAATTTGATCATGGGCCCAGTTGCCTCACAAGAAGCGATTAAACAACTCGGAACCAATGGCGGTGGTTACTATGGCACGAACTCTGCGTTTCCATTTGAAAATCCAACAGCCCTAAGTAATTGGTTAGAGATGATTGCTATCTTGCTTATTCCGGCGGCATTAGTGTGCACATTTGGTGAATATATCCAAAATCGCAAGCATAGCTATACCATCTTAGCCACGATGACACTGCTGTTGATCGTTGGACTCGTGATCGCGTTATCACAACAACTAGGCTCTGACTCTGCTCTAGCACACTTAACCAGCGTTAAAGGTCATTGGGAGGGGATTGAAAGTCGCTTTGGCGGGGTGCTTTCAACGATTTGGGCCACCGCGACTAGCGCTGCGTCTAACGGTTCGGTGAATGCGATGCTTGATAGCTTTTCACCTCTTTCCGGTATGGTTGCGCTGACCAATATTTTAACGGGGGAGGTGATCTTCGGCGGAGTCGGTTCGGGTATCTATGGCATGCTGTTGTTTGTCATGTTAACCGTTTTTCTTTGCGGCTTAATGGTTGGACATACTCCCACCTACCTTGGTAAGCCATTGAATGTGGATATTATCAAGTGGGTGGTATTAACCATGTTGGTGATGCCTGTTGGAGTATTAGTGATTGGTGGAGCAAGTTTACTGCTGCCTAATATTCATCAGCTGATTGGCACGAGTGGTCCTCATGGTTTAACCCGATTACTGTATGCGTACGCTTCAACCAGCGGGAATAATGGCTCTGCATTTGCAGGTTTTAACGCCGCCAATACGACCCAAGAATACCTACTCGCCTTAGCGATGCTAGTGGGCCGTTATGGGATCATTATTCCTGTTATGGCCATTGCTGGACAATTTATCAAAGAGCGCAAAATTGAAACCGGTCAGGTCGAACTTCCCATCCATGGTGTGCTATTTGCGGTATTACTCACTATTAGTATTTTTTTGATCGGTGCATTAGCCTTTTTGCCCACCTTAGTGTTAGGTCCTGTGGCAGACTTTTTAAGTGGAGGATTTTAAAATGTCCAAAGCAATTTATACTCACGCTTGTTTTGAAGCGTGCAAACGCTTTAATCCCAAAGGATTACTGCGCTCACCTATTTTGCTGTCAATTTGGTTAGCGGCATTTTTAAGTACGATCCAAGCCATTATCGGTACCCCAGGTGTTTTGCCTTCATTAAGCTGGCAACTGACGGGCTGGCTATGGCTGACATTATGGTTTGCCAATGTCGCAGAAACCCTGGCAGAAGGACGAGGCAAAGCGCGCGCTGATAGTCTCAAAGCCAATCAAGATCAACTCATAGCCTTGCGCGTAGCGGGTGTTACCGAAACAACGGGTGAATGGGTGAGTAACACCAAGCTACGAGCCAATGATCTGGTGTTCGTTAAAGCCGGTGAAGTGATCCCAGCAGATGGGGAGGTTGTTTCTGGGATTGCGTCTGTGAATGAAGCGGCCATTACAGGGGAGTCGGCTCCAGTTATTCGAGAGTCTGGCACTGATCGCAGTGGTGTTACTGGCGGCACAACCGTTGTGTCTGATGAGATCCATGTGCGTATTACCCAAGAGCCTGGGGCAGGGACGCTGGATCGGATGATCGCTTTAGTCGAAGGGGCGGTACGCCAGAAAACACCAAACGAAATTGCTTTGAGCACCTTGTTGATTGGTTTAACACTGATCTTTTTATTAGTGGTGGTTAGTTTGCCGGTGTTCTTGCGTTATAGCCACACACACGTGCCGGCAATTTACTTGATTGCATTATTTATCACACTCATTCCAACTACCATTGGTGGCCTTTTATCCGCCATTGGGATCGCTGGGATGGACCGTTTAGTGCGACTGAATGTCATTGCTAAATCAGGACGAGCCGTTGAAGCGGCCGGTGATATTCAAACATTACTGTTGGATAAAACTGGAACCATTACCTACGGCAATCGTCTCGCCGAAACACTCATTTGTGCGCCGGGTGTCTCGCGTGAACAACTTGCCAATGCGGCATTGTTAGCCTCTCTCGGTGATAATACCCCTGAAGGCAAATCACTATTAGTGCTTGCTCAGCAACAAGGCGCTAATGGTCAATTACAAACCAGTGATGAGGTGATCGAATTTAGTGCTCAAACACGTCAGAGTGGGATTAATCGAGGAAAAGATCATTATCGTAAAGGGGCAGTCGATTCGATGATCGAAGCGATTGGTTCTACTCGAGCACAAATGCCTCAAGCGCTGATTAAGGCTGTGGATGCGATTGCACAAAGCGGTGCTACCCCCTTGTTAATTAGTTACAACCAGCAAATTATTGGGGCGGTAGCCTTTAAAGATATTGTCAAAGAAGGGATCCGCGAACGCTTTATAGAAATGCGTAATCTGGGAATTCGTACTGTGATGGTTACTGGCGATAATCCGCTTACCGCCGCAGCCATCGCCGCAGAAGCAGGCGTCGATGACTTTGTCGCTCAAGCAACTCCAGAGAGGAAACTAGCATACATTCGTGAAGAGCAAGAAAAAGGCCGTATTGTCGCGATGTGTGGCGATGGGGCGAATGATGCGCCAGCGCTGGCCCAAGCGGATGTTGGCATGGCGATGAATGAGGGCACGCAAGCGGCCAAAGAGGCGGGGAACTTAGTTGATTTAGACTCTAACCCAACCAAATTATTGGATGTGGTGAAGGTAGGTAAACAGTTGCTCATGACGCGCGGCGCACTGACCACATTTTCAATTGCCAATGATGTAGCGAAATATTTTGCCATTTTACCGGCATTGTTTATTAGCGCTTATCCGCAACTTAATCGACTTAATGTGATGCATTTACATAGTCCACAAAGTGCTATTTTGTCAGCCATTATATTTAATGCTCTGATTATTATTGCATTGGTTCCTTTGGCACTGAAAGGGGTCAGTGTGAATCGAAGCGTCACACAATTACTCAGACGAAACCTATGTATCTATGGATTAGGTGGCCTGATTGTGCCGTTTATCGGTATCAAAGTTATTGATGTCATCATTCATGCATTAGGTTGGGTATAAAGGAGTTTATGATGCTAATCGCTATTCGAACATTACTCATGTTAACGATGTTGTTGGGTGTTGGTTATCCGCTGTTAGTCACCTTGATTGGACAACAATTTTGGTCCTATCAGGCAAATGGCAGTTTACTCAAGGATCAATCCGGACACGTGATTGGTTCTGCGCTCATTGGGCAGCCATTTACCAGAGCCAATTATCTGCACTCCAGGCCTTCGGCCAGCCACTATCAGCCAGATGATTCGAGCGCAACCAACTGGCCACCATTTGATGCGGCGCGGCGTCAATTTGCACTGAGTCAACATTCACATCAGCCAGCGATGATGACTTACTCAGGTTCAGGCGTTGATCCCGACTTACCGGTTGCAGCCGTGCAATCTCAGTTGGCTCGAATCTCTATAGCCTGCAATATTGATCAATCGCCGCTGCAAGCATTACTAGCCAGTCAAACAAAATCTGGTATGCTCGGGCCCAAGGTTATCAATGTGCTAATGTTTAATTTAGCACTACAAAAGATTTGTCATGCGAGATAATGACCGTGCGGATGCTCTACTGCAAGAGCTCTGCCAACAAGAAACGGGAAAAGGCCGAGGCCATTTAAAGATTTTTTTGGGAGCCGCGCCAGGTGTAGGTAAAACCTACACCATGCTTCAAGAAGCTCAGCAGTTGTCTGAGCAAGGCATTGATTTAATTATTGGTGTTATTGAAACTCATGGGCGAACCCAAACGCAAGAAGCGAGTCGCCATTTACCTATACATCCCTGTCAACATATTAACTATCGCGGCAAACACTACAGTGAATTAGATCTTGATGGCCTATTAGCTAAAAAACCAGCTTTAGTGCTGGTGGATGAGTTTGCCCATAGCAATATTCCAGGTAGCCGTCATCAAAAACGCTATCAGGATATTCAAGAGCTCCTCGATGTTGGGATTGATGTCTACACGACGTTGAATATCCAACATCTTGATAGCTTGAACGATTTGATCTACCAGCTTACCCAAGTACGCGTGAAAGAGGTGATCCCTGATAAAGTTGTGCTTGAAGCGGATACTTTATTATTTGTAGATTTGCCGCCAAGACAACTGATAGAGCGACTTAAACAAGGTCAAGTTTATCTGCCTGAACAAGCGCAAGCAGCGTTACAAGCTTTTTTCTCGGTCAGTAACTTAACGGCTTTACGCGAATTGGCTTTGCAAATGGTGGCTAGTCATGTTCAAGGTGAAATGAATCTTCACTTGAATACACAAGGTAAGCCAAACATTATTTTACAAGACAAGCTGATGCTCTGTCTTAGCGAACAATTGGATGGGCGCGCGTTAATTCGAAGTGCTCAGCGCATCGCCCTGCGCCAACAAGTCCCTTGGATTGTTTTGCACGTTGCTCAAACAAATTCGTTGCCTTTGGCCATTGAACAACATTTATCCTTTGCCTCGAAGTTAGGGGCAGAGATCATCACCATGATTGATATGCATATTGCAGAGGCTATTTTACACGTAGCCAAGCAGCAATCTGTCTCACAATTGCTTATTGGCAAACCGCGCAAGAAGTTTTTTGCTCGATCGCCAGTATTGCAACATTTGCTAAGTAATCTTGGCTCGTTAGATTTAACTATCTTAGCCGAGCAATCATCGCCTAAATCGAACGGTTCGTTTTTCACTCGATTAAAACAGTTTAGTATAGGCCGACAAATTTTAGTTGGACTGGTGAGTGTTTCACTCGCTACGGGCGTGGGGTTATTAGTGACGCCATGGTTACCTGAGACGGCAATGCCGTTGATATTTATTGTTGCCGTGCTACTCAGCGCCGTGATCAGTAGTGCAGGGCCGGCCAGTATAACGGCGTTATTCTCGTTTATGGCCTGTAATTTCTTTTTCACACCGCCTTATTTCACCTTTAAAGTCGGCGATCACAGCGATCTTCTTAATCTTATTTCATTGTTATTAGTAGGTTTATTAGTCGGGCGCTTGGCTGCCCATCAAAGCCAGCAACTCAAAGCGCTGCGCAGTTCTCAGCAGTTAACTCAAATGCTACTGAGTTTGACCCAAGCACTTAGTGCTGCCAATAATATAAAAGATGTGGCAAGGCATACAGAACGTGTAATTAGTGGTGTATTGCAATGTATCTGCGTGGTATTTAACAGCGAACAACAAGGGGTCATTGATAAGTCCTTGCAGTTAAATGTGACAGATCAAGCCGCGCTGCAATGGTGTTTAACTCATCAACAGGTGGCCGGGCGACATAGCAGTACTCTAAATGGTTCCGATATGCAGTATCACCCGCTAGGCCCAGATTTAGCGTTGGGACTTAAACTTGCAGCGCCGTTGCCACTAGCGGTCGATTATCAGCTGCAAAGTATGCTTACCGATGTAAGGGCCACAATTGATCGCATGGTGTTGACTGAGCAATTGCAAAAAAGTCGTTTTGAATCAGAAACGAACCGGATCCGCGCTGCATTATTGTCGTCAGTTTCACATGATCTTAAAACACCTTTAGCCAGTATTATTGGTTCATCCACCACGCTGCTGGATTATCAACAACAACTCTGTGTTAGTGATCAACACGACTTAGTTCAATCGGTATTACAAGAGGCACAACGATTAAGCAGTTATATTCAAAATCTTCTCGACATGATCCGCTTGGGGCAGAGCGACTTTCAACTTAAACGCGAGCATTTTTCCATCAAGCAGTGGTGCCAGGATGTTATCGCGCGATCTGACAATCTCGATCATATCAATCAATTTGAATTACGATTTGACCAGAAAGTGACACACTTATATGCCCATCGCGCTCTTATGGAACAAGTCTTAACTAATTTATTGGATAATGCCCGTCGTTATTCACCTCGTGATCAACCTATTGTGATTCAAACTATGTACGCTCCCCCAGAACTCATCATCGATGTGATTGATCAGGGGACGGGGATATCAGAGTCCGATCGAAGTAAGATTTTTGAATTATTTTATACTCAGCCGGTAGGCGATAGCGGTAGTCGCGGAACTGGGTTAGGTTTGGCTATTTCTCGGGCCATGGTCGAAGCCCATGGTGGGCGGATTTGGAGTTTTCCGGGTGATTATGGGAAAGGTACCTATATGCGAATAGCATTACCACTAAATTTGAATACGAAGGAAACATAATGGCGCAGATCTTAATTGTTGACGACGAGCCGGCTATTCGCCGGTTTTTACGCATCAGCTTAAGCGCAGAAGGTCAACAAGTGATTGAAGCGGGGACATTGGCTGAGGCTCGATTACAGATTGAAAAATCGCATCCTCATTTGGTAGTTCTTGATTTAGGCCTACCCGATGGCGATGGGAGCGAACTGTTAAGTGAGATACGTCAATATTATGCTTGGCCAGTTATTGTTTTATCCGTGCGTGAAGACGAAGCAGAAAAAGTCCGGTTACTTGATGCCGGTGCTAATGATTATTTGACCAAGCCGTTTGGTATCCAAGAGTTTATTGCACGGATTAAGGTATTGTTGCGTACCCTCAGTAGTCCAGTTCATAGTCAACCGGCACTAGTGGTTGCTGGTGAGCAATTAACGCTTGATCCAACCACGCGATTACTTAATTTTCGCGGCCAAGCAATAACCTTATCGAAAAAAGAATTTTCCCTACTAGAGCAACTTCTACATCACCCTAGTAAAGTGTTGCTTCAAACTCAATTGTTAACCCAAATATGGGGACCAACACACAGTGAAGATACGCATTATCTGCGGATTGTGGTGGCTAACTTACGACGCAAGCTTGGTGATGATGCCCAGCATCCCAAACTTATCGAAACATTACCGGGTATTGGCTATCGTTTTATCAGTGATCAAACAAAACACACTGATTAACATAGAATAAGCCATGGTATGGCTTATCTTAACGCTAAGTTTGTTGTCATATGAGAGCTCATCATGCAAGATTTCCCTTCATTTAAAGCACTTGAAGCATTTTCTACCATTGCTCGGCTTGGTTCTATAGGGGCAGCGGCCCGCGAGCTTAAGTTAACACAAGCGGCAATAAGCCAACAGCTGAAGACTCTTGAACAGCAATTAGGACATCTACTATTTGAACGCAATCCGCGAGGCGTAATATTAACCGATATAGGCCAACGTTATTTACCGGTGGTGCAAGGGTCTTTGCAACATCTTAAAATGCAAACTCAGCTATTATTTAGTCAGCAGACTCAAGAAACGCTGGTGGTTAAGGTGAATCATACCTTTAGCCATAACTGGTTAATGCCTCGGATCAACGATTTTTTAACCCGTTACCCCTTTATTCATATTGAACTGCAGCAGGTGGATTGGCCATCAAGAGTGCCATGCAAAGATGTTGATATTGAAATTACCAATGGCTTTGAACCAAGCCCTTCTGTACAAGTTGAACAATTATTTCAAGAACGATGGCTGTTAGTTTGTAGCCCAACGTATCAACAACAATACGCAGATGCGCTGGCGCTAGGGGCGATTAGTGAATTATCAGCTGTACAAGTGAAAGGCTATGTGCAGCATTGGAGTCATTGGCTCAGTTATCATCAATGGCCCTTAACACTGCCTGAGATTCGTTTAGAAGTCAGTAACTCGCTGCAAGCACTGCAAGCGGCAAAATATGGTGTCGGTATCGCCCTGATTCGCTCATTAGCGGCCCAAGATGCGCTGCAAATGGGCACTTTAGTACAGGCTCGTCCCGAAGTGATGCCAACGACGGATAGTCACTATTTAATTACTTCCCGCTCACGGACGCCTAAAGTCAGTTTTTTTTGCGAATGGCTCGCACAGCAAGTTTTGCATCGTTAACATCATAGGTATATGCGTTTGTTATGACAGTTTTAAAACTGAACTCATAAATTATACCTATTAGAGATGTAACAAAAATTTATCAGTAGCTGACCTTTAACTGTCACATCACTGTCATAAGATAGCCTCAAGGTATCGTGATGAGGTGTTTAGATGTCAAACAAGGTCCGCCATTATCTCCAGTTGATATTGTTTTTGGCGCCTCTGTTAGTGCCATTGCTCGTCTTTTGGGTACTCCCGTTTATCTGTAGTATTTTCATCAGTTTTACTGATTGGGATTATATCTCGCCCACTTTTGATTGGGTTGGGTTGGATAACTATCGTTACATGTTAGACGATAGCCAATTTCTACAAGCACTACACAATACGGTTATTTTTTCTGCGGCGGTGGTCATTCCAACGGTTGCGATTGGCCTCGGCTTTGCACTTATTTTGCAAAAACGTTTTGCTGGCAGCCACTTTTTTCGTGCTGTCATATTCTCACCTTGGATCACCCCCACCGTTGCGGTATCGATAGTATGGTCGTGGGTGTTTGATAGTAAACATGGGTTGGCCAACCAGTTATTACATCTGATTGGAGTAGCTCCTATTAGCTGGTTTGAACATGGGAGTAGCGCGATGTTTGTGGTGGTTTTAGTCACCATTTGGCAAGCGGTGGGATGGACCATGTTATTTTTTATTAGTGCTCTCAATAAGATCCCTTCCAGTATTTTTGAAGCATCGCAAATTGATGGTTGCTCACCTTGGACACGTTTTATCAAAATCACCTTGCCCCTTGTTTCACCAACCACCTTCTTTTTGTTAATTGTCAATATGATCAACGCGGTACAAGCGTTCGATCAATTCCAAATTTTGACTCAAGGTGGGCCGGGCGGTGAAACTCGCACATTATTATATTGGTTCTATCAATTAGCTTTCCAACAATATGACATGGGATCAGCGACCGCCACATCGGTAATTATTTTTCTGATTACCGCCATCTTGACGATAATCAATGGCTGGATAGGTAAACGTTGGGTCTATTATTAGAGGGTAATATGCAAATAACTATTACAACGCCATCACGCATCGAGCGAACAGCCAAACAATCAGGGCCTCGACGGCACTGGAGAAAAAAAGCCGCGAAGTACTTATTTTTGGTCATTAGTGGTGGGTTTATGGTATTTCCATTTATCTGGATGCTATTTGGAGCGCTGAAAACTAATGATGAAATTTTTGCTAATCCGCTGGAGCTGATCCCAGAGCATTTTCACTGGCTTAATTTTATCGAGACAATGCAGAGTGCACCGTTTGGGCTCTATATTTTTAATAGCTTTAGTGTCGCTCTATTGACCACATTACTGGTGCTTGCTAATTCGTCTTTATTTGCTTATGCCCTGACGCTGTTGCAGTTTAAAGGGAAGAGCGTCATGTTCATGCTGGTTATGGCAAGCTATATGTTGCCTGCAGCCGTAACCTATGTTCCCTCTTATATTGTCCTGGCTAAACTGCATCTTTTAGACACCCACACTGGATTGATTCTATCTAATGCCGCGAGTGTCTTTGGTGTATTTTACTTGCGTCAAGTTTTCATGAAAATTCATCCATCGCTGATTGAAGCAGCACGCATTGATGGTGCAAGCGAGTTAAAGATTTTATGGGCCATTGTACTGCCACAATGTAAATCGGCTCTAACCACTTTGTCTCTCATCACATTTATTACGAACTACAACAGTTACATGTGGCCCAGCTTGGTGATTAACTCGGCCGATAAAAATCTGATTGCCACCGGCATTCGGCAGTTTTTTATTGCGCAGGGGAATTATGGTCTGAACTGGTCACATATCATGGCGGCAAGCACCATTGCCGTCGTTCCGTTGCTGATTTTATTTATGATCAGCCAAAAAACCATTCTATCTGGGATAGCCGATAACGGTGTTAAAGAGTAATCATGATGATAAAAAATAAGTTCGCATGGATTAGTGCTTCGCTAATCACCTCGTCACTTTTAGTCAGCCAGATGGCTCAAGCTAAGACACCCATTGAGTTTTGGTATTCAGGCGGCACTAAACCGCAAAAGATGATGACTAAGTTGATCCAGGAATTTAACCAAAACCAAGATCAATATACCATTGTCCCTTCCTTACAAGGGAACTACACCGAGACTTATCAGAAACTCCAAGCGGGACTTGCTTCAGGCACCGCGCCAGCATTGACGTTATTAAGTGGTGGGCAAGCGAAGGTTATGGCTGAGCGGCATTTGGTCGAAGATTTACGCCCGCTGATCAAGCCATCGTTTCACTTTGATGATTTCGTCAGCGCTTTTCGCAAACAAGTCACTGCTAAAAATGGCATGATCATTGGGTTACCCGCTTATGGCACCACCCAGATTTTGTATTACAACAAGAAAATTTTAGCTAAATATGGCTTTAGTGCGAAAGACCTCGCTACTTGGCAAGGCTTGGCTAAAGTCGCTAAGGCAGTGACGCGTAAAGGCAGTGATGGACAACCCATCTTTTACGGCTGGGAGCCAATGTGGGGGGCGGATAACCTGATTGATGCAGCTTATTCCAATGGCGGCGATATCATAAGTAAAGATGGCAAAAAGATCTTATTTGATTCCCCTAAATGGATCACTGTTTGGGATGGTTTTCGCAAATGGATCCATCAAGACCATGTTATGCGCATTCACTACGGCGGTCAGGGTTGGGAATATTGGTATAAAACCATTGATGATGTGATGAAAGATCGTGCATTGGGTTATACCGGTTCCTCAGGTGATCAAGGGGATCTAGATTTTTCTAAAATTGCGGCGACTGTCCAACCAGGATGGGGGAATCATCCTGCGGCGCCAGAGGCGGGCGCACAAGTCCTGCAAATTCCAATGGGAACAAAACCCGCGCAAGCTAAAGGTGCTTTTGCCTTTATGAAGTTCTACACCAATGCTAAAAACACGGCAGCATGGTCAATGTACACTGGCTATATTCCGGTTCGCGGTAGCGCCAAACAAGACCCAGACTATCAAGCGTTTACTAAAGATCATCCGCAGGCGTTGGTGCCACTCGAGCAAACCAAATTGGCTCGCCCTACATTTGTCGACCCGACTAAAGGTAAGATTCTCGATGCGCTTAAAGTTGCTGCCGATCAGGTTGAAATTCAGAATGTCCCCGCCGCACAAGCTTTAAAACAAGCGGCTCGGGTCGCGCAGCGTGCTTTAGACCGCGCAAATCGTCACCATTAATCAAATTAGGCCGGCTCATCAATAAGTAGGTGAGTCGGCTTGAACTTAAGGAACGATGATGTTGCAGTTTCATGATGAAGTGTACTTTGGCCGTCACAGCCAACCGTTTGAGGTTCAACAAGCGATCACAACACTCACCATTAACGGATCCACCGTACAGAAAGGGTTTCTCTATCTATTGGTGATTGACCCGACGGAGGCTCTGCGCGCCAATATCTTATTAGAAAAGCCCATTAAACAGCTTCAGCTAAGCGCTACAGAGGCAAGTGTAGGTGCTATTGCAGGGGCGCTACCCATGGGGACTTGGCGGCTAGAATTTATTCATCTGGTCGGTGAGTTCCGAACCCCCAGAGCGATGCAATATGCTGTCGATATTATCTTTGATGAGCCAATTGATGCTGCATTTGTTGGCAGAACCGCTCTAGATTCAGACCAACGTCTGCACTTTGATATGCAGCACCAATTATCAAAGCAGTCACGTTGGTATCGGGGCGATCTGCATGCGCATACGAATTTGTCTGATGGGCAAAATAATTTAGCTGATGTGCTCGCCATAGCTAAAGCACAGCATCTCGATTATTTATTTTTAACCGAGCACAACATCTGTCATAGTCAGTTGCCTGATGACTTGGACTGCCTCATTTTACCGGGGATAGAGGTCACCACCGACAGGGGCCATTGCAACGTACATGGGCCAGTTCAAACCCTTGATCTGTTAACCTCTGCGTTTTCCAGTGATGCGCTCCTCGAACAGACGGTGCTATTTGCCTCAGAGAAAAGTAATCTGAGTATCAATCATCCCATGATGAAACCATGGCATTGGTGGTATCAACAGATGCCACTTCAAGCCGTCAATTCATTAGAAGTATGTTGCGATCCAACCTGGCCGAGCTCACCACAAGCTTCAGAAGATGCCTTGGCTGTGTTGACCAAATTATGGAATGGTGGACGGCGCATCGTTGCTGTCGGGGGCAGTGATAGCCATTTAACCCTTGATCAACGTAACCCTCAGGCGAATGAGCCCTCTGTCTATGGCGATCCGGCAACCTATGTGTGGGCATCATCGTTAAGCGGCACCGCGATTATCGACGCGTTACGTGCAGGACGTGTCTATTTTGAGCGCCGTTGCCAATTGCAGTTATTAATCAATGAGGGGCGCACTTTTCCAGGCGATAATGTAGGTGACAAACAAGTGATATGGCAGCTAGCAGTACACGATCGCCAATATAACTACATCGCACAATGGATTGGCGATGGTGACATGATTGAAGAGCGGCCGTTGAATGAGCAACTGTGTCACGTTGAACTCGACATGGCGACCTATAGTTGGGTGCGCGTTGATATTCGCCGCACGGATGGCCAGCTTGAAGGGGTTGTCAACGCGGTCTATAACGCACAACAGCCAATCTTCCAAAACCCTTCATTACATTATTGGTCAGATTTAAATTTGACCAATGCTGATCACAACACACTTTAATTATTTTTTAATGCGTGGGAGTAACAATGGCTGCGGTCACACTAAGACAAATAGAAAAAACCTATCCAAATGGTTTTCAAGCTGTTCATGGCATTGATCTGCATATTGATGATGGCGAGTTCATGGTGCTGGTTGGCCCATCGGGATGTGCTAAATCAACGACATTGCGCATGATTGCTGGCCTAGAAGCAATAAGTGCCGGGGATTTACTGATCGGCGAACAGCGAGTGAATGATTTAGCACCTAAAAATAGAGGGATAGCGATGGTTTTTCAAAACTATGCTCTTTATCCACATATGAATGCTTATCAAAATATGGCATTTGGCCTCAAACAGCTTAGACTCGCCAAAAGTGAAATCTGTTCTCGCATTGAACAAGCCGCGAAAAACCTTGATATAGCGCATTTGTTAGATAAGAAACCTAGTGAAATGTCCGGTGGACAGCGTCAACGCGTTGCTCTGGGACGAGCTATTGTGCGTAAGCCAGATGTATTTTTATTTGATGAGCCGCTGTCAAATTTAGATGCAAAGTTACGGGTATCGACCCGTATTGGGATTGCCAAATTGCATCAAGAGTTGAAAGAGGTCGGTCAACAATCAACCATGATTTATGTCACCCATGATCAAGTCGAAGCGATGACTCTAGGCGATCGCATCTGTGTAATGAACGATGGACAGATCATGCAGGTTGATACTCCAATGCATTTATATCATCATCCGGCCAACAAGTTTGTGGCAGGGTTTATCGGCTCACCGGCAATGAATTTAGCACCAGCGCAGTTAGAATATATCGATCAGCAATGGGTGATACAGCTAGGTGAATATCAATGGGTGCTACCTGCATCGGTTACGCAGCGTCTTCAGATTCGGCAGTCAAAATCAGTTTGGTTGGGTATTCGCCCTGAACATATTCGCCCAGTCAAAAGTAACGAGCGCACGGAAAGCCAAGTGCAGATCCACGTTGATGTTGTCGAAGCGATGGGCAATGAGCAATATGTTTATTTTAAATGGCAGGCAGAGAGCTGGATATCAAGAGTAAGTTTAGATGAACTTGAGCTGATTGAGAAGGGCAGTACGCAGTGGCTAACCTTTGATTTAAATAAGCTGCACCTATTTGATAAAGACACCGAGCAAAGTTTGCTTGATGCCTCTTAATCGCTCTAATCAATCCCCTATAGATGGGGATTGATTAGCTCAGCACTTAGCATTTACTGAGCTGCGCTGATGATACCTGCAAATTCTTCAACTTGCAGTGATGCACCGCCAACGAGTCCACCGTCGATGTCGGCTTGACCAAATAACTCTTTAGCCGTTGCAGCTTTAACACTACCACCATAAAGAATTTGTACTTTTGCAGCAACTTCTGCATGTTGCGCCGCTAACCACTGACGGATCCCAGAATGAACAGTCTGTGCTTGAGCAGATGTCGCTGATTTCCCAGTCCCGATGGCCCAAATAGGTTCGTAGGCGATGACAGCTTGGTTGAATGCTTCAATGCCGCATAAATCAACAACTGCTTTCAATTGACGTTCCACAACAGCTTGTGTTTCGCCGGCTTCATTTTGCTCTAAGCTTTCACCGATGCACAATACAGGGGTTAAACCATTTTCTTGGATCGCTTTAAATTTTGCAGCAACCACAGCATCGCTTTCGTTGTGATATTCACGACGTTCGCTATGGCCGACTAAGCTGTAGGTACAGCCAAATTCTTTGAGCATAACGGGTGAGTTTTCACCGGTGAAAGCCCCCGATGTGTGAACGTCAGCATCTTGAGCGCCATAAGCTAATTTGCTATTGGCTGCTAATTGTTCAACAAAGCCTAAGAAAATAGCGGGTGCACAAACTGCAACTTGAACATTTGTTGCTGAGTTAGCAGGGGCCAGCAAGCCTTTGACTAACGCTTCAACAGACTCTTTGCTACCGTTTAGTTTCCAGTTTCCCATCACTAAAGGTGTTCTCATTATTCGCTCCTCATTTAATTAATGTGCATTATTATATGGAATTTATCGTGTGATCGTAGCTTAAAATGAAATTTAATTACATAAAAAACGCTAAATCTGATCTACAACAAATTCAACTCATTATCAGATCGATTTTCCATCATCAAATATGGACAAATCACTTGATGCAATTAGTGTAATTTTTTTTGTATCTGCGCCCATTCTTCCCCTAACTTCTCATGCCAATAGGCATCAAAGCGCATCATAGTAATGGGATCAGGTAAGTATTGATAACTAGCGAGCGGAGACTGAAGCTTTTTGGCTAAATAATCGGTGGGTACAGCTGTAACTTGATTACTAAATTGCTGAAAGTATTTCATCGCGCGTTCCATATGAACAGCGCTAGTTACCAGCGCCGTAGGGCGTTGACCTATATAGATAGATATCAATCGCGCTTCTTCGGCCGTGTCTTTTGCTTTAGGAACGGTGATAATACTTGCTGGAAGAATATCTGCTTGAGTAGCAACCAACTTCATTAATTCAGCATTGGTTTTCGGATCACTGCCACTATAACCTGATACGATTAACCGCGCACCGGGGTTTTCTTTCGCCAATTGGATCCCTCGAAGAATTCGCAGCAGTGAAGAGCGACTCAGCTGTTCAATAGGCGATAAAGACGGATCAGAGACATGTCCACCACCAAGGACAACGATAAAGTCGAAACGATTGCTAACTAAACTGGGTGGTGTATAGCGGCGTTCCAATTGGTACAACTGGTGATTAACCCATGAATAATTACTTGTCAGCAATATAATTGCCAGTGCTGAACCCAATGGAAAACAAGCCCAGAGGGGACGTTTTTTCAAACAAAGATAAAAGGTAAAAAATAGCAATAAAATACTAACGTTGAGTGGCATCAATACGCCAGCTAGCCATTTTTTTGCAACAAACGCCCAGCCTAACTGCATGAAAGTAAGCCTCTTGAGTTAATAGTGACGTTGAATATTATTAAAGACTTTTATTAATGGTATCATGTGCAAAGCACAAACACCGAGTTATTTGTAAACAAACTCACAAGACCTTACGGCGAGTGTGCGGTGAAAAACTCAACGGCTAGAGACTCGACAAAGGAATTAAGATATTCTTTGATGTATTGGTCAGTACAAAGATAAAAGAAGAGGAACATCATGTTTGAGCGTGTAAAAGCGGCCCCAACCGATCCAATTTTAGGCCTAACCGAAGCATTTAAAGATGATCCCCGCACCGATAAAATTAATTTAGGTGTCGGTATTTATAAAGATGAAAATGGTCAAACACCGATCTTGCGAACAGTGAAGCAAGCAGAGCAACGATTGCTTGACCACGAACAAAGTAAGTCGTATTTGAGAATTGAAGGGCTTGCAAGTTATGCCCATGAAGTGCAAAAACTGTTGTTTGGCGCCGATGATGCCATTGTTACTGGGCATCGCGCAGCAACGGCCCAGACACCTGGTGGAACAGGTGCATTACGCACGATTGCAGAATTTGCATTTCGGCATATAGGTATTCGCACGATTTGGGTGAGTGATCCAACCTGGGCCAATCACATCAGTGTCTTTCGTGCTGCAGGGTTAGAAGTGAAAACTTACCGCTATTATGATGCACAAACTCGTCGCTTAGATTTTCCCGGTATGTTGGAGTCATTAAGTCAAGTTTCCGAGGGAGACATGGTGCTGCTACATGGCTGCTGCCACAATCCCACAGGCATCGATCCAACCACTGCTCAGTGGCAAACATTAAATGAACTTGCTTTAAAACAAAATTGGTTACCATTTTTCGATTTTGCGTATCAAGGCTTTGGTCACGGTATCGACGAAGATGCTGTGGGGCTACGCATTTTTGCGCAATCGCATCAAGAAATGCTAATTGCTAGCTCATTTTCGAAAAATTTTGGCTTATATAATGAGCGCGTAGGCGCTGCAACGATTGTCGCTCATGACCATAACGTCGCTACTGTAGCCTTTAGCCAAGTCAAAGCCGTGATCCGCGCGAATTACTCCAACCCGCCAAGTCATGGTGCTGCTATTGTCACGACCATTTTAGAAGATTCTCAATTAGCCGCTCAATGGCATGTTGAAGTTGCACAAATGCGCGAGCGCATCCAGACTATGCGAGCATTGTTTGTCAAAAAGCTTCAAGAAAATGGGGCAACAACTGATTTTAGTTTTATTGAAGGGCAAAATGGGATGTTCTCATTTTCAGGGTTAAATAAAACTCAAGTTGAGCGACTGCGTGATGAATTTGGTGTTTATATTGTCGGTTCAGGACGTATTAATGTTGCAGGTATGACCGAACACAATATTGACGCACTCTGTAAAGCAATCGTACACGTTTTATAGCTGAGCCATGCCAGTTGCAGGAACAGACTACAGTTTTGCGGTGTTTATTGAGCATTTCAAAGCTGTGGTTTATAACTTGGCCATTATTCCTATTTTCATTGCTCTAACTTTAAGCAAATGAGTCGTAATTGCGCCATTATCCATTTACATTGTAATGGCAATATTGATCAACTTACATCGTGGAAAGTACGTTTATTAGACTATTTGATTTACTACTTGAGACGTTTATTTATGAAATGCTTGAACTCAATGACGAAAGCTCTACGTCATTCGTCATTAGATACACTCTCGGTCATACAAAGCCCTGCAGCACGGTTTGATCAAATATGACTGTTAAGATGTGACATTTCCAGCACTCTAGGGCTATAAGGTAAGAAGAAAATTCTTACCTTATCACTGATTACTTCAAAAAATCATCGCGCATTGGTGTAAAGGTATCGAGCAATACGCCTTTTTCTAAACAGACACAACCGTGTTCAATATTCGGTGATTTATACAAGGTATCGCCCGCGGCTACATCATGGGTTTCACCATCGATCGTAAAGCGAAATTTACCGCTCAATACATAAGTCAGTTGTTCGTGAGGGTGATGGTGCATTGCCCCAATGGCATTGGTTTCAAAATGGACTTCAACACCCATCATTTTACCATCATGCGCAAGTACTTTACGGCTGACGCCATCGCCTAAATCTTCTAATTCAATATCTTTATTAAAGACAAACATGGACTGTTACTCCCTTTATTGACATATCCAATGGCTCTAGGCCGATAGAAGACCGATTTGCCATCAGGTGCTAACACAGCCACCAGCGAGATCATAAGAGCACTAGGTGATTGTGTCACAATGGAAGTTAATATAACACGACATATCAATTTAAATAAAACAATGTTTTGTAAAAATTCGGTTCATATCAAAAATTTATGATTTAGGGTCCATAGAAGTCGTCAACCATATAGGTGAGGGGAAAGATCAAGGTTCGAGCTATATTTCTTCTCACGGTAATAATAATGTTTATCTATCAAACGATAGGCTATCTATTCCGTTGATCATTCCTGATTCGATATAAGGCGAGATGCTAAACCTTGCTTGATAAAATCAACGATACACATTGATGTATAGCTGTGAATATTAAGGCATTGACAATGGTGCAAATGTATCACTGAGGATTATCGCCATTACCTAAAAAAACATGTTAGGCTGCTTGATTCAGCAAATGAGTCAATAGTTGGTGTGTTCGCTCACAGGTGGTCGTGGCCATAAGCATTTGTTTTTGTTCTACGGGGATCGGCAATATCTCTAGCCAGCGCTGGCAAAGCCAAGTTAGGTTATTGAGTTTAAGGCAATGGTAGAGATCGCCAAGGTCAGGATATTGCTGATAGATGTCACATAGGCGTTGGGCGATATATTGTTCGTGACTGGGAAGCGGGCGATCGGGCCATAAGGGAAGCTCTTCAACTGTAGCAACTCGTAAACCATCATTTTGTTGTGCAACCTCGATGATACGAAAGCGTTGATAACCGAGCGCGGTAATCCCTAAAATTCCACCTTCAAGTTGGTCAAAATCGATGATCTTAGCTGCGGTGCCAATAGGTAGTAGCGTGGCATAACTTTCGGTTGCATCTGGAGCGGCCATCACAATCCCAAAACTGCTTTGTTCTTTGACGCAATCACGAACCATCCGTATATATTTTGGTTCAATAATTCGTAAGGGTAATTTCCCTTCGGGCATCACTTGCGCTGGAAGAGGAAAAATAGGAAGCTGTTTTGGCACAATAGACTCCTTGTTCTAAGTTAATTGATTTTACAGTAAAAATGGACTTATTGAGCTGTATCAATCGAAGCTCAGTAAACGCTGGTTTGAATCGATACCCTACTGACAAAAATAGCACAGTTAGCATATAATGCTGGTGAACCGAGTGCTTTGCTCCTGTCTCCTAGTGATATGGAAATAGTACCTCTGCGCGTTTAATGCAGACAGGGTATAGGAAGAAATGACTATGCCTCCCATATGGAAAGGTTTTTAATGTTTATCGATCAGTTTAATCGCCGATTTAGCTACTTGCGTTTATCGGTGACAGATGTGTGTAATTTCAAATGCAGCTATTGTCTTCCCCAAGGCTATCAGCGTCCTGAACAGGCACTGCAGTTTTTGACCCTTGATGAAATTCAAAAACTGGTGATCACTTTTGCTAAAGCGGGAACGTCTAAGATCCGCATTACGGGAGGCGAGCCAACACTACGTCGAGATATCGAAGCCATTATTGCGTTGTGTGCAGAACCTCTAGAAGTAAAAACAGTGGCGATGACGACTAACGGCTATCGCCTTGCCAAACATGTCAATAGTTGGCAGCAAGCAGGTTTATCTCGGATCAATATCAGCATTGATAGCTTTGATGAACGACTATTTAATCAAATTACCGGCACGAAACGCTTTGGTAAAGTGATGGATGGCATCGAAGCGGCATTAAGCTGCGATCTGACGGTCAAGCTGAACACAGTGCTAATGAAAACTTATAACTTTGTACAATTTGATCGCACTTTAGAACGGTTGCGTGATTGGCCTGTTGAGCTTCGTTATATTGAGCTGATGGAAACGCTAGAACAACGCCAGCTATTTGAATCAGAGCATATCAGTGGCCAACGTCTTAAGTTATTTTTACAACAACGAGGCTGGACAATGTTGCCTCAAGCTAGAGATGCTGGACCGGCCCAAGTATTTAGTCACCCAGATTATCGCGGCAAAGTGGGTCTGATTATGCCTTATGAGCATGATTTTTGTGCGGGTTGTAATCGGCTGCGGATATCGGCTGTTGGCAAACTACATCTGTGCCTATTTGGTGAATCTGGTCATGATTTAAGGCCCTATTTACAACAAGATGGCATACAGCCTTTAGCTGATGCTATTAGCCATGCCTTACGCGATAAACAGTCTGGGCACCATTTGCTCGAACGAAATCCAGGACAAACTATTCATCTAGCCTCGGTAGGTGGATAGATGCAGCCTTTTATAAGTATCATTTTAAGTGGTGGCCAATCTCGACGAATGGGTCAAGATAAAGCGTTGCTAGCTTTGGGTGAAACAACGCTTATAGACTGCCAGTATCAACGATTACAGCAGCTGGGTGCGCCGGTTTGGATAAGTGGCGATTATCCGAACTATCCATGTATTGGTGATCAAAGCCCAGCATCTGGGCCATTAGCGGGGATTGGCTCAGCCATGAGAGAATTTCGCTTACAGGCTCAAGCATTATTAGTGATTGCCGTTGATATGCCGTTATTAACGGCTAAAGTATTACAACAATTTTTAGCCCTAACCCATCAGCATCAACAGTGCATTTACCTTCAGCAAGCAATATTTCCGATCTGGTTACCTCTATCTGATGGTACTTTGCGCACAACTTATGAATGCGAACAAAGTGGTCATTTTGCTTTAAAACCTTGGCTAAACAAACTGAATGCGAAGGTAATACAATGGGCTGAACCAATGGCGCTGACCAATACGAATACCCCTGAGCAATGGCAACAAGCTATTGAACGATTACATAGAGAGACATCTTATGAGTCATAGTGCAAAAGAATTTTATCCATTAACAATTGCGGTATTAACCGTTTCAGATACACGCAACGATGACAACGATACCTCGGGTAAATATTTGGCCGAATCACTGGTTGAAGCGGGTCATCAGCTCGCTGAACGTAAAATTGTAATTGATGATCGCTATCAAATCCGTGCGCAAATTAGTCAATGGATTGCCGATCCAAACATCCATGTCATTATTACTACTGGTGGAACTGGATTCAGTGATCGTGATATGACGCCAGAAGCGATTCAACCACTATTTGACAAAAATGTTGAAGGGTTTGGTGAGATCTTTCGAGCCATTTCATTTGAAGAAATTGGCTCATCGACTATTCAAAGTCGATCATTAGCTGGGATGGCGAATCATACGGCTATTTTTTGCTTGCCTGGCTCAACAGGCGCATGTCGAACTGGTTGGAGCAAGATTTTAGTTGATCAGCTCGATAGCCGTCATAAACCATGCAACTTTGTTATGCATTTGGAGGTTTAATGGCCACGTTCAGTCATCTTGATCAACGAGGTCGGGCAAATATGGTGGATGTTTCAGATAAATCTGCCAGTGTACGCGTCGCCAGAGCACAAGCATTTGTAGTCATGAATGAGCAAACATTAACTGCAATTATCTCGGGTAATCACCACAAAGGAGATGTATTTGCAACAGCTCGTATTGCAGGCATTCAAGCCGCGAAACAAACCAGTGCGTTAATTCCATTATGTCATCCTTTGCTCTTGAGCAAAGTGAGTGTTGAGCTCACAGCAGAGGCGGATTTTAACAGAGTAAAAATTGAAACGATGGTGAAGTTAACTGGACAAACAGGGGTTGAAATGGAAGCCTTGACCGCTGCGAGTATTGCCGCACTAACCATCTATGATATGTGTAAAGCACTACAGCGCGATATGCGCATCGAAGGCCTTTGTTTGTTGGAAAAGCAAGGTGGACGTAGCGGCCATTATCAGTATCAGGAGGGGGAATGATTACCATCCGTTTATTTGCAAGATTACGTGAACAAATTGGCATTTCACAGTTGCAATGGCCACTGGATGAAAGTATTGCCGTTAGCGCATTGGTTAAGCAACTGATGGATGCCAACGGCATGTGGCGACATGTTGCTGAACACCAAGTATTATGCGCGCTTAATCATCAACACGTGACATTTAATGCGGAAGTTAAACCAGGTGATGAGCTAGCATTTTTTCCACCGGTTACAGGAGGCTAGCGTGATTGGAGTGCAGGGTGAAGATTTTGATGTTGGTTTGCAGTATCAGCAATTGGCCAACAACCCTCGAGCTGGCGCGATTGTCTTTTTTGTAGGCACGGTGCGAGATATGACAGATGGGCAGCATGTCACTGAACTTTTTTTAGAACATTATCCACAAATGACAGAAACTGTTTTGGCCCAAGTTGTTGCACAAGCGAGCGAACAATGGGAGCTAATTGATGTACATTTGATCCACCGAGTTGGGAAACTATCAGTCAATGAGCAAATTGTTTTTGTCGGCGTGAGTGCAAAACATCGCAAAAATGCATTTGCAGCAGCGGCGTACATCATGGATCAACTAAAAACCTGTGCTCCTTTTTGGAAAAAAGAAACCCGGCAAGGGCAGAGTATCTGGCTTGAGCAGCGGGACAGCGATGTGAGCGCTGCGAGTCAATGGTTTGATCACTAATATCATTGAGCTCACTGCGGAGGCTCTCAATAAAATTTGTAGATGGTCGGCGCTTTGCATTCTTGCTCTGCGCCCCGCAGCCATGATCTAAACTGAATCAAATTGATTTCAAAGTAACTCTTAGCGACCATCTATTTCATATTCGTATATTTGTTTATTGACGCTAACCTTATCGCCAATAAATAGTTTTACCTGAATTTTTGACAAGCTGAGACAAAATATCAACCTATCCCTAATAAATGCTATATCTTAAAAGAGAAGGGATCATTTCGATAGAAACCATCTCTCCCGCCTGAATAGGTCCACGTTCTTGTTCAAGAACCGCAAAACAATTTGCTTCAATAAACGATGCCAAAGTAGCACTGCTTTGTGTGCCAGCAGGGCGAACATGCCATTGACCTTGTTCATCTACTTCAGCAATGGCTCTTTGAAAATCAACTCGTCCGGGATGTTTTTTGAAGCTCACACTCGCTTTTGCAGGCCAGCGTTGCGGTTGATGTTCGCGACCTCCGCCTAGTTTTCGCAAGGCGGGAACAACCAGTTGTAAAAAGGTCACCGCTGCGGATACTGGGTTACCAGGAAGGCCAAAAAAATAGCTGTCAGATAAGCGGCCAAATGCGAAGGGTTTGCCAGGTTTCATGGCAACTTTCCAAAACGCTATCTGTCCTAGCGTCTCAAGTGCATCTTTAGTAAAATCAGCGTGACCAACCGAGACACCAGCACTGCTGATAATAACATCGCATTCATGATTGGCTTTTTTTAACAAATCGATAATTGCTGATAAATTGTCAGGAAGAACCCCATAGTCAATAACCTTCACGGGTAATGACTTAAGCATTGCTTGCAGCATCGCTCTGTTGGAGTCATAGATCTGACCGAATTCGAGTTCTGAACCTGGCGCACGTAGTTCATCGCCTGTCGAAAATAGACCAACCGTAATCGGTTGATAATAATTGACCTGGGCAAGACCTATACTTGCGAATAGGCCAATATGAGCGGCACTAATTGTATCGCCGACTTGTGCAACTATTTGTCCTTGCTTGACGGTTTCACCGGGGTGGCGAACATTTGCACCAAGTTTAGGCTGGTGATGAAGAGTGAGTTGGTTTGCTGTACGACTGGTTTGTTCTTGCATGATGACAGTATCTGCACCAATAGGCATTGGTGCTCCTGTCATAATTTGTGCACATTCACCCGCACTTATCTCATAGCGGTGGATGTCGCCGGCCAAAATCTGCTGAGTAACCGTTAGTGTGTCGTACTTAGTTAAGTTTTCGTAGGCAAACGCATAGCCATCCATTGCTGAATTGGCAAAACTCGGAATTGGACTCGACGCTTTAGCCGTTGATGCTAAATAGAACCCTAGCGACTGTTGATAGGAAGAAAACTTTGGAGACGCTATAATAGGGAGTTGTTTAACTAAATAGGATTGCGCTTCGTCAAGAGGCATAAGTTCAGGATGGGAGCAGGAGTCCATATTGATCCTTTGGTAATCAAAAATAGAAAGATAGATAATACCAGTATTATTGGGGCGTTGATAAGCGCCCTGCGATGGTTCATCTCCAACCATCACAATTTCATATAAGGAATAATAACGAATGACAGAAATCACCAGTGATGCTCGAAATGTCCAACAAGCATTAATTGCTGCGGGCATTGAAACACCATGTATCGAGTCAGATGCTCATCATAATAGTGATACAGATAAGATCGAGCAAATAGGTGGTCACTTTAGAGCGATCCTTAATATTCTTGGTATGGATCTAACTGATGACAGCTTAGCTGAAACACCGAACCGCATTGCTAAAATGTACGTCAACGAGATCTTTCAAGGATTAGATTATCGAAACTTCCCGAAGATAACTTTGATCGACAACAAAATGAATGTTGATGAGATGATAACAGTCAAAAATATCAGCATGATTAGTACCTGTGAACATCATTTTGCTGCGATTGACGGTTTTGCTCACGTAGCATATATTCCCTCTAGCAAAGTAATCGGACTCTCTAAAATCAACCGAATCGTGCGATTTTTTGCCCAGCGTCCACAGGTTCAAGAACGATTAAACCAACAAATATTGCTGGCATTACAAACTATCCTACAAACCGAGCACGTTGCGGTGCGCATCAATGCGACGCATTATTGTGTTAAGTCACGCGGGGTTGAAGACCACTCAAGTCATACAACAACGACCTCACTCGGGGGCTGTTTTAAGAGTAATTTAGCGAGTCGACAAGAATTTTTACAGCAGTTGTAATTTTGATACTATATAGATGGCGCTGTGTTCGTCGGGAACATGTGCAAAGCAGATTTTCTTGGATAGGTCCGTTTGCGGACCTGCCAAATGCAGGTAGTTTAACGACATGGATAAAATTTTGCAGTCATTTACCGTTCGTCCGGTCAAGGCCATTGATCTCTATAAATTTTGCGAAATCCTAATGGAGGCGGCGCGGTGGTTTGAAGATCATGGTGAAACGTTATGGGATCAGCAACAAATTGTTCCGCATACCATCTTGGCGCATCATCGAATGGATGAATTATTCATGGGCTATGTTGATGATCGCCCAGTGGCAGCGATGATCTTCAACAATCGTTGTTATTGGTCACAAGTAACGCCCCAAGAGCGCCGAAGTAGTTTATTTATCCATAAGCTAGCAGTGAGTCGTGGGCATGCAGGGAACTGTTATTCTGCAATGATGTTAAATTGGGCTTGTCAGCAAAGTACTGAACAAGGTTACACACAACTTATGCTGATGTGCAACTGCCATCAGGACAAATTACGGCGTTTGTGGCGTTATTATGGATTTGAAGAGATTGTCTCAAATGATGCAGATGGGCGTGTTTGTCATCATTATATAAGATCCCTTGAACTAGGTCGTTCGTTATTGCCTAAAATTCCGATGTCTACCCCAGTGTGGTCTTGTGCTTGAGGGATATGCAATGATTTGTCGACAGGTTTTCGTTAGCGGGCGAGTTCAAGGTGTGGGGTTCCGTTATTTTACCCAGCGCGAAGCATCTCGGTTAGGTTTAGCCGGTTATGCGCATAATTTAGAAGACGGGCGTGTTGAAGTCATGGTTAAAGGTGAGCCGGACAAAGTTGAACAACTATTGTCATTTTTACAGCATGGATCACCTATGGCTCGAGTCTCGCAGATTAAAGTTCAATCGGATGTTGATTGGCAAGGAAGCGGATTCTTTATCGACTAGCGGCTTATCAGCACCACAGATGACGCGGAAGACCTGTTTTCATAGCGCTCTGAACTCAAAATTGAACGAATGGTTTAAATGTATCTATTGAATAGAGGGCCTGTATTTTTGTATGTTTTGCTCGAACAGTACGACCCTCTAGACAGAGCCTTGTCGATGGTCGTTCACCTTCATCGTTATGCCACCTTACATACTGTAACTCAAGTTTATATCGGCACTACCCAGTCTTTAATTTAACCACAAACACTGCCTTTACATTTATTCATCGAGCAAATGTAACGCTTAATGCTCCCCACGGATAATTGATATTCGCTCAGATAATTCCCACACCAGACACTCGCTATCGCACCAACTGGTCGATACGCTGCTCATCTTTGCTTGTTGTGATAGCTCTTGTCACTTGATGTGATGAGATTGTCGGTTCCATCTGCCGACAAAATTTATGCTCTTACATTCGAATCTTTCACAGGCAATCACTATTATAGTATTTATCATATAAAACAAATTGTGCAATATTCGATATGTCATGTTGATTCTCATTAACAGATAACGTTAAAATTGTTTTTCGAGTTCCTTTTCATTTGAAAATAATTCGAAACTCAATAATGCCAGTAGAGAGATCATTCATGAATGCTAGACGTAGCGAAATTATCCAAATTGTTAACCAGCGCTATCGCGTTTCGGTGACCGAACTTGCCCAACATACTGGCGTCTCTGAAGTGACTATCCGTCAAGATCTAAATTACTTAGAGCAGTTAGGGTATATCAAGCGCATTCATGGCGCGGCAGTGGCGGTCGATAACGATGATATTGCCGCGCAGATGGAAGTCCGGTTCGGGACCAAGCAAAAGCTAGCTGAACGTGCTGCCGCTTTAGTCGAGCCTGGTGAAACCGTGATGATTGAAGGCGGTAGTACTAATGCCCTATTGGCGCGGGTATTAGCCGAACGAGGGGATATCACATTGGTGACCTCCAGTGCCTATGTGGCACATCTTCTGCGTAATACGAATGCCGATATTATTTTGCTAGGCGGCGTCTATCAGCATCAAGGTGAGAGCTTAGTTGGCTCCTTAACTCGGTATTGCATCGAAAAGGTACACTTTAGTACCGCTTTTATTGGTATTGATGGCTTTCATCAAGATACTGGTTTTACTAGTCGCGATATGATGAGAGCCGATGTTGTAGAAGCTATTTTAGCAAAGCAAAAACGTAACATTATTTTGACAGACGCCAGCAAGTTTGGCTTAATTTTCCCAACCACACTAGGTGGATCTATTGATGCATTTGACATGCTAGTGACAGGTAAAGACGCCCCCGAAAGTGATATCCACTATTTGAGTCAACAAGACATTGAGCTGGTGACTATTTAACATACAGCGCGATATAGTGATGACAAACAACAGCATATAGACCATCAATCACCGTCTAATACATTATTACGATGATGAAAAAATTACTGAATAAAGCAAGATCAAATGATTAAATCTTGGATGTATATTTTATCACCATTATTAATATGTATTTAAAATAAACTTATTAATAATTAGTTTAGAAAATTATGTAGATTATGTTAGATAACAGTGTGACTCGTTGCATATTGTTTAATCCCAATCGCTAATAATGCTAACTAGTTAAAATTATATTGATCCGTATCAATATAATTGAAGCGTTAAAAAGGCATTTTATGCGTTACAAAATAAATAGTTTATTTAGGAGCTATCTTTATGAAACGGAAAAGTATTCAAACATGGATGGCATTAACTGCGCTATCTACATCATTACTCATTGCAACTAGTGCTAATGCTGCGAATTTTAAGCCTAAATCTGCTGGGGATTTTTTGATTCGTGCACGTATTGTTGATGTCGTACCTAGTGAAAGTATTCACAGTAGTGACGTAGCAGGCAAGGCAGAGGTTAGTAATGATGTTATTCCAGAATTAGATTTCTCATATTTTTTCACCGATCATATTGCTGCTGAATTAATTGCGGGCACTTCAAAACATGATGTGAAATGGAATACGGGTGCTGGTAAAGTTGATTTGGGCTCAGTGCGTTTATTGCCACCTACATTAACTTTGCAATATCACTTTATGCCTAAACAACGTTTTAGTCCATATGTTGGTGCTGGGATTAATTACACCTATTTTTTCAGTGAAGATACTGGTTCTGGTAATACATCAATTGATTATAAAAATAAATTCGGCTATGCCCTGCAAGCTGGTTTTGACTATGCAATTGTAGGTAACTGGTCAGTGAACCTTGATGTTAAAAAACTGTTCTTGAAAACCGATGTTAATACAGATGTGACAGGTGTGGGCCATGTTCATGCAACGGGCCATTTGAACCCTTTGTTAGTTGGTATTGGTGTAGGCTACCGCTTCTAATTTATTGGTATCGCAGTTAGAATTAAACCACTTCACTTGAAGTGGTTTTTTTATAGGGATATCTATGCTATTCACTCAACTCATTCTTGTTGCAAGTTTATTGACTGGGCATCGCGTAGAGTCGCCGCTAAGTGTCTCTCATGGATTACTTGACCCGATGATGCGCTCTTTGAATACAACCGTTTGGGGATATAGAATATTACCCGTAAGCAGCACAAATCCGGCACCTCTTATTGAGCGATTTGAAGTCAGGGCAGGGGATTGCAGCACCAATAATAGTTGGAATGATTGCCAACAAGATCGTGAACGAAGTGAACTATCTGAACGTCATAAAACCACAGCCGCAGGACAAACACGCTGGTATCACTGGCAATTTTATCTGCCCACCTCTTATCAAGATATCTATCCTACGAAAGTTACGCTAGGACAGTTTCATCAAAAAGGTGCAAAACCTGCTTGGATGTTTGAACTTGATGACCAAGGTTACTGGTTAGTCAGACATCTTCCTCATCAACCAAATTATCGGCAGTTATTGATCCCGATGCATCAATTGCGTGGCACTTGGCAGTCAGTCACGGTTAAAGCAACGTGGCAACGCTCAGCAAAAGGGGGACTCAAAGTGTGGGTTAATCAGCGACAAAAAGTTGATTATCGGGGCGAGACGATGAGCGCCACCGATATCTATTTTAAATATGGGTTGTATCGTGCCTTTATTTCACGCTATCGAAATAAATTTCATCGGGCATTACCTACACAATGGGTTGAATACGCTAATGTTTGCAGCGCATCAACCACATTGTTAAACAAATCTTGCCCAATCAATTAAGCCAGTTCTGATTCAGCTTGTTGAATACGTTTGGCCTGCTGCTGAAGTTGGTACATGGAACGGTATCGTCCTTGTTCAAGCTTCATCAGTTGATGATGATTTCCTTGTTCAATTAAACGCCCATGGTCTAACACCAAAATATGATCAGCATGGCTGATGGTCGAGAGCCGGTGAGCGACAACGATCATCGTCACTTTCCCGCGGAGTTGATTCAATGCCTGCTGGACAACCTGTTCGGTTTCACTATCAACATTGGCGGTCGCTTCATCCAGCAGCAATACTTTCGGTGATCCAGCTAATGCGCGAGCAATAATGAGTTGCTGACGTTGACCTGTAGATAGCCGCAGTCCACCTTCACCTAACTGGGTTTGATAACCTTCTGGCATTTCTGCTATCACGTCATGTAAGCGTGCTTGGGTGGCCGCTTTTGCTACGGCTTGCTGGCTTAATCCGCGCCCCATATCAATATTGTCAAATAGGGTTGAGGCTAGAATAAATGGCTCTTGAGGAATAAAACCGACGCCTTCGCGCAGCGTATCGTGATCAAACTCATCTAATGAATGTCCATCGATACAAATGGCACCCGCTTGAGGCTGATAAAAATTAAGTAATAAGCTCAGTAGGGTACTTTTACCGCTTCCTGTATGGCCAACAATTGCAAAAAAGCGCCCAGCGGGTATATCAACCGTTAAATCGTGTAAAACGGGCTTATCAGCTCGATAGCCAAATTTGAGATGCTCAATAGAGAGATGGCCTTGTTCAATGCGTGCTGCCAATGTTCCATGCTCTTGAATAGTTGGCTCTTGTAAGAGCGAGTGAATGCGATCGCCAGCCACCATTGCCTGTTGATACAAGCTAAACCGCTGCGTAATATCCCCCAACGGTTCAGTGAAACGACCTAGATAGTTCAAATAGGCATAGAGCACACCAATTTTTGCTACGCCTTCCACCACTTGTTGACCAAACAACCAAACTACACCGACTAACACCAAAATATTTAATAAACTAATCGCCGGGCGCAATAAATACGAGGCGATCTTAATTGTTTTGAGACGGGTTGCATAATAATCATCATTAATCGCATCAAATTGTGCCAGTTTTGATTGTTGCTGATTGGTCGCTTGAATGACCGGCATTCCACCGATGGACTCACTAATGGTCGCATTGATATCGGATCGCACCTGTCGAGTCTTCGCCACAATTTTTCCGCTCAGATGTTGATAAACATAGATCAGTCCCATCACGGTCGGGAGTAACAGTAAGGCCACCAGCATTAATCGAATATCAAGAATAGCCATGGCGATGAGGATCCCAATGAGCAAAATGACATTTGCCAAGACATTGGATAAAAATTGCACATAAATGTCTTTTATGGACTCGGTGTCATTGGTAATACGACTGACCAGCTGACCCGTCCGAGCATGATCGAAAAAAGCCATCGGCAACTTGAGCACATGGGCAAATACTCGTCGACGAATATCGAGCACAGCATTCAATGCAATATTAATAAATTTGAGCGTTTGTTTATAATGTAAAAAAGTACCCAGAACCGTTGTCGCAATATACAACACAATAATACCGACAATTGGCCACAACGGATAATGGTTAGGCATAATGAAATTATCAATGAAAATTTTCGCCAAGATAGGGCCGACAACATCAAATCCTGTTGCAACGATAACCAGTAATACCGCTTTAATAAATAAAGGACGGTCGGTAAATACATAACTTAATAACAGACGAAATGAGCCTGATGACTTCGCTTTAGCTGAGTTGGCATTACTCATAAGAATCTCCCATTGCTTGTTCCATCTGCTGGTACGTTGACATGCGAGCATACCAGCCATCATGTTCAAGCAGCGTTTGATGATTTCCTCGCTCGATAATTTCACCGTGCGCGAACACGACAATTTTATCAGCATGTTCCATAGCGGAAAGTCGGTGACTCACAATGATTACGCTTTGCGAGTCGCGAGTACGCAAATGGCGAATGATCTTTTGTTCAGTATGGACATCCACTGCCGACAAGGCATCGTCAAGGATAAGAATGGGTGAATTACTTACTAGTGCTCGCGCTATTGCTAATCGTTGACGCTGCCCCCCCGATAAAGTGACCCCTCGTTCACCAACCTGCGTCTGGTAGCCTTGCGGGAATTGCAAAATATCATCATGAATTGCGGCCACCTCTGCGGCTTGGTAGATTGCTTCATCGGATGCATTAGGACGTCCCATGCGAATATTTTCCATAATACTCGTACTAAAGAGGAACGAATCTTGTGGAACATAGGCGAAGAGACTCCGCAGTTGTTGCAACTGATAATGCTGAATAGGGGTTTGGTGTAGACTAATTTGTCCAATGTCAGTTTCCCAATAGCGCATTAGTAGCTGCAATAAAGTTGACTTCCCGGCACCTGTTGCTCCAGCAATACCTAATACCTGATTTTCAGCTAGTGTGAGATCAATCTGCTTCAGACTGTTTTGCTTACTGCCTGGGTATTTAAATGTTAATTGCTTGATTTGTATATCGTAACCGTCAGCGTTCAATTTACCGCTATCCTCAATACTATCGGATAAGGATAATAATTCATGTAAGCGGGTCATTGCCGCATTACCGCGCTGAATGATATTCATCAACCAGCCAAAGGCAAACATGGGCCAAATAAGTTCAGAAAGATATAAGGTAAAACTGGTCAGTTGCCCTACGGTTAACATATTTTCATGAATCTGCCAACCGCCCACTAGCAGGGTAATTAACATCGCAGCGCCTAAACTGAGTTTGATGATCGGGTCAAATTTAGCTTCAGAACGCTCGACTTGATAATTACTAGTCGCCGCTTGTTCAGCTATCTGATCAAACTGATCTTTTTCAATCGTTTCTCGGCCCATTGATTTGATCATCCGGATCCCAACCATTGCTTGTTGGCTATGCTCATTTAAGGTTGAGAACCTATCTAGGGTATCTCTAAATTGACGATGGATCGTATTTGACAAGCGATAAAAGCTATAGCCCATTAGCGGAAAAGGAAGCAAGGCGAGAGCCGCCAAACGCCAGTCAATAAAGATAAACATCATCACTAAAACGAGGGTGAACGTTAAAAATCCATCGAATCCTGAGAGAATACCTTCGCCAGCAGCGGTTTCAATCGCATCTATATCGTTGGTGGCACGAGCCATCAAGTCGCCAGTAGAGTGCTCATTATAAAAGGCTTGCCCTTGACAGGTGAGTCGCTGATAAAATTGTTGGCGTAAAATGTTCCCCAGTTTGAAAGACGTACCAAAGAGCATGCGCCGCCAGCCATAGCGCAGTACGTAGACAATAAGTCCTGCAACACATAACCCTAATAGATAGAGATGGGTACCCGCTAAGTTGTGGGTAGCAAGCATGTGATCAATGACTCGGCCAACCGTCCAAGGGATAGCCATATTAATAATGCCAACCACGAACAACATAAAAAGGGCAAGAGAGTAGGTATACCAATAACGACGGAAAAACCATCGAAGATGTTGAAATAACTGCATTTGGGTTCCATTCAAATAGCTAGCCCATCATTCTACCTTGGCTATTGAAATAGCACCACAGTTGCGGGTAAAACAACTTTTTTACCCGCACTTCATTGGGTTGTAATAGGCGTTATTGATGACGTGCATTTAGGCAAGCAATGACTTCTGCTAATGGCAGTTTTGCATCTTCGAGCAGAACTAGTAAGTGAAATAGCAAATCAGCACTTTCATTGGTCAGCTCAAAGCGGTCTTTCACCGTTGCAGCAAGGGCGACTTCAACCCCTTCTTCACCAACCTTTTGAGCCATTCGCTTGGTCCCTTCAGCAAACAATCGCGCTGTATAACTGGTTTCAATCGATGCCTCTTCATGGCGACAACTAATGACCCGTTCAAGCTCTGCCAAAAAACCAAAATCAGTACTGCTACCCTCACCAAAACAGCTAGTTGTTCCCGTATGACAGGTTGGGCCGATTGGGGTGACTTCAAGCAATAAAGTGTCTTGATCGCAATCTAGGCGAATTGATTGCAAATTAAGATAATTTCCTGATGATTCGCCTTTGGTCCACAATCGCTGCTTTGTCCGACTAAAAAATGTAACACGGTTGCTCGCCAAAGTTTGCTTGAGCGCCGCTTGGTTCATATAGCCAAGCATTAATACCTGCGCACTATGCTGATCTTGAATGATGGCAGGGATAAGGCCATCTACTTTTTCCCAATTCACCTGTTTTACTAAGGCTTCGCTCATAATCGGACTACCACGTGTTGTTCATTAAGATAGGTTTTAAGTTGACCAATGTGAATAATTTGCTTGTGGAAAACACTGGCGGCAAGTGCACCATCAACATTGGCTTGATTAAATGCTTGCGCAAAATGGATCATTTCACCCGCGCCTCCGGATGCAATCAATGGTACATGACATACTTGGCGTACTTTTTTCAATTGCTCTAAATCATAGCCTTGGCGAACACCATCTTGATTCATCATGTTTAAAACAATTTCACCCGCACCGCGTCGTTGAACTTCTTCAACCCAGTCCAATGTATTCCAGCGGGTTGTAATGGTAGATTTTTCAGAACCGGTAAATTGTTTGACTTGGTATAAGCCCGTCTGCTCATCAAAATAACTATCGATGCCAACCACAATACATTGCACACCAAAACGATTAGCAAGTCGAGTAATGAGCGATGGATCAGCGAGCGCTGGGGAATTGATGGATATTTTATCGGCCCCGTGCTGCAATGTTGTTGCAACATCCTCTTCCGTTTTAAGCCCACCTGCAACACAAAATGGGATATCAATCACCTCAGCGACCTGGCTCACCCAACTTTTGTCAACGACCCGTTGGTCACTACTCGCGGTAATATCATAGAAGACTAGTTCGTCCGCACCTTCTTGTGCATAGCGCTGTGCTAGCGGCACAATGTCACCAATAATTTCATGGTTGCGAAATTGAACACCTTTGACGACTTGGCCATCTCGCACATCCAGACAGGGAATTATCCGTTTTGCCAACATGAAATAGCCTCCTTCACAGTGAATTTACCTTCCAATAGAGCACGCCCAACAATCACGCCGGCAACACCGGTGTGTCTCAGCGCAGCAATGTCGGCTAAGCGACCAATTCCCCCCGAGGCTTGAAAGTTAACCTTCGGATAGCGCTCACAGAGTTCTTGATAGAGGGCAACATTGCTCCCTTGCATGGTGCCATCACGCGAGATGTCAGTGCACAATACGTGTTTCAGACCACAAGCTTGATAGGTATCTAATAGTGATTCAATACTCATGCCACTATCATCTTGCCAACCGGATACCGCAACACACTTTCGCCCCTGAGCATTAATGTTAACATCGAGAGCCAAGACTATTCGTTGTGCGCCATATTCGCAGAGCCATTGGCTAACCAGCTCAGGTTGTTTGACTGCCAATGAACCTATCACCACGCGTGCAGCTCCTGCACCGAGTAAGTCAGAGACATCCTTTTCTTGACGAATACCACCGCCCACTTGAATGGATGCCTGCGTATGAGTAATCAGTTGTTGAATAACGCTCAATTGTCGTCGGAGGGTATCTTTTGCGCCATCTAAATCAACCAGATGTAACCAGTTTGCTCCTTGACGTTGGTAATCAAGAAATTGTGTTAGCGGTGTATCACTGTAGGTTGTTTGTTGTTGATAATCACCTTGATAAAGCCGAACAACATGCCCGTCAATTAAGTCTAATGCAGGAATAATCATCTACATCTCCAAAAAGTTTTTTAGCAGTTGCGCGCCAGCTTGACCACTACGCTCAGGGTGAAATTGCACACCGAAAAAATTGTCTTTAGCGATTACTGCAGAAAAATCCCCACCATAATCACAGCTGGCGAGTGTAGCGGGTGTCACCGGCAAAGCATAGCTATGCACAAAATAGAAGTAGCTATCAGGCGAAATGTCAGTAAATAGGGGATGTTCAGTCATTTTGATTTGATTCCATCCCATATGCGGTAACGGTAATCCAGATACAGGCTGCATCTTTTTTATTGCCCCTGGAATCAACCCTAAACAAGGGTGTGCCGATTCGCTCTGATAAGCACCACCTTCATAAGAACATTCCACAAGGATCTGCATCCCTAAGCAAATCCCTAAAAGCGGTGCCTGAATCGCTTGAATGGTATCTATAAGCTGTTTTGATTTTAGCTGTTGCATCGCCGCATTCACGGTACCAACACCTGGTAAAAAGACCTTATCTGCACTGAAAATAGTTTGCGGATCGGCGCTGATCATCACCGGATAGCCCAAACGTTCAACAGCAAAACGTACTGATGAGAGGTTAGCGCAGCCCGTATCAATGATCACATTCATCACATTCATTACAACACTCCTTTACTGCTTGGCAGAACATCACTCGTTTGAGTAATTGCTTGTCCTAATGTGCGACCAAAACATTTAAACAGTGACTCAACAACATGATGAGTATTCCCTGCACTGGCACTAAGATGCAAAGTCGCATGCAAAGAGTCAGCTAATGAACGAAAAAAGTGTGGAACCATCTCAGTCGTCATACCACCGACTTGTACCTGCTCAAGCGGGGCATCAAATTTAAGATAAGCGCGGCCAGAAAGATCCAATGCACACTGTGCTAACACTTCATCCATCGGTAAGGTAAAACCAAAGCGATTAATGCCACGCTTATCGCCAAGTGCTTGTTCCAATGCTTGACCCAACGCTAAAGCGGTGTCTTCAATGGTGTGGTGATCATCAATATGTAGGTCACCTTGCACTGAACAGTTAAGGTAAAACCCGCCGTGAGTCGCAATTTGATCGAGCATATGGTCAAAAAAGCCAATGCCTGTTTGAATCGTGCCTCTAGCGCGGGAATCAAGATTAACGTCAATAGTAATACAGGTTTCGCTAGTTTTGCGTGTGACGCTGGCAACCCGAGCTTGCGTTGTTAAATCCTGACTGATCTGCAACCAACCGTTGTTGCATCGCTCATATTCAATACCACGGATCCCCATATTGGCAGCTAATTGCATATCGCTTGGGCGGTCACCAATCACGGCTGAATGCTGAAAATCTACTTTGCTTTGTTGCAAATAAGGTGCGACTAAACCGAGGTTAGGCTTGCGACAAACACATTGCTCACTGGGTAAATGCGGGCAAATTAATACCTCATCAAAGTGAATTCCCTGCGATTTGAAAAGATTCATCATCGCTTGGTGAGGTCGATCAAAATCGGCTTGCGGAAAACTAGCTGTACCTAAACCATCTTGATTACTGACCATTACCAAGTGAAAACCTGCATTTTGTAGCTTCAGTAACGCGGGGATCACATTGGGCTCAAACTGTAGTTTAGCTAATGAATCAACCTGTTTGTCACTTTCAGGCTCATCAATGAGTGTCCCATCTCGGTCGATAAATAAGATCTTTTGCGCGCTCATAAACAGATTTCTCCGCAGGTGGCTTGGCAAAACGCTCGAATAGCTTCAAGCGTGGTTGCCATCTCTTGAGGATTTCCAATACTGACTCGAATGCATCGCTCAAGGCGCGCTTTATCAGTGAAATTACGTAACACAATCCCTTTCTCAGCAATCGCTGAAAAAAGTTCTTGTTTAAACCGAATTAAAATAAAATTTCCCGTTGCGTTAAATAGATACTCCACCCCCGGTAGCACTTCAAGTTGTTGTTTAAATGCGAGACGCTGTTGATTAAGAGCCTCAACACGTTGCTTCATACTGGCGAGTTGGCGAGTTAAAACCAGCTCTGCTAGTTTGGCAACAGGCGTAGGAATAGGGTAGGGCGCAATAACTTTGCTTAAGCATTGAATAACTGCTGCATTGCCAAGCACAAACCCACAGCGAGCACCCGCTAACGCAAAGGCTTTGGAGAGAGTACGTAAAATCACAATATTATCAAACTGACTCAAGCGTGAAATAGCGCTAGCTTGAGCGCTAAACTCAATATAGGCTTCATCGACGACGATAAGAGCTTTGTCTTGCTGAGCCAGAGCAAGTACCTCTAACTTAGCTAGATCAATGAGATTGCCGGTCGGATTATTTGGCGAGCAAATAAAAATTAATTTCGCATCTATCTTAGCTAATGCCGCATAATCAGGATCAAAGTTGACATCAACCGGTTGTTCAACCACCTCTACACCAAATGTCTGAGCGCTAATGGCATACATGCCATAGGTCGGTGGGTTTATCACAACGCGATCTTGTCCTGGTTCACAATAGGTGCGAATCAATAGATCAATCGCTTCATCAGCGCCGCGAGTAGCTAGAACCTGATCGGGTGTGATATTTGCGTAATTAGCGTAAGCGCTAATGAGTTCTGGCGGCTGAAATTCAGGATAGCGATTAAGCCGTTGTTCAGGGTTTGGGTAATCAATATTATCGGGACTTTCATTGGCATTGAGCCAGATATGCCCGTGTCCCCCAATACGTCGGGCAGACTGATAGGGCGTTAATTGTTGTACGCATTGACGAGCCAGTTGTGTAGTAGCCACTAGTTTTCCTCCCCAGTTCGAAGGGTGACTGCACGTCGGTGTGCCGTTAATCCCTCAGCATTGGCAATTTCTACGACCGTTGGTGCCAGAGCCCGTAAACTGGCTTCGCTGAGCTCTTGAACGGTGTAACGTTTCATAAAATCTGCGGTTCCTAGACTTGAATAGGTTCGGGTATACCCGTAAGTGGGTAAGGTATGATTGGTGCCGCTAGCATAATCGCCCACAGACTCGGGAGTCCAAGCACCTAAAAACACACTGCCCGCATTTTTAACTTGATTGAGTAAAAAACGCGGCTGTTCAGTTTGAATCACCAAGTGTTCGGGGCCATATTGGTTAGACACAGCAATTGCTTCATCGACATTATCCACCACGATACAGCGGCTATTTTCGAGTGCTTGTTGTGCAATATTTTTGCGCTCGAGCTGCTCGCATTGGCGCGTTATTTCAGCACTGACAGCTTGCGCGAACGACTTACAGTTAGTGACCAAGATAACTTGTGAATCAGGGCCATGTTCAGCTTGGGATAGCAAGTCAGCTGCAACAAAAACGGGCGAGGCACTTTGATCGGCGATCACCAATACTTCCGATGGGCCAGCAGGAAGATCCATCGCTGCCCCTTGATAATCATCTGCCACTTGCCGTTTGGCTTCAGTGACATACGCATTTCCCGGTCCAAAAATCTTATCCACTTTAGGAATCGATTGGGTGCCATAGGCCATAGCCGCGACTGCTTGAGCGCCGCCTACGGCATAGATTTCATCTACGCCACACATCGCCGCAGTATAAAGAATGGCGTCACTAACTGGGGCCGGTGAGCATAAAATAATTTTATCGCAGCCTGCTATTCTGGCTGGAATAGCTAGCATCATCACCGTCGATGGTAACGGTGCACTGCCACCGGGTACATACAAACCCACGCGTTCAATGGCGCTATAGCGCAATTCACAGCAGATTTCAGGAGCCGTTTCAATCAATGTGGGTCGAGGTTTTTGGGCTTGGTGAAATTTGCCAATATTTTTACGCGCGACATCAATGGCCTGTTTAAATGCATCGCTCAATTTAGAGCCGCTCTGGACGATAGTCTGCTTACTGATACGAATCTGTTCCAATTGTACTTTGTCAAAGCGCGCCGTTAACTCAAACAAAGCGTCATCTTGGCGTGTTTTTACTTGTGAAATGATGTCGCTGACCACGGCGCTGATTTGGGACGCGTGAGTCACAGATGGTCGCTGTAGAACTTGTTGCTGTTGTGTTTTGGTTAATTGATTCCAAATGAGTGTTTGCATCAGACTACTCCATCATTTTTTCAATGGGCATCACCAAAATAGAACTTGCTCCCAGTTCTTTAAGAGATTCCATGGTCTCCCAAAATAGGTTTTCAGTGCTGACCATATGAACCGCGACGAGATCATCTCGACCAGCCAGTGGTAGCAACGTTGGTCGCTCACTACCCGGCATCAATTCGATCACTTCGTCCAAGCGTGCTTTGGGAGCATGCAGCATAATATACTTGCTCTCTTTTGCTTGCATCACCCCTTGAATGCGCAATAGTAAGCGATTTAAAAGCGCTTGGTTTTCATCACTAAGTGGATTTTTTGATTGAATCAATGTTGCTTTGGAGCGGTAGATAACATCAACTTCTTTCAGGCCATTCGCTTCAAGTGTCGCTCCGGTTGAGACCAAGTCACAAATCGCATCGGCAAGTCCTGCGCGTGGTGCGACTTCTACTGACCCCGTTAACATAATACCGGTAAAGTCGATTCCTTGAGTATCCATATAACGCTTGAGTAATCCTGGATAAGTGGTTGCGATTCGTAAATCAGCCAATGATTGAGGGCTTATATAGTCAAAGTCTTCTGGAACCGCAAGTGATAAACGGCATCCCCCAAAGTCTAAACGACACAGTTGTTTGATATCAGTGGGCTCATTTTGACTGCTTCGTAATAACATTTCTTCTTCAAGTACATTTTCACCCACAATACCAATATCGACGACACCATCCATCACCAAACCTGGAATGTCATCGTCACGCACCCGTAGAATATCGATAGGCATATTTTCGCAGTGGGCGATCAGACGTTGTTCGCGTAGATTAACTTTCATCCCGCAGTTTTTAAACATCAACTGCGAATCCTTACTTAATCGACCGGACTTTTGGATCGCAATTCTTAAACGTTGTTGTTCTGGCATTTGGTTGTTTCCTTGACGTGAAAATAAAAAACCCTCGGAAGTATGAGCTTCCGAGGGTTTCAATATGTCTACCAACCGCTAGAAGCTCATCTGAGTCTTCCAGCACCAATTCTCCTGAAAGACCTATTCGGGATGATGATGATGATGGTGGTTTAAAGTAACATTCAACATAATATTGGTCTTTCAATCAATTGCTTTGTGTTACTTAAGTTAACAACTAAGAAAAAAAAATCAATCATTTTTTTCGTTGAAATCTAAAATGACTCAAGATGATGGCTTTTTGACCGATACAAAGATGTATCGATCCCATTAAAGGAGAATGATATGCCATCAAGTGACTTAATTTTGCCTATTATTCCGCGTCCAACAGGGCCGCCACTTCGGCAAGTTAAGGCGCATGAAGATGATGCAAGAAAACATCAATCACGTGACACCGATGAATCAACATCAAAACCAAGCAAGGAAGCTTCGTCACCGACCGATGAGCCATCAACAGCGCCTTCACCACCGACTGATCACGAAATTGATTTGTTTGTTTAGTGCGGGAGACTGGGGTTTTTGTCATAATATCAACTTTCTGGTGATTTAGGCGGAAGGTTTGAAAAAAGATTACTTTGCTCCAGGCGGCTTATTAGCGCGAACAATCTCTGGATTTGCCCCGCGGGAGGCTCAACAACTGATGGCTGAGGCTGTCGCGAGCGTGTTGGAAAAATCAGGAATCTTGTTAGCTGAAGCGGGTACTGGAACGGGTAAGACATTCGCCTACTTGGTTCCCGCTTTACAGTCTGGTAAAAAAGTTGTCATCAGCACCGGTTCTAAGGCACTGCAAGATCAATTGTATCAAAAAGACTTGCCAACCATGGTGAAGGCCTTAGGCTACGCTCGGCCGATTGCGCTATTAAAAGGGCGTAACAATTATCTATGTATTGAGCGACTCAGTAGCTTCATGCAAGAAAGCCGTAGCATGGATAAACAGTTATTGGCCGATTTGGCGCGAGTTAAACAGTGGGCCGTCGGTAGTGATAGTGGGGATGTCTCTGAGTTGGGCCCGCTCGCCGAACGTGCTGAATTGCTGCCTCTGATTACCAGTACCAACGACAACTGCTTGGGACGTGAATGCCCTAGCTATAAAGAATGCCATCTAGTAAAAGCGCGGAACCGAGCAATGGAAGCGCAGATTATTGTGATCAATCATCATCTTTTTTTTGCGGATATGGCGATTAAAGAGACGGGATTCGGTGAATTACTCCCCGAAGTAGACGGGTATATTTTTGATGAAGCGCATCAAATCCCTGATATTGCTACACAGTATTTTGGTCAAACTTTTTCTAGTCGCATGATTAACGATCTCTGCAAAGATATTGATCTCCTTTATCGTACTGAGCTTAAAGATATGGCGCAGCTATCCAAAGCAGCTGGCAAACTGAAAATCTCAGCTCAAGATACTCGACTCGCCTTTGAAGGCGAGAAAGAGCGCGGCGATTGGCGTCCCTTGTTGAATAAGCCGAAATTTTCTCAGCAGCTCAACCGACTGACTCAAGATCTACAGTTTGTCTATGAGCTGTTAAAGCTCGCCTTATCCCGCTCTGAACTGGGCGACCATTTATTTGAACGTGTTGCCCAGTTGCAAGTATTACTCGAAAAGATGCTTCACACCGATGTCACCGGATTTAGTTACTGGTATGATACCTCCCGATTAAATTTTTCCTTAAACATTACCCCGCTGAATATTGCCGAGCGATTTCGTCGTGAGCTTGACGAGCGGGATGCCAGTTGGGTCTTTACCAGTGCAACACTGGCGGTCAATAAAGGCTTTGAGCATTTTATCGGTCAGTTAGGTGTTCATGGCGCAACTGAACTGATGCTCGATAGTCCATTTGATTTTGCCCATCAAGCGTTGCTGTGTGTTCCCCGCTATTTACCTGATCCCGGCCAATGGGGCAGTGAACAAGTGTTAGTGAAACAACTATTGCCGATTATTGAAGTTAATCGAGGTCGGTGTTTCTTTTTATGTACCAGTCATGCCATGATTCAGCGCTTGTCAGTGTTACTTAAGGAAAAAACAAACTTACCTGTTCTCACCCAAGGGGATGCCGCAAAAGGTGTACTCCTTGAGCAATTCATTCAGGCAGGGAATGCTATCTTGGTTGCCACTGGCTCGTTTTGGGAAGGTGTTGACGTTCGTGGACAAGCACTCTCGTGTGTCGTTATCGACAAATTACCCTTCGCCTCACCAGATGATCCCTTAATGCGAGCTAAAAGTGAAGATTGTCGACTCCGTGGCGGCGATCCATTTCAGCAAGTTTATCTTCCTCAAGCGGCGATCACCTTAAAACAAGGTGTAGGGCGGTTAATCCGTGATGTATCTGACAAAGGAGTCGTGATCATCTGTGATAATCGGTTAGTCAACCGCACCTATGGTCAGCTCTTTTTAAGTAGCTTGCCACCGATGCAACGCTGCCGTGACCTAAAGCAAGTTAAACAATTTATTCAACAAATGAATCAAGCGGAATCTCCCGCAATAAGCGATATTAATTCATGATTAATCAACCAGCTATGGCTAACTTATTAGCCCTTGATACAGCAACTGAAGCATGCTCTGTGGCATTACATTGGAACGGTGAAATTTTTCACCATTTTGAGCTATGTCCACGGGAACATACCCAAAAAATTCTGCCAATGATCGAACAGATCTTGGCTCAGGCAGGTGTAAGTTTAACCCAATTAGACGCCATTGCGTTTGGCCAAGGTCCCGGAAGCTTTACTGGTGTGCGTATTGGAGTTGCCGCAGCTCAAGGGCTCGGTTTCGGCGCTAATTTGCCCCTACTTGGCGTTTCTACTTTAGCGGCGATGGCACAGCAGGCGATTGAACAGTGCACACATAGCCATGTTATTGCCGCTATTGATGCTCGGATGGGCGAGATTTATCACGCGATTTATCGCAATGAGCAGGGCATTGCAACGCTACAAGGCAGTGAGCAAGTAACAGCTCCTGATCAATTGGAGTATCAGAGTGATTTAGTCGCCTGTGCTGTTGGGACTGGCTGGCAAAGCTATCCACAACAGTTACAAGAGCATTATCCAAAAGCCGAGCAATTAGATATTGCACTTCCGCGTGCATACGATATGCTTAAATTAGCAAATGTTGATTATCAGCAAGGTAGGGTACAAGATGCCGAATCTGCACAACCTGTCTATTTGCGCGATAAAGTCACCTGGAAAAAGTTACCCGGGAGAGAATAACCAGTGAATATTGGTGGTATCGGTCAAGCGCCATATCCTGTCAATCTGCCTAAAAAAAGCACTGACAAGGTTCGAAAGCGCCGTGATAAGTCGAAAAAGGGCAAAGGACGTCTGCAGTCAGTTGCCGATGAGTCATTGCTCGATTCAGTTTGTTATGACTTACCACCCAGTCATAGTCGAGGCGCGCTGCGAGCGTATCAAGAGATTTGTTTAATGGCACGCCGTGGCGATATCAATCTTATTTTTGGTGTCGATATTTATGCTTAAATGGCAAGTGACTGGATTAGCATTAACTATGCTAGTGTTGACAGGGTGTAGTAGTTTACCTAAATCGGTTCAGTTGGCGTCTAATCAACAAAATATTGCCTATCAGAAAGCTTTTTTGCCAACAGCATTGAAACACACGGTCCTTTGGCAAGGGCAAATTGCACAAATTACGAATACTGATCAAAAAACACGGTTGCAAATAGTTTATCAACAACTGGATTATCAAGGCAACGTGGTTAATGACAACAGTGCAGGGCGATTCGTTGCGATCATTCCACAGTTTTTAGATCCAATGATTTATCGTCCTGGTCGTTCTATCTCAGTGAAAGGCGTCATTGATAGACCTATGGGAATTAGTGTCGGACAATCGCATCAAAAAGTACCCGTTATTGAGGTCAAACAATTTTACTTATGGCCTATTGTCAAAGATAAGCCGCCAGAACATCCGTTCCGTGTTTTTGCCTCTGATTGTTTTTACCCGTAACTTTCTTTCTATTTATAGATCAAAAGGTATTGTCGAATTTTCATAAATGTTGACAGATCTTTTGAGTGCTTTACTGTTAAAATAGCGGCTCATCTTAAGACGTAATAAAAGGCGGTGAACACTCATCGCCCGAAAGATAGGCCATTTATGTGTTACCAAATGATTCAAACGCCTGAGCAACTTGATGCGGTTTGTGCGTGCCTTCGGCAAAATGAAACAACATTAATGCTAGATACTGAATTCGTCCGCACCCGAACTTTCTATGCCAACTTAGGCCTTTTACAAATTTTCGATGGCCATCAATGCTTCCTAGTCGATCCGCTACTTTGTGACTTAAACAATAGTGATTTTTGGTCATTGCTAACGCATCACCACTGGGTTTTACATGCATTTGGTGAAGATTTAGAAATTCTCAAACACCACGTGAGTCAGTTTGGTCTATCTATTTTTGATACCCAAATCGGCGCTGCTTTTTTAGGCCATGGCATTAGCATGGGCTACCAAGCACTGATTCAAGAAACTGCTGGCGTGTTACTTGATAAAGGTGAATCGCGTACAGACTGGCTAGCACGGCCACTTACCGCGCGACAACTAGATTATGCAGCCAAAGATGTCACCTATCTCTATCAGGCTTATCACACACTCATTGATACGTTAAAAACCCGTCACTTATATGACTTTGTGTTGGCTGAAAGTGCTCGTCTAGCAAAGCTACGCTGCCAAGAAAATGATCCACAAACCGCCTATTTGGACATCAAAAATGCCTGGCGCCTTACGCGCCAAGAGCTCGCTGTTTTACAAAAATTAGCGGCTTGGCGCCTTGAAACAGCAATCGCGAAAGATATGCCAGTTAATAATGTGGTACGCGAAGAAGCTCTTTGGCTCATGGCTAAAAATCAACCTGATCATAAAAATATGCTCAAAGAAACGGGAATTGCCCCCCAAGCATTTCGGATACATGGCGTGGCGTTATTGCGCTTGATCAAGGAAGCGAAAGAGCTTGAGTCTGCGAATTGGCCTGAAAAGATTAAACGTCTGATCGACTTTCCTCATTACAAACAAACGTTACAACAAATCCGTGAAGCGATTACTCTCGTAGAGGTACAAACAACGATTCCCGCCGACGTACTGGCACCCAAGCGATTGATCCATGAACTATTGAATTGGCATTGGCAACTCACAGATGAACAACGCGCTGATGAGCAAAACAAGCCGACTTTACTAAGCGGCTGGCGGTACTCTATTCTAGAGGCCTATTTACCTAAAATAGGATGAAGGCCTGCGTGATGCAGGCCAGATCATTGAGCTAGTCTTTCGGTTTAACTTCTTCAGATAACGTAATATTTAACTCCAAAACAGACAGGTCCTTCTCTCTGTTATCGAGAGATACTTGGATCTGCTCTGGGTCAATTTTTACATAACGCTGGATGACTAGTAGAATATCCTGTTTAAGTGCAGGTAAGTAATCAGGTCCTGAGCGCTCATTACGTTCATGGGCAACGATAATTTGTAATCGTTCCTTGGCTAGTTTCGCTGAGCTTGACTTGGGGCTACTGCGAAAGTAATCAATTAATGACATTATTTCTAACCTCCGAAGATCCGGCTAAATAGACCTTTTTTCTCTTCGTTTAAAAACCGCAGTTCTACAGGATTGCCTAATAAGCGCTCGACGGCATCTTGATAGGCTTGTCCTGCATCACTCTCTGTATCTAAAATTACCGGTTCACCTGAGTTAGACGCCTTCAAAACTGATTGAGACTCAGGAATAACACCAAGCAATGGAACCGCTAAAATATCATTGACATCGTCAACGCTTAACATATCACCTCTATTGACTCGTGATGGACTGTAACGGGTGAGTAAAAGATGCTCTTTGACCGGATCTAAGCCTTGCTCTGCTCGGCGGGATTTGCTCGATAGCATACCGAGAATACGATCTGAGTCGCGAACAGATGAGACTTCAGGGTTTGTTGTAACAATGGCCTCATCAGCAAAATACAGAGCTAATATCGCGCCAGCTTCAATCCCCGCGGGGGAGTCACAAAGAATATAATCAAATCCTTTTTCAGTGAGCTCATTGATCACCCGTTCCACCCCTTCACGCGTTAAAGCATCTTTATCGCGTGTTTGTGATGCAGGTAAAACATACAATGAATCGATCCGCTTGTCTTTAATCATAGCTTGATTTAATGTAGCTTCCCCATTGATTACATTAACAAAATCATAAACGACACGTCTTTCGCAACCCATAATGAGGTCAAGGTTTCGTAGTCCAATATCAAAATCGATAATAATAGTTTTGTAGCCTTTTACAGCAAGGCCGGTTCCAATGGCGGCGCTGGAAGTGGTTTTTCCAACGCCGCCTTTACCTGAAGTCACAACGATAACTTTGGTCATATGATTCCTTCAAATCTAATTGAGAGGCGCTATCTTTAATTGACGCGCTTCAAGTTCAATACTACATGCCTGCTGCCACATGGACTGCAGGCTTTCAGATAATTGGTAATGACCCGCTACAGATACCAGCTCCGCTTGCAAATTTTGGCAACAGATCACACTACCTGTTTGTCCATTTGCGCCAGCAATAGCACGACCACGCAGAGCACCATAAATATGAATACTGCCATCGGCAATGATCTCAGCACCATTACTGACACTGCCTATCACCACTAAATCACACTCTTTGGCGTAAACTTGCTGCCCCGAACGGACTTGACCACGAATGATCCGTGGAGGTTGGGCCATGTTCGGCTCTTCAATCGGTTTAGGCTCTACATCACGACCCGCGATCAAAACGGGAATCTTTGCATCTTGTGCTTGCGCTTTTTGTTCGCTATTTTGACATCCTGTAACCCCGACCATCACAAAACCAGTCTGTTTAATATGCGTTTTCAATGCAATAAAATCGAGTGGGTGTTCCACTTGACTAACATTGACAATAACGGGCGCTGTGGAAAAAAACTTCGGTGCCTGCGCCATTTTATGATTAAGCACGTCTTCGACATGTTTTAAATCATCATCAATAAGATGAATGACCGAAATAGTAAATGTTGTTCCTTTAATTTCGACTTCTGGACTCGCCATGTGTTTAACTTATCCTATTATTCTAGTCTCTTTTATTTCTGCATTGTTGGAATGCGACCTATTTTGCTATAGTTTGCCTATTTATTGATGATGAAACAACGGGAAGAGTATAAAACATGCTGTGTTACGTTTATAAAAGCTTAAAAAAAACTCAAACCTATCTTTATATAGCCAAACGTGACGATTTTAACGCCGTTCCTGAGCAATTATTAATGATGATAGGTAAACTACAATTATTTACTACAATTAATTTAGCCAAGCAACAGCTAGCAACGGCAAATACTGACAAAGTGATCGAATCATTGCATAAAGAAGGGTTTTATTTGCAACTTCCACCTCCACCTGAAAATGAGCTCGAAGCCTATAAAGCTCGTAAGGCCAATCACTGTGAAAATTAAACAGCTAGGCTGGTTGGTGCTTTTATCTAGCGCATCGATGATGGCACAAGCAAACGATTTCCAGCAATTTGTTCAGACATTGCGCCAACAAGCTTTAGCTAATGGATTTTCGCAAACCTTAGTTGATGAAGCTTTTAGTGATGTCAAATTACGCCCAAAAGTTATCCATAGTGATAAGAATCAACCAGAATTTCGTTTAACACTCGATACCTATTTACCAAGAGCACTCCCAGACTGGAAGGTCGCTAAAGCGCGGCAGTTATATAAAGAAAATTTACCTTTGCTCAAGAAGTTAGAAAAAAAATATGACGTTCAACCACGCTTTATCGTGGCGTTATGGGGAATAGAATCTAACTTTGGTGCACTCACTGGCCATTATGATGTGATGTCAGCGTTAACATCATTGGCATACAATGGGCGACGGCGCGATTTTTTTGAGCGTCAAATCACTGCTGCCTTGACGCTAATGCGCGATGACAAAATCAAACGGGAAACGCTGAAAGGCTCATGGGCAGGGGCTATGGGACAAGTTCAGTTTATGCCAGGAACCTATTTAGGCTATGCGGTTGATGAAGATGGTGACGGCCGGCGAGATATCTGGCACAGTGTTCCCGATGCGCTTGCGTCGGCGGCTAATTATCTACATCAGTTAGGTTGGCGTAGTGATATAACCTGGGGACGACAAGTTAAACTTCCAGTTCATTTTGACCTCAGTAGTGATGCGGTAAAGTCACCCAAATTACTCTCTGAATGGGAGGCGCTAGGTGTACGCCGTTACAATGGCGATGCACTCCCAACTCGTGCGATAAAAGCACGTTTAGTGATTCCTGATGATAAAAATGGACGTGTATATTTGGTCTATAAAGACTTTGATACGCTGCTAAAATGGAATCGTTCAAATTATTTTGCGGTTACGGTGGGTACGCTTGCTGACCGAATCCGCTTTCTTTCAATAAAATGATTATGAGCTATCAACACATTAATATAGAGGGTCATCCGATCCCATACTCGCTAGGCAAAATTGTTTGCGTCGGACAAAACTATGCTGATCATATCCAAGAAATGAACAGTCAAACCAGCTCACAAGCGGTATTTTTTATTAAACCGAGGACTGCTGCATGTCGTTTAAGCGATGACATCGTCCTCCCTAGCAATCAAGGAAGCTGTCACCATGAAATAGAGTTGGCATTATTAATCGGCCAACCACTTCACAGAGCGACTATCCAGAGCGCACAAGAATCGATTGTCGGCTATACACTAGCCATCGATTTAACGCTTCGAGATCTGCAAGCGCAGTTGAAGGCTCAAGGACATCCTTGGGAGAAAGCGAAAGGCTTTGATGGTGCAGCTCCATTAGGCCCATGGCTTCCTTATCAAGGCGAAAATCTTCAAGATATGATCTTAGAATTGCGTAAAAATGGGCAAATTGTACAGCATAGTTCAACAGAATTGATGCTCCGGGACTGTATCACTTTGCTTAGCGAAGCCAGTCAGTATTTTAGCTTTGAGCCAGGCGATGTGTTATTAACAGGGACGCCTTCAGGAGTGGGTCCTTTAGTGCATGGTGACCACTTACAACTTCAATTATCCGATAAATTATCAATTCAAACAAAGGTGCGCACACATGCTTAATGATCCTCTTTTTTGGCAAAATAAGTTGCTAGCGCAGATGAATGATGAAGAGTGGGAGGCACTTTGTGACGGATGTGGTAAGTGCTGTTTAGCCAAAGTAATTGATGATGACACCGATAAACTTTATTTCACTGATATAAGCTGTCAATTACTCAATCAAAAAAGCTGCCAATGCAGTGATTATCCGAATCGATTTACAAAAGTTGATGATTGCGTCAAGATAAGTTTGGCTCACCGAGAATCATTTCAATGGCTGCCGCCGAGCTGTGCTTATCGTCGTTTAGATGAAGGTCGAGGGCTTCCCATTTGGCATCCTTTACGCCATGGCGGTAAAAAATCGCAGATGCATAAGGTAGGAGCGTCCATTCGTGGTAAAACCATCAGTGAAACAGCGATCAATGGTGATCTACAAGATTTCATTGCATGGTGGCCGTTGGATGAATGTGAAGATTAATCACGTTAGCGTTTTTATACGGTTAGGGAGATATAGTAGCCGAATATAACTATCTATACTCACTGTCATAATACCAATCTTGGACATTCTTCAATGTGATGGTTGCAACTCGCTTGGTCGACAGAACTGTTCTGATGATAACGAAGATAGCGATACTCAGTTGATGAGGCATTTACCAATCAAAGCGACCCATACTTAGCCATGTGAGCCGAGTATTGGATAGAAAAATCGTGAGTCAATGGCGTATCGAAGTGCTAAAGAACTGCAAACTAAGATCCCAGCATGAATATTCAGCTGGGGTCTAGACCAATTAGCGGCGAAATTGGCTCACTAAAATCATCAAAGCCATAATAGTATAGATAGCAAAAGCAACTATTAACCACTGCGGCATACTCCAATTAAGCAGTTTCCACACGATCACTGCACAATCGCCATGCGGCTGAAACATCCACGGAAACCAATGATTCAGAGGCAGCCAACTGGGAAAATGAGGAAATGGGCTACAAATTGCAAATGGCGATGGGTGTAACTGTATTTGCACATGTTGCCATGCAAGCACTAATCCCCAACTGCTCGATGCTAGAAAACCCATGGTACTAATCAAGCGTGCTAAAAAGAGTGTAGGCCCAATGGCACCAACCAATCCTGCGAGAAGGACCCCTAGCATCGCCGTACGCTCATAGATGCACATAACACAAGGGACGAGCTGCTTGCCATATTGAAAATACAATGCAGCTAGTTCAAATACTAACGCACTAAATGATAGCAGTAGCCAAGGGCTTCGATGATAAGACCATTTTTTTAATAAGTTAAACACCCATCAATCCTCTTCAAAGAGATAAACAAAAGGACTAAGCCAGCCCTTTTGTTTACTAAACTTAATGTCCAATTGCTGCGGCAGCAGCCTTCGCTGCATGGTGGATCAGCAGACCATTATGATAAAACAGATCGGTCAGTGGTATCAGTAAATAATTTACACATAATAACCCCACAACAATCAGCACGATGGTATAAGGAAGAGCCATGAACACCATCCGACCATACGATAGCCGCAACAAAGGGGCAAGTGAGGAGGTTAATAAGAATAGAAAAGCGGCTTGACCATTAGGCGTTGCAACAGAAGGGAGGTTTGTTCCGGTATTAATCGCAACCGCTAGCATATCAAACTGATCACGAGTAATTTGACCATCCATCAATGCTGAGCGAACTTCATTGATATAGACCGTGCCAACGAAGACATTATCTGAAACCATCGATAAAACTCCATTCGCTAAGTAAAATGCCACAAGTTGTGCGTGACCTTCCTGTTCCAATACCCAATGAATAATGGGTTTGAACAGGTGTAAGTCAATGATGACTGCAACGATTGAGAAAAATATAGCCAGTAATGCGGTGAATGGCAGCGCCTCAGTAAAAGCTGCTCCAAGTTGATGCTCTTCATTAATTCCTGAAAATGTCGTGGCAAGAATAATGACAGATAGACCGACTAGACCAACGGCGGCAAGGTGTAACGCCAAAGCTACAATTAGCCATGCAGCAATCACAAGTTGGGCGCCAAGTCTCATTTTATCGCGTTTGGTTCGACGTTTATCGGCATAGGTTTCATAATCTTCCATCACGATGCGTACGCGATCAGGTAATAGACCACCATAACCAAACCAACCTGTTTTTTCTAAAATAACACACATGACTAACCCTAAAATAAGAACAGGGATAGAAACTGGAGCCATTCGAATAAAAAATTCGGCGAAGTGCCAACCTGCCTGCTCGGCAATAATTAAATTTTGGGGTTCACCGACCATTGTGCAAACGCCACCTAAGGCAGTTCCCACTGAAGCATGCATCAATAGACTACGTAAAAAGGCCCGGAATCCTTCGAGATCTTGATGGGTTAATTCTCCCCTGAGTTGATCATCTTGAGTATGATCATGTTCAAGATGAAAATCTTTACCTGAAGCGACTTTATGATAAATGGCATAAAAACCAACAGCGACACTGATCACAACAGCGATCACGGTTAAGGCATCAAGAAACGCGGATAAAAATGCAGAAGTTCCGCAAAAAGCTAACGATAGGGCGACTTTGCTACGAATATGGGTAAGCATCTTCGTAAACACAAATAGCAACAGCTCTTTCATGAAGAAGATGCCAGCAACCATGAAGATCAAAAGCAAGATTACTTCAAAATTAGCGATTAACTCATGCTTAACGGTTTCTGTTGATGTCATTCCTATAGCAATAGCTTCAATGGCCAACAACCCGCCTGGCTGCAACGGGTAACACTTCAGCGCCATTGCGAGTGTGAATATGAACTCAATCACCAAAATCCAGCCAGAAACAAATGGGTCCACAGCAAAGAGAATAGGATTGATGACTAGGAACGTAAGAATTGTTTGTTTGTACCACCTTGGAGAGCTTCCAAGGAAGTTCTTGGCGAGGGCGTTCAGAAACGTATCGTTCATCATGATTACTTTTACTTCCTTTGGGGTAATTTATCCATAAATTATGACATCGAATTAAGTGATCTCAACTAAGATAACGATGGGCATTGACGCTCATCGTTGCTAAGCCGTATCGCGTCAACTATCGCAAGCTGTTTGATCGCAGACGAGTGTATATAATAGATTACCTGATAATACAGGAAACCTAAATAATCTCTCTAGAAGTCCAGACTGTTACAGTAATTGATAAGTCATCAGCTTGCCATTCTAAATTAAAAAAGGGGTTCAAAAAAACCAATAACTATGGATATGATCGATAAATCATCCCAAACATTGATAAATATTAAATTTTCATCGATTTTGCCACAGCTATCTATCATTTCAAGAAGATAATATCAATATATCCACATCAAAATCGCATAAAAAATGAGCTTAAACTTTAACTTATAGAGCGTAATCACTACATTGTTTATCAAATCGATCAAATACAGTAAAAGTGCTGTTCGTCCGAAGATCTATAGGTTCCAACAAAATACATATTATCCAAAAAAGCGACATTAGTGTTTAATTGGGCAACGAATCGAATACTGGCTCGTGATGTCTTTATCCTGTTGCCAGTTAGCGTTTTCTGGTAGGCGAGGAGTCAGGGCATTCAATAAATCATGAAGTGCTCCTTGTTGCACTCACCTATTGGCGATTCTCTGATATAGCTATTCTTCATTCAAAACATTGAAGGCTTGAGTATCAAATAGAGCAATTCGATTCAACCATTCAATAGAATAATTCTCTGTTGGCTTATCGAATGAACGCTGCTCAATAGCGTCGATTCTACCTATTTGTTTTATTGCTCGGTTTTTAACTTCAACTGAGCGTATCGAATGCAACCATCAGAACCATTTAAGCCCGATGTGCTCTTTCATGATCAAAGTCATCGATGCCATTAAAACGTTGTAAATACCATCAATAAGGCAAAACGCACTTAAAAAGTGTCAGCCCAACCACCGCTCATTCAACCAAAAAAGTACGTTTGGAGGATGAAAGGGCATATTGATAACCACAAGGCTCATTCCATTGGGAAAACACAACTATAATAGTTATTTAAGTGATGACACGCCTTTATCTGAAAAGACTGCCTAAGATGTAGATACTAAAAAAACAGTGACGTATCTACATCCTCAACATTCAAATGACCGCGATGAATAATCCTACACTTTTAAATTGTTACGCTGGCGGGCATATGGCTAATGACTCAACCAAACCTGAGTCCATAACTTGTTCAATTCGAACATCGAATCCCCAGAGCCGATGGAGGTGCTTTAATACCTCATCCAAATTACCGGCCAAAGGAATATGATTATGCGGAATATAGCGCAAGGTTAGGGCACGATCACCGCGTACATTCACATTGTATACTTGAATATTAGGGTCAATATTCGACAGATTATATTGATTTGATAGGGCTTGACGAACGGCTAAATAACCCGCCTCATTATGGATAGAACTTACTTCCAAATACGGTAAATTTTGGTGATCAGCTAAGTTAAACAGTTTAAAATCGCGAATCAATTTTGGAGAGAGAAATTGGCTTATAAAGCTCTCATCCTTGAAATTTTCCATAGCAAAATGCAATGTTTCTAACCAATCACTACCTGCAATTTCAGGGAACCAGTGTTTGTCCTCTTCGGTAGGTGCTTCACAAATACGCCGAATATCCGTCATCATGGCAAATCCTAAAGCGTACGGATTTATTCCACTAAAGTAGGGGCTGTTATAGGATGGCTGAGCGACAACATTAGTATGACTGTGCAAAAACTCAAGCATAAATCGATCAGTCAAATAGCCCTGATCATACATATCATTTAAAATAGTATAATGCCAAAATGTTGCCCAACCTTCGTTCATAACTTGCGTCTGTCGCTGGGGGTAAAAATATTGGCTAATTTTGCGTACAATTCGAATGACTTCCCGTTGCCAGTTTTCCAGTAATGGCGCTCTTTTTTCCAAAAAATAGAGAATATTTTCTTGTGGTTCATCGGGAAAACGAATTTGTTGCTGAAAATTTTCATTTTCTGTTTTTGGGACTGTCCGCCATAGTTCATTGACTTGGGCCTGAAGATATTCTTGACGCGATTTTTGTCTAGCTTGTTCTTCAGCTAAAGAGATCGGCGCCGGTCGTTTATAGCGGTCTACACCGTGATTCATTAACGCATGACAAGAATCAAGTATGTCTTCGACAGCAGTCACTCCATAGCGTTTTTCACATTCAGTGATATAATTTTTTGCAAACAAGAGATAATCAACAATTGAACTTGCATCGGTCCATGTCTTAAATAGATAATTATTTTTAAAAAATGAGTTATGACCATAGCTAGCATGAGCCATCACTAGCGCTTGCATCGGCATCGTATTCTCTTCCATCAGATAAGCAATGCAAGGACTTGAGTTAATAACAATTTCATAGGCCAAACCCATTTGACCTCGTTTATAATTTTGTTCGGTTTGAATGAATTTTTTCCCGAATGACCAGTGATTATACCCAATTGGCATTCCGACACTCGAATAAGCATCCATCATCTGTTCAGCAGTAATAATCTCAATTTGATTGGGATAGGTAGAGAGCTTGAACTTCGTAGCAGTCGCAGCGATTATTTCATGATACTGCTCGATAAGCGGAAAGGTCCAATCTGGTCCATCATCAAGATGTTTGCTAGTGCTCATACCATCTCCCTTATGCCATTTCTTTTTTGAAAAATTCTCGAAAAATCGGCAGGATATCCTCAGGTTTACGAATATGCTGCAGGGCAAAATTTTCATGTTGCTGAGCCAATAATTCGTACTCCCGCCAAAGCGATTGATGGGCTCTAGCGGTAATTTCAATGTAAAAGAAATTGCGAATAAACGGCAATAGATCGCGGTCAAGTAAAGCTCGGCAGGTAGGGGAATCATCAGCCCAATTATCTCCATCGGACGCTTGAGCAGCATAAATATTCCATTGCGCTTCAGGATAACGGGCATTAATAATTTCTTTCATGAGTTTCAATGCACTTGATACAATTGTACCGCCAGTTTCCTGTGAGTAAAAAAACTCTTTCTCATCAACTTCTTTCGCTTGGGTATGGTGACGAATAAACACAATTTCTATTCGTTCATAATTGCGTGTAAGGAACAGATACAACAATAGATAAAATCGTTTGGCGATATCTTTTGTTGCTTGATCCATAGAGCCTGATACATCCATCAAGCAAAACATAACAGCTTGTGAATTTGGAATAGGTTGCTTTTGGAACGCATTGTATTTGAGATCAAATGTATCAATAAATGGTACTCTGTCGATACGTCGTTGTAGTTCGTCAATCTCTTGTTCCAAAATCAAAATATCTGCTTGATTGCTTTGCGGTACTTTTTTCAATTCACACAATTGTGCCTGCAACTCGCGCAGCTGCCGTTTTTTACTCGCAGTCATAGCCGTTCGTCGTAACAACGAATTTTGTAACGATCGTACAATATTAATATTTGCTGGAACACCTTCATTGGTAAAACCTGCTCGAACAGTTCGAAAATCCACCATCCGATCAGTACTATTTTCCTGAAGATTAGGTAACTCTAAATCATCAAATAGGATGTCTAGATACTCATCTTTGGATATATCAAAACGAAACTCGTCAGATCCCTCGCCACTATCGCTGGCATCTGCGTCACCAGAACCGCCTCGACCACTGCCTTGAGGTCTCTCAATGCGATCCCCCTGTGAAAATTGGTCATTACCGGGTAGAACACGTGTCCGATCCCCCCCTTCACCTTGATGAAAAAATGGCTCGGTGATATCTCGTGATGGAATTGTAATCTTCTCGCTAGAATCCAAATCTTGGATGCTACGTTGATTGACGGCTTCGGTGACTGCTTTTTTTATCTGTTGCTTATAACGCCTTATAAAGCGCTGCCGATTGACAGTGCTTTTATTTTTCCCATTTAAACGTCGGTCAATAAGATGCGCCATACAAAAACCTCCGATGGCTAAGATGATTTACGAACACGTAAGTACCATTCGGAAAGAAGCCTTACCTGTTTGCGGGTATAGCCTTTTTCCATCATACGATCGACAAAGTCATCATGTTTACGTTGATCATCCGCTGACGTTTTAGTATTAAATGAGATAACTGGCAGAAGATCTTCAGTATTAGAGAACATTTTTTTCTCTATAACCGTGCGTAACTTCTCGTAACTAGTCCAAGTCGGGTTTTTACCTTCATTGTTAGCGCGAGCTCGTAAGACAAAGTTCACAATTTCATTACGGAAGTCTTTAGGATTGCTTATCCCCGCTGGTTTCTCGATTTTTTCAAGCTCTGCATTGAGCGCGGAACGGTCAAATAGCTGCCCTGTATCAGGGTCTCTAAATTCCTGATCTTGAATCCAAAAATCAGCATAAGTGACGTATCGGTCAAAAATATTTTGACCGTACTCAGAATATGATTCGAGATAAGCAGTTTGAATCTCTTTACCAATAAACTCGATATAGGTTGTAACTAAATAGCCTTTCAGGTGCTCAATATAGCGATCGGCGAGTTCTTGTGGGAACTGTTCACGCTCTATCTGTTTTTCTAACACATAAAATAAATGAACAGGATTCGCTGCAACCTCTACTGCATCAAAATTAAATACTCGCGAGAGAATTTTAAATGCAAAACGAGTCGATAACCCGGCCATCCCTTCATCAACACCTGCAAAGTCGCGATATTCCTGATATGACTTAGCTTTCGGATCGGTATCTTTGAGGCTCTCACCGTCATAAACCCTCATTTTTGAATAGATAGAAGAATTCTCTGGATTTTGCAACCTTGATAAAACTGAAAATTCAGCTAACAGCTTCAATGTACTTGGAGCACAATTAGCATGGTTTAATTCACTGTTATCAAGTAATTTTTGATAGATTTTAACTTCTTCAGAAATACGCAAACAATAGGGGACTTTTACTATATAAACACGATCCAAAAATGCTTCATTATTTTTATTATTACGAAATGCCTGCCATTCTGATTCATTCGAGTGAGCTAGAATAATCCCAGAAAATGGTAATGCAGACAGCCCCTCAGTTCCATTATAATTTCCTTCTTGAGTCGCGGTTAATAAAGGATGTAGCACTTTAATGGGGGCCTTAAACATCTCAACAAATTCCATTAAGCCTTGGTTCGCACGGCATAAAGCACCTGAATAACTGTAAGCATCGGCATCATTTTGTGCAAAATGCTCAAGCTGGCGAATATCAACTTTACCAACGAGTGACGAAATGTCTTGGTTATTTTCATCACCAGGCTCTGTTTTTGCGATCCCAATTTGATCAAGAATGGAAGGATAGACTTTGAGCACTTTAAACTGAGTAATATCTCCGCCATATTCATGCAATCGTTTTGCGGCCCATGGCGACATAATCGTGCGTAAATATCGTTTTGGAATACCATATTCTTTAAGTAAAATATCACCATCTTCTGCAACATCAAATAGTGAAAATGGATGATCGTTAACAGGCGATCCCTTAATAATATAAATGGGCATTTTTTGCATCAAACTTTTCAATTTTTCAGCAAGAGATGATTTACCGCCCCCAACAGGACCTAATAGATATAATATTTGTTTTTGTTCTTCTAATCCTTGCGAGGAATGCTTCAGATAAGCAACTATTTGCTCAATGCTATCCTCCATACCATAAAATTCTTTAAAAGCCGGATAACGAGCGACGACTCGGTTAGAGAAAAGTCGGCTCAGACGTGAATCCTTAGATGTATCAATGTATTCGGGTTCACCAATCGCCATAAGGAGTCGCTCTGCTGCAGAGGCATAAGCACTCGAGTCTTTTTTACATAATTGTAAGTATTCTTCCAGAGATAGCTCTTCATAGCGAGCTTCTTCATACCGCTGCAGATAATGATTGAATATGCTCATTGCCTTCTCCCCCTAATCGTTCCTACCCAGAATAGATAGACTAACGACCGAAATTGTTATGTTATTACTTAAGATTAGACCAATAATTGAATAACCCAATAAAACATAAAAGAAAATTTACTAGTGGCTGATTCATCTGAGATATTCAAGATTGCATCAACTCACCTCTATTCAGTCTTTAATTGACTCAATCGTTTGTCAAAGCCTTTTAGCAGATGATATTGATCAAAAATCAAGCATCAATCGTGCCGAATAATCAAAAGTGGGTAATTAGAGAGAAAACTGCTACTTCTATCTATAGCTTAACTAGAAAGGTAACTTACTGATTTATTTTATATAATAAAAATATAAAAGAGAGTTATGGGTGGTTTGAGTAAAAATTCATTTTTGATGTGAAAAATAAAATAAACGTTTTTTATAACTAAAAAAACTAATAGTTAAAAAATTATACTATCGATCAATACATAAAAGGGTTTGCCATTTCAGCAAACCCTTTTTCTAGTTTAATGTGTCAAAATTGCACCAGCTATGATCAGCTTGGCTTCTTCATTGGTGCATTAACTGAATGTGACGCACCATTTACGCCAGCCTGACGACCGCTATGCTGTAATTGCAAACGCTCATAAGGTTGTACCTCAACAGTTCGCTCACTTGGTGCAACTGGCGAAGGTTTGGTCATCGGTGCATGCGCAAACCCTTTCGCCTGAGCAAAAACACCTGCAATAGGATTGACAGAGGGCTCAATCTTAATGGCCGCGGCTTCATCTGCAGTTAAAACAAGCGCAGATTCTACCGCATGTTCAACGCGTGGCTCTATCACCACTTCCGACTGCTGTGTGTCAATTTGTGATGATGGCTCAATGATCGCCTCTGGCTGAGTTGACGCAACCTGTTCTGATGGCGATTCTCTGACGACATTCGGCTGATCCATCTGATTTTCTGATGGAGCCTGTGATGTCGTCTCTGGAGTTGCCTGCTGCTCTACTGCTGAATCAGCTTTTACCTCTGAGGGTTCATCATGACTATTTTGATCATTTGACTCTGCCATTTCATCATTGCTTAAAGACGCTTTTTCCAGATCACTAAAGCGCTTACGATCACCGGCGTATGGTGATTGACTCGAACGACGACGACGACGTTTTGGCTTCGCCGAGGTTTGTTCAGTATCAGTAGTCGATGACTGATTTTCTTGCGCAATTTCCGGTTTTTGCTCAGCCGCTTCCACTTCTAGGTTGCTTGGCTCAGTGCCTGCATCATTGACAGCCATTGTTGTTTCATCAGCGGTGGCAGTTGCTTGAATCGATGACGGCTCATTAGTCACCCCAGTATTCTCTACACGAGATGAAGACGCATAGCTCTGTTCATTACTATTTGATATTGGCGCTACCGTATCACTAACTGCTTCTTGCAAGCGTATTTTTCGATACAATCGACGCTGCTGGCGACGCAGTTTAGGTGGCTCTTCTTTGTGCTGAACGACAGCTTCCTGATTCTGATCACTTTCCTGCAATTGGTCGTCGACTGGAGGTTGTGACTTATTTGTATCACTCCCACGTTTAACCGGGGCCTGTTTTTGACTAGGCTTCGATTGTTTCTCCTCTTTTGGAGTCGACGCTGAAGTAATGTCAGTGTTGGCCACATTCTGAGGTTTTTTATCATCGCTACGTTGTCTCGAGCGATTTTGCCGACGACTACGGTTCTCACGAGTTTTGCGAGTTTGTTCAGGCCGTGATGATTCCGATGACTTATTGGATGCAGATTCCTCAGTCGTCTCCTTTGGAGCGTCCTTTGGAGCGTCCTTAGGGGTGACTGGCGCTGGACTAAACAGCTTATTCATCAATCGACTAAACCAAGACTCAGCCTTTTGGACAACAGCAACTGTTTGATTCACAACAGGAGCAGGTTCTATGGGCGAAAAACCTTTCAACAGCGGCTGCTCAGAAGCTTTTTGCTGAATATTAACTTGAGGTTGATATACAGGCGAAGGCTGGGCGGTCACAAGACTGTAGCTAGCTTCTTCTGTTTGTTCGCCAGGACGTACTCGGTTCACTTCGTAGTGGGGGGTGTCCATATGTTGGTTAGGAATCACGACAACTCGAACCTGATGGCGTTTTTCAAGCTTGTTGACTGCTACACGTTTTTCATTTAGTAGATATGCCGCAACTGAAACAGGCACTTCTGCACGAACCTCGGGCGTATTCTCTTTTAGAGCTTCTTCTTCAACAAGACGCAAAATTGATAGCGCTAGCGATTCAGTATCACGAATAGTGCCTTGGCCATTACAACGCGGACAAATATGAGTGGACGATTCTACTAATGATGGCCGCAGTCGTTGACGAGACATTTCTAACAAACCAAACCGAGAAATGCGTCCAATCTGTACGCGCGCACGATCTTGGCGAACCGCTTCGCGGAAACGATTTTCGACTTCTCGTTGGTTTTTAACCGGTGTCATATCGATAAAATCGATGACAACCAAACCGCCTAAATCACGTAACCGTAACTGCCGCGCAACTTCATCAGCAGCTTCCAAGTTAGTTTGCAGCGCAGTTTCTTCGATATCCCCCCCTTTTGTTGCACGAGCGGAGTTAATATCAATAGACGTTAACGCTTCTGTTGGATCAATAACAATGCTTCCGCCAGAAGGTAAGCGAACCTCACGCTGGAAAGCCGACTCGATCTGGGATTCGATCTGGTAATGATTAAATAGAGGAACTTCGCCATCATAACGTTTTACACGGCTAACAAAATCAGGACGAACTAACGAAATATGCTGTTTAGCTTCTTCAAAAATGATGCGATTATCAATTAAAATTTCACCTACATCGCGGCGCAAGTAATCACGGATAGCCCGCACAATCACATTGCTTTCTTGATGGATCAAAACAGGAGCTGATTGCGAGTCAGCTGCATCTTTAATCGCTTTCCAATGGTTAAGGAGTACTTTTAAATCCCATTCGAGTTCCTCAGCTGATTTACCCACGCCTGCCGTGCGCACAATCAGTCCCATTCCTTTAGGCAATTCTAGACTGCCCAACGCTTCTTTTAACTCAGTTCTATCGTCACCTTCGATACGACGGGAAATCCCTCCAGCACGCGGATTATTTGGCATTAAAACCAGATAGCTTCCAGCTAAACTGATAAAAGTTGTTAAAGCCGCACCTTTGTTACCACGTTCTTCTTTGTCAATCTGAACAATAACTTCTTGGCCTTCTTTGACCACATCTTTTATCGATGGCCGACCTTTGTATACATAACCAGACGGGAAATAATCGCGAGCTATCTCTTTGATGGGTAAAAAACCATGGCGTTCCGCACCATAGTCGACGAAAGCAGCTTCAAGACTAGGCTCAACTCGAGTAATTTTACCTTTATATATATTTGCTTTCTTTTGTTCATGGCCTGGGCTTTCGATATCTAAATCGTACAGCTTCTGACCATCTACGAGAGCCACGCGCATTTCTTCGAGTTGCATGGCGTTAATTAACATTCTTTTCATTCATTCTGCCTTGGTTTTAACCAAGCAGACCTTTCAACCTGCCTTATAACGGCTAGGCCCTGTGTTTTTTTTGCAAAGCAAGGAACCTCACGGTTGTAACTTCGTCATTTTAGGGCGCATGGGTGACGCGTTGTAATTACCTGGCCGCAACTATTTTATTTCTTCATTTTTATTGCGTGCAACCTGGCGTAAAATCTACTCGCTCTTTTGCGTTTTAAGGCAGCTTTTCGTTGCCTACTCGGTTGTTTTAAATTTTGTTATCATGACACACCGCGAGGCTATAGTGACTATTGAATATACAGCGCTACTCGGCGGATTGAGCGTAACACATCAAAAATTCAAAAACTGATGTGTTTAACGGATTAAATATAGCAAAGCTATATTTTCGCAGCAATCAATTTCATCTTTGTGATACCATCCATTCTATGAATACGACAAATAATAGCGTTCGCTGGGTAACCGTTACTGACGACGATGCTGGGCAACGAATAGACAACTTCCTGAAACGGCAGCTAAAAGGCGTGCCCAAAAGTCTCATTTATCGCATTTTGCGCAAAGGAGAAGTGCGAGTAAACAAAAAAAGAATAAAACCTGACTATAAATTGCTCGAAAAAGATGAAGTTCGTATCCCACCGGTTCGAGTTTCAACAAGCGAAAACTTACCCGCAAATGCCAAATTGGACAAAATTTCTAATTTAGAACATTGCATATTGTTTGAAGATGACTATCTGTTAGTGATCAATAAACCGAGCGGCTTTGCAGTTCATGGTGGAAGTGGCCTTAGCTTTGGTGTCATTGAAGGACTACGGGCTCTGCGACCTGACGCTCGTTTTTTAGAATTAATTCATCGTCTTGATCGCGATACTTCTGGCGTATTGATGATTGCCAAAAAGCGTAGCGCGTTGCGTGAAATGCATCGTCAACTCAGAGAAAAAACCGTACAAAAAGATTACTTAGCCTTAGTGTATGGTCAATGGGAGCGCTCATTAAAAACTGTGAATGCGCCTTTAGCTAAAAACTTATTGAGCTCCGGTGAACGCCTGGTCAAGGTGGATGAAGAGCAGGGCAAACCCTCTTTGACGCGCTATCAGCTAGAACGACGCTTAGGTGAAATGAGTTTAGTTAAAGCGTCTCCTGTTACCGGACGCACGCATCAAATTCGAGTCCATTGCCAATATGTGGGTCACGAGATTGCAGGCGACTCTAAATACGCAACCCATGAGCAATTAGAGCACAGCAAATCTATTGGCTTGAATAGACTTTTTTTGCATGCTTGGCAGATCCGTTTTGAGCATCCCCGAACTGGCGATATGATGCACCTAAATGCTCCCCTTGATGCCCATTTACAGCAGGTTATTGATCGTTTAGCTACCGATTAGCCCGTTATTAATATCTAGTTTATAACTATCAACCGCATCTATTGATGCGGTTTTAGACCGCGCTGAGTAATTCAACTCCCTCATTGGTGAGGAATTCGACTAATCGAATTAAAGGCAAACCAATAAGTGTATTCGGGTCATTACCTCGAAGAGCCTCAAATAAAACGATTCCACTCCCTTCGCTTTTGAAGCTACCGGCACAGTCCAAAGGACGTTCAATTGCAACGTAACGACGGATGAGTTGTTCACTGAGCTGGCGAAATTGCACATCAAATGTTTCGACCCGTTGTTGCAAGTGTTGAGTCTGAGTATTCAACAAGGCCAAACCAGTAAAAAAGCGAACCGTTTGACCACTTGCTTGCCTAAGTTGTTCAATCGCGTTATCCACTGAGTGTGGTTTTCCTAAAATATGGCCATTTATTGCGCAAACTTGATCACTACCAATAATAAGATGATTTGGGTAATTAACAGCAAGCGCCTGCGCTTTTCCAACAGCTAATCTCACGACGAGTTCACTGGCTGATTCGCCAGCAAAAGGTGACTCATCAATATCAGGCGAAACACTTTTAAATGAAATGGCTATTTTTTTGAGTAACTGTTGGCGATATTTTGAACTAGATGCAAGAATAATTGAAGGATACATAATTTGCTCTCGCTATTTGGGAAGGGCAATTGTAAACTCTGCAACTTCAATTAGCGAGAGCTTGTAATGTTGCTGGTTTTCATTAAAATCCTTTGACTATCAGCCTCTCTAACTATATGATGCGCGCCTTATGCAAAAGGTTAAATTACCGGTTGAGGTTGAAGCATTCCGAGCGGCGAAACGCCGATTGGATTATCACGGCATCTTACCTAAAGGACAGATGCTGCGATTAGCACAAGCAACTTCAGCTGTAAATATAGATGCTAACGCTTGGATTCGCTTTGATATTGACTCGCAAGGGTTATCTGTGATGACAGGCACGGCAAGCACCGAAGTGACATTGGTTTGTCAGCGTTGTAGGGAAGAGTTTGTTCTACCACTTAATGTTGAATTCCAATACTCTCCGGTAACAGACAAGCAGCCGATGGAAGAACTTCCGGAAGCGTATGAACCGCTTGAGTTAGATGAAAATAGCGAGTTTAATCTTCATGAGGTACTTGAAGACGAATTTTTGATCGCGTTACCATTGATTGCAATGCATTCAATTGACGAGTGTAAAGTTCAAGAGCAAGTCCAAACGTTTGGTAAGCTAGCAACTCAAGAAGAGAGTACGCAGTCCAATCCATTTGCTATTTTACAAAGTTTAAAAAAAGATAATTAGGAGAAAGGGTCATGGCCGTTCAACAAAACCGTAAAACCCGTTCTAAGCGTGGCATGCGTCGTTCACATGATGCAATCACTAACAATGCTGCACTGAGCGTTGACAAAACTACTGGCGAAACTCATCGTCGTCATCACGTAACTGCTGATGGCTACTATCGTGGCCAGAAAGTTATCAATAAGTAAGGCGACATCATTGCAACGTCTAACGTTGGCGTTAGATGCGATGGGGGGAGATTCTGGCCCCCCAGTTGTTGTCCCCGCAGCCAAACAGGCTTTAGAGAATTATCCATATCTTACGCTTCGACTTATCGGAGATCGTGAGCAGCTTATTCCCCTCATCCACCACTATCATCTTGAAGATGAGACTCGTCTGAGTATTGTGCATACAGTTCAGATGATAGCCCCTGAAGATAAGCCACTTAAAATTTTGCGCACTCGACGAAACTCCTCAATGGGATTATCTCTACAGATGGTTGCTGATGGAGAGGCTGATGCTTGCGTTAGCGCCGGTCATACCGGTGCGTTAGTGGCATTATCACATGCAATTTTAAAAGTATTGCCCGGTATAGAGCGGCCAGCACTGGTCAGTTCAATTCCTAATCGACGAGGACGACAAACTCTGATGCTTGATCTAGGGGCTAACTCAACGTGTAGTTCTCATCTATTACATCAGTTTGCGCTGATGGGAATGGTGTTGGTTCAGACCCTTTGGCACATTAACAATCCTAAAATTGCACTATTGAATATCGGCAGCGAATCGATCAAAGGAAATGATGCGATTCGCCAAGCAGGGCGTCTATTGACACAAACTTCATCGTTAAATTATCAAGGGTTTATTGAAGGCAACCAAATCTTTGATGGTGATGTAGATGTCATTGTCAGTGATGGCTTCTCAGGGAATATTGCACTTAAAACCGCTGAAGGAACTGCTGAATTTTTGCTCTATTCGTTTCGAAAAATGCTACCTCAAAGCCCACTGAAGCGATTCATTATGACTTGGCTGATGCCAAATTTTCAGCGACAACTTTCACAGCTTACCCCCCAAAAACATAATGGCGCATGTATGCTAGGCCTTCGCGGTGTTGTGATCAAAAGTCATGGTCGAGCTGACAGCGAAGCTTTTTTTCAAGCAATCAGTGAGGCACTGGTTCAATCTCAGCTCAATATTCCTCAATTAATTGGTCAACAGATCCCTAAATTTTTATCAGAAATTGGCTAATTATAGGATTTAACGTCTTAATTGGATGATTATTGCTCGTTTGTTGCTATGGATGTATGGATCATGCTTGGGAAGTGACGCTTAAGCCGTTATACTTGCCTGCATTAAATTTGAATTCGTGAATGATACCTGCAAAAGCTAACACAAGGCTTACAGGTAACACTAACGATATAGGAACCTTATATGTCAAATTTCGCTTTTGTATTTCCTGGACAAGGCTCTCAGAGCGTTGGGATGTTATCAGAGTTTGCTCAAACAAATGTAATTGTTCAGCAAACATTTCAACAAGCCTCTGATGCACTAGGTTACAATATTGGCTATATTATAGAACAAGGGCCAGCGGAAAAACTGAATGATACCTCTGTCACACAACCCGCGTTACTAGCTTGCTCAGTTGCGTTGTGGCGAGTTTGGCAAGACCGTGTCGACTTGAAACCTTCGTTTCTAGCCGGCCATAGTTTAGGTGAATACTCGGCACTCACTTGTGCGGGTGTAATTAATTTTGCTGATGCTATACGCTTAGTTGAGCTGCGTGGGCAACTCATGCAGCAAGCGGTTCCTGTCGGCATAGGGGCCATGTCAGCGATTATTGGTTTAGATAATTCACGGATTATTGAAGTCTGCGAACAAGCCGCTCAAGGTGAAATTGTCACCGCGGTTAACTTTAATTCACCCGGCCAAGTTGTGATTGCTGGTAATAGAGCCGCGGTAGAGCGAGCGAATATTTTATGCAAAGAAGCAGGAGCTAAACGCGCATTGCCGTTACCTGTTAGCGTGCCTTCGCATTGTGAATTGATGCGACCTGCAGCAGAAAAATTAGCAGACAAACTTGATAGTATTGTGTTTAATACACCTTTATTTAAAGTCATCCATAATTATAATGTGGCAATATCAAGTGATGCCGAGCAGATCAAAGAAGCGTTGATTAAACAGCTTTATAGTCCAGTACGTTGGACTGAAACAGTTGAGTTGATGGCTAATGAAGGTGTTTCTTCGCTGGTTGAATGTGGCCCTGGAAAAGTACTTGCGGGTTTAACAAAACGTATTAATAAGCAATTATCAGCAATTTCGATCAATGATAGTGCATCACTAGATGCGGCTGTCGATCTGATTTCAAAATAAGGGTAATCAACGATGTCATTGAGCGGTAAAATCGCACTCGTGACCGGAGCAAGTCGCGGTATAGGTCAAGCCATTGCAGTTGAACTACTACACCGAGGCGCTACCGTCATTGGAACAGCTACATCTGAGTCAGGCGCACAAGCTATCAGCGCGTACTTAGAAGAGCAGGGACAAGGGATGGTATTAAATGTCACAGATGACGACTCTATCAGCCAGTTATTTGGTCAAATCAAAGAAAAATTTGGCGATATCGATATCCTCGTGAATAATGCTGGTATCACGCGTGATAATTTGATGATGCGGATGAAAGATGAAGAGTGGGACGATATTATCGCCACCAACTTGACCTCTGTATTCAAATTATCAAAAGCTGTGTTACGAGCTATGATGAAACAACGAGCGGGACGTATCATTAATATCGGTTCGGTCGTCGGCTCCATGGGGAATGCAGGACAAGTCAACTATTCAGCCGCCAAGGCTGGCGTGTTAGGCTTCACTCGTTCAATGGCTAAGGAAGTGGCTTCTCGTGGAATTACAGTGAATGCCATTGCCCCGGGATTTATTGAAACAGATATGACTCGTGAACTGGATGAAGGACAGCGTGAGGCAATTTTAACTCAGGTGCCAATGAATCGACTTGGCACACCAGAAGAAATTGCCAAAGTAGTTGCCTTCTTAGCCTGCGATGATGCAGCATATATTACTGGTGAAACGATTCATGTGAATGGTGGTATGTACATGGCTTAATTACAGAAAAAGTGATTAAGTATTATATTTACTATTGTAATCAGTGAAAAATCGCGTAATTGATCATGCAACGGGGGTTGCAACTTTCCGCGGTTTGAATACACTATCGCAACGACGCAAAAGCGTATTATACAAAGGAAAATTATTGTCATGAGCACAATTGAAGAACGTGTAAAGAAGATTATCATCGAACAGCTTGGTGTTGGTGAAGATGAAGTTAAGTCAGAAGCATCATTCGTTGATGATCTAGGTGCAGATTCTTTGGATACAGTTGAGTTAGTTATGGCTCTGGAAGAAGAGTTTGATACTGAAATTCCAGACGAAGAAGCAGAAAAAATCACTACCGTTCAATCAGCGATTGATTACATTCTTGCTAACCAAGACTAATCTTCTAAAACAGGTGGCATAGCTGCCTGTTTTAATTTCTACCTACTATTTTTTAATTCCCGTTTCTGGAGGCTAATCTGTGACAAAACGCAGAGTGGTTGTAACCGGCATTGGCATGCTATCGCCGGTAGGAAATACGGCAGAAGATTCTTGGAAAGCTCTTCTAGCAGGCCAAAGTGGTATCGGACCCATTGAGCATTTCGATACAGAGGCCTTTCCGACTCGTTTCGCCGGTTTGGTGAAAAATTTCGAGGCTGATAAATATATTGCCAAGAAAGATCAACGCAAAATGGATCTCTTTATTCAGTATGGTATTGCTGCAGGCCTAATGGCGATAGAAGATGCAGCTCTTGAAATTACCGATGACAATGCTGAACGAATAGGGGTATCAATTGGTTCAGGAATTGGTGGTTTAGGGCTCATTGAGCAGAACCATACCAATTTTATGAACCATGGACCTCGTAAAATTAGTCCATTTTTTGTTCCGTCTACCATTATTAATATGGTCTCAGGTCATTTATCAATTAAAACTGGTATGAAAGGCCCGAATATCGCTATAACGACAGCCTGTACAACAGGTACTCATTCTATCGGTATGGCGGCTCGAATGATTTCTTACGGTGATGCAGATGTGATGGTCGCCGGTGGGGCAGAAAAAGCATCGACACAGCTTGGTATGGGGGGATTTGCAGCTGCTCGAGCACTGAGTAGTCGCAATGATGACCCGCAAGCGGCCAGTCGTCCTTGGGATAAAGATCGTGACGGCTTTGTACTGGGTGATGGGGCTGGTGTTTTAGTACTTGAGGAATACGAAGGTGCTAAAGCTCGTGGTGCGAAAATCTATGCCGAACTAGTTGGCTTTGGTATGAGCGCTGATGCCTATCATATCACCGCACCTTCTGGTGATGGTGCGGTGTTGGCGATGCGAAATGCATTGAAAGATGCAGGCGTTGAGCCTTCAGCCGTTGATTATATTAATGCCCATGGCACATCGACTCCTACGGGTGATATATCTGAAAACAATGCAGTGAAAAAAGTCTTTGGTGAACATGCTTATAAATTATTAGTGAGCTCAACCAAATCGATGACCGGTCATCTATTAGGTGCGGCTGGCGCGATAGAAGCAATCATCTCTGTACTGGCACTGCGTGATCAAATAGCACCACCTACAATTAATTTGGATCATCCAGATGAAGGGTGCGATTTAGATTATGTAGCAGGTAAAGCACGTAAAGCCGAACTGGAATACACATTATCGAATTCTTTCGGTTTTGGTGGTACCAATGGCTCTCTGTTGTTTAAGAAAATCTAATCACTCCGTTGATTGAGCTTAAAGCCCGATGCCGTTAACATGGCATCGGGTTTTTTTATGATCTCACACAGAGGACAAACAACTTGGGTGATTGTTGGATCAATGGAAAACTAGGTGAACAGCTAAGCGTCTTTGATCGCGGTTGCATGTTTGGTGATGGTTTTTTTACCACGATGGCGGTGCGTAATAGTCAAGTTGAGTTATTCCAGCAGCATCAATACCGAGTCAAACAAAGTTTAATGCGACTTGCTATATCGGTTGATGAATCTTTCATTTGGTCTTTCATCCAAAAGCGTGCGCAAAATTTGGTTCAAGGTGGTCTAAAGCTAGTCATCACGCGTGGGCAGGGAGAGCAAGGTTATCAGTTGCCCAGTCAAGTTAATCCACAATGGATTGTTTCATCGTTTGCACCTATCAGCCGTTATGAGCGTTGGCAAATTGAAGGGATTCGCTTAGGTGTTGCTCGGACAAAACTGGCAGTAGGGCATATCTATAGTGATCTAAAAACACTGAACCGTTTAGAACAAATCGCTATAAAATGTGAATTAGATCAAAGTGTTGATGATTTAATCGTACTTGATCACTTTGATCATGTGGTAGAGGCAAGTGCCGCCAATTTATTTTGGCGCAAAGGGCAGATTCTTTATACACCCACGCTTAAGCACGCGGGCATCCATGGTGCTATGCGGCAATATCTTTTATCGCTATTATTAAGCGAGCCTGAGTTTGTTGATTTACACCTGCAGCAAGGGCAATTTTCACTGACAGATGTCATGCTTGCTGATGAAATTTGGTTGACAAACAGTTTGCTACCGATTGTGCCCGTTGCATGGTTCAATGGTTCATCTTTCTCTGATTTTTCATGTAGTCATCGACTATTACGCCATATGGGGTATCTATAGTGATTTTTCGTAAAAGCAGTTATTCACTCATCGGGGGAATAATTGCTTTACTCGTGATTACGGGTTATCAAACATATCAATACGCAGAGCAACTATGGAATCACCGCGTATTAGATAAACAGCAACTTTACACGCTCAAGGAAAATACACGCCTCATTGATGTATTTGAGCAATTACACCCCTTAGCCCCACAGCAACGATTTGTGCTAAAAGGATGGTTACGACTGTATCCTCAGTTGGCTAAAATTAAGGCTGGGACCTACCAGTTGCCAGCACAAGCAAGTTTTGCAAAAATAGCCGCTATACTGCGCTCTGGGAATGTCTACCAATACCATATCACATTCGTTGACGGCGAAACGATGACCCAATGGTGGCAGCAATTACAACAAGCCCCTGGTATCAAGATAAATCAAGCATCTCTGACACAGGTGACAGCTGAACTGGGCTTTTCTAATGGAAATATGGAAGGCTGGTTACTTCCAGAAACGTATTATTACACGCAAGGCACGACCGCTGAGGCACTTTTAAATCGGGCATATCAAGCAATGAGGCAATTTTTGGCTCAAACTTGGCAAACACGAAAAGCGGGGCTACCTATTCGGTCACCTTACCAATTATTAGTTCTTGCTTCTATTATTGAAAAAGAAACGGGTGAAGTAGAAGAGATGCCGAAAGTTGCATCAGTATTTGTCAATCGCCTCCATCAACATATGCGGTTACAATCAGATCCAACCGTTATCTATGGGCTAGGGGATGCTTATACGGGTAATTTAACCCGAGCCAATCTCAGACAGAAAACGCGCTACAACACTTATGTCATCTATGGATTACCGCCAACACCTATTGCCATGCCAGGACGATCTGCGATTCAAGCCGCGGCTCATCCGGCAAATACAAATTACTATTATTTTGTTGCTGATGGCAGTGGTGGTCATCATTTTTCAGTCAACTTGCAAGAACATAATCAAGCAGTTAGGAAATATATTTTAAAACGATGAATGCCCAATTTATTGTCATTGAAGGGCTCGAAGGAGCCGGTAAAAGTTCAGCGGTTGAGACAGTTAAGTCTTGGCTATCAACACACCAACAAAACTACATCACCACTCGGGAACCCGGAGGAACGCCTTTGGCTGAGCAATTACGCGATATTCTTAAATATTATCAAGACGAAGTGATCACAACACAAAGTGAGCTTTTATTGATGTATGCTGCGCGCAGTCAACTGGTTGAAAATGTCATCAAGCCAGCCCTTAGACAAGGACAATGGGTCTTAGGCGATCGACACGATTTAAGCTCAAGAGCTTATCAAGGCGGGGGACGTCAAATCCCTATGACCACCCTTGATCAACTTCGAGAGTTAACATTAGGTGATTTTCGCCCTGATTTGACCCTCTATCTAGATATTGACCCAAAAGTTGGACTCGCTAGAGCTAAAGCACGTGGTGATTTAGATAGAATAGAGCAACAACAGCAGGCATTTTTTGAACGCGCACGCAGCGTCTATCTAGATGAGTTTGAACGCGATCAAACCATCATTAAAATTGACGCCTCTTTGCCATTTTTGATGGTACAAGACATGATTACTCAAGCTTTAGATACTTTTTTTAGCCATGAATAAACGCCTCACAATTCCGTTGAATTGGTATCAATCGACCCTTGATATGCTAGAACAGCAGATCATCGAGCAACATTTAGGTCAAACTTTACTATTCGACTATGATGAGGGCGGCGCAGCGGTAGAGATCGCAAATTGGACCGCCACGCGTTTATTATGTCAATCGGATACAACCAATAAACCTTGTGGCTACTGCCATAGTTGTAAAATGATGAGTGCGCATAGTCACTCTGATTTCTATCTGTTGGAGCCAAGCGCAGTATCGATCGGCGTCGACCAAGTTAGGGCACTGCAAGAATGGGCCGTACAAACGCCCAGTCACGGACGGGCCAAAGTAACCGTGATAAGCCAAGTCGGTAAGCTTACAACCGCTGCGGCTAATGCTTTACTAAAAGTTTTAGAAGAGCCTAAAGCACATAGTTACTTTATCTTACTAAAGCCCCGTCAGACGGCACTGCTAGCAACGATTCTCAGCCGTTCACAACGCTTGATCATCCATGCCCCAGACCCTAACCAAGCTCTTGGTTGGTTACAACAACAATTGCCAGATACACCCAATACGTTGCAGCAGTTAGCATTACATTGGTTAAATGATGCCAATCAAGTTTGTGATTTTCTACATGCTGATGGCGCCAAGCAGATTGAGCAATTCTGTCAGGCCTTTAATACCCTTATTCAACAAGGCAATATTGAGCCGCTTCACGAGCAAATAAGCACGCATCGAGATCAGCTCCAATGGCTAGGGCAGGTCTTGATTGATTCGATGCACACAAAACTAACGACGGAACAGCTTGCTGGGCCATCGGTGGCACATTTGGATTCACTACAGTTGATGGGATGCTATCAACAATTTGTTGATTTACAGCAGCAATTAAACACAAATGTGGCGCTTAATCTGTCACTGCAACTTTACCCTTTATTATTAAATCTGATTGAGACGGAGGAACCCAGTGCTCATTGACTCTCATTGTCATCTTGACCGTTTAAACTATGAAACTTTACATAGTGATCCCCAGCAAGTTATTGACAAAGCCAGTGCCCAAGATGTGCAATATATGCTCGTTGTATCCATCTCATTGAATGAATATCACATCATGCGAGAAAAACTGGCTCATTTATCCAAGCTAGCTTTCTCTTGTGGTGTGCATCCGTTGCATGTTCACGAATCTGAACTTGAACCCAACTTACTGCGCCAGCTAGCCTCTGAAGATGGCGTGATTGCGATTGGGGAAACTGGGCTTGATTATCACTACAATCCAGCAACAAAAGATATCCAGCAACAAAGCTTTATTGAACATCTTAAAGTCAGTTCTGAGCTGAAAAAACCAGTGATTATTCATACTCGAGAGGCCAGAGATGACACATTACGCTTAATTCAAGATTTTGGTGATGCATCGGTTGGTGGGGTATTACATTGCTTTACTGAAGATTATGCGATGGCAATGGCTGCCATCGAGATGGGCTATTATATCTCCGCAAGTGGCATTATTAGCTTTAAGTCAGCCAAGAGTGTTCAAGAAGCTTTCGCCAAATTACCGCTTGACCGCCTTTTAGTTGAAACTGATTCCCCTTATTTAGCGCCAACACCTTATCGTGGCGGAGAGAATCAACCTGCTTATACCCGCCGAATCGCTGAAGTTTTAGCACAAATTCGGCAAATTTCTTATGAAGCGGTAGCCGAAGCGACCACGGAGAATTTTCAGCGTCTTTTTGGTCAAATTGATGGATTAAAATAATAGAATAAAAAAAGTCCGGTGCCATCCTTGCACCGGACTTAGGGGAAGGACCCGGTCGGGTCTTGCGCTAATCATCAATATAACTAAGTATAGTCGTTGTTAATCGATTTGCTAACTCATCACGATTGATAACGACTACAATATGTAGCGACTATTGATAACCACTTGGAAAAGCTAGCTAAACTGCACTGTGTCGCGAACCAATTCTCGAGGTAGCCGGTTTTTGATCTTCCCCTTAAGCCATTTTCCAAGTCCTAAGGTCGTCTGCTGATAGCGAATCACAACTTCACCATCTCCCGCTTTAGCGTCGGGCCAAGGTAAATCACGCCCTTGCATGAAAGCTTGCGCTTGTTCGCTATCGCATTCGATAATATTATTCGTGATCTGATTAGCCCAATAACTAATGGCTTCATGAGTCAATTTGATCTCTTTTTTAAATTGCTCAGCCACTTTAATCCCTATGCGGTCGAATCGAATATCATTCGTTAGAGCATAGAGTTGCTCTGGAAATAGCCAAAATTCATTATCTCTTGTCATCAACCGACTATTTTGCGGTAACTTTAAGCCAAATTGAACACGAATATGTTCGGCTAGTACTTGAGCTTGCTTATTTGTGGCGAGACTAAAGGGAAGTGCCCTTACCTTCTTGATGACAGACGGAGCCTCGAGGGTTTTAACTTTACGCAAAGCTGCGACAAAGAACCCCTCGCAGTCATAAGTCTGTGGCCATACATGTAAATACCCTTCAGGGGTTAGCGCTTGGTGCGCACCATTAAATAATTTTGCTAGTGGTAATACCTCAACCGCATCAGGAAACCGAGCTTGAAGATTGGCAATAACGTGTTGGTTTTCTAGATGATTGAGCGTGCATGTCGAATAAATCACCACACCACCTGTTTTTAATGCATGTAAGGCACTATCAAGCAGTTGTAATTGAAGCGCGGCTATCTCGTTGACATGATCAATGCTCCAGTTACTCATCGCGTGGGGATCTTTACGTAACGTTCCTTCACCTGAACATGGCGCATCTAATAAAATGCCGTTGAAGGTTTCCGGCAACCAACGGCCAAATACATCCGCGTTATAGTTGGTCAACGCCACATTCGCTATTCCACAGCGCTGTAAGTTAGAATAAAGCCCCTTAATGCGACTTGCAGAAAATTCATTCGCAACAATCGCGCCTTGATGCGCTAATCTGGCGGCAATCTGAGTGGTTTTAGAGCCGGGAGCTGCGGCAGCATCTAAAAGTAGCGGCGCATCACAGACACGTATAAAATGAAAGAGGGCACTGACAGGGAGCATTGAGCTGGCTTCTTGAATATAAAACAATCCACCGAGATGCTCTAGGGTATTTCCTAATGGGGTCGTTTCATCTTCGCGTTCTAACCAGAAGCCTTGCTCACACCAGGGGATTGGAGTTAGCATCCATCCTTGATTAGTCATACGAGTGACAAACTCAGTGACCGTTATTTTTAGGGTGTTAACACGGACACTGCGACGCAGCGGTTGATCGCAATAATGTAGGAACTGTTCAAAACAGCGCTCATCAACGACAGTTTCACCAATAAGTTGAATGAAATCTTGAGGAAGGGAAGCGGACACAACATTAGCCTAGTTTAGTTATAGTGGTGGATATTTTACCGAACTTCGATAAAACTAGTACCGATAAATCACCCAGCTTTGGCATTTCATGGTTATTCTTAGCTTTTTAGCTGAAAATAAGTATAATTACATACCTGTACATAAATACAGTATTTGGAGTTTTCCGTGGCAGTTATTGTCAAATATGTAGTTGAACGAAATGGTATTGAAAAGATGACTTTTACCTCTAAGAAAGAGGCGGATGCATACGATAAAATGCTCGATGTGGCCGACCAGTTCTCATTATTTTTAAAACAGGCCGATGTGAAATTAGATGATGCACAGGCCGATGAACTCGGTTTTTATGTTGCTACTAATCGGCATTGTGTCAACCAATTATTAAAAGGACAAGCTTTTGAGGAGGCTATGTTAGAGGGAGAAAAAAATGACTGACAAGGTTAAATTCTATACACGATTAACCCAACAAATCACAGCTTTATCAGGACCTGATATTCATTGGTTGTCCACATTAGCCAATACGACAGCATTGCTTTGGCTTGAACTTGAAGACATCAATTGGGTTGGATTTTATTTAGCAAAAAATGACCAGCTTATATTGGGACCTTTTCAAGGTAACCCCGCCTGTACTCATATTGCAATCGGGCAGGGCGTTTGTGGCAGCGCCTTTGCAGAAAAAACTATTTTTCGTGTCAGTGATGTCCATCAATTCCCTGGCCATATAGCTTGTGATGCAGCTAGTCAGTCTGAAATTGTCCTTCCTTTATATACTGGATCGCAATTAATTGGCGTTTTAGATATTGACAGTCCTTCTATAAACCGTTTTGATGGACAGGATGAGGCAGGTTTAGCAGAATTATTGGTTCAATTGTCCGATCATCTATCCGAGATTGAATTTTAATAGCTTTTCCAAACTTGACCACTATAATAACCGAAGCACAGATCGGCCTGTGTAAATAGTTGTGTAATTTAAGGTTGTTCATGGAAACCGTTGAGAAACTTAAGAATAGTAAAGAAGTCATCGCCTATTTGGCAGAACAGTTCCCACAGTGTTTTTCACTGAAAGGGGAAGCTAAGCCACTGAAAATTGGTATTTTTCAGGACTTAACCAAACGACTTACAGATGATCCTAGAGTCAGCAATACACTGTTACGTAGTGCATTGCGCCAATACACCTCAAGTTGGCGCTATCTACATAGTGTTAAAATTGGTGTCAACCGCGTTGGTCTTAACGGCGAAGCGGCTGAAATTGTTGAGCAAGAACATGCAGAGCATGCCCAGCAAAAACTCAAGGAAAGTAAAGAAAAAGTCTTTGGTGCCAAAAATCAAGTTAAGCGTGACGATGTGAAGTCCAGCAAAAACTCGGATAAACCGATACCTGCTCGACGTCCTCGAAAGGAAAATACCTCTCGTCCTGCCAAAGTTAAAGCTCTTCCTAGTAGTGAACTTCAAACCGGTAAACAGATCCGTGTTCTCGTAGGTAAAGTACCAATGCCAGGAGTCATTACTGAAATCGTAAAAAATGAGATTTCAGTGCAACTCACCTCTGGAATGCAAGTGAAAGTTAAAAAAGAGCATATTGTTGCTTAAACGAAGCAAGAGGCGTTAGTTTATGATATCCATTCGCCCGCTGTTCGTAGCGCTGACACTTTCATTAAGTGTAGCTACGACTGTGTCGGCTAGTCCGATTCCAATTAAAGAATCGGCATTGCCCCAGCTAAGCCAAGAAAGTCAGCACGCTACAGAAGCTAAGCGAATTGCTGCAATTTATACGCGTTCTCATTATGTTGATGTAGTCTTAAATAACGCTTTGTCAGAAAAGATCTTTAAGCGTTATTTAGACCAACTTGATTATCATCATAATTTGTTCTTGCAGTCTGATATTGAAATGTTATCGCCTTACCGAACTCAGCTCGATGATGATCTAGCTAGTGGCCAACTGTCACCTTTTTATAAGATATTCAATTTAAGTTTAGAACGACGCTATCAGCAACTAGCTTATTCGTTGAAGCTTTTGAATAAAGATAAACCCATGGCGTTTACAAGCCAAGAGCGTTATCAGTTCGATCGTAGCAAAGCGAATTATCCTAAGGATAGTATTGCGCAGCATCTCTTATGGAAACATAAAGTAATGTATGATGCGTTGAACTTGAAACTTTCTGGTAAAAGATGGCCTGAAATTGTTGATCTGCTGAGTAAACGGTATAGTTATGCGATGAAACGTCTGACTCAAACAGAAAGTGAAGATGTATTTCAGACCGCAATGAATGCTTTTTCTCGTTCAATCGATCCCCATACCAGTTATCTTTCACCTCGCTCCTCTGAGCGATTTGAAACAGAGATGAGTTTGTCGTTGCAGGGGATCGGTGCAGTTTTGCAAACTAAAGACGAATATACGACGATTCGTAGCCTGATTCCTGGAGGCCCAGCAGCGAAGAGTGGCTTATTAAAAGCTGGTGATCGGATTGTTGGCGTTGCGCAAAAAGATAAATCGATGGTCGATGTAATAGGTTGGCGTATCGATGACGTCGTCGATTTGATCAAGGGAGAAAAAGGTACACCTGTTTATTTACAGATTTTACCGGTTGGAAGTAAAGCTGGGGATAAAACTAAGACCATTCAGCTCATTCGCAATGTTGTTCGCTTAGAAGATAGAGCAGCAAGCGGCAAGATTATAAAAGTGAAAGGGTATTCAATTGGTGTTTTAACTCTCCCAAGCTTTTATGTAGGTTTAAGTAGAGACTCAGCTAAGGTCATCAAAACGTTAGAGAAAAGCCACATTGACGGCTTAGTGGTCGATCTACGTGAAAACGGTGGTGGTGCACTAACCGAGGCCATAGGAATGACAGGTTTATTCATTCCGAAAGGTCCTGTTGTACAAGTTCGGGATCAAGCCGGGCGCATCAGTGTCAACCAAGATACTAGTGGAACAACCGTTTATAACGGCCCAATGACGGTACTTGTTGATCAATATAGCGCTTCCGCCTCTGAGATTTTTGCTGCTGCAATGCAAGATTATGGCCGAGCGTTGATTGTTGGGGTGCAAACATATGGTAAAGGTACGGTGCAACAAAACCGAGGGTTAGGTCGTATCTACGATACCTTCGAAAAACCGATGGGTCACGTGCAATATACTATTGCTAAATTTTATCGCATTAATGGTGGTAGCACCCAACGTAGAGGTGTCTTGCCGGATATTCTCTTCCCATCAGCACTGCCACATTCAGAAACCGGTGAGTCTAGCAATGAAAATGCACTTCCTTGGGATCGGATCCAACCAGCGCAATATCATAAATTAGGTAGTTTCACTAAACTTCTGCCAATACTAAAAGCTGACTATCGCAAACGTATCAAAGACGATCCTGAATTTCAGTATGTCGTCAAAGATATAACTCAGTACAAGGCGCTAAAAGATAAAAACAGTATCAGTTTAAATTATGTGACTCGAGAGAAAAAACGTAATGCACTTGATGCCAAAGATCTAATGCGGCTTAATGCTCAGCTTAAACGGGCAGGGATGAAACCTGTTAAGGCTATAGCTGATGCGCCGAAAAACTTTAAGGCGCCTGATGCTTATCTTGATGAAGCAGCAAGTATTACCGAAGATTTGGCAAAACACGAGAAGTCTTCGTAAGATACCATAGCTATACTTTTTTAATTTTCAAAGCCACTTTCAGTAAAGTGGCTTTTTTATTTCAAAAAATAATTCGCTGACTCGCTCGCACCAATCGGCCATCACCGCGGTGATCGTAACGCTGTGTGGTGCTAATACTCGCATGTCCCATGGCATCTTTGACGGTGACAATATCCTCTCCATTTTCTAACATCATCGATGCAAAGGTACGACGTAGATCATGGGGCGCGAATGGTGGGATTCCAGCTTCTTGCTGCCTAGTTTGTAAAATATGATAAATAGCTTGGTCACTAAGTCTATTCATGGTTACATCATCAAAACGGCGGATCCGAGTAAAAAGTGGACCACTATACTCGCCGCGAATATCTTCAATCCAAGTACATAAACGAAGCCAGCTGCTATCTGGCATAAAAGAGCGTCGTTGTTTATTACCTTTCCCCATAACGATTAATATCTTACGTGCCACTTCAATATCTTCGTAATTTAAAGCAACTAATTCTGCTCGCCTTAATCCGCAACCCAATAAGATAGCCAGTATTGCCGCATCCCGAATACCTTTTGCTGAATGATCATTCGCAAGCAACTTGAATAACTGTTGTACCTCAAAGGTAGATAGTGATCGACCACGACTAATCCGTGTTCCTTTTACTGACTTGACTTGGCGAATATGCTGAAAAGATTCTGTATCAATCAACTTCATAGTCCATGCCTCAAGCATAACCCCTTTCATCCCAGCCAAGTAGGTATTCACTGTTGCAGGACTTCTACCTTCACTTAACAATTTTTCCAAAATAGCTTGAATATGTTGTCGTCGTAATGATGACCAAGGGCAATCAAGTAGTGTGTTGTAACCAAGTATTTTAGCCACTATGGTTAAAAATGATTTCATTGTTTGTCGACTTCTCTTCGACTGCAATGAAATCAGGTAGCCAACTGCTGGACTTTGCTTGTTATCACTTAGTAGATTGGAGTTAGATCGTAAAGTAGAGTGAACAGGTGATGTGATTTTTGACACGACAACTCCAATAAAGATAACAGAAAGTTATAAACGAAAAAGCTACTTTTTCAAAGATACATTTTAATAAGTAGAAGAGATAAAAACAATGGATAATAAAAATATTATATAAATCATATAATTATCTAATAATAATTGTTCTGTTTGCCAGTATTCAAAATAGGTAGTCATTTTGTTATCTAATCACTAAAAGGCCAAATAATGGAAAAATGATACAGTTTCATACGAGTGAAAGATGGGGAAATATGATTTAACCTAACTCAGAATCCAAGCTATAGAATAGGTGATTAAACAGATCATTCTCTAATTTAGTAACAGTGAAGCTCGATTCCAAAAACGATTGGCCCCTATCAGAGAATACAATATGGAGTTGAGCATCAGCCAAAACAATAATCGTCACGATAATGCTATAGCTGAAAGTTTGTTCTATTGTTGAACATGATAATCGTAAATTCACATATACCGTAATGGCATTTATTATTATTTTACAATTAAAAGCGAGATTATAGAGTGAATGGAGAACTTTCTAGAAAGGCACGAAAAACTCTCGTGAACAAGTAAATCAGGGCAAAGGAATAGTGACGGCTGCATCACCGGAGTAATGGTCATTCCAGAGAATTAGCGATAGGGTGATAGTGATTAAATTTCTAGTACAATAGTTATAGGCTTATGGTCGATAAATATTGCCAAAATAGTTATGAATGAATCGCTATTTGTTTAAATATGAAAATACTAAATCTGGATATTTTATAAGACTGTTTCAACAACTGTTAATAGTTCATGATCTAATGAATGAAATTTTTGATATGAAATTCTGAATGGCTTAACTTGATTCAATTAAAAGGCTATAAATAATAGTTAACAACATTGTAAAAAGGCCACTTATATGAAGTGGCCTTTCTGATAAATATACTTAACTATTACATGGTTAATTCTGAGATAGAAGCGCGATGTCGAACTCTCATAATGATATAAAATATAGATAGGAGAACGATCCAAACTGGCAATAAATAAACGCTAATGCGAGCACCCGGAGTTAAATACATAATCACTAAAATGCCAACCATAAATAACAAGCAGATTATATTGCTGATGGGTGAAAAGAGACTAGGAAAAAAACTCTTATTACCATTAGCTAATTGAAACTTACGGAATTTTAAATGGGTTAAACTAATCATTCCCCAGTTAATCACAAGAGCTGAAACAACTAATGACATTAGTAGACCAAACGCTTTACCTGGCATGATATAATTAAGGATGACGCATAAGCCTGTCGCAATAGCTGAAAAAGTTAGGCCGAAAGTCGGTATACCTTTTTTATTCACTGTCATTAATAACTGAGGCGCATTTCCTTGTTTAGCCAAACCAAATAACATACGACTATTACAGTAAACGCAACTATTATAAACTGATAGAGCTGCTGTTAATACGATCACATTTAAAACATTAGCGACAATGTTACTATTGAGAGCATGGAAAATAAGAACAAATGGACTACCACCTTCGACCACTTTATCCCAAGGATAGAGGGCTAGCAAAATTCCAAGCGCACCAATATAAAAGATTAAAATACGGTAAATCACCTGATTGGTTGCAGTTGGTATTGATTTTCTTGGCTGATCAGATTCAGCAGCAGTAATACCCACTAACTCTAGGCCACCGAAAGAAAACATGATGATCGCCATCGACATCACTAACCCGTGGATCCCATTAGCAAAAAATCCTCCATGAGACCAAAGATTATTAATATTTGCCTGAGGACCGGCTGTGCCAGAGATGAGCAAATATGCGCCAAAACCAATCATCCCCACAATGGCCACGACCTTAATAATCGCAAACCAGAATTCCAATTCACCAAATAGCTTAACATGAAGCATATTAATAATATTAATTACAATAAAGAAAACTAACGCAGACATCCAGGTTGGAATGCTTGGCCACCAATACTGCACATAGATCCCGACAGCAGTTAATTCGGCCATAGAGACTAAAACATATAGAACCCAATAGTTCCACCCAGATATAAACCCGGCCAAGTTTCCCCAATACTTATGAGCGAAATGACTAAATGAACCAGCAACCGGCTCCTCTACAACCATCTCCCCTAATTGACGCATAATTAAAAAGGCAATAAATCCCGCAATGGCATATCCTAATAAAACTGATGGCCCAGCCATTTTAATGGTTTGAGCAATACCGAGAAATAAGCCTGTCCCGATTGCGCCACCCAATGCGATTAATTGAATGTGGCGATTTTTCAAGCCACGATGAAGTTGTTGTGTTTGCGTGTCCACTTTTTTCCCTTATGTGGTTTATATATTAACTATATTCAACATCAGCAGGGTGAAATGAATCCTTTTCACCCTACTTAATAATGGTTTGTTTAAACTAACTCAGCAATTAAACTCGAACCATTAGTTTTTACTTCAATCACTTTGATCGTGACCTCATCACCTAACTGATATTTACATTCGCCGTTAATGAATACTTTACCATTATCAGCATCACAGTTTAGTTGATCCTTAACCGCGTGAATCTTCGTTGCTGGAACAAAAACCATCGCCCCAGTTGCATGAACTCGAACTTTGATACCACCTCGCGTAACATCAAACAGTTGGCCGACTTGCGACCCAATTGTTGATAAATGAGTTTGATAATACTCACTATAGAGGTAATCACTCATATTCCGTTCAGCAAACTTATGGGCACGGCGACACTCGCCCAAATGAACAGCTAATTCGTCAGTCAAAGGAGCTTCTGCAGATTTATTTAGTAACATCGCTTTGAGTAAACGATGGTTTAATAAATCACCATACTTACGAATTGGGGATGTCCATGTACCATAGCACGATTCACCTAATCCAAAGTGGGGCTGAGGAACGGACGAAAACTCACTAAAGCTATAGAATTTACGCAATCGTAAATCGAGATAGGTCATTGAGTCATCATCCAGTACTCGACGCAGTTGGCAGAAACCTTCAAACGACTGCAGTTGTTCAACATTCATCTCAATGCCAGCATCTTTAACAATAGTTTCAACTTGTGCGATTTTATTCGTATCAAATCCCGCATGAGTATTAAAGACGGCAAAGCCAAAGTGATTTTTCAATGTCAATGCCGCACTAATGTTAGCTGCAATCATTGCCTCTTCAACCATACGGTTAGCTATCCGTCGTGGTTCGCAATGAATAGCTACAACACTGCCATCTAAATTAATTTCAAACCGATAATCAGGTCGGTCGGCAAATACAATCGCATTTTCTTTACGCCAACCAATTCGCTGCTCCGTTAACTCTTTAAGTGCTTTGAGTTGATCACTTAATGTCTGGGTAGCAGGCTCCCAAGTTACTGCATTTTCTTGCTCAAACCACTCTGACACATCATCATAATTTAAGCGATGTTTGCTCTCAATCCACGCGGCAAAAAATTCACAGCTATCTGCTAATTGGCCTTGTTGATCAATACTAATGCGAGCACACAAAACAGGACGTTTTTCTAGAGGATGCAACGAACATAACTCATCAGCTAAGCGTGCGGGTAACATGGGTACTGTATGTGCGGGTAGGTACAACGTAAAACCGCGTTGACGAGCAGTCTGTTCAAGCAGGTTATCAGGAGAAACATAAGCACTGGGATCGGCAATAGCGACCAATAATTGCCAACCATTAGATGTCTTTTCAATACTTAGCGCATCATCCATATCACGCGTGGAAGCCGAATCAATCGTGAAGAATTCAACATCAGTGAGATCTTGACGTTCTAATTGCTCTTCGGCAAGTTGGTAAGTCTCTAAATCATCTGGTGCATCCCAGGCTAAGTGGTGACGAGCGGTCGTCGCTTTCCAGCGCGCAAACTGGTCATCTGATTTAGCAATTAACTGGGTGATTTCACAATAAAAACCACGATCAGTAAGTGGATGACGTAGCATTTTAGCCACAACCCAGTCGCTTTCAGCAAGATCTTGTGTCACTTCCTTATTGACGCGCGCATTGATCGGAAAATTAATCAGTGGGTGATCGGCAATCACAGCAGGGCGTCCATCTCGGCCTAGGTGAACCTGACCAATAAATTCATCCGTGCCAGCTTCAATGAGTTTCTCTGGTTCAAAACTCTGCTTGCCATCATCGCTTTCTCGAACCACCCCGGAAACTTTATCGCCATGCATAATCCGCTTCATCTGAGCCGGTGCAATGAAGTAGCTTTTATTCCCTTCGCACTGTAAAAATCCAAACCCACGTTCAGTCGCTTTAACTTGACCTTCAGCTGTTGGTAAACTGTCTTTGATTTGCTGCTTCAATTGCTGCAAAAGCGGGTTATCTCTAAACATCTGAATCCATAAAACCCTTCATGAAAATGAACTTCAACTATACACAATAGCGGCTTTGCTCGCTACCCACGCAAGAATGTTGATTGCATTAGATCGGCATATTTCTGTTAATCATCATTCTGTATTAGTCCCTGTTTACTTCATACGTCGATGGATTAAAACGCTATATTACTGGCCATAATGGTTGTGGATCATTTTATGTGGATAGGAACATATTTCTATAATTTAGTGCAGATATCCAGCAAATATACCACCAATTAGTGACATCATGCACAATTATTTTAATTAACTATCAATAAAATCAATAACTGATACTCCTCGTAACAATTTGTTACAAACACAAAAGGATCAGTTATGGAGAAATTCAAGCTATCTGTTATTGAAAAGGTAGGGTTTGGTAGTGGCGATATGGCGGTTAATGTCGTCATATCGTCAATGATGCTGATCATTACTTTTTTTTATACTGATATTTTTGGTTTAAGGGCACAAGATTTAGCAGCATTATTCATCGTAGTGCGACTCATTGATGCCGTCACTGATCCGTTAATGGGGATAATCACTGACAAAGTAAATACACGTTGGGGGCGTTATAGACCTTATTTTTTAATATTAGCCGTGCCTTTTGGTATTGCTGTATTCCTAACGTTTAGTACGCCCGATTGGGGATACAACGCGAAATTAGTCTACGCTTATGCCACATATATATTCGTTACGCTAATATTTACAGCCGTTACTATCCCATACATTTCCCTCATTGGGGTACTGACCAATGATCCACAAGAGCGCTTATCAGCTAATGGTTATCGTTTGTTTTTAGCCAAAGTAGCCGCCTTTTTGGTAACGATTATTGTACCTCAACTCTCCGCGGTGTGGGGGCAAGGGAATATACAGCTAGGTTATAAATTATCAATGGGACTGATGGGTGCGATGGCAACATTATTGTTCTTATTTTGCTTTTTTACCACAAAAGAACGCGTTGAATATCAACCTACAAGTATCTCCATTTGGCAACAAGCTAAAGTATTAGTAAAAAATGATCAGTGGTTGTTATTGTGCTTTTCGTGCGTCACTGGAACTGTAGGTTATGTAGTACGAGGATCCGTTGCTGCCTATTACGCCAAATATTATTTAGGCGGCGGCCCCGTTATGATCTCCAACTTTTTGGCAACAGGTGTAACTGCCTCCATTTTGGCCATGGTGGTATCTACTTGGATCACGAAACGATTCTGTAAAATCAAACTCTTTCGGTATAGCCAGATTTTAGTCGCACTTATCAGCATTGTGATGTTCTTTAGTGTCGGGCAAAACGATGTAGTACTCGCTTTCATTTTATATTTTATTTTATCATTTGTAGTCGATTTACATGCGCCAGTATTTTGGTCAGCAATAGCCGAGGCAGTTGACTATGGTGCAGTCAAAAATGGCGATAGAGCATCCGGATTGTCATTCGGAGGGATATCTTTTTGTCAGAAGTTTGGGATGGGGATTGCCGGCGCTATTGTGGGCCTGCTATTGACTTACTTCAATTATATTCCTAATCAAGTGCAAAGTGAGTTCACTTTGACAGGGATTGCATTGATGTTATCGATTATTCCCGGATTTTTCCATTTGTTGATGGGCTTGGCTATGTTCAAATATAAAATAACGGACAGTTATTACAATAAAATGCTCGAGACTGATGCTTTAGCTGCCGCGCGAGTTAATAAAGACCTAGAGCCTTCTCATCATGATCATCCAGCTTATTACAAATAGGAGACACTGATGCATTACATAAACCCATTGATAAATCAACGTGCAGATCCACATCTGTCGTTAGGTGATGACGGCTACTATTATTTTACAGCCTCTGTGCCCGAATACGATCGTATTGAACTTAGAAGAGCACGTCATATAACAGAGCTCTCCTGCGCAGAGACTGTCGATATATGGCATGCACCCAGCAGCGGCCCTTATAGTTCACTAATTTGGGCACCGGAATTGCACAATTTATTTGATCAATGGGTGATCTATTTTGCGGCAGCGCCGAATCGAGAGATTGTTGACGGATTATTCCAACATAGAATGTACGCATTGGGATGTCACGCTGAAAACCCATGCAACGGTGATTGGAAATTATTAGGGCAAGTAGATTCTGGAATAGACTCTTTTTGCTTAGATGCAACCCATTTTAAGCACCATGGAAAGTCGTTCTATGTATGGGCACAAAAAGATCCATCTATCGCTGGTAATTCAAACCTCTATATCGCAACACTCAAGACACCAACTTGGCTAGATAGTCCAGCGGTTTGCCTTAGTGTTCCCGATAAATCATGGGAGCAACAAGGGTTTAAAGTGAACGAAGGACCCGCAATATTGCTCCGCAATAATAAAGTTATGATAACGTATTCAGCAAGTGCAACTGATGAGAATTATTGCATCGGCTTACTATGGGCTGATACACGATCGGACTTACTCGATCCAAACAATTGGCATAAATTAGACGACCCCATACTAACGAGTTCAGTCGAGCGAGAAATTTATGGGCCAGGACATAATAGTTTTACATGCGATGAACAGGGTCACGATCTCATGGTTTATCATGCAAGAAGTTATACCGATATTAAAGGTGACCCGCTATGGGATCCGAATCGACATACACGTATCAAACACGTCAATTATGGCAATGATGGTCTGATTAAACCGGATTTACCAGAATAATCTTCATATTTAAAAGGGATAGATTTGAATAGCGGAGTAGGGAAGCCGAATTGGTACGACCGAGTGGACTCGAACCACCGACCCCCACCATGTCAAGGTGGTGCTCTAACCAACTGAGCTACGATCGTACTATAACAGAGAATATAACTGGTACGACCGAGTGGACTCGAACCACCGACCCCCACCATGTCAAGGTGGTGCTCTAACCAACTGAGCTACGGTCGTATACGACAAGTTATATATTTGGTACGACCGAGTGGACTCGAACCACCGACCCCCACCATGTCAAGGTGGTGCTCTAACCAACTGAGCTACGGTCGTACTGCTTTGAAAGCGAGCCGTATCTTATCGAGAGGACTGAAAAGGTGCAAGGAATTTTTCTTGAATTTGAGTCAATTGCTGAATGTGTAGCCATGTGTAGCCATTTAGGAACCCAAATAGTAACTTATTCAAGCATCATCCTAAAATTTGGTACTCATTGAACATCGCTAGTCAAAAAGTTATCCTTAAAACAATCAAAAATAAAACATGCATTGAACACACGAACAGATAGGATAAAAAGCCATCATAACTAATGGCTTTTTAAGCAATAATGACATTGATGGAAATAGGTTAACGACCTAATAACCAGCGACACCCGGTGTCACTGTTCCATTCTCGATATGTCTTGCGCCTCTTAACATTCCCTGAACCAGTTCATTGGCATCAAATTTTGTTAGTGCTTCGTTTGCGCCCACTTGATGAGCTCTATCAACACTGATTTCACTCGAAAGTGAGGTGTGTAAAATAATATAAGAGTTAGCAATTTTTGGATTACTGCGAACTTCAAAGGTTAACTCATAACCATCCAAACCAGGCATCTCTATATCGCTAACTAAAATATCAAAGCGTTCATCAGAATCACTTGAACCGATCATCACCTCCAAGGCATGGCTACCATCAGAGCAGACTTCAAAGGGAATATTTGCGTAATCTAAGGCTTCTGAGAGTTGTCGGCGGGCAACGGATGAGTCATCAACTACAAGAATGCGATGTTCACGCAGTTTTGCACGATCAGCTGCATCAATATTTGCATGTAAGTGGTCCTCAGAAGTGGGGAATACATGCGAAAGAAGCATCTCTATATCAATAAGTTGTACCATTTTCTTGTCGTAATCAGTGACACCCAGCACATAAGCAGAACGACCCACGGCAGCAGGGGCTGCATGAATATTGCGCCAGTTACATTCAATAATTCGGTCAATTTTACGAACCAAAAAACCAACCAGCTGTCGCTGACAATCTGTCACGATAATAAAACAGCTTTTTATTTCTTCTTTTTGGATCGCTCGGTAACCCACCGCTGCAGCCATATCAATAATAGGGATTGTTTTACCGCGAAAAGGTGTGGAACCAACAACAGCACGATGAGAATGAGGAAGAATAGTCAAATGTTGATAGGGAATAATTTCTCGAACTTTCAATGTCCCCAACGCGAATGTTTGCTTCTCAGTTAACTTAAAAAGCAGTAGTCCTTGAGACTGTTGGCTGCTTTGCTTCATATAAATTCCTTTCAATACTCAAATAGCCAGTCCAGCCAGCTACGCCGTATTTACGACAGTCATGCCCACTATTATACCAAAACTTTTAGTTCGACCAACCTCCATTGGCTATCTTTCGAGTATAGTAGTTACTCGGGACTTTTAACAATCAGTTTTTGCCGAAGAATAAATTCAACTGATTAATTTTAAAAGAATTTTAAAAAAAACTATGACTACCGATTCGTGATCAATACAAATATTCTATTCAATTATTGTCATCCCTAATAAATTTCTACCCAGAATAATCATTAATTTATGATAAATATCAATTAGTTATATTTTATTCTGTGTGCTTTTAAATGTTCATCACTCCGCAGCAGTTTCTGGTAGGGAACATTTCAACGAAATGTTACATCTCCAGCTAGATGCCGAAACGGCGATCCTCGTTCTTTGAAGATGTCGTGTAGAATAGTTTGTTATGCTCGAGTTGCTGGGATTCAACAGCCCTACATATAATACCTAGGAAAGTCTGTGCCAAATCGGCTATAAATGTGCCAAGGAAGTGGTGATCGGGGAGTGATTCCAAGCCGGTTCTGTTTTACCCAGTGTTGATAATAAAAGGGAAATTGGCCATACCAGTCTTCTAGATGTCAATTGTAGAAAAATCCATCAACAGACGCCTGGGTGGTGCTCCATTTGCAAACATATATCGATCTCGATGAGTCGGCTTCAATGGTTGAGAGTGGAGGACTTGATCTAGTGATAGGGATCGTCTCTACACCATCTGAGAAAAGAATACTGTCACGGCCATTATATAGTGATTATTTATTACTATAGTCCAGCGTGACAGTAATATAGCCAGAAAAGGTATGACGTTAGAGACGTATCTAAATATGAGTCATATATTAGTGTCGCTGGAAGGTAATTACTATGGGCTGGTTGATGATCGCCTTATGAATATGGGGTTGGGAAGAAAGTTTCGTCTGACTCTGCTCAAAATGTTTGCCGTTTCCGAAATGGTTCAACAATCCAATTATGTCGAAACAGTTCTGAAACAGGTAATTCAATAACAGAAATGCACAAAAATGGCTAAGAAAACTGATTTATGCACAAGTCAATAAAACAATTTAAATCTACGCTTTACTGCTTGTGGCAACAGATTAACTTCCTATATACAAACAGCAAACCAGTACTGGCAAAAAAGTTATAACTACAATTTTAAAATTGAGGCTGTTAAACAAATGACTGAGCGTAGTTTTAAAGTCAATCACATGAGTTAACAACAGCATCTTTGCTTCACTCCAAATACCTTAATTCTTTCTGGTTCAATACTGAAGCAACAGAGTAGGGCATGACTAAAGGAAGTAAGGATAATAAACATAAATGCCAAACGCCGATTCATGATCAAAACTAGAGCGTGTTGATCTTTGCGGTATAAAATGAAACCAGCAAATTTAGCGGTTATATTGTAATGGTTTCGTCAAAAAATAAAAATAGCGCCACCTCAAACTCCAAGATTAATACTAACAATATGATAGCTGGAAATTGCTATCAATAATGATGCCCTTAACAGGACGTATTTATAATCAGCCTGAACATATAATGACTCTTGAGGATATTTTGTACCGCGTGAGAACAGGTATTTCTTGGCTGGATTTACCCCTCGAGTTTGAGGGATAAAACACAGTCTTGTGCTACAAAACTTTCCGTTCATCGGTAGACAAGTCATCACACAACAAGGCTAGGCCGTATGTGCATTGCACCAGTGCTATGATCTATATTTAGGAGCAAAGCGGTTTTTCTTCAGTGCAATTTTCGTATAAGCACTCAGCGAAGTTACAGAAATAAACCACGCTAGTAGTATGGCAACTATAGATAAATTCAGCAAAATGCTTGGCTGCTGCTTAAATGCTCGTAAACATCCTGAGACGCATATATTTAGCCAGATATACGTCTCACAGACACAAATAGCTCATAAGCATCAATCTAGTGCACAAAAGAATCATAGCGTTAGTACCTAGTATATTTCCTGTGTTTTGATGCATAGAGGTGCTAATAGCAGATAACCAACTGAAAGTTAAAGTTTACTAGACTACCCAGGATAAATCTCATAATATACAACTTCGCATAATGTATATTATGTTAAATATACTATCCTATAAAAATGAAGTCCAAAAATAGGCGGTAAAACCATGCTACTCCCTAGCTTATTCTCGGACTTTTTCCAAAAAGTATGCCGTGTATTTACTCTCCTAACTAGAAGCATTGCTGCATCAAAATCAAATTGTCGTTGCCATGTACCACATAAATACCTGAGCTGAAAACGGTGACCGCTCAAACAATATACGGCCTCTACACTGATTGAGAATAAAATGTCATAGACTAATCGATAGTTATTCATATACCTACTCAATAATAGACAGGTCAACTTCCTCAAGGTAACCGTATGAACATTCTTCAATCAATTTATGCCCATTAGACAAACAACAGACAAACAACGATTTTGGCGTAAAAACAATCACCTCTAGATAAACTGAATCGTTTTTCCTGATAAATCAAAGATTGCATTTAAAACGTGAACATTCGTGCAGTCACCTGAGTCAATTCCCCCAACACTAATCCTCAGGCACTAAAAAAGTCTATTCTCGCTGTCGCAAATCATTTTATGTAGATTGCTGCTATTGCTGCTATTGCTGCTATTGCTGCTATTGAACAGCAAATTATTAATGACTACCACTAGAAACGGCTGGTAGGAGACGAAAATGGAATAGGCAAAAAGGTAGTTCAAAGCACAAATTAACGAAAATGTAGCTCTATGACTCCCTATACTTTATTTAACAATAATTTACTATATTTACCATAAAATATGTATTTACCATTTAACTATCATTCTATTTTATCCAATTGCTTGGCTTCATATCTCGATAGCTAAACGCTAAAACATATCTGAAATGAAGTCAAAGTCGACAAAATCAAAACGATAACGGGTTGCTGAGTATCAACGATGGTTAGTACGACGTCGCTGCCCATCAGCTCCGTTTAGTTCGATGATCATCCACTTACAAGGAACTAAAGATAGCTAGGATGGGGTGCTGAATCCATCACAAAAATTACTTATATCATGGATTACTTCAGGAAACTTCCTATGACTCTGAGCGAAAACCAAGATCGCAGGAAATAAAAAATGTGTTGTGTAGCACACTTTCAAGATAATGAATAAACAATGAATACTTACGTGCTGATTCCTAACACTCTAATCCCCTAGAATTAGTGATCTTTTTTCCGATATTTAAAAATTGCTACCCCTTATCAATTTAAGGTTAAATATTTTTTAATATAATTAATCATCCTCTTCTTAGAAAGGACAAAAAATAAAATATCTTATTTTCAATAAGATATTTTCTAATCTGCTTTTATAAAGGAGGTTTTTCATGATAATTTATCGGAAAATCCCATTAATATTTTGCGTTAAATCTCTTCCGTAGCTGTTAATAATTTGTGAACTTTAAAATGCTTGCCTTAACCATAGATCCTCATGTATTGTTCGCGCACAAATCAAATCGGCTCACTTAAAGTTATAATTAAGATGCTTTTTAAGCTATGAAAGCATTTTAAAAAATAGTAGACTTGATCTGAGTCAAAATGGATGGTTGAGTTACTATGAGTGTAAATCACAGACATAATCGAGTTCAGACTGGCGGATGTGAGATTCATTGCCAAGAATGTAGTATTTCCCAATTGTGTATCCCCTACTCGCTCAACGAAACAGAGCTTGACCGACTAGATCGTATCATTGAACGGAAAAAGCCAATCCAAAAGGGTGAAGAACTGTTTGCAGCAGGTGAACCCATGCGCTGTTTATATGCCATTCGTTCAGGCACAATCAAAACCTATACCATTACCGAACAGGGTGATGAACAAATTACAGGTTTTCAATTGGCTGGTGATTTAGTTGGTTTTGATGCTATCAATAAAGGTGAACATCCAAGTTTTGCGCAGGCGTTAGAAACGTCCATGGTTTGTGAAATCCCCTTTGAAATTTTAGATGATCTCTCTTCTACAATGCCCAAGCTACGTCACCAGATCATGCGGTTAATGAGTAATGAAATCTGCGGCGATCAAGATATGATCTTACTCCTCAGCAAGAAAAATGCTGAGGAACGTTTGGCTGCATTCATTTTTGGTCTATCAAATCGCTTTTCTCAACGCGGATTTTCTCCTCGAGAGTTTCGGTTGACGATGACTCGCGGCGATATCGGCAACTATTTGGGCCTTACGGTAGAAACAATCAGTCGATTGCTTGGACGTTTTCAAAAGTCAGAACTCATTAATGTTAAGGGTAAATATATTACCATCGTTAATCATGAACAGTTAGCTGAACTTGCTGGTGCAAAAAAATAGGCTATAGACTCGAACTAACTTCGTTTATTTGAGCTAAGTCGCTTCGTTAACACTTAGTTTTGACTATTCTGGAAGTATCGTTCATCGAGCCTTTTATTTCAGGAGCGAATCATGATTCAGTATCAAAATATATTAGTTGTTATTGACCCAACCCAAGATGAACAAGCCGCTCTTTCTAGAGCAATTTTTCTTTCACAGCAAAAGCAAAATGCGCCAATTAAAGCGCTTTTAACTATTTATGATTTTTCTTATGAGATGACTTCAATGCTCTCATCTGATGAACGCGAAGCAATGCGTTCTGCGGTGATAGCCGATCGCATCGATTGGCTAAATAAGCTTGTGGCCCATTATCAGCATGAAGGTGTCGTGATCGAAACCAAAGTGCTGTGGAATAATCGTCTGTATGAAGCAATCATCAATGAAGCCATTGAATTTAAACATGACCTGATTGTCAAAAGCACCCATAGCCATCCTAAACTCAAATCAGTCATATTCACACCAACAGATTGGCATTTGTTACGGAAAACCCCCTGCCCGTTACTGCTAGTAAAAAATAATGACTGGTCATCCCATGGTCGTATTTTGGCCGCTGTACATCTAGGTGCTGAGGATGAATTGCACCTTAGACTTAATGAGCAAATTACCTCATATAGCCGAGACTTAGCACAACTCGTTGATGGTGAGCTTCATGTGATAAATGCTTATCCACCGGCTCCTGCCAATATTGCAATTGAACTTCCTGATTTTGACCCTGAACTTTACAATCGATCAGTGAAAGAACAGCACGAAGAACTTGTGAAAGATTATATTAGTCAGTATCAGCTCTCCGCGGAACAAGTCCACCTTGAAGAAGGTTTACCTGACGATGCGATTATTGATACGGCTTATAATTTAGATGTTGGGGTGGTCGTTTTGGGAACCTGTGGCCGTAGTGGTTTATCTGGGGCACTGATAGGCAACACGGCTGAACATGTGATTGATCAGCTAAACTGTGACCTACTCGCTTTACGCCCCGAGTCTTTGTCTAAGCCATAATTTTAATTCATCATCAGCAACACTTGAAGTCAGCTAGCGCGCCTTTATAATAGGCGCGCTTTTTATTATTTATTATTTGGTTGATCATGTCTGCAAATTCAAAATCTGAGGCGAAAGCGGTTTACAACGCCAACAAATTACACAAACGGTTACGTCGTCAAGTAGGTCAAGCTATTGCCGACTACAATATGATCGAAGCTGGCGATAAAGTTATGGTCTGTTTATCAGGAGGGAAAGACAGCTATGCTTTGTTAGCCATTTTACAACATCTGCAAGCCCATGCTCCCGTTGACTTTGAATTAATAGCAGTCAATTTGGACCAAAAGCAACCAGGATTTCCTAAAGATGTTTTGCCTCAGTATCTTGACTCACTGGGCATCGCTTATCGTATTATCGAAGAAGATACCTACTCGATTGTAAAAAATAAAATTCCAGAAGGAAAAACTACTTGTTCGCTTTGTTCTCGTTTAAGACGAGGGATTTTATATCGAACAGCTAAAGAACTTGGTGTGACCAAAATTGCTTTAGGGCATCATCGTGATGACATTTTAGAAACGTTATTTTTAAATATGTTCCACGGCGGGAAACTGAAAGCGATGCCACCTAAGCTGGTTAGTGACAATGGTGAGCATGTTGTGATTCGCCCACTTGCCTATTGTAAAGAATCAGATCTAGAACGTTTTGCTCAGATAAAAGAGTTTCCAATTATTCCTTGTAATTTATGTGGATCGCAAAAAAATCTACAACGCCAAGCCATCAAAGAAATGCTAAATAGCTGGGAGAGACACTACCCTGGACGCATTGAGTCCATGTTCCGAGCTGTACAAAACGTTGTACCATCCCATCTTATGGATTGTACATTGTTTAACTTCAAAGAGATCGATCGTGATAGCGGTGTGATCAACGGTGGAGATATTGGTTTTGATCAACCAGAACTTTCATCTTTGCAACTCGCTAACTTTACTGAAGAAGGAACAAATGAGCGTTTAGATATTCAGTTCATTGACGCCAATTAGTCAAAAAAACCTCTGAATAAATGCCCAGAGGAGTTTCAGTCTAATCTAGATTATTCAGCTGTGCCTGCACTGTTGCGGGCCACAAATCGGCATATGTGCTCATTAATTGCTTAAGTGAATCAACGTAAGCGGCACCTCGCGATGAGTAGTTCACCAACCCAGCAACGAGTACTTGACCTTTTAGTGTACGGCCTGCTTGACGCGATTTTTCTCTTAGAATTCGAAATTTATTATAAGCAGAATTAGTATTTAAATTAAGCATATACGAACGTAAAGATTGAAAAGGTGAACGAAACTTGCGAACTTCATGTGTTGCATTATCAGCGCGTTGGCTAGGAACAATGCCACAGCCTGTTTGAAAACACCATTGCCCAAATAGGTTATTTCCCTTTTGAGCGAATCGAGATGTTCCCCAGGCTGACTCATTTGCCGCTTGGGCCAATACCAGATTAGGTGGAACAATATCAACGCGTAATAAGAGTTGTTTGAAAGTGTCATCAGTCACTGTGTTTGTATCTAATGTAACGCTATATTCTTTTGCAAGTTCAATGACGTAATGATGTGCATCTGTCGATAACACCCCTTTTTGCTTATATTGCTGTTGCGCAGTTAACAACAGCGAACGCTTTTTTAAAATCAATAAATTTAATGATTTAACCATCGGCAAAAGGTAATCGCTAAAACGCTCCTTTCGCTGTTGTAAGTCTTCACCATTAACCGGTCTAGGAAGATGAGAAGTTTGTATGGACTCTGTCGGCATCGACCAGTCACTGGACGAATGCCCATAATCACATCCACCCAAAACAAATACCGTTCCTAACATTATCAGCCAACGCAAGCTCATCACCTCTCTATTCAAAGTTAAGCAGCTATTTTAGCAAATTAGGCTATTCCTTGGCTAATTCTTCAAAAATACGTTGTGTAAAGTGTGGCACAACCTGAGTGGCTGGGCCATAAAATTTATCATCAAAGGCACTTTCAACTTGGGATGGCGCTAAATTTAACTCTACCGTCTTAGCGCCATTACTGCTCGCCTGGCGCACAAAACCTGCGGCAGGATAAACGACGCCTGAGGTGCCTACTGCGACAAATAGGTCTGTTTGCTCTATTGCATACATAATTTCATCCATATAAAGCGGCATCTCACCAAACCAGACGACATGAGGACGTAATGGTTGTGGTGGCTGACAACACTGGCAGCGATCATCTGCAGCTACATCATAATCACATGCATATAGCCTTTCTGAATGAGTACAGCGTACTTTCATCAGCTCCCCATGCATATGAATAACATGCTTGCTGTTAGCACGCTCATGCAAATTATCTATATTTTGTGTCACTAAAGTCAAATTAACCTGAGGATGTTGCTCTAATTCAGCCAGAGCTAAATGCGCAGCATTTGGCTGTACAGCATCATTTAGCAACTCTTTACGGCGTTGATTATAGAAATTTTGCACTAAAAGAGGGTCTCGAGCATATCCTTCCGGCGTACAGATATCTTCGACTCGATGATTCGCCCAAAGTCCTGTATCCCCTCGGAATGTCTGGATCCCTGATTCAGCAGAGATACCTGCACCAGTCAAAATAACAATATTCACGTTTTCTCCTCATTCATTTTATTTACAGTTAGTGTAATACGAACCGGTATACCTCACAAAATGTTGATGATTAATTTGACTATTAATTTATAAATCAAAAATAAATTATCTAATTAATAGTTATTTTTAGTCTAAAATTTCAAAAGTAACGATAGAGTATTGAACAATTCAGTGTTTAATACTGAAAAACGTGATTTTTATTTTTAGAAAGAAAACATCTTTATTAAAGGTAAAAATTCTTTGAATAATTATCATGTCCGACTTTATAGCTAAAATTTTTCAAACTTCAGATAAAAATGTGGTTGACAGTGGAAGCTAATAACGTTTAATTTGACAGTAAGCCTGAAGGAAAAGGCGGATACATAGATGCCTTTCAGGCCGCTTATAATTCTAATGTACAGGGACGCAAAAATGTTAAAGACAACAACAATATGTGCCGTGATTGCTGCGACGCTGGCATTCTCGTCTTACGCAAATGCAGATACAACTTTACAATCAGTTCAGAAGAAAGGTTTTGTTCAATGCGGGGTGAGTACTGGTTTACCTGGATTTTCAAACCCAGATTCTAAAGGTAATTGGGAAGGGTTGGATGTCGATGTATGCCGTGCAGTGGCAGCAGCCGTACTTGGTGATGCAAATAAAGTTAAGTTTTCACCATTAACTGCCAAAGAGCGTTTTACCGCTTTGCAATCGGGAGAAATTGACATTCTCTCTCGCAATACAACTTGGACATTAACGCGTGATGCGTCTTTGGGACTCAATTTCGCGGGTGTTAACTACTATGATGGGCAAGGCTTTATGGTCAAAAAAAGCCTTGGTTTAAAATCAGCCAAAGAGCTTAATGGGGCTGCGGTATGTGTACAATCTGGGACAACTACCGAATTAAACCTAGCAGATTATTTTCGTAGCCATAACATGAAGTATACCCCTGTCGTATTTGATACATCAGACCAAACGGTGAAAGGTTTTGAAGCGGGGCGTTGCGACGTATTAACCTCTGATCAATCTCAACTTTATGCATTACGCATTAAGTTAGCTAAACCTGACAGTGCTGAAGTTCTCCCCGATGTTATTTCTAAAGAACCCTTAGGCCCAGTCGTTCGCCAGGGCGACGATCAGTGGTTCAATATTGTTAAATGGTCGTTATTCTCCATGGTCGATTCTGAAGAGTTAGGGATTACTTCAAAAAATGTTGACCAAATGCTCAAATCAACCAACCCATCGATCAAACGCTTGCTTGGTGTTGATAGTAGTATGGGCGAAATGTTAGGTATTAGTAATAAATGGGCTTATAACATTGTGAAGCAAGTGGGTAACTACGGCGAAGCCTTTAAACGAGATGTTGGAGCCGATTCTCCGCTTAAAATTTCACGCGGTTTGAACGCTCTATGGAAAGATGGCGGCATCCAATATGCGCCACCTGTTCGCTAAGCTATAGACTCAAAAGATTATAGAGCTGGTTTCCTCCAGCTCTATTTATTAGTTAAATCATTATAAATATAATTAACTGCAGGAGAGTTAAGTATGGCTAAGCAGCCTTCTGCTAAGCCCAAATTAACGCCCCGTACCATCTGGTTTGATCCAAATGTCCGTTCATTGGTCTTTCAGGTGCTTGCTATCGCCCTAGTGGTTTTGTTCCTTCACTCCATCATCACTAATGCGTTGCACAACTTAGATTCTCGGGGAATTAAAACGGGCTTTTCGTTTTTGTCGCAACATGCTGGTTTTGGCATTATTCAAACTCTAATACCGTACTCTGAGGATAGTACCTACGGTACTACGTTTATTGTTGGGTTACTGAACACCTTATTGGTATCTGTTTTAGGGATTATTTTCGCCACTATTATTGGCTTTATCGTGGGTATTGCTCGTTTATCGGATAACTGGGTTGTCGGAAAATTAGCTTCATCTTATGTAGAAATATTAAGAAACACACCACTATTACTGCAAATTTTCTTCTGGTATAACGCTGTGTTAGCCCCTCTACCGAGCCCTAGAGGAAGTTTTCACTTAGGACAGCTCATCTTTTTAAACAACCGAGGATTATATATTCCAAAGCCTATATTCGAATCAGGCTCGGGCTTATTATTAGCTGCCGTGGTATTCACGCTCATTGGTATTGTTGCTCTCAAACGCTGGGCAAAAAAAAGACAGCTACGCACAGGGGTTCCATTTCCAGTTTTATGGGTCTCGATTGGATTACTGATTGTTATTCCAGGTATTGCCCTTTGGCTAAGCGACCAGTCGATTGTGCTTGAACGGCCTCATTTGACTGGCTTCAATTTTCGTGGCGGTTGGACAATTATTCCTGAGCTAACAGCACTGTTGCTTGCTTTAGCATTATATACCTCTGCTTTTATTGCAGAAATTGTTCGCTCAGGTATCGAGTCCGTTAGCCAAGGACAAACTGAAGCGGCCCACTCTCTTGGACTTTCAAAAGGACAAACACTGCGTCTAGTAGTTATTCCACAAGCCATGCGAGTGATTATTCCCCCACTGACAAGTGAATATCTGAACTTAACGAAAAACTCCTCATTAGCCACTGCGATTGGCTATCCTGAACTTGTTTCCGTATTTATGGGAACCACTCTCAACCAAACAGGACAAGCAATTGAGGTTATTGCAATGACCATGGCGGTCTACTTGGTGATTAGTCTTGCCACATCAGCCTTTATGAACCTATACAACCAAAAAATGGCATTGGTAGAGAGATAATCTATGAGCGAATATCAATTTAAACCTGATCTCCCAGCTCCAAATAATAATGTGGGCATTTGGGGGTGGTTACGAAAAAACCTGTTTTCAACATGGTATAACTCATTATTTACTTTGTTGGTCCTGTATATTTTAATTCCTATGCTTTATCACTTTATTCAATGGGCTGTTATTGATGCCAGTTGGGTTGGCGATAGCCGTAAAGCTTGTACGGTAGGCGGTGGAGCATGCTGGGTCTTTGTCGAAAACCGATTTTCCCAGCTGATTTATGGTTTTTATCCTGAACCAGAACGTTGGCGGGCAAACCTGATCTATCTGAGTTGTGCTTTATTAATCACGTGGCTAGCGATCCCTAAGCTACCACACAAGCTATGGGTCGGTTTATTTGCATTATTTATTTACCCCTTTATTGCCGTCGTTTTACTGCATGGTGGCTTTTTCGGCCTCAGTGTCATTGACACTAGTTTGTGGGGTGGTCTGCTTGTCACTTTAGTCTTGGCTGTCGCAGGGATCGTCATCTCATTACCCTTTGGGACGGTATTAGCCTTAGGAAGACGTTCGAAAATGCCAGTGATTCGGGCTTTCAGTACCATCTATATTGAATTCTGGCGTGCTGTTCCATTGATCACCGTGTTATTTATGGCATCTGTGATGTTACCTCTATTTATGACGACAGAGATTAACTTTGATAAGTTGCTTCGTGCCATGATTGGGATCACGATGTTCTATTCCGCCTATATGGCAGAGGTCATTCGCGGTGGGCTACAAGCAATACCCAAAGGTCAATATGAAGCAGCAGAAGCATTAGCATTAAACTACTGGAAATCAATGCTGTTTATCATTTTACCCCAAGCGTTAAAAATCACGATTCCATCGATCGTCAACACCTTTATATCTCTCTTTAAAGACACAAGTCTAGTGTTGATTATTGGGATCTTTGATCTACTAGCTATTGGTCAATCTGCAATGTCAGATCCTAAATGGTTAGGTTTTTCTATTGAAATGTATGTATTTATCGCCTTTGTATTTTGGCTATTTTGCTTTGGCATTTCTCGATACTCGATCTATATCGAGAACAAGTTGCATACTGGCCATAAAAATTAAGGATTATAAGAATGACGGAACAATCTTTAAATCTCGCCGAAGGCGAAACAGTCATTAAACTAGACAAGATGAATAAGTGGTATGGGGAGTTTCATGTCCTCAAGGATATTGATCTCAATGTAACTCGTGGAGAACGAATTGTCATCTGTGGCCCTTCCGGTTCAGGTAAGTCAACAATGATTCGCTGCATTAACCACTTGGAAGAGCATCAGGCTGGAACAATTATCGTTAACGGAACGCCCTTAACAAATGACTTAAAAAATATTGAATATGTACGCAGAAACGTAGGAATGTGCTTTCAACATTTCAATCTATTTCCTCATTTAACGGTATTACAAAACTGTTGCTTAGCACCGATTTGGGTCAAACATACGCCAAAAAGAGAAGCCGAAGAAATTGCCATGCGATACCTAGAGCGGGTTAAAATTCCAGAACAAGCGCTCAAATACCCGGGACAGTTATCCGGGGGACAGCAGCAGCGCGTCGCCATTGCACGTAGTTTGTGTATGAATCCATCAATTATGTTGTTTGATGAACCAACTTCAGCACTTGATCCCGAAATGGTGCGAGAAGTACTCGACGTTATGGTTGAGTTAGCTGAAGAAGGAATGACGATGTTATGTGTGACCCATGAAATGGGGTTTGCTAAACAAGTCGCCGACCGAGTTATTTTCATGGATCGCGGTGAAATTATTGAACAAAATAATCCTCACGATTTCTTTGAAAATCCAATCTCAGACCGAACCAAGCTATTCTTGAGTCAGATCTTGAATCACTAAAATATCAATATTGAGGGCATCTGTGAAAGATGCCCTCGTTCGCAAATTTGTTCTCAACTGTTTTATTTATTTCTCTTCTCTGCCGATAACTCATCAGTTACATCTATACTAAGCTCTAGCTGTCCAATAGGAGTATATGAACGATGAAGTTATCACTACAAGTGAAACTGATCACTATCACCATACTATTGTTAACTGTTATTTCGCTTTGTTTCGGTTATCTTGCATACTCACAATTAGCTACTTCACGTGAAGAATCAATCCGCTCTGAAAGTAATGCCCAAGCACAAGCATTTATCCTATACCTATCAACATGGGCTGAAGATCGTCAACAAACGATGGCTGCTTTAGCAACACAACTCGATGCAGAACTAAAAAGCGCCCCTGTGCTCAATCATCAAACAACGCTCCGATATCTCAATCAAGCAAAAACCAGTGGCAGTTTTGCTCTAACGTTTGTGGGATTAAATGATGGAACAATGTATCGCGATAATCCCAGCTTAGATAAAAAAGGGTATGATCCACGTGTTCGGAGCTGGTATAAGTCAGCAAAAGACCTACAAAAACCTTTGACCACAATACCCTATGTCGCTGTGACAGGTAATAAATTGGCGATTACGTTTGTCTATCCGTTGATCGTTGATGGCCAATATCGGGGAGCTATTGGTGGGCTTTTTTATATGGACAAAATCATTGATAAAGTTTTAAATCTCAAAATTCAAGGGGGTGGTTTTGCTTTGTTACTGGATAAGCGTGACGCAATAGCCGCTTATAGAGATAAATCGATGATCACTAAATCGCCACAGAAATTAAGCCCCTTCTTTAGTACACAAACACTTTCCTCACTCGATGGCCACCCCAGTCTACATGATCTAACCATTGCAGGGAAAAAGACACTTGTTTATTTAGATGCCATCCCGAATACCAACTGGATTTTAGGATTTGTCATGAATAAACAGATCCTATATGCGCCTATCAATCAGTTGTTATGGAAAACAATATTGGTTGCCGCTACTCTCTTGTTGCTAAGCATTTTTTTCGCTACGATTTTAATTCGGTGGTTATTTAAAGACCTACGCCAAGTTTCAGAGGGACTTGCCAATATTGCAAGTGGTAATGGTGATCTAACGCTACGGATCCAGACTACATCACAAGATGAAATTGGTGATCTAGCTCGTAATTTTAATACATTCGTTGAATATTTACATGGGATCATTAGCCGCTTGCGAAGCGCTGGCGACAACTTAGTTGATGAGGCAAAAAATGCTCACCAACTCTCTGATGCGAGCGCGCAACGTGTCCAACATCAACAACAAGAGGTGACGCTAGTTGCCACTGCTGTACACCAAATGACAGCAGCAACACAGGAAATTGCCAATAATGCAGCCCACACAGCAAGTACATCAGACGATGCTGTACATCTAAGTCAAACAGGGCTTGTTCAAGTAAACAAAAGCCAAGAAAGTATTAATTTATTGGCTAATGAAATCCAAGAAACTTCATCAGCGATTAGTGAATTAGACAAACACGTGCAAGAGATAGGCTCAATTCTATCGACAATCTCAGCGATTGCCGAACAGACGAATTTACTAGCACTAAATGCAGCAATTGAGGCTGCGCGCGCGGGTGAGCAAGGTCGTGGCTTTGCAGTGGTAGCGGATGAAGTTCGTTCGTTATCTCAACGAACTCATTTATCTACAGAAGAAATTCGTAATATGATCAATGTACTGCAAGGAGCAACAGAAAATGCAGTCAATCAGATGAACAGCAGCCACAGTACGGCGCAAAAGAGTGTCACCGACAGCGATGCGGCAAAACAAAGCTTCATCGATATTCGTCAAGCAATTGAAACAATCAATGAAATGGCAACTCAAATAGCAACCGCAGCAGAAGAGCAGACATCCGTAACGGCGGAAATTAATGAAAATACAACAAATATTAATGTCGTATCAGAACAGCTCAGTCAAACCGCGCAAAATGGGGCTAAACAAGCTGAAATTCTTTCTGAGATCAGTGAAAGAATTCGTAAAGACATTAGTGTGTTTAAACTATAGACGTTGCTTCATATAATACATTTGTAAATCTTCACTAATAGCAACCTGTTGATTATGTTCGACAGGTTGTTTTCTATAAAATAGGCCGTAGGAACTTGGTGAGAATCCACGTTTGGCACACAGCTGTTGGATGCCTTGATAGGCTGGTGACAATGACACTCCGATGCCAATACGGCGACATGCTCGAAGAGCTTTAAGCTCAATCCGGCTGATTAGCGCGGTGGCCACGCCTTGATTTCGCATTTCGGGAAGAACAATCAAGGTCGTGATTTCGGGAATATTAGCTTCTTGAAAAGGCGGAAAATCAGATTTCCAATTCATACAGATAAAACCAATAATTTTTTGCTCTCGTAAAGCAATCCAACTTTCCGTGTTCTCAAGCAATTGTTGGTGGTAATTATCAGGATTATCACATTTAGATAGAAATAATGACGAATGGGCAAACCGATCATAGAGATGTCCACACCACTCCTCTTGAAGAGGTTTGATACTACAAATAGTTTTACTGGTGGCTTGCAACATAACCTAACCCAAATCATTTCAACATCAACACGTTAACCTACCGTGTTATCACAATAATTTCTAGTATAACCGCTAAATTCATTCATAAAATATGCTGCAGTCTGTCTTATTCTTGCGTTTATACACAATCGGGCAATAATACTATATTGTCTTTATCAAATAGATAGGGGGTAAATGGGATATAACAGCGGCTGTAATGGATAGAGCTTCTTTAGTTTCAATTTACTACTGAAACTATTCATGGGAATCTGTTTTATAGAAAATTAACTAGAACGAATAATTGGCCCCTCTTATGAAGAGGCCAATTAGGAGTGTCGAAAACTGCGAATGATTCAATCCGACTTAGGTTCTGCGTGTTCTACTCGGCTTTTTAACTTCTGACCAGGTCGAAACGTAACAACTCGTCTAGCACTGATAGGAATATCTTCGCCAGTTTTAGGATTTCGGCCAGGACGTTGACTCTTCTCACGAAGGTCAAAATTCCCGAACCCTGAAACTTTAACTTGTTCCCCAGATTCTAATGCTATACGGATTTCCTCAAAAAAAGCCTCAACAACATCTTTTGATTCTTTTTTACTAAACCCCAACCGATCAAAGAGACTCTCTGCCAGGTCAGCCTTAGTTAGTGCCATATTTAATCCCTCAAGGATGCATCGAATTCGGACTTGAGTGCAGCAACAATGTTATCAACTATTGTAACAATCTCACCTTCTTCCAAGGTATGCGAGGTATCCTGTAATGTCAGACTCAGCGCAATGCTTTTCTTCCCTTCAGTAACACCTTTACCTTGGTATACATCAAACAAGTTTACGCCAACTAATTGATTTGTGCCATTTTTCCAAACAGATTTTATCAAATCTGCGGCATTAATCGATTGTTCAACAACAATTGCGATATCTCGACGGTTCGCAGGGAACTTAGAAACTAGTTTTGCTTGAGGAATAACAGCTTGAGTGAGAGCCTCTGCTGTCAGTTCAAACAAAAAAACTCGGCCACTCAATCCAAATGTTTTTTCAAATTTTGGGTGAATTGCCCCTATCCAACCCACTGTTTCATTATTGCGTAAAATTTTTGCCGATTGACCCGGATGTAACGCTGGATTTTCAGCTTTAACAAAGTCAAATTCTGCTGAACAACCTGTCGATGCAATCAGTACTTCAACATCACCCTTCACATCGAAAAAATCAACGTCACGAGTATTGCCATGCCAATTTTCAGCACTAGATAGCCCACAAATAACCCCTGCCACCATCTGCTCTTGACGTACATTCAATGGCGATGATCTATCAGGGACAAAACGTAGGCCCGTTTCAAATAAGCGAATACGACTCTGCTGACGCTTCTGGTTATAAGAAAGCACATCTAGCAATCCAGTCCAAAGACTCAAGCGCATCTGAGACATATCTGATGATATAGGATTAGGTAAATCCATGGTCTCTTGTTGTGGATGCAGTAACTGTTGTTTTTTAGGATCCACAAAACTATAAGTAATTGCTTCTTGGTAATCTCGATCGACTAAGATATGACGAAGCCGACTTAGTGACAATTTCGACTCAGGCACTGCAGACATTGTTAAATGAGCGACTGGCGCTTTATTAGGAATCGAGTTGTAACCATAAATCCGAGCAACTTCTTCAATAAGATCTTGCTCAATCTCGAGATCAAAGCGATAGCTAGGCGCAACGACATTCCAACCCGAATCTATTTCTACAACATGCAGTCCTAGTCGAGTTAATATTTCTGTCACTTGAGTACGTTCAAAAGCTTGTCCAATAAAACGCTCTAAACGAGAATGGCGAAGAATAATCGATTGCGGCTTAGGAAGGTGTTCAGGGGCCTCGGCAACGTTCACATCGCCGGCTAGACCACCACATATAGCTAATATGAGCCCACTGGCACGATCTAAAGCGCGCTCTTGTAATTGCCAGTCTACGCCACGTTCAAAGCGATGAGATGCGTCAGTATGCAAGCCATACTGACGAGCACGCCCTGTAATAGCCAGTGGTGAAAAGAAGGCACTTTCCAAGAAAATCGTTGTCGTTTTCTCACTGATACCGGTTGCCTGACCACCAAAAATACCTGCCAAAGCAATGGGTCCTTTTTGGTCTGCGATCACCAGTGTATTATCGCTTAATTCAATTGTTTGCTCGTCCAAGGTGACAAGCTTCTCACCATTTTTTGCTAAACGAATATCAATACCACCTGATAATTTATCTGCATCAAAGGCGTGCAAGGGCTGCCCTAACTCAAGGAGTATATAATTAGTAATATCAACAATTGGGTCAATTGAACGAATTCCGCCTCGTCGCAATTTTTCAGCCATCCACAACGGTGTGGTTGCTGTCATATCGATCCCTTCGATGACTCGCCCTAAATAGCGAGGACAAGCATCTTTTGCAGAGACAACAACCCCAACTTGGCGGGCAGACTTACTATCAACACCTGAAATTTCGGGTTCAATGACATCAATATTGTTCAGTACTCCTACTTCTCGAGCAACCCCGGCAATACTAAGACAGTCAGCACGATTTGGCGTAAGATCAATATCAATCGATTGATCATTGAGCATTAGGTAATCGCGTAAATCTTTGCCCACTGGCGCATCAACAGCTAACTCGATAATACCATCATGGTCATCACTTATTTCTAATTCCCTAGCACTACATAGCATACCGAATGAGGGTTGACCGCGCAGCTTTGCTTTTTTAATTTTAAAATCGCCCGGTAAGATTGCGCCAACCATTGCAACCGCAACTTTTAAACCTTGACGACAATTTGGTGCACCGCAAACAATAGAAATAAGCTCATCGTTACCCACATTTACCTGAGTAACGCGCAGTTTGTCAGCATCAGGATGTTGTTCACAATGAACGACTTCACCGACAATGACGCCACTAAATGACCCCGCGACAGGTGATACTTCATCAACTTCTAAGCCCGCCATTGTCACTTGTTCACACAACGCATTTGAGTCGATTTGCGGATTAACCCATTCGCGCAACCAAGCTTCACTAAATTTCATTACCCTATTCCTAGTTGAATTGCTTCAGAAAACGCAGATCATTTTCAAAGAAAGCCCGCAGATCGTTAACGCCGTAACGAAGCATCGTCAAGCGTTCAACGCCCATTCCAAATGCAAACCCAGTATATTGTTCTGGGTCAATGCCCACAGATGTGAGCACATTTGGGTGGACCATGCCGCAACCAAGGACTTCCAACCAGCCATTTTGGCCCAATATATCTACTTCTGCTGAAGTCTCAGTAAATGGAAAATAAGACGGTCGGAAGCGAATTTTTAGATCAGCCTCAAAAAAGTTTTGAAGAAAGTCATACAAAACACCTTTAAGTTCGGTAAAGCGTACATCCGTATCAACCATCAAACCTTCAACTTGGTGAAACATGGGAGTATGAGTCTGATCATAGTCATTGCGGTACACCCGTCCAGGGGAGATGATCCGGATCGGTGGTTTTTCCACTTCCATCGTTCGAATTTGCACACCAGAGGTTTGCGTGCGCAAAACTAACTCAGGGTTAAAATAGAAGGTATCATGATCAGCGCGAGCTGGATGGTGCTTAGGAATGTTCAGCGCATCAAAGTTATGATAATCATCTTCAACTTCTGGGCCATGGCGTGTAGTAAAACCTAATTGTCCAAAATATTGCTCAATACGCTCAATTGTTCGAGTGACCGGATGCAAGCCCCCTGATTGAGCTTGACGCCCTGGTAAGCTGACATCAATACTCTCACCCACTAATTTGGCGTTTAAAGCAGCATCTTGTATCGCACCACGCTTATCATTGATAGCTTGCGTAATAGTTTGTTTCGCTTGATTAATAGCTTGACCAGCTGCAGGCCGCTGCTCAGCACTTAGTTTCCCAAGTGTTTGCATCTGCTGAGTCATCAAACCTTTTTTTCCTAAAAATTCAACGCGGACAGCGTCCAGCGCAGCTAGATCGTCAGCTTGCCCTAGCTGTAAAAGGGCCTGAGCGATCAGCGCTTCGAGTTGTTGCATGAGTTCCTCTATCCCGCTTCGCAATGGATTGAGCGATTAATAAAATATGAAAGATAAATAGTAAAGGAAAGTCTTTAAAATGGCTAGGTGATGAGCGTAAAAGTCGCTAATTATCAACATATTCAGACATAAAAAAGCCCAGCACTAGGCTGGGCTCTCATAAATTCTCTAAAATTACAGTACGCTTTTAGCTTTTTCTACTAAAGCAGCAAATGCAATTTTGTCGAATACAGCGATGTCGGCCAGGATCTTACGATCAATCTCGATAGATGCTTTTTTCAGACCATCAATAAAACGGCTATAAGACAGGCCATTTTGACGAGCTGCAGCATTGATACGAGCAATCCAAAGCTGACGGAATTGACGTTTACGCTGACGGCGGTCACGATATGCATATTGACCAGCTTTGATTACAGCTTGGAATGCAACACGATAAACACGTGAACGAGCTCCATAATAACCTTTGGCTTGACTCAGAACCTTTTTGTGACGCGCACGGGCAGTTACACCACGTTTAACTCTTGCCATCTGTTCTCTCCTCTAACTTAAGCGTACGGCAACATGCGGACAACAGCTGCAACATCGGATTTTGCAACCATACTTTTAGCACGCAATTGACGTTTAACTTTGGTACGACGCTTAGTCAGAATATGACGCAGACCAGCTTGTTTACATTTAAAACCACCGGAACCGGTTTTTTTGAAGCGCTTTGCAGCACCCCGGTCAGTTTTCATTTTTGGCATTTTCATGCACTCCGCATTGTGATTAATAATATGCAGCAAGGCGAACAAACTCAGCCACACATTGTGTGGCTAAGTTATATTACTTGAAAGCCTTAGCTACTTCTTCTTAGAAGCAAGGACCATCACTGCCTGGCGACCTTCCATCTTCGGAAACGCTTCAACAACAGCTAACTCTTCTAAATCGTCTTTAATACGATTGAGGAGATCAAAACCTAACCGCTGATGAGCCATTTCGCGACCACGGAAACGCAAGGTCACTTTGGCCTTATTGCCCTCTTCAATAAAGCGAATCAGGTTGCGTAGTTTTACCTGATAATCGCCTTCATCAGTCCCAGGTCGGAATTTAATTTCCTTAACCTGAATCTGCTTTTGCTTCTTCTTCTGCTCTTTGGCTGATTTACTTTTTTCGTAGAGGAATTTCCCGTAATCCATGACCCGGCAAACAGGCGGCTCCGCATTAGGGCTAATCTCCACCAAGTCTACACCTGACTGAGAGGCCTGTTCCAAAGCTTCTTCTATCGTTACAACTCCAGCCTGTTCACCATCAAATCCAATTAATCGGACTTCAGGTACTCGAATTTCACGGTTAATTTTATTTGGTCGAACAACTTTTTGCTGACCTCTTCTTCCACCTTTTATAATCTATTCCTCCAACGTTGCTGTAACACGAGTGTCAATTTCAGCACGTAATTTAGTAATCAGATCTGCGATCTTCATTTTGCCAAGATCAACACCCTTGCGAGTACGGATAGCGACTTCTTGAGTCTCGACTTCTTTGTCGCCGACGACCAATAAGTACGGCACCCGTTTAAGAGTATGTTCTCGGATTTTAAAGCCTATTTTCTCGTTTCTCAAGTCCGCACTGGCTCTAATTCCAGCATTATTGAGTTGTGCCACGGTTTCATTCACAAAATCAGCTTGTTTATCGGTAATATTCATAACAACCGCTTGAGTGGGTGCCAACCATAACGGAAATAAGCCAGCATACTCTTCAGTTAAAATACCAAAAAAACGCTCTAGGGAACCGAGAATAGCGCGATGAATCATTACGGGTATCTTGCGTTCATTGTCTTCCGCGACATATGATGCGCCAAGACGCTCAGGCATTGAGAAATCCAGTTGGATTGTACCACACTGCCATGCCCTGTCCAGACAATCATACAGTGTAAATTCAATTTTAGGACCATAGAAAGCCCCCTCACCCGGTTGAATGTCATAATCCAACTGATTATGCGCTAGCGCTTTTTTTAACGCCTCTTCAGCTTTGTCCCAAGTTTCATCACTACCCACACGTTTTTCTGGGCGAGTAGATAATTTCACGACAATTTTCTCAAATCCAAAAGTCGAGTACATGTCATAAACCATTTTGATACATGCTGATACTTCGTCTTGGATCTGCGCTTCTGTACAAAAGATATGTGCATCATCTTGAGTAAAACCACGCACGCGCATTAGCCCGTGCAGCGAACCTGATGGTTCATTACGATGGCAACAGCCAAATTCAGCCATTCTCAGTGGTAAATCACGATATGATTTTAGCCCTTGATTAAAAATTTGTATATGTCCTGGGCAGTTCATTGGTTTAATCGCATACTCACGATTCTCTGAAGATGTTGTGAACATGTTTTCAGCATACTTGTCCCAATGGCCTGACTTTTCCCACAAAACCCGGTCCATCATAAATGGCCCTTTGACTTCTTGATAGTGGTATTGGTGAAGCTTTTCACGAACAAAATTTTCCAATTCACGAAAAATAGTCCAACCGTCATTATGCCAAAAAACCATTCCAGGTGCTTCTTCTTGCCAATGAAATAAGTCTAGCGCTTTGCCAATTTTACGATGATCACGTTTAGCTGCTTCTTCTAAGCGGTTTAAATAAGCTTTAAGTTGTTTCTTATCGGCCCAAGCAGTGCCGTAAATACGCTGCAACATTTTATTGTTACTATCGCCACGCCAGTACGCACCTGCAATTTTCATCAGTTTAAAGTGCTGACAAAAACGCATATTAGGCACATGAGGGCCACGACACATATCGATATATTCTTGGTGATGATACAACCCTGGGCGATCACTTGGATCAATCCCCTCAATGACCTCGAGTTTATATGTCTCACCACGTTCTTGGAAAACACGTTTTGCCTCGTCGACAGAAACCTTTTCCTTGATAACGTCATAGTTGGTTTTGGCCAACTCATGCATTCGATTTTCTAAAGCATCCAGATCTTCCTGAGTCAGCGAATGCTCTAAGTCCACATCATAATAAAACCCATTATCGATGGTTGGACCAATCGCCATTTTTACATCTGGCCACAGCTGCTTAATTGCGTGTCCCAACAGATGAGCACAAGAATGGCGGATAATTTCTAAGCCATCGTCGTCCTTAGACGTGATGATCGCGATGTTAGCATCGGTGCTGATTACTTCACACGCATCAACACGTTGACCATTGATACGTCCAGCGATGCAAGCTTTTGCAAGACCGGTTCCAATATCGGCGGCAATTTCAGCAATAGAAACAGGTTTCTCAAATTGACGTTGACTACCATCAGGAAGAGTAATAACTGGCATAACGATTCCTTAAATTACAGTGGTGATGCCTACCAAACATCACATGCAAATATGAATTTATGGGGTAAAACTAAATAAAAATATGTCCCGCTCGTTACCATCGAGCGGCGACCGCTAATATTATCTGAACCACACTATAAACTCAAATAAGGTCGTGATATAACTCTAGGTTTTACGAGCAAATCACTGCGTTGGTTTTGATAATGGCAGTTAATAGACCATAAAAGGTGTTTTTTAGCACTAAACACGTTACTCTCTGCGGTCTATTTCTAGCCAGTTTTATATTTTCATATGAAGTCATTTATTCAAAATGAAGCGTTTCGTTTAGTTCGCCTCGCATTTCCAGTGTTAATCACCCAGCTTATCATGATTGGGATGAGCGTTGTTGATACGTTAATGGCTGGCCAAGTTAGTGCGACCGATTTAGCTGCCGTAGCGCTGGGTGGAAGCTTGATCATGCCACTGGTATTTTTTTGTCAGGGGGTGTTGTTAGCTGTCACACCTATTATTGCCAACCATTTTGGTGCCAAGCGTTATCGCTATATACGTCGAAACATGATGCAGTCATTATGGTTAGCGTTCTTTTTGAGTCTATTCGGATTTGCCATCGCAACGCAACTCGGTCGTGTTGCAGCGATGATGAGCCAAGATCAGCATCTTATTGCGTTAGCCAGCCGCTATATCCACTTTATGTCTTTTGGTATATTTGGCGGATGCTTCTATCAAGCTTGGCGAGGTCTAAATGAAGGTATGGGCAATACCCGTGTGATCATGATGTTTGGTATATTAGGGTTATTGCTTAATATTCCAGCTAACTACATCTTTATACACGGATTGTTTGGTCTCCCCCGCCTTGGTGGTGCTGGATGTGGGTTAGCGACAGCATTGGTGTTTACCTTTATGGCATTGGGGCTGGGTGGATATGTATACAGTTGTAAACGATATCGTTATTTGCAGCTATTTCAGATTCAATTTTGGCCACGATGGGATCGTATCTACGCGATTTTATGCTTAGGATTACCGATCGCGTTTTCTATTTTCTTTGAAATCAGTTTGTTTTCTGCAATCACATTATTAATGACACCGTTTGGTCCAACAACCATCGCAGGGCACCAAGTGGCCTTAAACGTCGTCAGCGTTGTGTTTATGGTGCCTTTGAGTATAGGGATCACATTAACCATTCGGGTCGGACAGCTACTCGGTGAGCGCCGCCTAGTTGATGCCCGTCGTGTTGGTTTACTTGGGCTAGGTTTATGCTTAATCGTAGCAATGTTTACAGCTTCGCTCACGCTAATTTTTAGACCTAATATTGTCCATTTTTATAGTCAAGATCCGCAGGTACAAATAGTAGCTATTCATTTATTACTTATCGGCGCTGCATTTCAAATTTTTGATGCATTGCAGGTAGTCACAGCTGGTATTCTTCGCGGTTATCAAGATACGCGTAGTGTATTATGGATCACACTGATTAGTTATTGGCCAATTGGACTCGGCAGTGGATGTATTCTCGGTCTAACTGACTGGCTCACGAAAAAGCCCATGGGGGCGACAGGTTTTTGGCTGGCATTTATGTTCGGACTAGGTTGTTCCGCAATACTGCTGCTGATTCGCTTTTCGCGGTTAAGTCGTCGTTATGCAAATTGGAACATCCCAAGCCAAAAAGTCCAACATGCAATTTAACTAGTAGTGCACCTTAGAATCTAAAAAATAGCCATTAACAGTAAAAAGCCCTAACAATTTTGTTAGGGCTTTTTTAAATCAAATATCCGTTAATAATGAATAGACCCGTAGCGTTGGTAGACTACACGGCCTGAGCGAACACCTTTGGGGGCTCATCCTCCACCAACCGATCACGCATCACTTTGATGACTTCAAAGCAGTGCATTGTTTTAGCTGCGCCTAAAACCAGTTCTTTTTCTAAACACATACAAAGCGCTGTAGTTGGTTCCACATCAAGCACGATGAACCGAGCCAGTCCGCATTGTGTTTTCAGAGAAACAACTTCTGCAAATTCGCAAGGTTGCATCTGACTGCCTTGTTCGAAAAACCAGCTTTGTGGCATCACGGGTTTGTGATACTCAGCAAGCGCTAATGCATTTAACGCAGTCTGAACCTTGATGGGGTCAGGCCAATTAAATCCCTGTAAGACATCGAGAAGCTGAAGATAGCGCTGCGTTTGGTCACACGTAAATTCACCTGCTCGCTGGGCAGCCAGACTCATCTTACGCCCATCAAGCTCACTGACGAACTGCATTTGCTCCCCAAGTAGCAATGTCATCCGCTGCAACGTTGGATCATAAAACCATCGCCAAGTTTTATTAGGGTGCAATAACATATCCTAACCTTTATTAAGCATATGTATTAGGTATATGGCATTTTAATAAAAGATTCAACCAAAAATTTAAATTGCCTGATTAATCTGCTGAATTAATTCGGGTCCTCGATAGATAAATCCACTATATATTTGAATCAGCTTCGCACCGGCCATGACTTTTTCTTTAGCTGCCATTGCCGAATCAATTCCACCCACACCGATAATAGGCACTTGATCACAGAGATAACCATGCAATTTTTTTATAACCTGTGTTGATGTCGATTGTAGCGGCCGACCACTCAATCCACCTTGTTCATTTGCATAGCGCATCCCTTCTACCATGGTACGATCAATCGTAGTATTGGTTGCGATGACACCATCAATTTTATATTTAATGAGGCTATTGGCAATCTGTTCAATTTCTTGATCGCTAAGATCAGGCGCGATTTTAACAACCAATGGTTTATATTTTCCATGTTGTTCAGCTAACTGCTGTCGGCGTTGAACCAAGCTATTCAATAAATCATCCAAGGCATCGCCATACTGCAACGTCCGCAGTCCTGGCGTGTTCGGACTTGAAATATTTACCGCGATATAAGATGCATATGGGTAGGCTTTTTCTAGACAAATTAAATAATCATCTTTGCCCTGTTCAACTGGCGTAGTGAAATTTTTGCCAATATTAATGCCTAAAACACCTTTAAAATTAGATTTTTTGATCTGTTCGATCAGATAATCGATCCCTTTATTATTAAACCCCATGCGATTAATAATGCCTTCAGCATCTAATAATCGGAATAACCGAGGTTTTTCGTTTCCCTCTTGAGGTTTTGGCGTAACGGTTCCAACCTCTAGAAAACCAAATCCCATTGCAGCAAATGCGTCTAAACATTCACCATTTTTATCGAGTCCTGCAGCTAATCCCACAGGATTAGGAAAGCTGATCCCCATAACATTAATGGGGTCATGAACAATATTACGCCGATACAGGTAGCTTAATGGAGTACAGCCTGTAGTTTTAAAAAGCGAAATAATAGCATCATGAGCACGCTCAGGTGCGAGTTGAAACAGCAAACTTTTTGCCAATGGATAATACATTAGAACTCCCTTAGGTCACCCCCCCGAAGACGCGGGGCTTCGGGGGGAATAGTCTACCCTAAATCGGCGCAGTTTAAATTCAATAAATTGAGTTCACGCAACAATACTGAAAATTTAGCAAATTCATGGGTAGTGGATGTCTTAAAATCAGCCAACATATGCTGCCAACGTTCAATTAATTGGCTATGAGCAAGCATCCATTCATCAACGCCAGGATCAGCATCCAATTTCTCCTGCTCTAACCAGCGAATAGAATGAGTTACCAATACGCGTTGTTGCCAATCTAGCTCTTCACGAAATGACGCACGTGCTAATGCTTGCCAATGATTATCAACAGGCTGAGTCAGAATCTGATTCAAGAACCAATGTAACCCCATTTTTGCCCCTAAACTAAAGTAGAGATCAGCAACATAAAATGCGGTGCTATCTACTTGTTCACTTATTTCAGCAATATCGAGGCACGCAAAGATAGAGCTCAGTTCAGCCACTCGCCGAGCAACCTCTACAGGAACCCCTGCCAATGCCCATAGATCAACGTTATCTTGAATTTCAGTGACCTCTTCTGGAACAAGTGCATCATCAAGAGAATTGATTAAAGTTTGATAGACCGGTTGATAGCGGGCGACCTGCTCATCGATCGTTAACTTACGGTTACGCTGGCGTAAAAAACGGCGCACCGCACGACGCATCAACCGGCGAACTTTCCCCATTAAATCGAGTTGTACTTGTGCATCAACTTGATTATCTAAAGCTTCAAGCTGCTCAAACAGGTGTTGAATTCCAAAAATTTCGCGGCTCATAACATAACAAATGCAAATTTCAGCAGCGCTAGCCCCAGTATCATCTTGCAATCGAGCCACAAAATTAAAACCCATATCATCGACTATCTGATTGGCTAATCGGGTGGCAATAATCTCTGAGCGAAGTGGATGTTCGTCCATGGCATCGCGATAACGCTCTTGCAATAATGGAGGGAATGATTGCACTAATACTTGCTGGAAATACTCGTCTTCAGTCAACTCTGGCGTATTAAATTGCTGTTTGAGTACCATCTTCGCATAGGCTACCAAGATAGCCATCTCAGGGCGTGTTAAACCAATTTTAGTAGCAATTCGTTCGCTAAGTTCATCATCGGATGGTAAGTTCTCCAAAGTGCGATCTAGCCAGCCCTGACGCTCTAGTGAGTGGATAAAGCGGATATTCTCTTTACCAACCCCCTGCCCTAGAGATTCTGTAATACTAATACTTTGCCCTTGGCGATAAGCATGGCGCAAAACAATCGTTGAGATATCATCGGTCATTTGGGTTAGAATTTCATTGCGTTGCTTCTCAGTGAGATCCCCCTTACGGACTAATGAATTGAGTAAAATCTTAATATTGACTTCGTTATCGGAGCAATCGACCCCACCCACATTATCAGTAAAATCGGTATTAATCTGACCGCCATGGGTCGCAAATTCAATCCGCCCTTGCTGGGTACATCCTAGATTTCCCCCTTCGCCCACAATTTTCGCACCCAACTCAGCGCCATTAATACGAACGGGATCATTGGCGCGATCCCCCACTTCTAGATCAGTCTCATGAGTCGCTTTCACATAAGTCCCAATACCACCATTCCAAAGTAAATCAACAGGTGCTTTGAGAATCACTTTGATCAATTCATTGGGCGCGAGACGTTTTGCATCTGTAGCCAATATCTGACGCATCTCTACGCTCAAAGGAATGGATTTAGCTGAGCGTAAAAATAATCCTCCACCTTTGGAAATTAACGAGCGATCATAGTCATCCCAGCTTGAACGAGGTTTATCAAAAAGTCGTTTTCGTTCTTGATATGAGGCCGCCGTATCGGGAGTTGGGTCGATAAAAATATGCATGTGGTTAAAGGCCGCTATCAATTGCGTTTGCTCTGACAATAACATTCCGTTGCCAAACACATCGCCCGCCATATCGCCAATCCCAATACAACTAAAGGGTTCCAGCTGGCAGTTTTTACCCAACTCTTTAAAATGACGTTGAACGGACTCCCATGCCCCTTTTGCAGTAATGCCCATTCCTTTATGATCATAACCATGACTGCCACCTGAGGCGAACGCATCACCCAACCAAAATTGATACTGGGCACTAATTTCATTGGCAATATCAGAAAATGTCGCGGTTCCTTTATCTGCAGCAACGACTAAATAAGGGTCGTCTTCATCATGACGAATCACATCTTCAGGCGAAATAATTTCCCCATCAAGAATATTGTCAGTTATATCAAGCAATCCTCGAATAAAGATTCGATAACAGTTCTGCCCCTCGCTAAGCCAAGCATCTCGATCGGTTATCGCGGGGAGTTGCTTACAAACAAACCCTCCTTTGGCCCCCACGGGTACAATGACCGTATTTTTAACTTGTTGCGCTTTCATTAACCCTAGGATCTCAGTGCGAAAATCTTCACGTCGATCTGACCAGCGCAATCCACCACGAGCCACTTTCCCACCTCGCAAATGCACACCTTCCACCCGCGGAGAATAGACAAAGATCTCAAAATGTGGTTTGGGCTCCGGCATTTCACTAATGTGTTCTGGTAGAAATTTAAATGAGATGTAATCGCGCATCTGATTGTAGCGATAATAGTTGGTTCGAATAGTTGCTTGAATTAATTCAAGGAAGCGACGAATAATGCGGTCATCATCTAGATTATCAACTCGCTCTAAAGAATCAATAATCGACTGACTAAGCAATTCTTCTTGTGCACTATCTCGTAAATCCAACGCAAAACGGGACTGAAACAGTTGGACCAACATCGCTGCAATATGCGGATAGCGCGAGAGTGCTTCTTCCATATATTGTTGGCTAAATTTAACCCCAATTTGCCGCATATATTTAGCATATGAACGCAAAATCGTGACGTTTCGACCAGTTAAGCCAGCCTGCAGAACTAGTCGGTTAAATCCATCACTTTCTATGGTGCCACGCCATATTCCTGCAAATGCTTGTTGGAAATTATCTCGATATTTATCCAGTTCTAGCTCACCATCGCCGACATAACACATCGCAAATTCTAAAATCCAATACGTTTGCTCCTCAACAGTATGAATTCGATAAGGTGACTCACCAATCACACGTAGTCCCATATTTTCTAACATCGGCAAAATATCAGATAAAAATAACGGAGCTCCAAGATGAAATAATTTGAGATTAACTTGATTGCTGCTGCGTTTTTGCTCTTGAGGGCGATACAATAGCATCCCCAATTCTTCCTCAGAATGAAGTTGCTCTAACTGGCTAATATCAGCAACAGCTGAGCCCGGCATGACTGATTCTTTAAATGAACGAGGAAATGCAGCTTGATACTTGCGAATTAAACGATGCGCTTCGTCTTCCCCAAAGTTCGCAATTAATGAATCGGATAATTTATCATCCCAAGAGCGCGCGGCTTCAATCAAATTTTGCTCCAATTCAGCCAAGTTGATGTCATCACGGGGCGCTTCAACACGCACTAAATAGTGCGTTCTAGCCAGTGCACCTTCGGTGAAATAAGTCGAGAACTCAACGTCTCCAACTCCAGAAAAATATTCTTTGAGAATTGCTTGGGTTTTCTGACGAAAACTAGTGTTGAAACGCTCTTTGGTTGTGTAAACCAAACAAGAATAAAACCGACCGTAGATATCACGTCTCACGAATAATTTCACTTGATCGCGTTCTTGGATCTGGAACACTGCAATGCCCGTTTCTAGAAGTTCATCTTCGCTGGCCTGAATTAAGTCATCACGCGGGTAGGTTTCAATAAAATTCAACAGCGCTTTATAAGCATGCGATCCAGCAGAAAGATCCGAATTATCCATAATACGTTTAACTTTCTCATTGATCAGAGGAATATCCATGACACTATGATTATAAATAACGGATGCATACAGACCGATAAAGCGATGTTCGCCTACAACCTTGCCTTTTACATCAAATGCTTTCACCCCAATATGATCAATATAAGCGGGCCGATGAACACGTGATTTAAAGCGACTTTTATTAAGCAATAATGGATTTTTATTCAACGCTAAGTAACGCGCTTCCTCGGGAACTGAAGATAAAATCACCGTAGGCGTTTCAATATCACTGCGGAAAATACCAAAAACGTCCCCCTCAGCAGGCTCCAAATGATAGTCCCCTTCGACAGGTTTAAGGGCATAAAATCGATAACCTAAAAAAGTAAAATTATCATTACTTAACCATTTTAAGAATCCAAGCTGTTGGTCAAAGTCATATTGATGTTGCTGAGCAGACTGCTCAAGAGAGCGAGTGACGGTTTGTAATTTATCTCGCATCGACATCCAGTCACACACCACCAGAGATATTTCTTTTAAAACTTGAGAGAGTTCATCTTTAATAGTATCGATCGTTTGTTGTGATGACTGGCGGTCAATCTCAATAATAAATGCAGTTTGATGGGCACTATCTCGATTTTCAGCGGTGCGAGCAATGGTGCTCACTAATCCTTTACTATCGCGTTGTACAGCCATAGGCTCGTGTAAAAATAGATGCGCGTTGATCCCGGAGCGATTTAGAGCCATTCGAATCGAGTCGACTAAGAAGGGTTGATCCCGCACGACAATTTCAACGACTGTATGTGCTGATTGCCAGCCATGGCGAGACAATTCAGGGTTATAGACATATATATACGTTTCATCAACCGTAGTTTCTTGCAGCGCATTCCAAAGATTAATGCCCATTCCATAGAGATCGCTATCACTATGACGTGATAAATCAATGCTTGATAATCCCTCAAACATTTTTGCCATAAATTGCGTCGCAATAGACGCTTCACCATCAGGAAGTTTACGCTCGACAATCGCGTAGACTTTTTCAAGCAATACGGATGAAACATGTACTCTCGTCATCAGATATTTCCTTCAGTCGACACTAGAAACTTAATAACTATAGAATCAATTTTAACCGTGCTCATAGTAACGCTATTTAATAAATAATTTTCAAACTGTTATCACTTTATTAACTTATTTTTTCTAATGACACGTATTTATTTTTGTTATCCGTAGTTAAACGAAACCGCCCCCGGAGTCCTATTTGAGTTAGAAAAGGTAAAAAATGACATGCTTGAATCTGCAATGAAAGACCACTATCACTGCGCACAATGAGATTTTTCACAACGCCTCGATAAACATCGAGGAATTCATCATAGCTAATATAGATATTAAATAAATATTGTTTCATTATAGACATATAAAAAGGAAAGGAGCTCGAAAGCTCCTAATATTTACTTATGAATTAATTTGGCTAAGTGCCTTGTCGACTTTTTCATACAAGTCACCACTGATATTAGGTAATGCGGCTAACTTACCTAATATGACTTTAATTTTTGCCTGACGCGTTTTGCCTAATCGAGCAAATTGAATTAGCGGCGTGAGCAACCCCGCGGCTAATTGCGGATTATTCTCGTTAAGCTGCATTAAAATCTCTGACAAAAACTCATATCCACTGCCATCTTCAGCATGAAATGCCACAGCGTTCCAATAACAGAATCGACCAACGAGTGCTCGAGTTCGGTTCGGATTACTTAAGCTAAAACTAGGATGCTTTAATAAACTTTTCACTCGCTGCAGCGCATCAGTACCTGGATAAGTCGCTTGTAAATTAAACCATTTATCCATCACTAACCCATCGTGCTGCCATTTTTTCTCAAAGTCACGCATCAGCTCATCGCGGCAAGGGAGATCCGCTTGGTTAGCCGCAGTGAGTGCAGCCAAAGTCATCGTCATGGTCTGAGCCTGCCGGTACTCATTTGCAATAAGTGCTTCATCACGGAACGCTGCAAATTGTAACAATTGTGATTTCAAACTGCGCCAACCGATTTGAATCGCTTCCAAATCATTGTGATCAATTTGACTCGCATGATGGATTAACGCAGTCATCTCATCTTCAAGTTGTTCAGCTAAGTATTGCATCAATTTCCCACGGACACTGTCAATCGTTGCAATATCTGCTTCATCAAACAACTGAATAAGCTCTATAGTACTTGGCAAGGTAAACAATAATGCATTGAACGCTGGGTCTATGTCAGGGTCTAGAAGAGCACCACGCAACACATCCACAAACGACTCAGGTAGTTCAAATACACCACCATTTTGCTGATTGTGAACATTCAACCGGATATATTTATGAATCAAGTGTTGCAGAGCATCCCAACGGCAAAATGTATCTGTCGCAAACTGAGTAATCCGTAACAGCTGCTCATCGCTATAATCGTAATGACATTTCACTGGCGCTGAAAATTGTTGCAATAGGCAAATCGTCGGTTCATTGGCCACATTTTCAAAAATAAAGGTTTCTTCTTGGTCTCGCAGATTTAAAACTGCTCCATTACGCTGCGTATCACAGCCTACTAATGCTATCGATTCACCTGCATCCGTTAGAAGTTCGATGTCAACTGGGATATGAAGCGGTAATTTTTCATCTTGATCTGCAGTCACCGGCGTCATTTGACGAATAGTTAAATGATATTGTTTAGTTTGTGCATCATAGCGATCAGAAACATCTAACTGAGGGGTTCCGGATTGTGAATACCAACGACGAAATAGACCTAAATCAATACCAGAAGCATCTTGCATCGCTTGGGTAAAATCATCACATGTAACGGCTTGTCCATCATGACGTTGAAAATAAAGTGCCATCCCTGCTTGGAATTTTTCTTCACCAAGTAAGGTATGGATCATTCGAATCACTTCTGCACCTTTCTCATACACGGTCAGTGTATAAAAGTTATTCATTTCAATAACTTTTTCTGGGCGAATTGGATGCGCCATTGGACCAGCATCTTCAACAAATTGCTGACCACGTAATATACGAACGCTATTAATGCGCTTGACCGAACGATAGTTCAAATCAGAGCTAAACTCTTGATCGCGGAAGACCGTTAGCCCCTCTTTAAGTGATAACTGAAACCAATCGCGGCACGTGACACGGTTACCGGTCCAGTTATGAAAATACTCATGGCCGATCACCGATTCAATTCCCATGTAATCGGCATCCGTTGCAGTATCTGGGCTGGCTAGTACATATTTAGAGTTAAAGACGTTTAGGCCTTTATTTTCCATTGCCCCCATGTTGAAAAAATCAACCGCGACGACCATATAAATATCAAGATCGTATTCTAAATCAAAACGCTGTTCATCCCAGGCCATCGATTTTTTAAGCGATTCCATCGCATGATGCGCACGATATAGATTGCCTTTGTCAACGAATATTTCGAGTGCCACTTGGCGGCCACTACGTGTGGTAAAGGTATCCGCTAATTGATCAAAATCGCCTGCAACGAGTGCAAACAAATAGCAGGGCTTAGGAAATGGATCTTGCCAACGTACCCAATGGCGATCGTTATCCAGCTCGCCTCCGTCGACTTTATTACCATTAGATAATAAAAATGGATAGCCTGTTTTAGGTGCCTCAATACGCGTTGTAAACGTTGCTAATACGTCAGGGCGATCTTGATAAAAGGTGATCCGACGAAAACCTTCCGCTTCACATTGAGTACAAAAGGCGTCACCTGATTTATACAATCCTTCCAAAGCTGAGTTATTTTTCGGGTCAATTTCATTCACGATAGTCAGCTGGCAGCTGCCAATACCAGAAATTGTCAGGCTGTCATCACTGCATTGATAATCATCATGTGCTTGGCCATTAACCAAAATCTGTAACAAATTAAGCGACTTATTACCATCAAGATGCAGCACTTCTCCTTCGCGCAGTTGCTTTACATCTAAAATCGCAGTCACTTTGGTTCGATGATCATCAAGTATGATATCAAGATCCACATGCTCAGTAGTGAATGCAGGTGAGAGGTAATCTTTGCGATATTTAGCTACATGCGTAGACATCTATCAAATCCTTATCCGAAAAATATGACCCTAGTGTAATAAAACTGCTTATAGCGGCAACCAAAATCAAAGAAAAACGCGATATTTCTAATTTTATTTATCAAAATCGATTAAAAAAAAAGCAAAAACAACGATTAATGATAATTGTATAAAAATTTTTCTAGATAAGCGTAGCTTATTTAATAAATGCTCAACTAAAAAAATCTCTCATAATCAACTCATACCGTTCACTTAAGATAAGCGGCATTGTTCGTATAGATGTATTTTTTCAGTCTTGGTCTAACTGTTTGAAAATGTTCTTTCCCTTCGTGCTTCTAATATCAAGCGAGCCCTACGATGGATGTTCTTGAGCAGATAAGGGAGCGCACTAGAAGTGCGAATAAACTAACCCATAGGTTCGTAGAGAATGGTCCTTGATAATGATCAGTCCATCAATGACTTTGTTAATGATCTCAATATAATGAATAGAATTGAGAAAGCCCCGAGCATTTGTCGCGCACTGCAATGAAACAATCAGCTAAGCTTTAATGGTACTCGGATCATGGACGCTAAAGTCAACTGCCCTAATCGGTCAATAAGTACACATCATCTATCCAAGCAAGGGGATAGTCAATTGGATCATATTTCGACCTAATTGGGTGTCCAAGTGGTGAAGATACCCAAGGCTTGTGAAATATCCACAAAAAATCCGAATGCATCGAATACACTCGGATTTTTACATTCTTAAGAGGTCAGTTGACCGACCCTATTTGGCTTAATTGATCGGCATTACCTCACATAATCGAGGACTTTTTACGTTTTTGAATCGTTAGAGTGAATGCTCTAGATATTTCAATAACCATGGCAACACGCCGATGGCATTGAGAAAAACTAATGTAATAGCAGCAGGCGTGATATATCGCAGACAAAAGATATACTGTGAAAAGCCTACTTTCATCTCAAAACTTTTCGCAGTGCGTTTGTTCACTTTTAACTTCCAACCGACGAATATTGCAGTAAACAATCCGCACACCGGCAACATAATATTAGCCGTTACATAGTCGAGAATATCAAAGAAACCGTTGCCCAAGGGAGTCTTAAATGTCGCCCAGCTCGCGCCAGCAAGCGAGAATATAGACAATAAACTCAGCAGCCAAATTAATACACCACATAAGATCGTGGCACTGATACGAGTCATTCCCCGACGTTCAACAAAATAGGCGATTGGCGCTTCAAATAAAGATAAAACCGAGGTCAATGCGGCAAACGTAACCATAACAAAAAACAGTGTGGCAATGAAGCCACCCAGTGGCATGTTACTAAACGCAATCGGTAAAGACTTAAATAACAAACCTGGACCGGCTCCCGGTGCAATACCATGCGCAAATACAACAGGATAAATAGCTAGTCCAGCAAAAAGGGCCACAACTGTGTCAGCTAAAGCAACAATAATGGATGTCTTAGCAATCGAAGTGCCCTCCGGCAGATAAGCCCCATACATGATCATAATCCCTAATGACAAACTCAAGGTAAAAAAAGCGTGCCCCAGCGCAACCAGAAAACCACTAAAACTTAATTTACTGAAATCAGGGTAAAACATAAATTGCACAGCACCATGAAAGTCACCTGTTGCACATGAATACAACATGACAATCACAAGTAAAATAAACAATGCTGGCATCATATAGCGGATTGCAATTTCCAGTCCTTGTTTCACGCCGTGAGACAAAACATAGACGGATACACCAATGATAATGGTTGTAAACAAGATAAGTTTATCTACTGACCCGACTAAACTGCCAAAAAGATGTTGGATCACTGCAGACTGACCATTCGCCGCAGTGATTGCACCACTGGCTGAATAATAGATATAAGCAACGGCCCAGCCGGCAATAACAACATAGAAACTTAAGATCAAAAATCCAGCTAGAACACCCAACGCACCATTATATGACCAATTAGAGCTGATATTATGTTCTCGAGCCACTTTGCCCATTGCGTGAGCAGGTGAAGAACGGCCTTCTTTACCGATATATACTTCAGCCATCATCACAGGAATACCGACCAGAAGAACACAAAAAAGATAAACAAGGACAAATGCTCCACCGCCATTTTGCCCCATGATATACGGAAACTTCCAAAGATTTCCTAATCCGACTGCCGAACCTGTTGCAGCTAAAATAAAGGCCAATTTGCTTGACCAACGGCTACTAACCGATGTTGTAGTACTCATTTGTTTAAAACTATTCCCTGAGTTTATATTTTTAGTAAATTTCACCAAATTTAATCACAAATGAGCATTTTTTAATATGCTTATGACAACACGAAGCAATCATTCAAACAATAATGCTATTCTAATTATGCCAGCTAGCATATCGTACCAGCTGGCAGATATTAACTAGTTAATCATCTGTCGAAAATAACAGCAATCCCATATGGAATTGCTTAAAAAAGACTATTATTAGACAAACATGCTACTAGTGTAACAACTTATTGATGTTTTAATCCTGCAAGCAACCAACTCTGCTCATAATCTTTCATCCGATCAATAGCGCTCATCGATTCATCACTATCAGCCACTTGGTTACTCATTAACACAAAGGGGATCAGTTTTCCTCGCCGGTAAATATAGCCAGCTAAATTGGAAACACCATCCATCGACCCTGTTTTTGCATGAATTTCCCCCTTTAATTGCGCCGTTAAAACACTATGGCGATAACGTAACGTGCCATCAACACCGGATATTGGCAAATCATCAATCAATGAATGAAATTTCGGATCATGCAACCAAAGCTGTAGAACTTTGTAAAAGGTTTCAGGGTAAATAAGATCCTCTCGTGATAACCCTGACCCATCCATCATCACTTGATTACGCTTGGCAATATGGTGGATCGCTAATACTTGCCAGACAACCTTAGCACCTTCTCGGTAGGTCCCTACGCCTTTATCAGATTGCCAAGCAAGTTGCTTGAATAAGCTATCAGCAATGACGTTATCCGAAACTTTTAGCATGTGATGTAATAAATCGGCCAACGGTTTTGACACATGTGCAACATATTTTGTATAAGGTGACGTAACCGACATAAAGTGCAATTCCCCATCCCACTGCACGCCTTCAAGTTGAGTCATCTTCTGCAAGATGGCACGAAGATAAGCATGTACATTGACGACTGAAAACGCTAAGGGGAGCTCCGTTTTTTCAGCAGAAATACATCCAGATAAGGTAAAGTGGTTGTTGCTTGTTACTTCGTGTAGTGGTTCGCAAGTAGATGATGATGGCCTGGTTATTACCTGATTGGTAAAACTGACCCCAGCATAATCTGAAACAAACAATCGAGCTGGCTGACCCATTTGAGTGGGTCTCAAGTTACCTCGTACGCAGTTATGATCAAGAATAATAGCAGTGACAGGCGCAGCAAAGCAGATCCCATGATCATTCCATACTTGTCCAAGTCCCCATTGATGGCCGCTATAGTGCGAATCATCGACATCAAAGCGAATGATCTGATTGATCCCAGCCTGTTTTAAGTGATGGACTAGTTGTGCTAGATCGGTGATCGTTAATGTTGGGTCACCATTAAAAATAAGCTGTACAGCTGCTTGATGGGTACCCTCTTTTTTATAATGTAGTGACGTGACAAATTGAAATTTAGGTCCCAGTTTCTCCCATGCAGCCGTAGCTGTTAACAGCTTCATTAGGCTGGCTGGTTTTGCTAAATATTGATCATTATGACTGCTCCAATCGGAGCGGGTCATCACAAGTGCTCCTGGGGGAGAATCATCAGCGTAGGTGGTAATAGAAAAAATAATAAATAAAAAAATAAACAATGTTCGAATGACAGGCACAACAAAATCTCGTCAATAAGGTGTCTGGAGCCTTAGATTAACAAAATGGCAATAAAAAAGGCAGCTCAAATGGCTGCCTTTATCTATCAATCGTGGAACTAAGCTCGACGAATGCGTAATTTACGCTGTTTCACATAAGCTTTGCCTAGATCACGGAATACTGTATCTGACATACCTTTCGGTAATTCAACAGTACTGTGATCATCAAACAATTCAATGCGTCCAATGAACTGACTTTCAATGTTCGCTTCATTGGCAATAGCACCAACAATATGTTTAGGTTGTGCACCGTGACTACGGCCAACATCAACACGAAAGCGTTCCATCGGAACATCAGCTGTCGGACGTGAACGTTTCCGTTCATGGCCACCAGTGTTTGCCCCTGCCGAACGTTCACGGCGACTACTGCTGGGTTTACGCACCCGCGCAGATTCTTGATGTTTTTCACGAGCGGGTTCAACTACTTTTAATGGACGAGAACCTTGAGCAATCATCAATAATTTTGCTGCTAGATCCTCAATTGAACCTTCATGCAGCGTCATTAACTCTTGAGTTAATTGACGGTAGTCATCTAACTGTTTACTTTCACTGAGTTTAACTAACTTAGCAGTGAAGCGTTCTAGGCGACAAGTTTCAAGCTCTTTGGCTGTCGGCAAGCTAATTGGCTCTATTTTCTGGCGGGTAGCCCGTTCAATTTGATGCAGCATCCGTTGTTCACGACGAGCAGCAAACAAAATTGCTTCCCCTGAACGACCCGCACGACCAGTACGACCGATTCGATGTACATACGCTTCGGTATCAAACGGAATGTCATAATTAACAACTAATTCAATACGCTCAACATCCAAGCCACGAGCTGCAACATCTGTCGCCACAACGACGTCAATTTCGCCATTTTTCAATTGTTCAACAGCACGTTCACGCAAGTTTTGACTCATATCGCCATTAAGAGCTTGGCTACGAAAACCTCGCGCTTCCATGGCACTGGCTAACTCAACTGTTGCTTGCTTGGTACGGACAAATACGATTGTCGCATTTTCTTGCATCTCGAGAATACGAGCTAACGCTTCCTGTTTTGAGTAGCGTTCAACCATCCAATAACCTTGTTTGACATTGGCAACGGTCTCGGTTTTTCCCGCAATTTTGATCTCTTTCGGATCACGCATATACTGACGTGTCAGTTTTCTAATAACTGTTGGCATTGTTGCCGAGAATAGCGCAGTTTGGCGTGTCTCAGGGGTTTTTGACATGATTTTTTCAACATCGTCAATAAAGCCCATACGCAACATTTCATCCGCTTCATCCAGCACCAAAGCACGCAAATGATCAAGCTTTAAAGTACCGCGTTCGAGATGATCAATCACTCGACCAGGTGTACCAACAACAATTTGAGCACCGCGGCGCAAAGCACGTAACTGCTGACCATAATCTTGACCACCATAGAGCGCCAAAACTTTAATGTCACTCAATACTTTCGCGTAACTTTCAATTGCTTCAGCAACTTGCCCGGCTAACTCACGGGTTGGCGCTAAAACTAATAATTGGGTATTTTTTTCACTCGGGTCAATCCGAGCTATGAGAGGCAGTGAAAATGCAGCTGTTTTCCCCGTACCGGTCTGAGCCATGCCAAGTACGTCGTGACCTTCAAGTAGTAACGGAATAGTCTGCGCCTGAATTGGCGATGGTTCAGTATAACCGAGCTCGGCAACCGCCCTAAGGATTTCTGATGGAAGTGGAAATTGAGCAAAGCCTGAACATGTTTCAGTCATACTGTGCAACACCTTTAGATTATGTAAAAGGGTGTCACTATACGCTTTTTTTTGTGATGTGTCTCCCAGTATTTAACTATAATTAGATAACGTACTGGGAGATAACCAAATTTAGCTTTGCGATACTTACCTACTCTGCAGATTGCTCTGCATCATCGGCATGCTTCGCTGCGGCTTCCTTGATTAACGAGGCAAGCTCGCCTTCTCGGAACATTTCCATGATAATATCACAACCACCGACCAGCTCACCTTCAACCCACAACTGTGGGAATGTCGGCCAATTTGCGTATTTAGGCAGTTCGGCGCGAATTTCTGGATTCTGCAAGATGTCAACATAGGCAAAGCGCTCACCACATTGCGACAATGCCTGAACGGCTTGCGCTGAAAAACCACAGCTCGGGAATTTGGGAGAACCTTTCATGTATAGCAGAATAGGGTTTTCGCTAATCTGTTGTTTAATCCGTTCTACGGTTTCCATTCACACTCTCTTATTACTTACTGGGCGGGGGTATTGCCGCCATCAAACCATAACATCACTATATTAGCATTAATGAACTACGCATGAAGCAATATTCACCTTAGAATGATACAGCAATGCAACTTTTTGTGATCCCAACTATAACAGAGCGCAGCGGTAGTTTCACCCATTGATCCGCATCAATGATTTTTTCTTAAATTTGTTGTAGCCCCTTGTCATTTATTGCTAAACTGGAAATTGAAATTAGTCAAAATTACAACATAAGTTATTCATATTCACACTATATTGTATCTGTGAATATCAATAACTTTTCAATCATGGAGATCATCATGGCTTTCGAATTACCTGCACTGCCATATGCGAAAAACGCACTGGAACCACATATTTCCGCTGAAACATTGGAATACCATTACGGCAAACACCATCAAACCTATGTTACAAAATTAAATGGTTTGGTTAAAGGTACTGAGTTTGAAGGCAAATCTCTTGAGGAGATCATTGTTAATTCAACGGGTGGCATTTTTAATAATGCCGCACAAGTGTGGAACCACACATTCTACTGGAACTGTTTATCACCTAATGGTGGTGGTGAAGCAGAAGGTGAATTAGCTGCAGCAATCACTGCACAATTTGGTTCTTTTGAGGCATTTAAAACTCAGTTTTCTGATAGTGCTACTGGGAACTTTGGTTCGGGCTGGACTTGGTTAGTTAAAACAACTGAAGGCAAACTGGCCATCGTTAACACAAGCAATGCGGGCACCCCATTGACTGATAGCGCAACACCACTGTTAACCTGTGATGTCTGGGAACACGCTTATTATATTGATTATCGAAATGCCCGTCCTAACTATCTGAAAGGATTCTGGGAATTGGTTAATTGGGAATTTGTTGCTGCAAATTTAGCTGCATAAATTCTACTTAAAATTGTGATCGATAAAGCCGCCTTAACAGGCGGCTTTTTTATTCGGAACAACTAACGATCACTATGCCCTAACTCGCGCTCAGGCGCAATAATATCGCGAACCCGCTGCTTGATCTCTTTTGCCTCAGGGAAACGCCCTTCTTGTTGCCGACTCCAGACTAGCTCATCATTTACATAGATATCGAACCCACCTTTTAAACCTGGACAAAGCGCTACTTCAGCTAGCTCATCATCAAAGGTAAATAATAACTCTTGTGCAAGCCAACTAGCTCTTAATAGCCAACGACATAGACTACAATAATGAATAGATATTTTGGGTTTAACTGGACTCATCGCAGCTCCTTGGTTATTTGATCAACCCGTTGGCACACGCGCTTAGCTGAAATTGGATGCGCTGTACCGAGTTGCTGCGCGAATAAACTGACCCTTAGCTCTTCTATCATCCAGCGGATCTCATCACAGTAATCCTGGGCTAACGGGTGGTGTTTAAGCTTACTGGTTAACCCATTATATGCATCTAGCGCTGGCTGGATTTGGATCATTGCTAATCGGTCTTTATTGGGGTCGATGGGTAATTTTTCCAAACGACGCGTCACGGCTTGCAAATATCGCTGAATATCGCGCATTTTTGCTGCCCCAGCCTGAGTCACAAAACCTCGAAAGACCAACTGCTGAAGTTGTGTTTTCACATCATTGAATGCCATCACCTGATCGAATGCAACCCGTCCCTTCATCTTCTTAGTTATTGTATAATGTGCTGAAAGAATTTTTTCAACTTCAGCTGCGATAGCCAGTGTTGTGTCAGCAATTTCCGATCTAACTCGTTCTTTAGCAAGCAGAAATTCATTTTCATGCCGAATCATATTCGTCTCAACCAATTGATCAACAGCCGCTTGGATACAATCGTCTAACAGGTCTTCAATTTTACCAAACGGGTTGAAATACAATCCCAATTTCGTTTTATTCGGCAACTTCTGTTGTAAATACTTAATCGGTGATGGCACATTGAGTAACAGTAATCGTCGTACACCTTGACGATGGTTCTGCGCCGCGCGTTCTGGGCGATCAAACACCTGTACATCAACATGCGTGGTTTTATCAACTAATGCCGGATAACTTTTAATGATTAAACCACTTTGTGACGCTGAGATCTCTTCTGGCAACGCTTGATCAGGCCAGGTATAGAGCTCTTTTACTTCGAGTTTTTGACTTCGCGCCGTTTCATTTAACTGCTCAGTAACCTGCCCTTTGAGTTGTTGTTGCAATGCATTGAGCTCTCGGCCTTGGGCAACTAACTGGCCTTGATCAATTACTTTAAAGTTAATCCGCAGATGAGCTGGTAACTGTGTTGCATCCCATTGTTCATCATCAATGCGTACGCCAGTCATCCGCAATAATTGATGAGCTAACGCAGCCACAAAGAGTTTCTCATCATCTCGCAGCGGCAAAGCTTCCATACATGCTTTAGCATAATTGGGTGCAGGCACAAAATTACGGCGAAATGTTTTAGGTAATGATTTAATCCAAGCAATGATCAATTCTTCACGAAATGCGGGGATCTGCCAGTCAAACCCTTGCTCATGGATCTGATTGAGCATTGCCAGCGGAATGGTAACCGAAACGCCATCATCAATCTGATTGGGCTCAAACACATAGCTCAGAGGTAACGTCAACGCCCCCTGTTGCCAAACATCCGGATATTGCCTCGCTGTCACATGCTCAGCATCATGGCGCATCAACATTTGTTTTTCAAAATTTAATCGATGTGGATCAGTTTGTTGAGCTTGTTTCCACCAACGATTAAAGTGTTGAATTGAAACAATATCTTCAGGGATCCGCTCAGCATAAAAATAATATAAACTTTCGTCATCAATCCTGACATCGCGTCGGCGGCTCTTTTGCTCGAGCTCTTCGACCTCATCTAATAGAGCTTGATTGATTTTCAAAAATTCAGGTTGATAACGCCATTCTCCTTCAACTAACGCACTGCGAATAAAAATGTCTCTCGAAAGCTTAGGATCTACCGAACCATATTGGCAAAGGCGTCGCACCACAATCGGCACACCAAACAGTGTCTTCGTTTGATAGGCTAAGACGGCGCCCTGTTTGGCCGACCAATGTGGTTCGCTATAACTTACTTTGACTAAATGCTGTCCTAGTGTTTCTAACCATTCAGGCTTAATCGTCGCCGCATCACGCGCAAACAATCGTGATGTTTCAACCAACTGAGCACTCACAATCCATTTAGGTGGTTTCTTGGCTAAGGCTGAGCCAGGGAAAATAACAAACCGGGTATTACGTGCTCCAAGAAACTCTCGTTCTTTATCACGAAATCCTAAATGACTCAGTAGGCCGGTCACCATCGCCTGATGAATCGTGTCATACTCAGCGCGTTGTTGATTAACTTTAAGCCCTAACTCAGCGGCGACTTGACGAAGCTGTTGATAGATATCCTGCCATTCACGAACACGCATGTAAGCAAGAAACTCTTTGGTGCACAGTTTGCGAAATTGATTATGAGAAAGCTCACTTTGACACCCTCGCAAATAATCCCAAAGATTCAGATAGCTGACAAAATCTGATTGTTTATCAATAAATCGTTGATGCTGCAGATCGGCTGCTTGTTTGGCATCAAGAGGTCGCTCACGTGGATCTTGAATCGATAGCGCAGCACAGATGACCATGATCTCTCGGACACAACCAAGTTGACCGCCAGCAAGTACCATTCTCGCCATTCTTGGATCAACGGGCAATCGTGCTAATTGTTGTCCTAGGGATGTTAGTTTAATCCCTCTAAAATTACCATTTTGCGGAGTCACCGCACCTAATTCATCGAGGAGATTAATCCCATCATTAATGCTTCTCTGATCAGGTGGATCAATAAATGGGAAGCTCTGTATGTCGCCCAAGCGCAGTGCTGCCATTTGTAAAATAACTGACGCTAAGTTAGTACGACGAATTTCAGGATCAGTAAATTCGGGCCGAGATAAGAAATCATCTTCGCTATAAAGGCGAATGCAGATCCCTTCTGCTATACGGCCACAGCGTCCTTTTCGTTGATTAGCACTTGCTTGTGAAATAGCTTCAATAGGCAAACGCTGAACTTTCGCTCGGGCACTATAGCGGCTAATTCGGGCCGTCCCTGGATCAATCACATAGCGAATTCCAGGCACCGTCAGACTGGTTTCGGCGACATTGGTTGCCAAAACAATTCGTCGGCCAGTATGTGGGGCAAAAATCTTATTCTGCTCAGCATTAGAGAGTCGAGCATATAATGGAAGTATCTCAGTATGCGGTAATTGGCGTCGCCGCAACCAATCAGCAGTGTCTCTGATCTCACGTTCGCCATTCATAAAAATAAGGATATCACCGCGTTGTTCTCGGTATAATTCATCAATGGCCATATCAATAGCATCGTTTAAGTCATGCTCCTTACTCGTTTCAATGGCAGAACGATAGCGGGTTTCAACCGGATAAGTGCGCCCTTCAACAAGTAACATTGGAGCATCGTTAAAGTGCTTCGAAAAACGCTCAGGATCGATCGTCGCGGAGGTAATAATCACCTTCAGATCACGGCGCTTGAGCAAAATATGTTTGAGATAACCGAGAATAAAATCAATATTAAGACTGCGCTCATGCGCTTCATCAATAATCAGTACTTCATATTGACTTAAAAAGCGATCATGCTGTAGCTCGGCAAGTAATACACCATCCGTCATCAATTTAATCAGTGTATTATCACCGACTTGATCATTAAAGCGGATTTTATAACCCACCTGTTCACCGGGTTGGGTCTGGAGTTCTTCACACAAACGAGCACTTACACTTCGCGCGGCTAAGCGTCGCGGCTGCGTGTGGCCAATTAGCCCACGTTGGCCTAATCCGAGTTCAAGGCATATTTTGGGTAATTGCGTGGTCTTACCCGAACCGGTTTCACCTGCAACAATAACAACCTGGTGTTGCGCGATCGCTTCGGCGATATCATCTTTATTGGCAACGACAGGCAGTTCAGCCGGATAATTGAAAGATGGAACAAGTTGTCGACGCCGCTCTACTTCAGCAAATGAACGTTGAATACGCTCGCTGACTCTGGATACGGCTTGAGAGTTAATGTCATCCTGTTGCTGAGCCAATTTTTGGATAATTTGTCTCAACCGATGTTGGTCTCGACATAAAACAGAAGACAATTGTTCGATGAGCTTAGCTATTGACGGTCGCAAATTCCGCACCTCTACCCTAACATAAGGCGCTGATGCTACCAATTCTTAGCCGTTAAACCAACCTACTCGAGGCTTTTGCGTCATTATTTATGAACAAAACAGCTGGCTAATTGGTCACTCATTGCATGAAGCACCTCACGACGAGTAATCATACCGATCAATTGACCATTTTCCACGACTGGATACATTTTAGGTTTATGATCGCACATCATCTGCGCCAATTCTATAACACTCATCGTTGGCTCAACGGTTAACACATCCGTTCGCATCACATCATCAACCAATGAGATGGACTCGCAGTGATAGGCATCTTTCAGAATTTTGCTTAAACAATCTTGCTCAGATACCCACCCCAATAGATGCGATTGATCATCACAAACAGGCGCCCCAATCTGTTGGTTTTTAACTAGTAACTCAACAACTTGGGCTAATGATTGTTGAGGATGAAAAATGATCGACTGCTCTAGTAGATAATCACGCACTAACAAAGACATATTGATGATCTCCATAACTGACCTGTATAAAGTCTAGCCAGCGATGCTACAATTTGCTGGAAATTTGATCGTTCTCGCTATATCTATGTATGAATATATACATTTACCCCATTTGAGTGATGCTTAAATTCTGATAAAATCTTATCTTGTAAATGACTGAGTAAAACATCTTTTACTTTGGTCATTCGTTTAGTTACCTTTTTGCTGTTTTACAGCTGCTACGTTTAAGTAATACCCTCCGCAGTTCTCCCAATTGCGGAGGGCTTTTTCCGAAGTACTTAGTGATCAATCAGATGTCACGCCTTAGTAGTTCTGTTAGCATAATCATTTGTTAAGAATACTTGGGCGTTTTTGTATGACGGATACATTATTGTTTCATGATTATGAGACCTTTGGCACTTCACCTGCATTTGACAGACCGGCACAGTTTGCAGCCATTCGAACCGATCTAGATTTAAATCCAATTGGCGAGCCTATTGAATTGTTCTCTCAGATAGCTAATGACTATGTTCCTAATCCAACCGCTTGTTTAATCACTGGGATTACACCACAACAAACGCTCGAACGGGGTCTATGCGAAGACGCTTTTATTAATCAAATTAATCAGCATTTTAGTCAGCCTCAAACCTGTGGTGTTGGTTACAACAGCATTCGTTTTGATGATGAAGTGACTCGCTATACTCTGTATCGTAATTTTTATGACCCTTATGCCCGAGAATGGCAAAATGGTAATTCTCGTTGGGATTTAATTGATGTCGCTCGCGCCTTCTATGCATTGCGCCCCGACGGTATTGAATGGCCAGTTGATGAACAGGGGTTACCATCATTCAGGTTAGAAAAACTCACTGCAGCCAACGGCCTAGAACACGGAAATGCGCATGATGCATTAGCGGATGTTCGCGCAACGATTGATTTTGCCAAGTTATTAAAAAAAGCTCAGCCTAAGCTTTATGATTTCGCGTTTTCACTACGTGATAAACGCCATGTGGCGAGCTTCTTTGATCTAGTCAATTTAAAACCATTAGTCCATGTCTCTGGTATGTTTGGCGCCGCTCAGGGTTGTATATCATGGATTGCTCCACTGACTTGGCATCCAGTTAATAAAAATGCCGTGATAGTGGTCGACCTCAATCAAGATATCTCACCGCTCATTGAACTTGATAGTCGAGCTATCTATCAGCGGTTATACACGCGACGCGATCAACTTAGCGATGATGAAAATCCGATCCCCGTAAAACTCATTCATACCAATAAGTGTCCGTTTATCGCGCCGGCCAAAGCCCTAAGTGCGCAGCGAGGTGAAGAACTTGGCTTGAATGGTCAGCAATGCCGCAGCAGTTTAGAATTATTAAAAGCACATCCAGAAATCCGCGATAAACTAGCTGAGGTCTTTAATACTCCTCGAAAGATCGCTCATGACGATGTGGATGGTGCGCTTTATCAAGGATTTATTGGAAAAGGAGACAAAGCGCTGATGGAAATCCTCCACGGCAGCGATCCGGCAGCAATTAGTAAGGATGCATTCCAATTTGAAGACCCTCGTTTAAATCAGCTATTACTGCGCTACAAGGCTCGTAATTACCCTTATGCTTTAACCGACAGCGAACAACAACAATGGCATGCTTATCGACAAGAGCATCTGCCCGCTCACATTGAGCAACGGTTGTTAGAACTTGAAGAACTAGGCCAAGAGCATCAAAATAATCCAACGAAAATGGCGATTCTTAAGTCCATTTATCGTTATTTAGAAACGCTCTAAAAGAGAAATCGATTGGTCAGACCATTTACCAATCGATTTCACAAACCTATACATAGATCACAGAAAAGCGCTACAATATGAATCTCTTTCATTTAGTTAAACACTTTGCCGTTCCTATGTGGCCCATTCGCTTATGCCGAGATTTCGTTATCATCTATGCTTGTTTGATGATGGGTGAATTCGTCTCGCTATTACTCCCGATTAAATTTCCTTCCAGTATTATCGGCCTGCTCATTTTATTTGTTTTATTATCGCTACGCATCATTCCTGCTCGTTGGGTTGAATTTGGTGCAGAAAAACTCCTATCAGTGATCGCGCTGTTTTTTATTCCCCCTGGCGTCTCCGTCATTCAAGATCTCACTGATATTCGACTTTTTGGCTGGCAACTGATCGTTTCACTGATTTGTGCATGGTTAGCGATGGTGGTCACCATTACTTATTTGTTTCAATGGATGGAAAAAAAATGAGCTGGCTATTTTTACCGATGACCTTGGTGATCTACTATTTATCTGTACGTTTATACAAACGTTATCCGAACCCGCTATTGGCGCCATTTTTGGTCAGTTTGGTCGTGATTATTGCTATCTTACTTCTCTGTGGTATTGATTATCCCACTTATAATAAAGGGACTAAACCACTGACATTTTTACTTGATCCCGGCATTGTCGCCTTAGCATATCCTTTATTTACCTCCTTAAATGAAGTCCGTCGGCAATTCTTACCGATTATTACGGCTGTGATTGTTGGCGCCCTGGTCGGATTCATTGTAAGTATGAGTGTTCTGCATTACCTAGGAGGAGATGCTCAAATGTTAGCCACAATTGCACCGCGCGCAGTCACTACACCGATAGCAATGGAAGTTTCGAGAAATCTTGCTGGAAAACCTGGGTTAACAGCAACCTTAGTCATCATCGCCGGATTATTAGGTTCAGTCGGTGGATTCAGTTTGTTTAAATTGCTGCGGATTCGCTCAGAAGCGGCAATGGGGATGGCGCTTGGCTGTGCAAGTCATGCATTGGGAACAGCTAAGGCAACCGAAATTAATCCTAAAATTGCAGCATTTAGTTCAATTGCTCTGATTTTGAGTGCGATCACTACTTCTTTATGTGCTCCTATGCTTCAATGGTTTATCCATTGGATTTCTTAAAGTGATATGTGATGAATGATAATTTAAACATCGATCAATTGGCTTTATCAGAGGCTGTGAAGCAAGCATGGCATCAACAGGTAGGCCCGCAGCGAACAAGCCGACTCGATGGTGCACAGATCAAACAGCTCACCCAATCTTGTCAACTCAGTATTGTCGAACTAGCTGAGCAGTTGTTACCCATTGCAGCCTCTTATGCTGTTACGCCAATCTCTCACTTTAATGTTGGCGCCATCGCTATCGATCAACACGGTCAACTGTTTATGGGCGCTAACTATGAGCAGACGCAAGTTCCATTGTCATTGACCTTGCATGCAGAACAAGCTGCGTTGTTCAACGCATTAAATCACGCAGCTGCCCCGCTAAGACATTTGGTTGTCAATGCCGCCCCCTGTGGTCATTGCCGTCAATTTATTCGTGAACTCCCCGAATATAACAATTTAGATGTGTCCTTTTCTGGACAGCATTTTCAATTTGAACAACTACTGCCACACTCATTTGGGCCTAATGATTTAGGTATAAGCGTTCCCTTAATCAGTTACCCAGAGACAACGGATGTGCAATCGCTCTCAAAACATAGTTATGCGCCGTACAGTCATTGTCAAATCGGATTGCTGGCTAAACGCGCTGAAACCCCCCTAGCGAGTAGTTGGTATGTTGAAAACGCGGCGTTTAACCCATCTGCATCGCCATTAACGCTTTTGCTTTCGCAGTTACATTTAAATGGCTATCAACTAGCGCAAGTTGAATCAATCGATATTGCTTGCAATCAAGCATCGATAAGTTTTCAAGATGAGCTCAATACCTTTTGTGCGCTTCATCCACAAATAAAAATACAAAAATTTAACTAATTTATTGAAATATAATAAGTTATTAAGAATATTTTCACTCCACCTACAGCCTGTAGCAATATAAGCTGTAGGTTCATTTTGTTATTTTCATGTCTAAATCAAAAATTGAAGGATAGATCTCATAAATATGTATGATACACTAATGACTAATGGGGTGTGACCACCCTTTTTTTAGCTAGCCCGTCACAAAGACCTATCCTTAACCGCGTACTTGGCTAGACATATAAAATAGACGAGCAATCACTATGTTTCAGAATATAACCTTGGGCGGGCTCCTGTTTAGTCCACTCGTCATTTTTATCCCTATAGCTTTTGTATTGTCCGCTATCACGCGTCTTATTTTACATAAGCTGCATATTCATCAGTATATTTGGAAGGTTGCCTGGTTCGAGGTCGCTTCATTTGTTTGTTATTTAGCAATAACGGTTTATCTATTGGGTGGAGTTACTTATTCATGACGAAATTTTTACGTATTTCAGTAACCATTGTATTTGTAGTCATTGCAATCTTTGCTGGACGTTGGGTATGGAGAGATTATTTATATTCGCCTTGGACCCGCGACGGTCGCATTCGGGCGCAGATCATCACCGTTGCACCAGACGTGTCAGGATGGGTTACGCAACTGCATATTACCAATGATCAAAAAGTTAAGCAGAATCAATTGTTGTTTAAAGTCGATGATAAGCGTTATCTCGCGGCTGTAGCACAAAATAAAGCCAGCACTGAGTATCAACTTTATGCTTGGGATCTTGCCAAGCATAAATATCAACGCCGACTCGATTTAACGGATAAACAAGCAATCAGTGCAGAAGATTTAGAAACCTCGCGCATCAATACAAAACTGGCCAAAGCAAACTACGATCTGGCAAAAGCAAATCTGGCTACCGCCCAGCTTGATTTAGAACGTACGCAAATCCGAGCGCCAGAGGCTGGAGAGGTAGTTAATCTCAATTTACAGCAAGGCAACTATGTTAGTCGCGGTAAGTCTGTATTGGCGATCGTGAAACAACATTCCTTTTATGTAACTGGTTATTTTGAAGAAACGAAGCTCCCTCTGGTTCATTTAGGGCAACAAGCCAAAATTACGCTGATGAGTGGTGGTAAACCACTTCTGGGCAAAGTTACCAGTATTGGTCGCGCGATCGCCAACACCAATACCAACGGCAATAATGAACTTTTGCCACAAGTTCAACAGACTTTTAACTGGGTTCGCTTAGCACAGCGAATTCCTGTTGACATTCAACTAACCAGTATCCCCGCAGGGATCCACCTTAGTGCTGGTATGACTGTATCCATTCAGTTAACGAATACTAAATAGGAGGTTATTTGGGTACTGTTCTAAGTTATATTCTGATGCCGGATAGGCGCTCAGTGCAATTTGCATTAAAAGGGGTTATCTCGATGTCTCTCGCCCTGACCATTGCTATTGCGCTGCAACTTGACAGACCTTATTGGGCTGTCATCTCGGCAGTCTTTTTACAAATTCGACCAGAGAGCGGCTTAGTACTTGAAAAATCACTCTGTCAAATCTGTGGGACAGTAGTTGGAGGGATTGTCGGAATTTTCATCTTGGATGCGTTTATGCCATACCCTTATTTAGCATTAGGGACGCTGACTGTTTGGCTTGGACTCAACTCCGCTTTATCCGCCATGGTGCGACGAGTTAATTTGATTTACGCATTTGCCATGGCAGGCGTAACTGCTGAACTCATTGTACTACTAGTGATGGTTGTCCCCGCTCAAGCTGATAGTCAGACAGTTTTTAACGTCGCGCAGGCGCGAGTTAGTGAGATTATTATTGGCGCTATTTGTGCGGCGGTTGTCAGTAATTTATTTTGGCCAGTGAAAGTCAAAGAATTATTGAAAACACATGCCAACGGTGCCATCCACAAAACGCTCGCTTACCTTGCTACCGAACTTGATCCAACAGGGTCCCATGAAGATCGCCACCAGCAAATTGATGGGATCCTGCAAATGCTAACCGAAGTGAGTGATAATTGCAGCGCAGTAAATTATGAAGGCCCTGAGGGTCCCGGCCGTGCGCGTGCAGCCAATCAAATTTGCCATAAAATACTTTCATTGCTCTCATCTATCCAAATTTTTGGGCGATTGCAACGGCGCAATGCTGAGTTAATCACCCCAGGGTTAGCTCATGTGCTCGAAGCAATGCGTCAAAACTTTGAACAAATTGCTAGCTCAACCGATTTAAAGCAAAGTTACCAATTAACTAAGACATTTCGACATAATCTAGCCACCTATCGCACCACCCATTGGTGTGACACGCCATTAGAAACTCGGTTATTGCGGGTAGCTCTTGAAATGACATCTGATCTAACCATTCTACTAAAAGCTTTTCTCGCCCTAGAGAATCGAGACACCACACTGCTGCATGCTTCGAGTATGAAGCCGTATCGCGATCCTATTATTGGCTTAATTACTGGGGGGCGAACTGCGCTAGTATTTATGATCGGCACGTTTATATGGATACAAACTGGCGCTTATGCGGCGCTCATGATCATGATTTTGCCGGTTATTTTTTCAATCATGCTGGCCCGTTTACCTTTGATGCTCAACAGCATAGTACTAAAACGAATGCTAGTCGGCGTAGTCATCTCTATCCCTGTGGCTATATTCTATGTTGCTGGCTTATTGGCGCAGAGTAGTGGTCAGCTTGGCGAACTTTTATTGATCTTATCCGGCCCTTATTTTGTTGGCGGGCTTGCATTGGCTAATCGCCCCACGCTTCCTTATGGTCTGGGGTTTTTAATTTCGTTTACTATTTTAGTTCATGTCAGTACGACCATGACAAAGGCATTTGCAACGGATTACACTCTCAGCTCTGCACTGGGGATCCTTGTTGCAATCGGCATGTTATATTGGGTCTTTCAAATGATTTCCGGACCCAGCGCTCAGTTCATGGTAAAACGGTTATTTCAGTCGACGTATCAAGATCTGTTGCAAATGAATAAACAAGAGCGCCCCGAGGCCTGGTTTAATCGTCGAATGGCCGATCGCTTAATTCGTTTAACCAATTACGATCAACGGTCAAAAACGCGAGCGGTAACCGATCTTGCTTTAACTGGATTGAATCTAGGTCACATTTCCATTCGCCTTCAATCGCTGTGTCAAAGCTATGCACAAGCCCCTCTGCAAACATTAGAACATTGGCAGCAAGCACTTGCCGAATCCTTTCTACTTGCCACCAAAGGCCGTTATTCAACACAGTTGGCAACAGCTAATGAAGCACTGCTCAATGAATTATCAGCAATACTCGGTGAATCATCACAGTTAGCGATGATCCAGGGGATGTTCCAACGCTTAACGCTCACTTTACAACGCAGCGCACAAGTCATGGCTAAAGCGATTGGCGACTAAAGCAACTCATCGCACCATTCTAGAACATTTCCTTCAGTTTGAGCATGCCTGCGATAAATTGCTAAATGGTCAATGCTGACCATTTCCTAGCATCCGCTTTCTTCCCACCTTATAATGCTGCCTGTCGTTTTCTGGTTAAGTTTTTAGATAGCAATGCTAGCCAAAAGAATGAAAGCAAGGCAAAGCATCCCCCCAATATTTAGGAGAGTTTCATAAATGAAGTTAGGTTCCCCCCTTACAATGAATGCTACCAAAGCACTTTTACTTGGTTCAGGTGAATTGGGTAAAGAGGTCGCCATTGAATTTCAACGCTTCGGCGTCGAAGTGATCGCTGTTGATCGTTACCCAAATGCTCCTGCAATGCATGTTGCCCAGCGCCACTATGTAGTCGATATGCTTGATGGCGATGCAATAGCAAAGATTGTGCATGATGAGCAACCTGACTTTATTGTTCCTGAAATTGAAGCGATAGCGACCGCTAAACTAATTGAACTTGAGCAACAAGGATTTAATGTTGTCCCAACTGCGCGAGCCGCTCAACTAACCATGGACCGTGAAGGGATACGGCGTCTGGCTGCAGAAACCTGTCAATTACCGACGTCGCCTTATCAGTTTGCGCAAACGCAAACGCAATTTGAACAAGCCGTTTTGGCGATTGGCTATCCTTGCGTTGTCAAACCAGTCATGAGTTCATCGGGGAAAGGGCAATCGGTCATTCGCGCGCATCACGATATAGCCTCGGCATGGAATTATGCTCAATCAGGTGGCCGTGCCGGAGCGGGTCGCGTGATTGTTGAAGGGTTTGTTGAATTTGACTATGAAATCACATTATTAACCATCCGTGCCGTAGATGGTATTCATTTCTGTGCTCCTATTGGGCACCGCCAGGAAGATGGTGACTATCGCGAATCATGGCAGCCACAACAGATGTCTCCTGTTGCACTTGGACGTAGCCAAACGATTGCTCAAACTATCGTTGAAGAACTCGGTGGATATGGATTATTCGGTGTGGAACTATTTATTAAAGGCGATAATGTCTACTTTAGTGAAATTTCACCTCGACCACATGATACTGGAATGGTCACTATGATCTCACAAAACTTGTCAGAATTTGCCCTACATGTTCGCGCGATATTAGGCCTACCTATTGGCCATATTGAGCTATATGGTCCAAGCGCATCAGCGGTAATTCTCGGCAATGGTTATTCAAATCAGTTGAGTTATCATGGTATTGAAAATGCGCTAGCCATCCATGACACGCAAATTCGGCTATTTGGCAAACCTGAAATAGCGGGTCGCCGGCGATTAGGTGTTGCACTTGGTCGAGCAAAAACAGTTGAAGATTCAGTCAAACGTGTTAAAAAAGTAATAACAGGAATTATTATAGACTATGAATGAGTAATATAGCGCATCACTTACTAGATGATGAAGAGTTAGCCCTACTACTGGCACCGGTACAGACATCCGGTGTCACGAGTCTGTCTCGCATTATTAGTGCAGGCGTTTTGATCGACACACCCATTGATGGGGTCCAACTTCTCTACTGCCAGCAAATCGGCGAGTTGATGACCTATCTACTGAACGATACCGATATCGATGCGATTATTCTTGCCGATGAGCTATTAACTGCTGAAAATATTCATCTACTTTTGCCTTTATTAGAACATCTTGAACAAATTAAGTTATTTATTTTAGGTTCAATGCCTGAAATTTTAGACAATTTTCCTGATTTTTTCTTCTGCCAAAATAAAAGAATACTCCTCAGTGAAATACAAGATTGGCATGAACGGTTACAGAGTGACTATAATAACTGGCTGGTAACTGGGAATATAGCCATCTCAGAAACATATCGGCAATCAGTCAATAATATTTTTTCAGTAGAAATTCTAATCACAATTCAGCAGCTAATTAAAGAACAAAAACCTCTAATTGCATTACTTGATTGTTCAGTAAACAATACAAATCTTCGCCAAGAAATGCTGCAACTTGCCCACTTCTACCCTCAGATACCACTGGTTCTCATTAGTGATCAACAAGCCGTATTGCTTCACAGCTGCCAGCATTTAGCCAAACAGCTAAAACTGAATGTAATGGCCGTGCTAGAACATGGGCAACTTGATAATGTTCTGCATACCATCATCGTACGTTATTATCGCCGCTACCTACGCTGGTTAAATCACCGAACCATTTATGATGATCACCATGCAGGACTTGTCTATCAAGTGGGCCAAACGAAACCCTATGGAACCTTTCATTGGCCACCCCGAAGCTTTGCGTCTCAGCCACATTATTATGTTAATTGGCAAATCTTGTGTAATAAAAGTCAACAGCACGATCTGGTGAAAGCTGCAGCTTATATACAAACGCTGTACCAACTAGAGAGCCATCAATTGCTGATCGTTTTTGACGGACCGACCCCCAAAGATGAACAAATTGCAGCCGCCATTGAGTTATTGCTCCAAGGGATCCGCATCTGCTGGGTCCCTCGTTCAGTCAGGCAACTGCTCAATACTCGTGAGCAAGTTGGAATATCACAAATCTTCGTTCCCTTATCAGTATGGCAAGAATTAGTTGCTGATTCCGCTCTGTTAAAAAGATGGCAGACTCGTTATGAACATCAGCAAGTTGATATTGGCCTGTTGGGTGGGTATTGTGCCATGCTTCAATATACTCAAGAATTGGGGTTAACGTTCATGGCCGAACCCTGTGACGCTGACTAATCATTGCGTCTACGCAGGGTTGTCAATATCAACGAACGTTACCTCAAAATTATAGTGCTCTGCCAGCCACTCACCGAGTGCGGTTACCCCATAACGTTCACTCGCATGATGACCACTGGCAAAATAATCAATACCCATTTCTCGAGCAACATGCGTCGTCTGCTCTGATATTTCACCACTAATAAATGCGTCTAAACCTTGCTCAGCGGCGAGTGTTAAAAAACTTTGCCCACCCCCCGTGCAAATGCCAACTTTTTTAATTAGCCGTTGATGTCCCTGAATATGAAGGGGCTCGCGCTTCAATACTTGCCCGATTCGAGCTGCTAATTGCTCACCACTTAACGGTATATCTAATTCACCAACCATCGCTACACTTTGCTTGTCCCATGGCTCTAAACCGCGCCGCAGAGTAATCCCTAAGCGTTTAGCCAACTGAACGTTATTACCAAGCTCGGGGTGAATATCGAGTGGCAAATGATAGGCGAGTAAATTGATCTGATGCGCCATTAGTAATGCGATCCTTTTGCCTTTCATATGCGTTAAAACCGGTGACTCACCTTTCCAAAAATAGCCATGATGAACCAATAAAGCATCCGCATTGAGTTCAATAGCTTGCTCAATGAGCGCTTGGTTGGCCGTCACACCTGTGACAATTTTCCTGATGGATGAACGTCCTTGGACTTGTAATCCATTTGGACAATAATCTTTGATAGCAAAGGATTTAAGCTGCTCATTCAGAATGTTCTGTAAACGAAATGGATCCATTTTCCATCTCCAATTAGTGTATGATGAAAAGCATGTTAAAAGTTCATCTACGCCCACGCAAGCGCTAGAGTGACGAATCATCACTGCGGTTCAAACGACATGCTAACTCCTGAACACGAACACCGGATCAACGTTTACCGTTATTGCCTCAGTTCTCCCCCACTTGCACAATTGCCGAATATGCTCACCGCCGACGATCTAAAAGAGATCAATGCGGTTCTTCCTGATTATCCTCATCACTTACCGGAATATAACGGTCGCTTGGGAATATGGTATGAACACTTATGGCTCGCGATTGTAGACAGTCACCCAAATTGGCAGCTCATTGCAAGTAACTACCCCATTCAAGAAGGAAAAAAAACGCAAGGAGCCATTGACTTACTGATTGCCGACCACCAGAAACAGCAAATAATTCATCTCGAACTCGCGGTTAAGTTTTATATGCAGTTCTATCAGAGTGGCTGGCAAGGTTGGTTTGGGCCAAATCCAACCGATCAGTTTTCAAAAAAATTGGCTTGGATGTTAACGCACCAACTACCAATAGGGTTTCATCCAACCATTCAGAAGCTCCGGTTACAATTTCCACATTATCAGTTTGTTCAACGGATGCTGATGCAGGGACGATTATTTACCGCAGGTCTTAGGTGTACTGATGGTGTTTGGCTAAGAGACTCACAGTTACAAGGGATTATAAGAGGTCGCTATTTGCAGGTTACAAAAAATAATTGGTTGACGCCGCAAGAGCTAGCCTATCAGCCGTTACCTGAACATATTAACTCAGTGGTGATGGTTTATGGTCAAGGACAACAGATGATGTTAGTCCCTGACCATTGGCCGATGCTTATCGAAGCGCAGGATCATCCTCAGGTGAATATTCACACATAAATTCACCGACATGATCGACCATTTCACTGCTACCACAAATAAACGGTGAACGTTGATGCAGCTCTGATGGCTCAATATCTAAGATACGGCGAAATCCATCGGTTGCTTTTCCTCCGGCTTGCTCTGCCAAGAAAGCCATTGGGTTACACTCGTACAATAACCGCAATTTACCATTAGGAGCACTTGCAAATGATGGATACAGATAAACCCCACCTTTAATCATGTTCCGATGAAAATCAGCCACTAATGAACCAATATAGCGAGATGTATAAGGACGATTAGTTTTTTCATCACGCTCTTGACAGTACTTGATATATTTTTTTATACCATTGGGGAACTTGATATAATTCCCTTCATTAATTGAATAAATACGACCCTGTTGCGGAATCATCATATTTTCATGTGAAAGATAAAAGACCCCCAATGACGGATCACAGGTAAAGCCGTGAACACCGTGCCCAGTGGTGTACACTAACATCGTCGATGACCCATAAACCACATAACCAGCTGCGACTTGCTTATAACCAGGTTGTAAGAAATCTTCCATAGTGACTTGTGAACCGATTGGGCTCAAGCGTCGATAGATAGAAAAGATCGTCCCAACGGTCACATTGACATCGATATTGGAGGACCCATCTAGTGGATCCATCAACACGACATATTTACTTCGACTCTGTCTTTCGCCATTAAAGATAATAATATCTTCTTCTTCTTCAGATGCGACACCACACACTTCACCACGGGCTTCCAAAGCTGCTTTAAATTTTTCATTCGCATAAAGATCGAGTTTCTGCTGTTGCTCTCCCTGAACATTTTCCAAACCCGTTGCACCAATGATATCAACTAAGCCTGCTTTATTAATTTCACGGTTAACTACTTTCGCAGCAAGTCGAATAGAACCAAGCAGCTGAGTTAACTCACCAGATGCTTCTGGAAACTGATGTTGCTTTGCAACGATGTATTCCCCTAGGGTAATCATTATCAAGTCCTGATTATAAATAGAAAAATTGTAGCCATTAATGTGTTATAGCCATAGAACCAATATTATTCAACGCTTTAAAATTTATTACAAACGTTACTTAGATGATACGTTTATTTCTTATGCGAAACAAAGAGCGTAACACACTCAAAGTTACCCGCATTGTCAAAAATTCCCTATTGTAACAACCAGGAATGGCTTACCCAACACGATCAATATTTAGCAGACGCATAGAACTGTTCTTGATAATCTCTTAAAGAGTCGCTAGCAAAGATTAGCGCACTACACACATCAATCAATAGGGATATGTATGAATAACATGATAATAAGGCGTTTCACATTACTGTTCGCCATCTTGCTAGGGTTGATCATCCCAACGACTTATGCGGCTTATCTTCCCGCCGTAGAAGCACAACATGGAATGGTTGTTACCTCACAAAGGCTCGCTTCTAAAGCGGGCATAAAAATTTTAAAAATGGGGGGAAATGCCATTGATGCTGCAGTTGCGGTTGGTTATGCACAAGCCGTAGTGAACCCATGCTGTGGTAATATTGGCGGTGGAGGGTTTATGACCATTCATTTAGCCGATGGTAAAAATACCTTCATTGATTTTCGTGAAAAAGCACCGGCTAAAGCTAGTGCGACGATGTATCAAGATGCCCAAGGTAACTTGATAAAAGGTGCAAGTTTACACGGCTATCTAGCCGTTGGTGTCCCCGGTACCGTCAGAGGCCTAGAAATGGCGCTTAAAAAATACGGAAGCGGTAAATTGACGCGCGCCCAGATCATGGCACCCGCGATTGCTCTGGCTCGTGATGGGTTTATATTGACACGGGCCGACACCGATATTCTGGATTTAAAATTAGCTACTTTTCACCACGACCCACAAGCCGCAAAAATTTTCTTGCGCCCTGATGGCTCGGCGCTGCAACCGGGCGATCGTCTAATACAAAAAAATCTCGCACGTACTTTAGAATCCATCGCTAAACATGGACCAAAAGCATTCTACCAAGGGGCCATTCCAAAAGCGGTTGCACACGCATCGCAACAAGGTGGCGGGATCATCAGCGCGGCAGACTTTGCCAATTATCAAGCCAAAGAACGCCAACCAATTCATTGCCAATATCGAGGATATCAGTTCATTTCAGCACCGCCACCAAGTTCAGGCGGCGTCACCATGTGTGAAATATTAAATATTCTCTCTGGATATGATCTCAAATCAATGGGGTACGGCTCAGCAGAAGCTGTCCATTATATGGTCGAAGCAATGCGTCATGCTTATGTCGACCGTAATACATTGCTCGGCGATCCTGACTTTGTCAAAATGCCATTAAGCAAGTTACTAAGTGATAAATACGCCAGCGATATACGCCAACAAATTAGCGCTGATAAAGCAGGCGATTCAAGCACCCTACATCCTGGCGTGTGGCCCCATGAAAAACCTGAAACCACTCACTTTTCCATCGTCGACCAACAAGGAAATGCAGTTTCAACGACTTACACGATCAATGGCCGGTTTGGCGCGGGCGTAATGGCCCCTCACGCTGGTTTTTTCCTCAATGATGAGATGGATGATTTTACCAGTAAAATCGGTGAAAAAAATATGTATGGCCTAGTGCAAGGTAAAGTCAATGCGATAGCGCCAGGCAAACGGCCACTCTCTTCGATGTCACCGACTATTGTCACTAAAGATGGGCACATTTACTTAGTCGTCGGCTCGCCAGGAGGCTCACGTATTATCACCATTACCTTGGAAACCGTTGTCAATATCATTGATTTTGGAATGGGCCCGCAAGAAGCCGTCAATGCGCCTCGCATTCACCATCAATGGTTACCTGACAAGGTTTACTATGAAACGCGAGGATTATCCCCTGACACGTTAAAGCAGCTCAAAAAAATGGGATATAACATGGTGCAACAAACGCCATGGGGAGCCACCGAACTGATAATGGTTGGTTTACCACTGCCAACAAACACGATTAAAAGTTCAGGCAATGACTCAGCTGTATCTGGCAAAATTCGCCCAGGCTTTCTCTATGGCGCGAATGACGCGCGTCGTCCAGCGGGTGCTGCAATAGGTTACTAATCACGGCTTAACTCAACTCAAGGGGCTCGGCATGGTACATGCCGAGTCCTTTTAAGCGCTAATGGGCATATATTTGCTTAGCCCATCGTGTTAACCCCTCGGTGACACTCCCAAAGTTATCCCCACTCACCTGTTCAATACCGACAAAGCGTGTTTTAAGATAATCGCGAATGATTGGCGATTGGGCACTTCCCCCAGTTAAAAACAAGACATCCGGCTGATGCCCAGCCTGCTGGATCACCTCCTCAATTAACTGCGCAAGTGTATCGGTTAATTTATGGCTTGCCTCAACAAGCTGTGCAACCGAAATCGGCACGCTCAGACTGGCTTCAATATAATCCAGCGAACATACATAATGGGTCTGCTCAGCTAAGGTGATCTTAGTTTGCTCGGCACTGCGATTTAAACGTTGCGTCAATTGTTCTTGCTGCAAGTGAGAGAGGCGTTGCCAAAAGTGAGGCTGCATATCATCTTTGAGCTGAGCGAGTAATTGGCTAGTTTGGCGGGCATAAAAATCACTTTGCGCAGGTAGATTATTAACCGATGCGGCATCGTGATAAATTTTATGTGGCATGGGTTGCCCAGAAGCCAAGGTTTGATTCATTCCTAACTGCGGCATTAACGCCAATAGATTGAGGGCAATATCAAAATCATTCCCACCGAGCCGCTTGCCACTGTAGCCTAATACCAATCGCTCATGATCAAATTTCTGATCGTATTCAGGTCCCATTTCCATCATTGAGATATCACTGGTTCCTCCACCAATATCAACGACAAGGACACGTTTGGCTTGCGTGAGTGTCGCTTGATAAGTCAATCCAGCCGCTAATGGCTCATATAAAAATTCGATCTGCTTAAATCCTGCAAACTTAGCCGCTTGTGTTAGGATCTGAACGGCTTGGATATTACTTTGTTGGCTATTAACTCCTTGAAAATTAACTGGCCTACCAATCACGACTTGTTCAGGCCAACACTGGGTATGCTGTGCCACTTGGCTTCGAATATGCCACATCGTTGCGGCGATAATATCTTCAAACTGCTGCTGATGGCGCTCAGTTAAACCACTTGCTCCAAGAAACGACTTGGGCGATTTGACATAATAACAATCCAATGGATCATCCATATATGCGGCAAAAGCCTGTTGCCCAAAATACAGCTCACCGCCATACCCATCTAATTGTGCTTCTTTAAGCGCTAATAAGCTGCGTTGAATATGCGGCTGGCGGTGAATCGAATAAGCCTGACCTAAACCTACGGGTTGCAATTGTTGATACAACCAACCACTGATAACTTCTCTAGTGGGCGCAAATAAAGTCGAAGGCAAATAGCGGCCATGCGCGGGTAAAGACGCTAAAACAGGACGTTGGTCTTGATACAGACCAAATGCACAATTTGAGGTGCCGAAATCAAATCCAGCAAAAGTAGAATAAGTCACAGTCGCGGCCATTAACAAAATTGGATAAGGCCGCGCAGCTTAAACTAAAATAAGGGCCATCAGCAAGTCTCTCAGCATGATTAATGCCGACGAAAGTACCGAATAGTGTAGCAAATTAAACCGGCAACAATGACCGCACTAAGCGCTTTAAAGCCACTCATTTGCAATGTTGCTAATGGCTGTTGTGAATGCCCTAATGCTTGACCTGCAAATAGGGTCGCCGTAGCTGAAAGCAATAATCGATTCATCTTCCCTCTTTTTAATTTCTTATTTCATCTTATATAACGTCATATGACTCAATCCATGTCGCTACGACATGTCCACCGTTGCGCATGTTAACACAATTGTCTGTTTTTGCACCACTAGTAAGCTGCCGTCATCGGCTAATTGTGTTGAAAAAAGACACAAAAAAACTTGCAATTCGACTCTTTTGAAAATACTGTATATCCATACACTGTATATATACACAGTATTGGAGAGCGACAATGAGTGAACCACTAACATCCATGATGGAACAACAACTAATTTGGCAGGGTAAAGATTGGCATCCAAGTCATCAGCCGCTCACTCATAGTGGGTATCCAACACTTGATAACCAATTAATTGATCATGGCTGGTCTTGCGATAGTATCAATGAAATCTATGTTGAATCTCCTGGCCTAGGCGAGTTGCAATTAGTCGCCCCCGTGCTCGCAGAACTCAGTGAACAGAAACGGTGGATCATTTGGATTGCTCCCCCTGCAATACCCAACGCCCCTGCATTACGACAACTTAATATTAATATTGATCGGATCTTAATTGTGCATTCAGACTCTAAAAAAGATCGCTTTTGGGCGTTAGAGCAAGCACTGCAAAGTGGCTCTTGCAGTGGTGTTTTAGGTTGGTGTGAGGGGTTATCAGCCATTCAAATACGACGCTTAAAATTGGCAGCGAAGCGAGGCAATAGTATTGCATTTTTATTTCGACCTTTGAGCGAGCGGGCTTTAGCATCACCAGCAAATAATCGAATGCAAATCCAGGCCACCTCAGTAGTTAATCAATTTTGTATCGATTTATTTAAACGTGATGGTGGCTGGCCGACACAGATCAACAACTGTCTTTATCAGGATGGTTTTAGCTGCTGAAGAAGAGTCAACCACTAGCAATATACTGGTTTATGATGTTGGAGCACGCAACGGATCAAGCTACAACAAATAACCCATTATTGCTCATAGTTGGCCCATCTTAAGCGGACATATTCAGGTCAATTAAGATATCTACTATTATGTACTGGCTTTATCTCGATCTTCCCTGTGTTGCGCTGGATCTTATGCAGCGCAATCATTCTCGTCATCAACCTCTTGCAATCATTGCTCAGCAACGAATTGTGCAAGCCAATCAGAGTGCCCAGCAACTTGGCATTAAACTTGGGCAATCCGTGCTCAACGCGCAACAAATCGTTTCGTCATTACAAATCGCTCCCATATCAGAAGCTGAAATCGACGCTTGTCTGCATTCACTCGCTGAACAATTACTGGAATTGACCCCAAAAGTTAGTATCATCAAACAACAAGGTCTATTAGTTTGCTCGGATGCAATGGACGCGATTTACCCGACCATTCAGCAACACCTTCGCACCCTAATTCTCTATATTCGCAGCCAAGCGCTGCAAAGTGATGGTGTCGCAGCAATGACTGCACCGTTGGCGATTTGGCTTGGTCAGCTACGCCGCCGCCAACCGCAGCATCCCCGCATTCTACTGCGTATCGAGAACGGTGATCTGCCAATATGGGCGAGTGCCTTGCCTAAACCGATGATCACCCATTTGGCTGATATGGGATTAGCCACGCTTGGACAACTCTTACAATTACCAAGAGCCGATCTCAGAGCGCGATTTGGCCGAGAACTGCTCGACTATATTGACAGCTGTTTAGGTAAACATCAGATAACTTATCAATGGCAAACAGCGAGCGCTCAATTTTCTCGCAAAATGATGCTTAATTATGAAGCAACCGCCACCACTCACTTACACCACCCATGTGAACGGTTGATCCAAACATTTGCTCACTATTTACAAACCAATCAATTTACCTGTCAGCAGCTTAATCTGGAGCTCCATTATCGGCAAAGCCCAAGTGAAACAGTCTTAATTCAAAGTATCCAATACCAACATCAAGCTCAGGCATGGTTAATGTTGGTACAACTACGTTTAGAGGCTATTCAACTTGTCGAGCCGGTGATCGCAATGACGCTCACCAGCGGCATTTGCCGAGCACAACAAAGCAAGAACTATGATATTTGGCAACAGACCAGCCCACAAAATGATGCGGCATTACTCAATCAACTGACCCAGCGGCTCGGTAACGCGGCCGTTTATCGGCTGCGTCATGGCGATGATCACCAGCCTGAACGAGCCTCGATACTGAAAAACCTAGATGAATCAAGCGACGAACCATTACCAGAGCAGCTTCCTAAACGAACACGACCAATCTGGTTATTACCGCAACCGTTGGCGATAACCTCCATGCAATTTGAATGTTTGGATACCCCAGAACTGATTGAACTCGATCACCAAGAGCACCGTTGTGTACGTTGCTATCAGCGCATTCGATTTCACGATACACAGGCGCAAGGCTGGGCGTTTTATGACCCGCTATCAACGCCGGCTGGTTGGTGGCTACATGGCTGGTTTGCTTAAACTTATAAGTGGCTTTGCTGAATTAAACGCCTTGAGTTGGTTCAGTTTTTTAAAAAGTGCAGCGAGCCCAGAGCAACTGGTTGAAGGGGCTGCTCATCGTGGCTATGAGGCGATTGCTATCACCGATGAATGCTCTCTCGCCGGAGTAGTCAGAGCTTGGCAACAAAGCAAAATCACCCCCATACAACTGATTATCGGCGCTTCATTTTTAACTTACGAGCAGCTACAACTGGTCGTACTAGTAAAAAATACACAAGGGTATCAGCAGCTTTGCCGAGCCATTAGCCAAGCTCGGCAGGCTCAAAAAGGCAAAACCTATCAGATTAGCGCAGAGCAGCTGACAGCTTGCGATCAATGTTTGATTTTATGGCGACCAACAGCATTATCAACCTTGAGCGCGCAATTATCTGTACTCAGCAAAGCTCACTGGTCCGAGCAATATGCGCTGATTACCGACGATCTCTCGGACTCAGCGTTTGAGCTAAGCACTTTGCGCCAACAGTTACAGCAACGCCAAATCCAACCCGTTGCATCCACTTGGCCAAGGTTAATTAGTCGCCGGCAAAAAGGTCAGATTGATCTGATTGATGCAATCGCCGCACATACTCCTCTGGCACAAATGGGCCAACGTCTCGCAGTCAATGCCGAGCGACGACTTCAGCCGCGAGATACATTATCTCAGCGCTATCGGCCCTCAGAGTTACAAGCGAGCTGCGAGATCGCGCAGCAGTGTCATTTTGCATTGGATAGCCTGCGTTATCACTATCCAAACGATCATGCACCTTCGGGCATGACCGCCGATCAATATCTACAACGGCTCACCGAACAAGGTATTGATGAACGTTTCCCCGAAGGGATGAAGTCCATACACCAGCAACAGCTTGATAAAGAACTGAAATTAATCAGCCAGTTGAATTATGCAAACTACTTTTTGACCATTTATGATCTGGTGCAGTTTGCCAAACATCGGCATATTTTATATCAAGGACGAGGTTCAGCGGCTAACTCTATCGTGTGTTATCTTCTGGGGATCACTGAGGTTGACCCTGATCAGGTGAACCTATTATTTGAACGATTTATCTCAAAAGAACGCCTTGAGCCACCCGATATTGATGTGGACTTTGAGCACCACCGCCGCGAGGAGGTTATTCAATATATCTATCAAAAGTATGGCCGAGATCGCGCCGCATTAACTGCGACTGTGATCTGTTATCGCGCCCGCAGTGCGCTGAGAGATGTAGGCAAAGCACTCGAACTATCAGATATAGTCATCGAGCAACTCGGCCGATTGCCTGATTGGCGTGATAAAAGTGTGCCAACCCAAACACATCTACAACGCACTGGGTTACTTTCTCCCACGCGTTGCCAGCAACTCGCTAACATGGTTGATGCGCTACGTGGCATGCCGCGCCATCTATCACAACATGTGGGGGGATTTGTCATCGCAAGAGATAAATTAGTTGATTTAGTCCCCATCGAGCCGGCTTCTATGGCTAATCGCACCATTATTCAATGGGATAAAAATGACTTAGAGGCATTAGGAATGATGAAGGTTGATGTTTTAGCGCTTGGCATGTTGAGCGCTATTCGACGTGCATTGGATCTGATCCGTCATCTTCCTAACTCACCACAATGTTTGGCCGACATCCCCAAAGAAGATCCCAATGTCTACGCAATGATCACCGATGCTGACACTATTGGCGTGTTTCAAATTGAATCACGTGCACAAATGAACATGCTCCCACGGCTTAAACCAAGCTGTTATTATGATCTGGTTATTGAAGTTGCCATTGTTCGCCCTGGCCCGATTCAAGGTGAAATGGTACACCCTTACCTGCTACGCCGCGAGGGAAAGCAACCCTATGCTTATCCCAATCAAGCTATCGAAAAGGTACTCTCTAGAACGTTAGGAATACCCATATTTCAAGAACAAGTCATCCAATTAGCGATGGTTGCCGCAAACTTTAACGCTGGTGAAGCAGACCAGCTGCGCCGAGCTATTACTGGGTGGAAACATCATACCGATCTGGCGCCCTTTGAACAAAAATTACGCGAGGGTTTAGCAAAAAATGGCTATGATACAACATTTTCCCAACAGGTGATCCAACAGATCCACGGGTTTGGTGGCTATGGCTTCCCTGAATCGCATGCAGCTAGTTTTGCGCTATTGGTCTATTTTTCCGCTTGGCTTAAATATTATTATCCAGCGCAATTTTGCGCATCCCTATTGAATAGCCAGCCAATGGGGTTTTATTCATCCGATCAATTGATCCAAGATGCGCGGCGCCATCAGGTTAACGTGCTTGCAATTGATATTTGTCATAGTCATTGGCAACACACCATTGAAGATGGTGCTCTGCGTCTAGGCTTGTGTTTGGTCAGCTCGCTAAGTTTCCCTGCTTGTCAGCGCTTTTTACACTATCGAGATGAACACACAATTACTGCTGATACGCTCCCACTGTTTTTTGATCTATCCAGTCGTCAAGCTCTTGCCAAAGCGGATGCATTGCGTTTCCTATTGGGTCACCGCTATCAAGCGCAGTGGGAAATAAGCCAGCTGTATCCCACACTACCTTTATTGCAATCTTTACCTAAAGACGGCACGATTCATCTTCCTGCCCCGAGTGAATATCAAGATGTGTTAAGTGATTATTACAGTACTAAGGTCAGCTTGAGGCGTCACCCATTAACATTATTACGCGAGCAAGGGGCATTGCGTCTGATAATAAATAGTCAACAATTACAATTTTGTCATCACGGCCAACTGGTTTGCATCTGTGGTCTAGTTACCGGTCGGCAACGTCCTGGCAGTCCTGCTGATGTGACATTTGTCACTCTTGAAGATGAATATGGCGCAATCAATGTCATTGTTTGGTCAGCAACAGCCAAAGCACAACGCAAAGCGCTAATTGAAGCGCAACTGCTGACCGTCTATGGCATTGTTGAGCGTGAAGAGCGAGTCATTCATGTGGTTGCAGGGCGACTGATTGATGACAGTGACAAGCTTGCGATGCTGCCCGTATTCTCAAGGGATTTTCGATAATATATTGACTGAAAGGTCAGGCATATTACAGCAAGCTGGTTTAACATCGAAAATACAACGATCGGATCATGACCGATCTGAGTTCCCATTAGGCAACACGGCAACAACACTGATATTTTCGTCATCTTAAATTCATCGATCTATGTTGTCATAGAGCATTAGTGTCAGGGATACAATCTATATAGTCAATTAAATTCAAGGAGATAAAAGTTATGGTACGAATTTTTACCCTGCGACAAATTGCCTCAATGGCTACATTGATGTGGGGTCTATCAGGTGTTGTCCAAGCAGAGCAGACGATGGATCTCGATGTATTTGCGATCCCATCTTCATCCATTAACCATTTAGTGGCGACTACAAGTGATCAACTAAAACAACAAGGGATGGTCAGTTTTTATGAAAAAGGGATGCCAGTTCACGCCACGCTGTATTTAACCAATTATCCAGAAAGGGCTAAATCGCACTTACTTCGCATTGCCAAACAGATCGCAGCGCGCTCAAAACCTTTTGCCCTCAAAGCAGATGGCATCACGGTAACCAAAGGTAATTGGGTATTCATTAATCTTAAAGACTCTAAGTCATTCCAACGACTGGCCGATGAGGTTACTCTAGCAGCTGAGCCTTATCGTAATCAAGCAGCACAGTTGCCAAGCTGGGTGAAGGACTATCCGAATAAGTTAGCTGCGTTTACGCGGTATGGAAGCCCTAATGTGTTTCAAAATTTTCAGCCTCATTTAACCTTATTAGCTAACGAAAAAAGTCCAAACCTACGTCAGTTTAAGCAGGCTGTTTTAACCAATCCACCTCAAGCGAGCGGGCAGATCATTGGAATTGGCGTTGGAATAGCCGATCAATGGGGACAGCAGAAAAAAGTGCTGGCTACCTATCTTTTCCCAGCCAATACACATAAGTAAACAGCGTGTCGGCCCTTGGAAAAGGGCCAACATCTAGTTATTAAGGCGTAATGGTAAAACGAGGCTTGACGCAAGACCCCGTTACGTCAATCTGGTAAGTCTTATTGGCTTGATTCAGTGAAAATGACAGAGCCCCCGACGGATCCCATGTCCCCTTGCCGGTCAAATGAGTGCCATCATTCAACGAAAGCTGCAGCGAATCAAACAACAATTGATTACCATCAAATTGAGCTCGGCCACTCAACTGTGAAAGCTCACTATGCCCCTCAGCTTTAAAGTGAACTAAGTCAATTCCTACTAGCATTGCATTTTGCATCGCTACTTGAATACGCCCTTTCATCTGAGTTAATTCAGTTAGCGGTGTTTGCCCTTCTAACTGAGCACTGATGCGCACAGTGCCTTGTATGGGCGATTGCTGACAGGTACTTTTAAGCATTGACTGACTGGTCACGCCTGCAATATCGGCACTCATATTAAATACAGGATGAGTCGCGACTAAATTTATTCCCATATTAGCAGTCAGATTACCATCGTAAAAATCGGCTGTGGCTTGTTTGAACGTTAACATACCTTGATCGAAATTGACTTGACTCAGCAGGTTAGCTAAATGTAATTGACCAATTTGCAAATCATCAGCTTTGATTTGACCATCCGCTTTAACATCGAGATATAACGGATCATGGTAGCTTCCCAATCGATTTAACAACAGCTTGGCTGCTGGCAACGTCAGTTGAGATGCGGTTGCGTTAAAATTTACAGCAATAGGTCGTTTCGACCAATCAACATTCAACTCACCATCAATACTTGCTTGTTGATTAACGCTAATCGCTAATGGCCGTAGCGATAAATGTTTGGAACTCGAATTATAGTTAACACTACCTATAATGGTTGCTTGCTTTAGACCTTGCTCGGCCGCAGCACCATGAAACTGATATGTCTGTGTAAAATCATTGATCGACCACTGATGCCAATTATCAGTAATACGTATCGCACCTTGCAACTGACTGAAAAAATTCAGTTTGCCATCATTAAACTGATAGGTTGCCTGGATCGGGCGCGTTTGCTCAGTGGTTAATTTACCAATGGACAGATCGAGCGGGGCAATTTGCACATGCCGATTCGTCCGATTGTCGTCGATATTCAGTGACGCTTTTTTTACTTCCAACCCTTGGGCGGTAATGGACCAAGAAGAGCGCAACGGCAACGTGTGAAAACCACCTGATGCGCGGCGAATATCAGCGAGCAAGGACTGGACATTGGTATAGCCATCTTTTAGCCTAACCCAATGAAACGTCACATCAGAGAGCTCAATTTTACCAAGCTCTAAATGCCGCGCCAATAATCCCCATGGTGATACGGCCACGTCCATTTGCCCAATGGTCACCAAATTGCCTTGACGAAAATCTGGATCATCGCGCAAACTTAAGTTCTGTGCCGACAAGCCAAGCTTTGGCCAAAAATGCCATTTCATCGGGCCATCGATCGTGAATTGACGACCGGTTTTAGCCTGAACTTCAGCACTTAACACTTGTTTGAGTTCACTCGGCTTCACCTGCAATATGAATGTAAGTAATCCTGCGCAGGCAAGTGCAATAACGACGACCAAGATGACAATCAGTTTTTTCATGCATCAGCCCTAGGTATTTTGTTCATCTTCATCAATTCGGCTAGCCACTGCACCTTGCTGATTCTGATATTTGGCATTTGTGCGCTTATTATATGGCCGCGCGGAATGACCGGACAATGTCTCAAAATTTAAGGCGCCAATTGCCATTTTGGGGCGCAGTGCAAGAGGCAATTTTCCGGAGTTATAAAACTCCAATACAATTTTACCCGACCAACCTGGATCGATTCGATGTGCAGTCACATGAACCATCAAACCCAAGCGAGCTAATGACGACCGCCCATCTAACCATCCCACTAAGTCATCGGGGAGTGTCACTGACTCATAGGTCGCAGCCAATGCCAGTTCACCAGGATGTAAGAAAAAGGCATCCCCATCAGAGATATAAATCTCATCACTCATCACTTTATGTAACTGCTCGGTGACTTCATCTTTCGGCCCACTTAAATCAATATATGGGGCGGTATGATCATTAAATACCCGAAACTCATGTCCCAATCGAATATCCACTGACACCCCGCTAATCATTCCTGGTGTTGGTGCCGGTTCGATAATAATTCGGCGTTCACTCAGACAACGTTCAATATCAACATCACAAAGGCGCATCAGTTTTTCTCCTCAGAGCTAGCTAGTAAGTGGCGAATACGTGTTTTTATGATGTCAATCGCAATGCGGTTTTTCCCGCCTCGAGGAATAATCACATCCGCATACTGTTTTGATGGTTCAATAAACTGTTTAAACATCGGACGAACAGTCAAATGATATTGTGCTAACACTGACTCGAGGCTTCGGCTTCTTTCTCTGACGTCCCGTTCAACACGGCGAGCAAGACAGATATCAAGCGGTGTATCCATAAAAATACTGGCATCAAGTTGTTCGCGGATCGATTTCTCAGTAAAAAGCAAAATACCTTCAAGAAGAATGACTTGCGTCGGTTTGAAGTGCCTTGTTTGGGTTAACCGAGTATGTTCATGATAAGAATATTGTGGTAGCTCGACAGCGTGGCCCGCTTTAAGCATTTTAAGATGCTCAACCAACAGCGCATGGTCCATCGATTGCGGATGATCATAATTAGTACGTACCCGTTCGGCCATCGTCATATTCGACTGGTCTTTATAGTAGCTATCCTCGGAAATAACGCTGATACATTCAACGCCTAGCTCATCACTGACCTCTTGATACACACTTTTTGCAAACAAGCTTTTGCCTGATGCTGAAGCTCCAGCAATTCCGATCACTACACACTGAGAAGATTTAGACATAGTTTATTTTTATGTTAATATTAGATTAGTCAGTTTATATAGAAAAACCCCGTACGTTCATTTGCGCACAGGGTTTAAACGTTTTTTGTCAGGCCAGTCAAGATGTCTTAGAGCTAGCCGACCACACATTTAAAGCACTTCAACAGCGATAGGTTCTGCACGAGCGCTCGAATCAAAATAAAGACGTGTCACAATTTGCTCAGCTAATTGACGATACAGCAACGCACTTGCACAACCACTTTGCTGTAGATTATGACCGTTCTCATTACAACTATTTACTTCACTATCAAATGGTAACTGAGCAAGAATAGGTAACTGGGTGGCCTTCGCTAACATTTCCCCACCATTTTGCCCAAATAGATAATGAATCTGATCACACGATGGGCACGTATAGTAACTCATATTTTCGATAATTCCGAGTACTGGTACTTCAACATGATGAAACATTGAAATCCCTTTATGCGCATCCCTCAATGCTAATGCTTGCGGCGTGGTCACAACTAGGCTCGCAGTCACCGGCATCTGTTGTGCCATGGTTAACTGGATGTCGCCAGTACCAGGGGGCATATCAATAAACAGATAGTCGAGATCAGGCCAATTGGTCTCTTGTAACAGTTGTAATAACGCTTTGCTGGCCATTGGTCCGCGCCAAATAGCCGCTTCTTCTGGAGGCTGCAAAAAACCAATACTATTTGCAAAAAGCTGATGCGCATATAATGGCTCCATAGTCTTACCGTCATTGGTGGTCGGTTGCTGACCCTCTAATCCGAGTAACAGCGGGATTGACGGCCCATAAATATCCGCATCCAAAATACCAACTCGCGCGCCACTAGCCGCAAGGGCCGTCGCTAAATTAACCGTGACCGATGATTTTCCCACACCCCCTTTAGCCGAACTGACTGCCAACATATTTTTAACGCCAGCCAGTGCTGTTTGGTGTTTTCCCTTCAATGCTCGAGGACTGACCTGAGGTTGATACTCAACATGGCCTAACGCCTGTTGCAGATAATCATGAACACTCGGGCAAGCAAAAGGAGGCGCAAACAACCACGGATGTTCAGCATTATTGGTCTGCTTTAGCCATCCTGATTCGCCGATAGTTACCACCCAGTATTCTGGCCGAAATTGAAAAACCTGATTTTCCATGATGTTACCCTATTACCTTTGCTTGACTGTATTATACGCATTTAGCACGCAGGCGCGATGGGTGTCTAGGAAAAGTGTAGTCAATCAGGTAGGATGGCAGGATGTGAACAAAATCATCTTCTGAATTTGACATCTATCAAGTTGCTCACTTTGCTTAAACTGAAATAATAAGTCGATCATAAGTGTCAGCTTGAATCCAACTAAAACATAGATGTCTGATCAACCATCTTAATGGTGATCAAACAGGTATATATTCCTGCCCTTTTGGCCTGAGGAATATCAACAGAGATGTTTTAACTATATAATCGCAACCATTTCTTTTACTTAACGCATTTGAATCAGCATGACAACACAACGAAATATTTTGGTAACTGCAGCACTGCCATACGCCAATGGTGCCATTCATCTTGGCCATTTATTAGAGCATATTCAAACTGACATTTGGGTTCGTTTTCAACGCTTACGAGGCCATCATTGCTACCACATGTGTGCCGATGATGCTCATGGCACTCCCATTATGCTTAAAGCCCAGCAACTCGGTATTACACCTGAAGCGCTGATCAGCCAAGTGCGCAAAGAACATATGGCTGATTTTGCAGGTTTTCGCATCGGATTTGATAACTACTATTCAACTCACAGTGATGAAAACCGAAGCTGTTCAGAGCATATCTATACTGTACTGCGCGACAACGGCTACATCAAAACACGCACCATTTCACAACTATTTGATCCAGAAAAACAAATGTTTTTACCTGATCGTTTTGTCAAAGGGACCTGCCCTAATTGTGGCTCCGATGACCAATATGGCGATAACTGTGATAGCTGCGGTGCAACGTATAGTCCGACTGAGCTGAAAAACCCGCGCTCTGTCGTATCAGGTGCAACACCAGAGCTTCGTGAATCAGAACACTATTTCTTTGATTTACCTGCTTTTGAAAGCATGCTCGAAACTTGGATTGACTCCGGTTCACTGCAAACGGGTGTAGCCAATAAATTGCGGGAATGGTTTGAGCAAGGGCTACAACAGTGGGATATTAGTCGTGATGCGCCCTATTTCGGCTTTGAAATTCCTGATGCGCCCGGCAAATACTTCTATGTTTGGCTAGATGCTCCAATTGGCTATATGGGGGCTTTCAAAAACTATTGTGATAAGCATAACCACAATATTGATTTTGACGCATTCTGGAACAAGGATTCCAATGCGGAGATTTATCACTTTATTGGTAAAGACATCATTTACTTCCATGGTCTATTTTGGCCTGCAATGCTTGAAGGTGCAGGCTATCGCAAACCCACCAATATTTTTGCCCATGGTTATGTCACGGTAAATGGTGAAAAGATGTCCAAATCAAAAGGGACGTTTATTCAAGCCAGTACTTACCTCAAACATCTTAATCCAGCTTATCTACGCTATTATTATGCCGCGAAGTTAAATAACCGTATCGATGATCTAGATCTTAATCTTGAAGATTTTGCCCAGCGCGTTAATTCCGATTTGGTCGGTAAAGTCATTAATATTGCTAGTCGCACTGCAGGCTTTATTCATAAGCGCTTTGGTGGCAAGCTTGCCGAGCAAGTTATTGCTCCTGAGTTATTGGCGCATTTTGTCGATGCTAGCGCAACCATTGCGGAGTATTATGAAGCCCGTGAATTTGGTAAAGCAATTCGTGAAATCATGGCGCTTGCCGATAAGGCGAACCAATATATTGCCGAACAAGCACCTTGGAAATTAGTCAAAGATAATGCAACGCTTGAGCAAGCCCATCAAGTTTGTTCATTAGCTTTAGAATGCTTCCGAATTCTTATTACCTACCTAAAACCAGTATTACCTGATTTAGCCCAGCAAACTGAAGAATTACTGAATTCAGAACTGACTTGGGATGCGATCTCAGTCCCTATCTTTGGCAAAACGATCAATCCGTTTAAAGCGTTATTGCAACGTGTCGAGATGGAAAAAATTGAAGCGATGGTTGAAAGCTCAAAAGAAGATTTGGCGAAAATGAACCAACCACAACCCACCGGACCACTGATCGATGAACCTATCAGTGAAATCATTGACTTTGATGATTTTGCTAAAGTTGACCTACGTGTCGCACGGATTGTGAAGGCTGAACAGGTACCAGATGCCAACAAGTTACTGAAATTGCAGCTGGACTTAGGCGGCGAAACCCGACAGGTATTTGCGGGGATCAAATCAGCGTATCAACCTGAAGATCTTGAGGGACGGCTCACCGTGATGGTGGCCAATCTAGCACCACGTAAAATGCGCTTTGGTATCTCTGAAGGAATGATCGCTGCTGCCGGTCCTGGAGGTAAAGACATCTGGCTGTTAAGCCCTGACGACGGGGCGGAACCTGGCATGCGCATTAAATAAGTTCGGTTAGCTTAAAACGTATTTATACCAAAGGCCTGCAAGGGCCTTTTTTATTGTGACCATTTTCTCATTTTAAAAACATTATCAAAACATTGTTTCAAATTGATGAGTAAGTGCAATTTTCTATTAATAGAAAAGGCTATTATCAATAGCAAATATAGTAAAACAAGGAAAGTGATAATGAAGATGATCCGACTTGCTCAGCTCACAACGCTTTTGCTTGGGGGAAACCTCTTGCTATTGAGTTCCCACGCCAACGCAACTGTTTTAAAGCTGGCACATAATCTTGATAATAATCATGTAGTTGCTGTTGCATTCCAGCATATGGCAAAGGAAGTAAACGAACAGTCTCATGGCTCTCTAAAAATTCGCATTTACCCCAATGGACAAATGGGAGGTCCTCGCGAAAACCTTGAGATGCTGCAACAAGGTGCACTCGATATGACCAAAGCAATGGCCAGTGAACTAGAACCTTTTGATTCAATTTTTTCTATTTTTAGCCTGCCCTACTTATTTTCAAGTAGTGAACAATACCATAAAGTGCTATATGGCCCGGTTGAAGAAGAACTTGCCAATCATATCAAACCCAAAGGACTCTACCCAATAGGTGTTTATGTCGGTGGAAGTCGCAGTTTTTATGCCAAAAAACCAATTCGAACTCCAGATGATCTCAAAGGGTTACGGGTGCGCGTCATTACCACTCCAACCACCATCCGGATGATCCAATTATTGGGTGGCTCACCAGCCCCAATTCCTTTTGGTGAAGTCTATACCGCACTTCAACAAGGTGTCGTGGATGCTGCCGAGAATAACATTCCGTCCTATGTGCAAACTCGACATATGGAGATCACACCTTACTTTTCAGCAGACCAGCATACTTCTATTCCCGATTACTTAGTCATCTCGACACGCAGTTGGAATAAGCTAACAGCTGAACAACAAAAAATATTGAAAACAGCCATCGAACATTCCGAGCAATACGAACAGAAACTTTGGACAGCGCAGGTGAAAAAATCCAAAGCGCAGGCAATTAAAGTCGGAGTACATTTCATCGAAGTTGACAAAACGGCTTTTCGTGAAAAACTCAAACCAATGTGGCTCGAAATGGAAAAAGATCCAGAACAAGCTAGATTACTTAAAGAGATCCAAGCAATTCAATAAATCATATTTAAGAGGGCATAGCTGCCCTCCATTCTGATTCTTATATACACATTCAAATTAATTATTTATTTAAATTTGATCTCATAGAATAATTTTTCAACTCTTTTTATAGAGTTACAATATAAACCCCTGAACGTATATTAAGATATTTTTATATATAAATTTTGCAATTCCACTGGAATCTTAATGACTAATCATTTTATTTTTAATAAAATTGTTTTTTTCACTTACTCAATACACTAGAGAAAATGAGAGTATCATCTATAATACTATAAATAATCAATACAATACAGGTACTATTTTGAAATTCCATTAGACTGTACATTGAAAAATTTATACAGACTACAGTAATGTAGCTAAACTCTTCAATATATAGCTCACCTTGTTTTATTTTAAAATAAGCGTTATGTTTATATAACTTAAGCTATGGGAGAGCTACTGTATGCTAAATGATTTACCAGAGCTAAATTTTGGTCAATCTGCAATATTTCTAGACTTTGACGGCACGCTCGTCGATCTTCAATCGACTCCAGATGCTGTCATTGTGGGAGACGTTTTAAAGAAAATGCTCTTCCAGTTAGACCAACGGACACATCAATCGCTAGCTATTATCAGTGGACGGAGCATTGCATCGTTGGATCAACTGCTCGCTATTGCTAATCTACGACTTGGTGGCAGTCATGGAATGGAATATCGATTGTCATCTGGCGCCTCCACCACCATTCATCCAGACGTCGTCCCTATACCGGAGCAACTGGTCAAACAGTGCCAATCATTTTGCCAGAAACATCAGCTTCTGTGGGAATCAAAGCCACTATCAGCCGCAATTCACTACCGCGACAATCCAAAACTTGAAGCTGATATAGATGATTATTTAACACATCTTATCTGTCACGATCCAAACTTAGAGATCCAACGCGGTAAATTTATTCGTGAATTAAAACCGAAAGGGATCAGCAAAGCCTCAGCACTCGAGATTTTCATGGCTAAGCCACCTTTTTACTCAAAAATACCTTGGTATTTTGGCGACGATATCACCGACGAAGATGCCTTTTCATGGATAAATCAACACGGTGGTGTCAGTGTAAAAATTGGCGATGGCGAGACGCTAGCAAATTACCATCTACCCACCCCACAGCATGTATTAAACTATTTTTTATCGAATTTACATAGCGAGGAGTAATATGCCTGATAACAATCTAGACTTAGCATTAATCGGTAACTGTACGATCAGTGCGCTCGTAAATAATATGGGCGAGATTGTCTGGTGCTGTATGCCTCGTTTTGATAGTGACCCTATCTTTGCATCCTTATTAAAAACGGGGGATAAAGCTTCTTTAACAGGAACTTATGGGATCGATTTGGCCGATTATTCCTATAGTGAACAGCAATATTACAAAAACACAGCCATCGTCAAAACAACACTCTATGACCAACATGGAAACGGTGTAATTATTACCGACTTTGCCCCACGTTTTTGGCAGTATGGTAGAACTTATCGCCCGGTGACGTTAATGCGCATCGTGACACCCATAGGTTCGCCTAAAATAAGAATTCGATTACGCCCAGCTGATAATACTCAAAATACCCCCTATCAACGGATTGAAGGTAGTAACCACATAAGTTTTATCGGTGAAACGCAATCATTACGCTTAACGACCGATGTGTCCGTGATTAGTATCCATGATGAAAAATGGTTTATTTTAGATCAAGAACGGCACCTGATTTTTGGCTCTGACGAAAGTATTGAAGAACCAATAACGCAGCTAACACAGCGCTTTTTGAATGAAACTGAAACAAATTGGCAAGATTGGGTACGTAATTTAGCGATCCCATTTGAGTGGCAAGATGCAGTCATCCGCTCTGCGATTACTCTCAAATTAAGCGCATTTGAGGATACAGGGGCCATTGTTGCCGCAATGACCACATCCATTCCAGAAGCTCGCAACACCCAGCGCAACTGGGACTATCGCTTCTGCTGGTTAAGAGATAGTTATTTTACGGTTCATGCTCTTAACCGACTGGGTATTACGGCAACCATGGAGCAATATCTACAATATTTAGTTAATTTAGCTGCAAGTGTTGATGATGAATATATGCAGCCGGTCTTTTGCATCAACGGCGATAAACAGATGGAAGAGCGCATTATTGATGCTTTAGACGGCTATCAAAGTATGGGCCCGGTCCGTTTTGGTAATCAAGCTGCCGACCAAATTCAGCATGATGTCTATGGCGCCATCGTATTGTCCGCAACACAAATGTTCTTTGATGCACGAATTCGTCGTCCCGGCGATCAACGGTTATTTCAACTGCTAGAAGCAGTCGGTGAAAAGGCGATTCAATATTACAACCAACCTGATGCTGGTATTTGGGAGCTTAGAGGAAGTCAACATATTCATACATTTTCAAGTATGATGTGTTGGGCTGCAGCTGACCGATTGGCCAAAATTGCTGCAGTTTTGCAACTTCCTCAGCGTCAGCTGTATTGGCAACAACATGCCAATACCATCCGACAAGATATTGACCACAATGCATTTAATGCACAACTCAATAGCTACACCGCTACTTGGGGAGGTGACACAATGGATGCCAGCTTACTATTGGCATGTAACTTAGGTTATCTCAATGGTAATGACCCTCGATTTGTTGGCACAGTTGAAGCGATAGAGCAACAGCTTCGACCTTCTGGAAGTAAATATCTGTTTCGTTATGTCATCGAAGATGATTTTGGGGCACCAGAAAATGCATTTACCATCTGCTCTTTTTGGTATATCGAAGCATTAGCAACAATTGGCCGTAAGCAAGAAGCTCGAGAACTGTTTGAAGACCTTTTAGAGAAGCGAAACCATGTCGGCTTACTATCGGAAGACCTAGAACCGAGCAGCGGCGAGTTATGGGGGAATTTTCCACAAACATATAGCATGGTAGGGATCATCAACTGTGCACGAATTTTAAGTCAACGTTGGGAGGATGAACTATGAGTCGACTTATCGTGGTATCCAATCGGGTCGCCAGACCAGACGCGTTAAGTAAAGGAGCCCAAGGCGGGTTAGCTGTTGGCGTATTGGCAGCGATGGCCGAAAATGGTGGCTTATGGTTTGGTTGGAATGGTCGGATCGAAAATCGTTCGACCTCTGAAGTTCGCGAAGAACGGCGGAAAAATATCGATTTTGTAACCGTTGGTTTAAGACAAAACGAATACAACAATTTTTACCGCGGTTATGCCAATAGCGTGCTTTGGCCACTCTTTCATCAACGTCCCGATCTGATGAACTACCGTCATCATTATCGAATGGGGTATTTAGGTGTAAACCGTAAATATGTGGACTATTTACTGCCTTACTTAAAAAAAGATGACGTTATTTGGATTCATGACTACCAATTGATTCCGATGGCACGAATGCTACGGGAAGCAGGCGTCAAATCACCTATTGGTTTTTTTCTTCATACACCGTTTCCACCACTGGATTTGTTACGCGCCCTTCCCGACCATCGGGAAGTTCTAAATGAAATGCTTCATTATGATCTACTGGGTTTTCATACACTCACTGACGAAAGAGATTTTCACGAGTCAATTCGTTATAGCCTTAATGGTGATATTTCACCTTCTGGTTTAATTGAATGTCAAGGCCATCAAGTCAAGACCGGCGTATATCCGATTGGAATTGAAACCGCAGACATACCCAACTTGGTTCAAAGTGGGAAACTTTCAAAAGAATATCAGCAGTTGAAAAAAGAACTCTCCGATCGGAAATTACTGATTGGTGTCGATCGACTAGATTACAGCAAGGGAATATTTCATCGCTTTCAAGCCTATGAACAGTTGCTTAAACACCACGGCGAACTACATCGAAACATCGTCTATATGCAAGTTGCACCAACCTCTCGAGGTGATGTTCAAGCCTATGGTCAGCTAGCACAGCAAATTGATCAGGCAGCGGGTCATGTTAATGGCACTTATGCTGACTTTGATTGGACACCCTTACGGTATTTGAATCGAGGATTTAGACGCAACACGGTTTTAGCTTTATATAATCTATCGCATGTGGGGTTTGTGACGCCCTTGCGTGATGGAATGAATTTAGTCGCCAAAGAGTTTGTAGCCGCTCAAGATGGTGAAGATCCCGGCGTATTGGTTCTGTCTAAAATGGCTGGGGCTGCTGCAGAGCTCACTTCGGCTGTCATCGTCAACCCATATGACACGGAGGCGGTTGCCAGTAGCTTAGCTGAGGCAATTCAAATGCCATTGGATGAGCGCATCGATCGTTGGCAACAAATGATGGTGGTGTTACAACGCAATGATATCCATGCATGGCAACATAATTTTCGAGCCGATTTAATTGCTCGCCCACATAAATTAACGCCCTAGTAATCATAAGAACTCCTTTTTAGGAGTTCACCAATTTAAGATCACGAGACGCTTTACGATTAACTTGCTTGTGCTGATTGAACCTTTTATAGTCTCTCGATTTAAGATGTTATGAGTGATAAAAATTTTAATCAACTGTCAAGTAAGTTCACCCAAAATATTTACGGCACTATCAAAGGACAAATTAGGGTTCAAGTGCTCATGAGAGATTTGCTTGAACACACTCCATTAGCCACTCGTAAATTACGGATCTTAGATGCGGGTGGCGGGTTTGGATACCTTAGCCAGAAGCTTGCTGCAATGGGTCACGAGGTGGTGTTGTGTGATATATCTGAAACACTACTTGACAAAGCAGCGCAAAATATTGCTGAATCCGAGATACCACTATCAATCACATTGCGACATTGCGCCATCCAAGATCTGCCCGATGAACTCGGCCAATTTGATATCGTTCTTTGCCATGCGGTATTAGAGTGGCTTGAGGATGGACATCAAACGCTCGCTAAGCTAGAACGCTTTGTGAGTGCTTCAGGATATCTATCATTGATGTTCTACAATCTTGAAGCCCAACGTTTTCACGCCTTAGTATGCGGTAATTTTGACTATGTTGAGAATGGTTTAAAGGCCAAAAAAACTGTCCGTCTCACCCCACAACATGCTTACTCCTTAACAACAATTCGCCGATGGCTGACTGACTGGAAACTCAATGAGTGTCATACCTCAGGCGTTCGTATTATCAACGATTATCTTAAAGCTAGAGCTCGTGATCAAATCACCAATGAATCACTGATTGATATGGAACTTAAGTACTCCACTCATCCTTGTTATATTGAGCTTGGACGTTATATTCATATAATAAGTGTGAAATAGAATTAAGATTTGTCATTAATTCTAACTTAATTAAAATAAAATTGATCTTAATCATGTTAATAAGTCGTTATTTTTTCTTAAATTATACATGTAATAATGCTATTTAAATAAATCTTTAATTTTGATGAAAATTTAAAATTAACCTTTGTTTCTTTGATTTAGATCAATTTTGTTTTAATGGCAATTTTTGTCTATATTTTTCACTCTGACAACTATTGTGCGCATAATGAGACATATATAGAACCACAAAAAAACACATTCAAAACAAATTTGAAACATTTAATAAACAATTCATGATAAACCTAAAAAATTGCTAAAAAATACGTCTTTAAACTCTTAATTAAGATCAATTAATGGCATAATTATTTCGTGGTTATTGAGTTTTTAATACAAAAACAGAATGCCTCAATACAAAACAACCCAGAATAGCGGTGACGTGTAGCGCCTACCGCCTTCTTGGTGTAGGAGTCAACGCTTTTGCATACCCTCTACGCTAAGATATGTAAAATTATAATTCGTTACTTAAGGAGCAGATAATGATTAACGAAACGGTGGTCGAGCTTTCACGCTGGCAGTTCGCCCTCACCGCGCTATATCACTTCCTGTTCGTCCCATTGACGCTAGGTATGTCCTTTTTGTTGGCCATCATGGAAACAACCTACGTCATTACTGGACGGCAAGTTTATAAAGATATGACACGGTTTTGGGGGAAGCTCTTCGGGATTAACTTCGCCCTCGGCGTTGCAACGGGCTTAACCATGGAGTTCCAGTTCGGGACAAACTGGTCGTATTTCTCTCACTATGTAGGTGATATCTTCGGTGCCCCATTAGCGATTGAAGGCTTGATGGCGTTTTTCCTCGAATCCACGTTAGTCGGCCTGTTTTTCTTTGGTTGGGATCGCCTAAGCAAAGTAAAACATATGGCTGTCACTTGGTTTGTTGCCATAGCTTCAAATTTATCGGCGCTGTGGATCCTGATTGCCAATGGCTGGATGCAAAACCCAGTAGGTGCGCACTTCAACTATGAAACCATGCGCATGGAACTGACCAGTTTTTCTGCGCTGTTATTTAACCCTGTGGCACAAGTTAAATTCGTGCATACAGTTTCAGCAGGCTATTGCACCGGTGCAGTGTTTGTATTAGTGATCTCTAGTTACTATTTGCTCAAAGGACGTGATTTACCGTTTGCTCGACGCTCTTTTGCCATCGCGGCTGCATTTGGTCTAGCTGCGAGTTTAAGCGTGATCGTCCTCGGGGATGAATCAGGTTATGAAATGGGTGACGTGCAGAAAACCAAATTAGCAGCCATTGAAGGTGTATGGAAAACAGAACCAGCTCCCGCCGCATGGACGTTAATTGGTTTTCCCAATCAAAAACTCAAAGAAACCGAATATGCGATTAAAATTCCTGGGGTTCTGGGTTTAATTGCGACGCGCTCTCTTGATGAAAAAGTAACAGGTCTTGATGACTTGATGAAATATCATCGCCAGCGCATTATCAATGGGATCTACGCTTACCAACTTTTGACAAAATTGAAAGCAGGAACAGCGACCGATCTAGAGAAAGCCAATTTTGATAAAGTGAAAAATGATCTGGGTTACGGGCTATTAGTTAAAGTTTATAACCCCGAAATGAAAGACATCACTACGGCCCAGATTGACGCAGCCGTTAAGAGCAGCGTACCAGAGGTCGCCCCATTGTTCTGGGCGTTTCGCATCATGGTCGCCTGTGGTGGTCTGATGTTATTAATATTTGCAGCAGCTTTTTACCAGAATGCTCGTCGCCGAATTGGTCAAAATCGAACCTTCTTGAAGATCTGCATGCTGGCACTACCTCTTCCTTGGCTTGCTTGTGAATGCGGTTGGTTTGTTGCCGAATTTGGTCGCCAACCATGGGCAATTGGGGAAATATTACCAACAGGTCTAGCTGTTTCTAATTTGTCAGAAACAGACATACTCATCACAATGATTAGTATGATTGGACTTTATACTCTCTTCCTCGTCGCCGAGATGTATCTGATGATTCGATTCTCGAAACAAGGACCATCTAGCTTACATACCGGACGTTATGCGCTGGAACATGAAGCTTCTGCGACAGCCAAGGAGATTTAATCAATGGATTATCAAACTCTTAAATTTATCTGGTGGATATTGATGGGTGTACTGTTGATTGGTTTCACAGTCACTGATGGTTTCGATATGGGGGTTGGGATCTTACTGCGCATTATAGGTAAGCGTGACTCTGAACGCCGTATTATGATTAATAGTATGGCGCCTCACTGGGATGGTAACCAAGTTTGGTTCATTACCGCTGGTGGCGCATTATTTGCCGCATGGCCAGTCGTTTATGCAACTTCATTCTCTGGGTTTTATCTTGCAGTATTGTTAGCATTGGCAGGTCTTTGGTTCCGCCCTGTGGGCTTTGACTATCGTTCTAAGTTAGAAAATAGTCAATGGCGTAATGCTTGGGATTGGGGAATTACCTTTGGTTCATTTGTTCCACCACTTATTTTTGGTGTCGCATTTGGTAACATTCTACAGGGGGTTCCATTCCATTTTAATGACCTAATGGAGTCTTACTATACAGGTTCATTTTTTGGCCTATTAAATCCGTTTGGTGTTTTAGCCGGTTTAGTCAGTGTCATGATGGTCGCGACACAAGGCGGCGCTTGGTTACAGATGAAAACCACTGATGAACTGCATGCCCGCGCATGTAAATCAACAGCTATTACGGGTCTGTTATGTGCCGTATTATTTGCTCTAGCAGGTGTTTGGCTAGCTTATGGTATTGACGGTTATGTCGTCACCAGTTCAATTAACGCTAACGCCGATATCACACCGCTGATGAAAACTGTCTCTATTCAGCCTGGTGCTTGGCTAACCAACTATAGCAAATACCCCATTTTAGTCGTAGCCCCCGTGCTCGGTATTGGTGGGATGTTATTAGCCGCGTTGGCCTCATTGAAAAACAAAGGATGGCAATCATTCTTATGTTCTTCACTAGGTATTGTTGGGGTAATCTTAACTGCCGGCGGCTCAATGTTCCCATTTTTGATGCCTTCATCAACTAATCCGAACATGAGTTTGACCATGTGGGATGCAACATCAAGCGATAAAACGCTCACCATTATGTTTGTCGTCGTTTGTATATTTGTACCCTTGATTTTGGTGTATACCCTTTGGAATTACTGGGTCATGCGTGGTCGGTTAGATGCCAAACACATCGAAGACAATAGCCATTCACTGTATTAAAGGAGTACGATTATGTGGTATTTTACCTGGATTTTAGGTGTACTTCTGGCCTGTTCTTTTGGTGTAATCAATGCAATTTGGCTAGAATTCAACGGTTATGAAGGTGAAAAGGTTGAGCAACAAGGTTCAGACGACTAAGTCCAACAACCTGCTCAAAAACCTACAGGCGCAGCAACGAGCATCTTTCGTTGCTGCGTTTTTTGCGGGTACCGTCATTACGGTGACGGTTATTATTCAAGCAGCGTTATTGGCAACTATCATTAGCCAATTAATATTGGCCCATCACTTTGCAATTCATCTCGTGTTTTGGCTCATGATCACCTTACTGGTTCGAGCTATCGCAGGTTTTTATAAAGACAAAAGTTGTGCACAGGCAAGTACATCGATTCGTTCATCGTTGCGCCGCCAGCTCATTGAACATCTAGCAATGCTCGGCCCTGCCCGTCATATCATTGATCAAGATGGTGGATTATCGACCACAGTCTACGAGCAGGTTGATGCCTTAGATGACTACTTTAGCCGCTATCAAATACAAGCGGTTATGTGTCTATTAATCCCCGTTGCAATTTTACTTGCGGCAGCGTATATATCCTGGTTCGCATTTACAGTCTTTGCCCTCACCGCGCCGATGGTTATCTACTTTATGATTTTGGTCGGGCAAAAAGCGGCTGAAGCAAATCGACGTCAGTTTGCGGTGTTGGCATTATTGTCCAATCAATTTGTTGACTTAACCCGCGGATTATTTCAATTACGCCTATTAACCCGTGAAAAAAAAGCGGAGCAGCGGCTCACAGAAAGCGCCGAAGCTTATCAATCAACCACCATGAAAGTGCTTGGGTTAGCTTTTTTATCAACGGCGACATTAGAGCTATTTGCGTCGGTATCAATTGCTATTATCGCTGTCATTTTAGGATTGGGGCTAGTCAAACAGGTTCCTGGCTATCAAGGGCAGACTTTTTTAGATCTGCATGACTCACTCTTTATGTTATTACTGGCACCTGAGTACTATCTCCCGCTACGCCAGCTTGGTGGCGATTATCACGCCAAACAGAAAGCACTTGCTGCCGCTGAAAAAATCCTAGAAATTCTAAGTATCAATATTGTTCATCCAATGACTGACAACCAACAGCCATTGCAACAAGCGAATCCCGATATTGTTTTTTCTAAAGTGAGTTGGATCATCGATGATCGCTACTTGCTAAATGACATAAACTTGTCTATTCACGTCGCAGAACGGTTATGGTTAAGTGGTGAATCAGGAGCCGGAAAATCCAGCTTACTGAATTTATTACTCGGTTTTCACCTCGATTATCAGGGTCATATTCAAATAGGCGGAATTGAGTTAAAGCAGCTTGATCTTGCGAGTTGGAGAAGCCAACTCGCATGGATACCGCAGACACCTGAGTGGGTCAGTGGCACTCTTGCACAAAATCTTATACTGGGTCTTGGCGCAGTCAATGATACGCAAGTAGCACAAGCTTTACGTCAAGCGGAAGCAGCTGAGTTCATTAAAGCGCTCCCGTTAGGCTTAGACACACCTGTTTCTGAATTAGGTTCTGGACTTTCGGGTGGCCAGCTACAGCGGTTATCCATTGCACGAGCAATTTTGTCTGATGCACCTATTTGGCTTTTAGATGAACCAGCTGCACACCTTGATCCTGAGACAGCACAAGCACTTTATCAAACTTTAGAAAAAGTGACCCAAGGCAAAACGACACTGCTAATTAGTCATGATACCCACCCTGTCGCTTGGTGTGATCGCGCACTTAGTATTCATCAAGGAGCGCTTCATCCATTTAAGCAAGAGGAGATATCTGATGAAAGCTGATCAAAAACTAACGATCTACTCTTTGATAAAAAATAACCCAGGCATGTTATGGCTCGCTTTAATCTTGGGAACAATATCCAGCTTGGCTGCTGTTTTCTTACTCGCTGTCTCTGGTTGGTTTATTACTTCAGCAGGGTTAGCTGGGGCAATGGGTCTAACGATCGCATTTAATTTTTTTACACCAGGTGCGATTATTCGACTCATGGCGATACTGCGCACAAGCGGTCGATATGCTGAGCAGCTTACTGCGCACTATCATCTACTCGATCTACTTAAAGATCTCCGTCTATGGGTATGGAAGCAATTAACTCGCCATGCGCTTCCACAGCATTTACGTATTGGGGCACTATTGCAACGAATTGTCAGTGATGTCGACTTGCTTAATAGTTGGCCACTGCAAGTGTGGATGCCGCGTATTTATGCATGGATCTGCGTGTTGTTTTATTTAGTCGTCATTGACTTGTTCGCCCACGCTACATTGATTCCAATGGCATCAGGGCTTCTGATTAACTGTATCGTATTACCATGGCTTTGTTACAAGCTAGGTAAACGTATGGTTTGGCAATTACAGCTAATTGGTATCTATCGCCGCTCACGTTTTATTAACTTTTTTGGCGCGTTAATCACCTTATCGATCCGAGGACGCTGGCAAAACTATGCCCAACGCTTATTTGAGATGGATAATCGCCAATTTGACATTGAATATCGAATGCAAGTGTTAGCAGCAGCGACTCGTCATTTGATGTTGGCTATTATTGCAATCACCATCATGAGTAGCTCAATTCTTGCGGCCCCACAGCTTATCAACGGCACAATCAATGGTTCAGTATTTGCCGGACTTTTATTTGCACTATTAGGGCTTAATGAAGTGCTATCCCCACTAGCCATGAGTTTTATTGGTACCGCGAAAGCGCAGGTAGGGGTGAAACGACTCAATCAGTTATGTCCAGATCAACCCATTGCTCCGCCAGAAAATCATGCCAATATGCCTGAACTGCATGAAATCACGTTTCGTCAGGCGACTATTCGTAAATCTGGCGCCGTTAATGGAATCAGTCAACTTGACCTGCAACTATCGCTGGGTATGCAGCTTTGGCTACGGGGCCCAAGTGGTATCGGTAAAAGTACCTTGCTCGATGCAATCGCCAACCAACTCGAACCCGAGTCTGGGGAAATTGACTATAATGGTCAGTCGCTGCGCCATAACGAACGGCTACGCTATCAATCCCAGATTGGCTATCTGTCTCAATCACCTTATATATTTAATCAAACAATAGCCGGAAATTTGCGCTTAGGTGATGAACAAGCCAGCGATGAACAATTATTTGCAGCGCTTAAAGCTGTTGCTCTGGAACAATGGGTTGCCGCACTGCCTAAGGGAATGAATACCCTACTTGGTGCACAAGGTAGTAATATTTCAGGGGGACAAGCTCGCAGATTAGCTCTTGCTAGGGTGTTATTACAAAAACCCGTTTTGATGCTGCTTGATGAGCCCTTTGAAGGGTTGGATAAACAAACAATCGATGTCATCTCGACAGCACTACAAGGTCTATTTAAACCACCAATATTGGTGGTAGCTAGTCACTTAGATGTGCCGATGTTCGAGCAATTTCAGCAGCTTAAACTTTTATCCCAGTAATATATAAAAAGCCACCTAGGCAAGGTGGCTTTTTACAGTTCAACCAAACTAACAGTAATCTTTGAATGGATTTTCGGATGGCAATGGAATCGCTGTAGCAAATTGGCTCAACGTCAATTGCTGTGGGCTTAACGTGACATCAGTACTATCCATGACGGCTTGACCGAATTCATAGATCATCGGCTCGTCGCCCTGGCATGCAGCTTGATCAACCTGTTGAATGCGTAACTGCACATCTTTATTTTTAGCCTGATAGGTAGCGAGTCTTTGTTCACCATATTTATTGTGTAACATGTTCATTGTTTGCGTGGGTGATAAAACCAATGCAGAGGCATTATTCCCGCCGAATCCTTTTGCGTTAATGATCACCCCTTGGCAATTTTTACCCGCCTCACCCATATATTGATGATCGGTCAAAATATTTAGGTTGGAGCAGTGAACATCATCTGCAATATGATCAATGGTTTTAATCCCTGGAATATAGCCATAACGCCATACTCCTAAAGAAGCAATAAGTTGATCGCCCGCAGCAACCCCCATAGAATGACCCACATATGCCTTAATCGCCGTTACAGGCCAGTTTTCAATACCAAATGTTTTCGCAACTTCGTTAATAATATGGCTTTCAGTCACTCGGTTTTGCGGTGTTCCTGTTCCATGCGCCTGAACATAAGTTTGCTTTAATCCACTCTCACCTAAAATAGCTTTAGCAAGTGCGGTTGCCTTAGCCATGGTGACATAGTTACCCACACCAGGCGCTGAAATAGATTTCTTATTGGCATCCGCGTTCACAAATACATCCGCAACTGACCCATAAATTGTTGCACCTAACTCAATCGCTAACTCATCATCCATCAGACAGATAAATTGCGACGACTCACCCATGATAAAACCAGCATTATCTGAAAAAGGCCGACAAGCACGGCGATTATCAGGTTGATCACTACCATCTAGTGCACACAGCTGTTTATCCTCAGCAAGCGCTCCCATCACGCGATAGCCTTCCATCAGTTCTGCAACCACCGGCGCTTCAGCATTACCAATGATCGCAACACGTGCAATTCCTTGATGGATGTCTTGCAGACCTTGACGCAAGTTATATAAAAAAGTGGCGCAAGCCCCCATATTGGTGCCGGTATTCCCAATGGATCCTAAAACATAGCTATTGATAAAGTCAGCAGGCATTTGTGCAAATGACATTGCCATCATTTTAGAACTCACTCGGCCACCCGTTAACGGCGCAGCCATCATGCCCAGCATCGACTGTTCATCAATTTGCCCCATCGAGCTACCCGCATAGACACTGACTTGATCAGGGGTAATATGATTTAGAACATCAGTCCAATCAAACCCAAGTGAGTTAATCAAATCGGATGCGCCATAAATGCTCAACATCAAACCTTTAGGATGAAAACGAGCATTGTACAAAGCCCCTGGATCAAAGCCTGATGGAATATTAGCGGCGCTACTTACTGGGTAGCTATTGTATTCTGGCAATAGTGCATTGAGCTCGCCAAGCACCGTCACGCGAACTTTACTACCCTGCTCTTCGAGCTGCCAATGCGCTGGGATTTGATCCGGTAATTTACTTTTGCGAAGCGTAAATTGAATTTCGCCATCTTGACTGCTGAGCGTCGCTTTGGACTGATAAAGCACATGATCTGGATCGAATGATTCCACTCGGCGAACCAAAGTGCCTTGTTTAATAGATTGGATCAACTCATCATCAATCAGTTGTGCAGATACTCCCATACGTGTTGCTAGATCGCGCCACGTCGAGTTCATTTGCTCAGCACTTAATATATCCGCGATCATCCGCTTATAACTATGAAAGCCAGAACTACGGCCGGCGGCATTCATACCCCCCAGACCAACGATCACCGGAATTTTTGTCATTACTATGCCTACACCTATAAAATATGACGCTAAGGTTACCAATTTATGATAATCTGTAACCTGATATATATGCCAAAAAACATGAAATATAGGCCAAATTTACGTTATGAATGTTGCTTTCGTGCTTTATGCTCGAGCATTAGTCACCGGAGTCTCATTAGCTGTTGAAATGTTAACCAGCGCAGCTATGTTACGTGAGCGGGCATTGCAAAAAACGAACCCCTTAGTGGTACGCATTGTAGCCGCCGATAAAACACCTCCGCGTTTAACTGGCGGACTTATTCTACAACCCGACATCACCTTTGATGATGAATTTGACACCGATATTATTATTTTCCCGCCCATGTGGGGAAATCCTTTAACGGCCATTAAGCAAACCCCTGATTTAATTAATTGGTTGATTCGTCATTATCAACGTGGATGTCAAATTGTCGCCGCAGGAACAGGCGTTATTTGGCCCGCTGAGGCAGGGCTATTAGATGGTCAGGTCGCTACAACACATTGGTCTTTCTATGATAGATTTGCCAGCCGTTACCCGCAGATAAAACTGAATCGAAAAGCTTCAATTACCGCTGCCGATGGGATCTATTGCACGGGAAGCATCAACTCGCAGGCTGAAATGTTGTTGTACCTCATTACTGAGCATTTTGGACAGCGAATAGCCAGTATTATCGAAACTCAATATGGGCATGAAGTTTCTAAAACCTCGCAACAACCGTTTTATCAGATTGGAGGACAACTGCAATTTGATGAATCAATCGCTCTTGCCCAAGATTGGATGAAACGTAATTTAGCCACCTCAATGACCGCTCAAACAATTTCGATGCAATGCAGTCTGCCGCTACGCACCTTTAACCGAAAATTTAAAGAACAGGTCGGTCAAACACCACATCAGTATTTACAACAACTCCGTATTCATACAGCTCAGCAACTTTTACGCGATTTTAGTATGTCTATTCAAGACGTTGCCGAACAAGTTGGCTATCATGATAGCTATCATTTTTCAACACGGTTTAAACAGCTTTGCCAAATCACTCCCAGCGAATACCGTAAAATGGTAAAAGCGAAGATCTATAATGCCTGAATCGTCTCTATCGAAAAAAGGTGCTTGATATTTTACATCCATATTTAACCGCGTAATATGGATGTAAAGATGATAAGAAATGATAGCATGATACTCATTGACCAACTCGCAGAACGCCACATTCAGCAAGCGATAGAACAAGGACAACTCAACCAGTTAGCCGGGACTGGGCGTCCGTTAAAACTTGATGATGACAGCCATGTTCCAGCAGAGCTACGAGCAGGGTATCGCGTTTTAAAAAACGCAGGTTTTATTCCACCCGAGTTAGCCGAACGTAAAGAAGCTTTACGGCTATGCGATTTATTAAAATCGACAGGATTACCGGATGCGGATCCAACCACACAGCATCCGATTTATCAACAGCTTAAAAAACTCGAACTCAAAATGCGGGTCAAGGGCATCAATACCTACGCGATCCAACATTACCTGCACCGTTTTTCAGTTAAGACGTCATAAGCATTTTGTGAATAATTTGCGCAGCTAATGGCAATTCACTGACGCCTTCTTTGGCTAAGAAATGACCATAACCAGACATCTGATAGGTTTGCATCATCAGCTGTTCAGCCAAACGCCGGCTATACTGAGCAGGAACCACAGGATCATTATCACTATAGAGCATGACACGATGCTTAATTTGCTCTTGTAGTTGTTGGTAAGGCAACTGAAGTTGGCTGAATGGATCAAGCTCAGCCAGTGTTGCGATTGATTCCGCAAACCCGGCCACTAACAGTACTCCGTGGATCGGTTGTCCCAACTGAGCTAAAAAACGTAATAAACTAATACACCCCAAACTGTGACCGATTAAAATTGTTGAATGATCAATTTGAAGATGCTGATTGAGCGTAGTAAGCCAGCTCTCAACCTTCGGCTCATTAGGATCTGGCATGGCAATACGCTTAAATTGAACATGACAATTGTCGACAAACTGCGCTTCTAACCAAGGGAACCAATGCGAATTAACTGAAGCGGTATAACCATGCACAAGGTAGATTTGCTGCATCAAAGGAATGACTCCTCAATCCTATTCCTATCAATAAATCATCCAATTTAATAACAATAAAATTGCGCTGTCTAATACGAGAGTGGAATTAAATAGAACTAATCAGGCAGTCTAAATCTAAAACAAATCGTTCGGATTAAACAATAAGACAAGATAACAACAACGCTATCTTGTCTTGAGTAGCTTGTCCAAGACAACTATTGATCATTCAGTCATGATGGTGGTGATCGCCATGGGCGTGTACGTGACCATGATCAAGCTCTTCGGCCGTTGCATCACGAATTTCTTCAATGCTTACATTAAAGAATAGATCCATACCGGCTAATGGATGGTTGCCATCTACAACAGCTTCATCATCATTCACTTCAAGAATCATCACGGTTTGTTCACCAGTATCAGTCGATGCCCGAAACTGCATACCTGCTTCCACGTCCATTCCTTCAAACATGGATAGAGGCACCGACTGGGTCAGATGATCATCTCGCTGACCGTATGCCTTTTCGGCTGGGACCTCAACGTCAAATTTTTCACCAACTTTACGTCCCATCAACGCTTCTTCTAAACCAGGGACTAAAAAACCTTGTCCGGCAATATATGACAGCGGTTCTTTATCTTTTGAGCTGTCAAGTTCAGTTCCTTGCGCCGAAACAGTGTAATGAATCAGTACGACCTTATTTTCTTCAATTTTCATAATTGACCTACGAGCTTTATGTGTAAACGAACGAGTGTAGCGTTATCTGAACCTTATCGCTAGAATAGACACCAAATTCTCAACTGATTGGATACCTTTGCACCAACTTCGCGATTATCAACAGCATGCTGTTGATGCTGTAGTTCGCCATTTTCGTCAAACTGATGAATCAGCTATTATTGTGTTGCCCACTGGCGCGGGTAAAAGTTTAGTGATTGCCGAATTGGCTAGACTGGCACATTACCCAATTTTAGTTCTCGCACATGTCAGCGAACTGGTTGAACAAAACGCGCAGAAGTATCGACAACTAGGCCTTGAATGCAGCATCTTTGCTGCAGGCCTCAACCAAAAACAAACAAATAAACAAGTTTGTTTTGCCAGCATTCAGTCAGTTGCCCGTAACCTAACTAAGTTTGAGCGCTTTTATTCACTGGTAATCATTGATGAATGCCATCGCGTCGGCTGCGATCCTGATAGCCAATACCAGTTGCTGCTGATGCATTTACATCGTTTTAATCCACACCTGAAAGTGCTTGGACTTACTGCGACGCCTTATCGATTAAACCAAGGTTGGTGCTACCAATTTGATTATCGTGGGTTCGTCAGACCCATTAAAGAAGCCGCTTTTAAGCACTGCATCTATGAATTGCCTCTGGCGGCACTTATTCGGCGTGGCTATCTCACTCCACCAACATTAATTGATGCACCGATTGCAGAGTACTCGTTTGAGGCATGTCGCACCATGAACGGGCTTTTTGATAACCCCGCGATAAACCGATTATTAGTAAAATCACAGCGGGTTACGCAATCGATTATTGAGCAAGTGATTGAACTATCGCAGCAACGTCAAGGCATTATGATCTTTGCTGCAACGGTTGAACATGCCCAAGAAATCATAGGATATTTATCTGGTCAGTCAGCGGCTATAATTGTTGCCACAACGTCCAAAGGTGAACGCGCCAGCATCATCGAACAATTTAAACATCGCCAAATTAAGTATCTTGTAAATGTATCTGTATTAACAACGGGCTTTGATGCGCCTCATGTTGACATGATTGCTTTACTGCGTCCCACAGCCTCGGTGAGTCTATTCCAGCAAATTATTGGACGAGGATTACGTCTTGCCTCAGGAAAAAAAGATTGCCTAGTGATTGATTATGCGGGGAATGGATTTGATCTATATCAGCCAGAGATTGGCCAACCAAAACCTGATAGCACCAGTGTACCAGTCATGGTTCCTTGCCCAGTTTGTGATTTTGCCAATACCTTTTGGGGCAAAGTTGACGCCAACGGTGCTCTGATTGAGCATTATGGTCGCCGTTGTCAAGGACGGATTGAAACCGCTACAGGCCCCGCGCAGTGTGACTACCGCTTTCGCTTCAAACAATGCCCACACTGTATGGAAGAAAATGATATTGCCGCTAGGCGTTGTCAACACTGCGGCTATCAATTGATCGATCCGGATGATCTATTAAAGCGAGCCCTCTCACTTAAAGATGCCATGGTCATCCGCTGCTGTGGCATGCATTTTTCCAAGAAAAAAGAGGCACTGGTCATTCAATATTTTGATGAAGATGGCGCACAGCTCCAAGAACAATTTTATTTAGCAAAACCTGCATCTCGTAAAAAGTTTTATGCTCTATTCTTGAAACGTCAATGGCAAGATCCCATCATCCCTCAAAGTGTTGAAGAAGCGATTGCCCATCAACAGAATTTTCGTCATCCTGACTTTGTCGTTGCTCGTAAAAAGCAGCAATATTGGCGCATTCAAGAGCATATTTTTGATTATCAAGGACGCTATCGACTCGCCCATCAACTCAATTAAAATTGACAATTCAATGAATATTGCTCAGAGTTAATCTATGCAAACAAATATAACGAACCCACTTAACAGTGCTGTGCTTGAGTTCCTTGCCAAACAAGCGCACTCCATCACAGAATATCAGCTGTTACAACGGGTTAAATCTCATCCTTTTATGCAACGTTTTTCGCCCAGTAGTCCTGAGCTGCGGTTATTTCAGCAACATTTCTTATTGATGAATGCGCTTTATCAACTGCAAGAGAATTTATCAGGTTATGGTTATGGGCTACTTATCCATGCACTAAAAATTGAAATGATTACACTCAATACTGATACTTCGACACGGTCGCTCAATCAGAGTGATCCATTGAGAGATTATTATTTAGATTGGCAACAACTCGCTAAAACCAATGAAAATGATGTACAGACACTCTTGAACTCATTTTGGCGACAGTTCAAGCAAGGATCAACGAAACAACATGAAGCACTGAACATACTTGATCTCCCCAAGGGGGCCAATCAGGCTCAAATTCAAAAGCAATATCGGATATTAGCGCTGCGTTATCATCCCGACCGAGGCGGTGATCCACAGCGCTTTTCGCAAATTTGCCGTGCTTACCAACAGCTAAAGCACTAATCCATACATGGCTTTAATCTCTTGGGCAACACCAGAGGTAACATGTTGTGCTTTTTGCGTTCCTGCTTTTAGCACACCGAGCAAATAAGATGTGTCACTCATTAGCACTTGACGGCGTTCACGAATAGGCCGGATAAGTTCTTGTAAGCATTCCTCTAAGATATTCTTAATCTTCGTATCTCCGAGGCCACCGGCACGATATTCCGACTTCAATTGTGTGACATAATGACTATCAGGATGAAACGCATCCAAATAGGTAAAAACCACATTCCCTTCAACTTGACCTGGGTCACTTACCCGCAGGTGATTTGGATCAGTATACATTGATTTGACTGATTGGCGGATCTCAGCTTCATCACTACTGAGCATAATGGTATTGCCCAATGACTTTGACATTTTATTTTTACCATCGACCGAAGGGAGCCGTGATACATTCGATAGCAATGGCTTACATTCATTTAAAATATGCTTGTCGGCTAATCGATTCACTTTGCGTACAATTTCATTGGTCTGTTCAAGCATCGGTAGTTGATCATCCCCAACAGGAACCAACGTTGCTCGAAAAGCTGTAATATCTGCCGCTTGGCTAATAGGGTAAGTTAAAAAACCTGCTGGAATCGAATCACCAAATTGTTTTGATGCAATCTCATTTTTCACCGTTGGATTACGCTCTAAACGAGCAACACTCACAAGGTTTGCGTAAAACATGGTCAATTCTGCCAAAGCTGGTAACGCTGATTGTTGGCAAATTGTCGTTTTAGTCGGGTCAATGCCCACAGCCAAATAATCAGCGAGTACTTCGATAATATTCTGAGAGACCTTTTTCAGATCAGTTCCATTATCAGTAAGGGCTTGCATATCTGCGATGAGAATTGTTTGAGGAAATTTTTTTTGAAGTGCTACCCGCTGTTGAAGCGAGCCCACATAGTGCCCTAGATGTAATGCCCCCGTCGGGCGATCACCAGTTAATATTGAATCAGACATAAATGACTTTCCTTGTAGTAACCTACCAAGGCAGTCGAAATAAATTAACCAACCGCCAGGCAGGCGGCAATAACAAAGTTAGCGCCGCAAAAGACGGCTACGCCAACAGATGAGCAGACTGAATAACACGAATAAATAGCCCATATAAAATATTTGTTACAAAAAACCAGCCCGAAGGCTGGTTTTACATCAACTTAGCTCAGATAAATCTGGGTCTTAGAAGTTGTATTGCAGGCCAGCATGGTATGCATTGCTGTTATCAATTTGGTCAGCAGTGTTGTTGGTCCATTGGACCATACCTTTCACGTTGCTGGTGAAGTGGTATTGCATACCCAATTTGAATGCTTTCGCATATTTTGAATCGTTACCAGTAGCATCGCTATCTTGTTTACCGTATGCATAACCAGTTAACAGAGAGATTTTGCCCATGTTATATTTAGCGGCAAACTCATAACCATTACGTTTAGCAGACTGATTGACACCGTCTTCTTTGTCATGAGTATACAATGCTGCAACATACAAGTTATCCATGGTGTAATCAACACCAAAACCGTAGTTGTTTTTATGCTCGTCACCCGCAAAGTTCTGACGCGCATATGCTGCACGAACGTTCAGACCTAAACCAGTGTCATACACAACGGCTAAGCTGTGTGCATTGCTTTGGTCGGTAAATGTACCCACACCACCATTAAAGGTGTCAATAGCTGCTGCGCCACTACCCTGTTGAGTATCGAACTGATATGAAGCTTGAACAGTTACAGGACCAAAAGCATTGGTATAAATTGCTTGGTTTGGATTGAAATTCTTACCATAAGTACCTACGTAAGATTCTTGACCATCCCAATCAAAAATATCGGTTACTTTAGTCAAAGAACTATAGAAAGGTGTATGGTCTTGGCCTAATTCTAGGCTACCAGCTTGACCATAATCTAAACCGACAAAAACTTCACGTGACATTAAATCATCATTGCCAGCAACATTAGAACTCAATTGATCACGTTGTGACTGCATGTCCCATGCTACATGAGCGAAAGCAGAAAGGCCTTCAGAAATTTGTGTGGTCCCTTTAACGCCAAAACGCGCACTAAAGTCAGAACGAGTTTGAGAATCGTGGTTACGATTTACAGAAAATTTACCACGACCAAAAACGTCCAACGTTTGTGAATCAGTTTTATAAACATTTGCAGCAGTTGCTGCGGCAGAGACTGCCAGCATAGCTGGAATAGTCAACGCTAAAATAGTTTTTTTCATTGTCCGGTGCCTTATAAACAATTAAACACATAATCCTTAATATTCGCAGTCTGACAGTGATATCATCTAACCTGTCGAGTAAAAGGTTAACATCGGTTATTTAATTTCGCAATGAAAAAATGAACTTTTTACAAATCCCGTAACCACAAGATTTTAAGGGGAAAACAAGAATTAGTTAGATGTCATAAATGTGACAATCGTCAAATTTTTGCAATAGAATTTCTATAATACATCAACTCTGGTTTTATCTAATAATAAATATATTATTTTATAAAATCTTGTAAGCGATTTTATAATCTCTAATACCTCTTTCGCTTTACTTTAAAAGAAAACTTATTATTGTATACTATCTGTTTGAAATAGCCTGAATGGACACCATGCTCAGCGCTAAACACAAACAGCTCATTCGAACCACTTATCAAACACTACGCCAGCAAAATCCAGACTTAGTGCCTCGTCGTGCGCAAACTGCCTTGATTGCTAAAATCGCCCAAAATATCGCTGGAGAGCTTAATCGTCATCACCGGCTATTATTGGCTGAATCAGGTACAGGAACAGGTAAATCACTGGCTTACTTATTGGCGGCCATTCCTCTGACACTACAATTAAATAAAAAGTTAATTATCAGTACAGCAACAGTGGCCTTACAACGCCAGTTGATAGCACATGAGCTACCGAAAGTGCATCAAGCCATGGGCGGGAGTTTTCAGTTTAATCTAGCCAAAGGACGCCAGCGTTATTGTTGTCAACATAAACTCAAACGACTCTCGCTGAATCCACAAAACCAAAAAGATGTTCCTTTAGTTGCGAGTCTTTGGCAGGCGCTAAAAAATAGTCAGTGGCAGGGTGATCGTGATAGTTGGCCAAATACAATTCCAGACGCCATTTGGCAGGCTATTCAAAGTGATGGATTTAGTTGTAGCAGTGCAATAGCTCGTCACCGTCATTGCCCTTTTAGCAAGGCTCGTCAGGCGTTGCAAAAAGCACAGGTAATCGTGACTAATCATAGTTTACTGATTGCTGACTTAGAAAAAGGTGGCGGTGTTATACTCCCTGATCCAGAAGATTGTATCTACATATTAGACGAAGCTCATTTAATCCCAGAAATTACCCGTCAAGCTAGCTTATGTCAGGTTGGTTTATCACACACCTCTGAACAATTAAAAAATATTCGAACATTTATTCAACAAGTCGATAAAAAAATCACCACCGGGACATTTATTCAAACTCGCTTACAGCTGCTTGATACAACGGCCGAACTACAAAAACTCATCAATCGACTCAGCGATTTTCAAGCGCTCAATCCAAACGCTTTTAAAGAAGGGATTTGGCGTTTTACGCCTGGAAAACTGCCACAGCAACTGGTCAATTTAGCGCATAATTATCAAGGGGATTGTCAACGATTACAGCGTGCACTAGAGCAACTAGCCGAGCAACTACAAGATGCCGCCAATGACAGTGTGCTGCGTGAAGCCATCGCTGAAAGCTGGCTCGCCCAACTTGGCCCATTTCAATTAATGGCTGAGAATTTGCTAAATACACTTTATCACTGTCAACGCGAATCCAGTCAGACACCTTATGCATATTGGTTTGAACAAACGCAACATGACATTTTGTTATCAACGTCACCTTTAGAAGTGGGAGGAAAGCTACAAGCTATTCTTTGGGATCAGGCTTTTTCGGTTACAGCTTTATCTGCAACGTTATCGGCCTTAGGGCGTTTTGACTATTTTATTCATCAAGCAGGTCTATTACACAAGCTAACCGATGAACAGCAACTATTTAATCCGTCACCTTTTAATTACGCTCAAGTCACTCTAAAACTAACTCGCCACTTCCCCGAACCCGGCGATGAGCATTATATAAAATCCCTCACAAAGTACCTTAAACAATGTTATCAGGCCAATCAAGCAACGGTCGTTCTATGCACCTCTTATCAACTTGTTGAGCAGCTCTGTGATGACTTAAGTGACATTCCTCGTTTGCTTGGTCAAGGACGTTTATCCAATCAGCAACTTCTAACTCGCTATAAGGTGCTTATCGACGAACATCAATCAGCCTTACTTATCGCAACAACGGGTTTTGGTGAGGGGATCGATCTGCCCGGTCATTATCTAACGCATTTAGTGATTCCTCGCTTACCGTTTGCTGTCCCAACTGATCCGGTTACTCAAAGTTATGCTGAATTACTTGAGCTCAAAGGCTTAAATCCATTTTTACAACTCACACTCCCCTTAGCGAGTCGAAAACTGATCCAATGTTGTGGCCGACTGATGAGAAAAGAGAGCGATTCAGGTATTATCTCGATCCTTGATTCGAGAATCGTGACAAGGCGTTATGGAAAGCAACTCATTGATGCTCTTCCACCTTATCATATTGAATATATAAATGATTGAATTATCTATAAATATTCTACCAATTATCATTATCACGGGGTTAATCGCAGGATTTATTGATGCAATTGCTGGTGGGGGTGGATTATTGACAATCCCAGCTTTGTTAGGGATAGGTTTACCCCCTCATTTAGCGCTTGGAACGAATAAACTGGCAGCAAGTTTTGGCTCGAGTACCGCAGCAATTACGTTTTATCGCAAACAATTATTTAAACCAACGCTCTGGTGGCGCTCATTTGTCGCCACTGCAGTTGGTGCGGTATGCGGCGCCTTTATTGTTGATTGGGTTAGTAAGGCATGGCTTGATAAACTGCTCCCAGCCATCATTATAGGCAGCGCGCTATATACGATAGTAAGTCAACGCAGCACGCATCGACTATACAAAGATGACGCCTTCATTCAATGCCATCCGTGTAAGCAAATCACTCAAGGGCTTGCGCTTGGGGTCTACGATGGTTTTGCAGGCCCTGGGATAGGGGCGTTTTGGTTAGTATCATCGATGGCTCTTTATCGGCTGAGCATGTTGTTGTGCGCAGGATTAGCAAAGGCGATGAATTTTACCAGCAATTTTGTATCTTTGCTCACTTTCATCTATCTTGGTCACGTGAATTGGCTCATTGGTTTAACGCTTGGCATTAGTATCATGATCGGTGCCTTTTTTGGCGCCCATTCAGCCATTCGCTTTGGGGAAGGATTTATTCGACCTATCTTTATTACTGTTGTCATTATTTTAGCAGGTAAATTAGCATGGCAAGCTGGGTTCTAGCAGATATCAACAAATTGGAGCAGCAATTGCGGCTTCTCCATCAACAAGCTCAGGAGAAAGACAGCCAAGGCATTTATCACGCCTACCAAGTATTAGGGCGAAAAGATGAGCGATTTCATTGTATGAGTGATCAATTTGTTGACTATGCAGATGAACTGTCAGCTGATTTAGTCCGGTTACAACAACTGCAAAAAAAGACCCAAGATATTGAACTTCTTAAACATTATTGCGATCAACTCTGTGGTAAGTTTGTCATGTTGCAAACTACATTGCAAAAGTTACGTCCTAAAGAATTGACTACCTATAAAAAGGTAGAAGCATGGCAAGAACAATTAAAAAAAGCCGCAAATTCAGGTCATCTCTCTGAACTTTATGCTAAATTAGAGCAACAAAAAGTATTTGAAGAACGTTTAACTACGCAGATTGAGCAGCAGATCCGTCAGCTCAACAAATCTCAAAGTATTGAACAAAGCGCTCAATTACAACAAAATATCTTAGATTTAAAACAACGACATGGACGCTGCCAGCGTGCTACTTGGCAGATCGAACAATTAATCAGTCAGAAACAATCGCGCTATTAGGAGTCATACGCATGCGCTTGAATAAAAAAACACTACTATTAGGTTCTCTTGTATTGGGGGCTACCTCGCTGCCTACGATGGCAGCGACCTTCCAAGTTCCAACGTCATTTCAGATCATGTATGTTGACTTACATGATGCCCAAAAATTTGGTGATGATTTTAAAGTCAACATAAAACCAGGTAAACACCAGTTTGTAGTGCGTTACAAACAGATCGTCAGTCACGGCGATAATGATGATATGTTCTCTTCACAGCCCATTATCATTGACATGGATGTTAGCAAAGATGAAGCGATTCAGCTTCAGGCTCCGATGTTGACTGATAAAAGTAAAGCAAACATCTATTCACAACACCCCACTTTCTCAATAGTTAACGAGAACGGACAGAAATTGACCTACAAGCAGCAGACCCTTCCACTGCAACCGGGCTTTCAGTTGGGTGTCGATTACGTCAAACAGATCAAAGCCCTAGAAAATGGTAGCCCGTCAAATTCTGGTGATGACATGGAAGGACCCGCTGCGGCTGAAATAAAAGCAGTAGACAAAACAACCGCATTCTCTATGCTAAAATTTTGGTATAACAAATCTGACGAAACCACTCGAAAAGATATCCGAATTTGGATGATTGACCACTCATATCAAGCTAAAACATCAGCTACTACACCTTATCAAATGCTAAAATTTTGGTTTAATAAAGCAAATAAGGCACAGAAAAAAGCCTTCCAAGTGTGGTTATTGCAGTAAAAATAACAACTTAAGAGCTCTGTAAAGTTCTTTGATCTCACCCCTCTGCATTCTACCGCTCGATTGTGTTATAATTGAGCGGTAGGTTTCAAATAGCAAATTTTATGTCTCTCGAAAACGCGCCCCCAGAAATACAGCTTGCCGTTGATTTGATCCAGTTGTTGGAAGAGCATCAAGTTGATCCTGAGTTAGTTTTGCTGGCATTGGACATCGTTAAGTCCGACTATCAAAAGAAACTTGCAAATCGAACAAAAATCGACCAGATTTAAATAACCAGAAACTAATTTCCCCACTCTATCAATTGAAGTCGGAATTAGGTATACCCATCTAAGAGCCAAGTACTTATTGGAAACGAGGTCAAAAAATTATGAATACGTCCGCGCATCAGAGTAAGGAGAATCAACCTACCCCTAGAGCACCATTATCAGTCGTTAGTAATGATGCCCCTTATGCGACCATCAGTGAACTTGCTGAAATTTATGATATTGAAACAAACATTGTTCAACAACGGCTAGGTGCTCACTGGTCGCTGGAAAAAGCGCTGACCACTCACAATTAGATTTTTTCGGTTTGCTTAAATAAAAGAGCCCACTTGAATCAGTGGGCTTTTCAATCTAAGCGAGCAACATAATTGATCTTAGCTAACTACCAACCTGTTATTTCTCGCAATGCTTGACCAATATCTGCCAAACTACGAACAGTTTTAACGCCAGCATCCTCTAACGCCGCAAATTTCTCAGCTGCAGTCCCCTTGCCACCGGCAATAATGGCCCCAGCATGCCCCATGCGTTTACCTGCAGGTGCAGTCACACCCGCGATATATGAAACCACTGGCTTAGTCACATATTCCTTGATAAATGCAGCGGCTTCTTCTTCAGCGGAGCCACCAATTTCACCGATCATGACGATGGCTTCAGTTTTAGGATCATCTTGATAGAGTTTCAAAATGTCGATAAAACTTGAGCCAGGAATAGGGTCACCACCAATACCGACGCAACTGGATTGACCGAACCCTTCATCAGTTGTTTGTTTAACGGCTTCATAGGTTAACGTCCCTGAGCGCGAAACGATCCCAACTTTTCCAGGCAAGTGAATATGACCAGGCATAATCCCAATTTTACACTCACCAGGAGTGATAACTCCAGGACAGTTCGGACCAATCATCCTTACGCCAGTCTGCTCAAGTTTTTGTTTAACAATAAGCATATCTAAAGTTGGGATCCCTTCAGTAATGCAAACAATGAGTTCAACCCCAGCATCAATCGCTTCAAGAATGGCATCTTTACAAAAAGGAGCCGGCACATAAATAACTGAAGCTGTTGCACCCGTTTTTTCAACTGCATCACGAACAGTATTAAATACCGGTAAACCTAAATGGCTAGTGCCGCCTTTACCAGGCGACACGCCACCAACCAATTGTGTTCCATACTCAAGCGCTTGTTCTGAGTGAAAGGTCCCCTGACCACCGGTAAATCCCTGACAAATAACTTTAGTGTTCTTATCAATCAGAATGCTCATTGGTTTCCTCCTGCCGCTTTAACGACTTGTTCAGCAGCATCGGTTAAGCTAGTTGCAGCGATAATATTCAGTCCAGACTCAGCCAGTTTTTGAGTACCTAACGGGGCATTATTGCCTTCTAAACGAACAACCACAGGCACATGCACGCCAACTTCTTCAACGGCACCAATAATCCCTTCCGCAATGAGATCACAGCGTACAATACCACCAAAAATATTCACCAAGACTGCTTGAACGTGACTATCTGAAAGAATAATTTTGAATGCTTCAACCACTCGTTCTTTAGTTGCACCGCCACCAACATCTAAAAAGTTAGCAGGTTCACCGCCGTGTAATTTAATAATATCCATGGTTCCCATAGCCAATCCAGCACCATTGACCATACAACCAATATTGCCCTCTAGGGCAACATAGTTTAGCTCCCATTGAGCGGCCCGTGCTTCACGCTCATCTTCTTGTGAAGTATCTTGCATATCACGCAATTTAGGCTGGCGATACAATGCATTGCTATCAACGTTGATTTTGCCATCCAAGCACAATAAGTCACCTTTTTGGGTAATGATCAACGGATTGATCTCAATCAGAGCCAAATCATATTGATTAAATAGTGTGGCTAATCCCATAAACAGTTTTACAAACTGTTTTTGCTGCGTTGCATTAAGATTCAATTTAAACGCAAGCTCTCGGGCTTGATAAGGCTGAGGACCCGTTAGTGGATCAATGGCAGTGGTATGAATTAACTCGGGTGTTTTTGCTGCAACTGTTTCAATTTCTACCCCACCTTCAGTGGAGGCCATAAAAACAACCCGCTGACTCGCCCGATCGACTACCGCACCCAGATAAAGTTCCGATTCAATATCACTCGCTTGTTCGACCAGAATTTTATGAACAGGTTGTCCCTTTTCATCAGTCTGGTATGTGACCAGGTTTTTCCCTAACCAATGCTGTGCAAATTCACGGATTTCATCTTTACTGGACGTCACTTTTACCCCGCCAGCTTTACCTCGTCCACCGGCGTGAACTTGGCATTTAACCACCCACTTATCGCCGGGAAGCGAGTCAACATGTGCGGCTGCATCTTGTGGAGTTTCGGCAACATACCCATCAGGAACAGGCAGACCAAACTCGCGAAACAGCTGTTTTGCTTGATATTCATGAAGATTCATGGTGTTTGTTTCCGTTATTATGTTCTATTTCAGAAGAAGAGAAAATCGACGTATTAATACGTCGATTCAATAGATTATACATCCAGCAATAAACGAGCTGGGTCCTCGAGTAATTCTTTAATAGTAACGAGGAAGCTGACTGACTCACGGCCATCAACTTGACGATGATCATAAGAAAGAGCAAGGTACATCATTGGCAATATCTCTACCTTGCCATCAATAGCCATAGGCCGATCTTGAATTTTATGCATACCCAAAATCGCGCTTTGCGGCGGATTAATAATTGGTGTAGACATTAATGAACCGAACACACCACCATTAGTGATCGTAAAGTTCCCGCCAATCATCTCTTCGACCGTTAACTTGCCATCCCGCCCTTTGATTGCCAATTCTTTAATTTTTTTCTCAATATCGGCAAGGCCTAATGAATCGCAATCATGCAACACAGGGGTCACCAAACCTCGTGGTGTGGACACCGCAATGCTAACATCAAAATAGTTATGATAAACAATATCATCACCATCGAGTGAAGCATTCACATCAGGGAAACGTTTTAGCGCCTCAACCACTGCTTTCACGTAAAACGACATGAAGCCCAATCGAATACCGTGACGTTCTTCAAAGCGGTCTCGATAGATTTTACGTAAATCCATAATAGGTTTCATATTGACTTCGTTGAAGGTCGTCAACATCGCAGTGGTATTTTTAGCCTCCAATAAACGCTCTGCCACACGTCGGCGTAAACGTGTCATTGGAACTCGTTTTTCAGAACGCCCCTGATTGACAACTGGATCACTTGAAACGCTATCTGGCGTTTTATTCGTTGATTTAGCAGCTACTTTGATATGCGCTTCAATATCTTCTTTAGTAATACGACTATTTTTACCCGAACCTTTCACCTGTTCAGGTTTAAGGCCATTTTCGGCTAGCAAGCGACGAATCGCAGGCCCAACTGCATCTTCACTATTCTTATGCTGGTCAGCGCTATCAACAGCTGCTTTATTGTCTTCTTTAGCCGAGTCATTCTTTTTGGTTTCTTCACCAACAACGACATCTGTTCTGAGCACACCAATGACTTGCTGCGCGTTTACTGTTGCCCCTTCATCAAAGATAATGCTATCAAGCACACCACTCTCTAAAGCAGGGACTTCTAAAACCACTTTATCGGTTTCAATATCAACGATTACCTCATCCCGTTCAACAGCATCTCCTGGTTTTTTATGCCAAGTTGCGATAGTTGCATCGGCGACCGATTCGGGTAGGTCAGGTACCTTGATTTCGATGGTCATTTAATAATTTCCTATATCAATTCGATTACTTAATAGTTAATGCATCTTGAACGAGTGCTCGTTGTTGCTCTAAATGCAGTGACATATAACCAACAGCAGGCGATGCTGAGGCTTCACGCCCAGCGTAACGAAGTTTTGCATTGTCTGGTATGGCAGCAAAAAAATGATGCTGACTACAGTACCAAGCCCCTTGGTTTTGAGGTTCTTCTTGGCACCAAACAAACTGTTTAACGTGTTGATATTTCTCTAGTAATTGAGAAATATCTTCATAAGGGAATGGGTAGAGTTGCTCAATACGAATAATAGCAACATTCGTTTGCTCTGCTTTACGGCGCGCGTCCAACAGGTCGTAGTAAACCTTACCTGCACACATGACAATTTGTTCAACCTGCTCAGGAATTAGTTCATCAATTTCATCGAGCACATTATAAAACCTCCCAGAAGCCAACTCGTCAAGCGATGAAACAGCCGTTGGATGACGAAGGAGCGATTTAGGTGACATTACAATTAATGGTCGTCGAATTTTACGAATATGTTGCCGGCGTAACATGTGATAAACCTGAGCAGGTGTTGAAGGCACACAGACCTGCATGTTTTGTTCAGCACACAGTTGTAAAAAACGTTCTAAACGAGCGGATGAATGCTCTGGCCCCTGCCCTTCATAACCGTGCGGAAGTAACATCACTAACCCGCACATCCTGCCCCATTTTTGTTCACCAGAGGATAAAAATTGGTCAATCACAACTTGGGCGCCGTTAGCAAAATCACCAAACTGAGCTTCCCACAACACCAGTGATTCAGGTTCAGCTGTCGAATAACCATATTCAAAAGCTAACACCGCTTCTTCTGATAGGACCGAATCATATAAATAAAATGGTCCTTGCTGATCACTTAAATTTTTTAGTGGAAAATAAGTAGAGCCATCATCTTGATTATGCAGCACCGCATGGCGATGGAAAAATGTCCCTCGCCCTGTATCTTGACCTGTTAAACGAACTCCGGCTCCACTATCAAGCAGTGTGGCATAAGCTAAATTTTCAGCGAACCCCCAATCAGCGGGTTTTTCGCCTTTAGCCATTAACGCACGGTCTTCATAGACTTTACGAACACGTGGATGCAATTTATGACTGTCGGGATAAATCGATATTTTTTCTGCCAACTCTTTTACTTTGTCTATATCTAGCCGAGTATCGTATTCAATATCCCAAGAATGGTTAAGATAAGGTTTCCAGTTAACTGAATGACCCGTCATCGGGCGCCATTCCTCTACAACGCACTCACCACGATCAAGTTGATCGCGATATCCATTACTGAGCGAATTAACCTCGGAATCTTCTAAAATATTCTCGCTAGTCAGTTGATTAGCATAAACTTTCCGAGGGGTTGGGTGTTTTTTGATCTTTTGATACATCAACGGTTGCGTTGCATTCGGCTCATCCGCTTCGTTATGCCCATGACGGCGATAACAGACTAACTCAACGACTACATCCCGCTTAAAGGTGTTACGAAAATCAAGAGCTAATTGTCCAACAAATGCAACCGCTTGTGGGTCATCGCCGTTTACATGGAAAATAGGCGCCTGCACCATTTTGGCAATATCAGTACAATATTGGGTAGAGCGAGAATCTCGAGGGTTCGATGTTGTAAAACCGATTTGGTTGTTGATTACGATACGAACTGTCCCGCCTACACTATAGCCGCGGGTTTGTGACATATTGAATGTTTCTTGGACAACCCCTTGTCCGGCAATCGCAGCATCACCATGGATTGTAATCGGTAAACAACTATCACCACGACGGTCTTGACGAGCTCTCACTGAACCAATCACAACGGGATTAACGATCTCTAAATGCGAGGGGTTAAACGCTAAAGAAAGGTGGACATTACCGCCAGGGGTTGCAAAATCAGAACTAAACCCTTGGTGATATTTTACGTCCCCAGTTCCCCAAGCACTATCGTGACGCCCTGCAAATTCATCAAATAGTTCAGCCGACGTCTTACCAAGAACATTTACCAACACATTTAAACGACCACGGTGAGCCATTCCTATCACAACTTCCTTAAGGCCAGCACTACCACTTGAACGAACGAGTTCCTTAAGTAAAACAATTAAACTATCGCCACCTTCAAGTGAAAACCGTTTTGCCCCAGGAAACTTAGCCCCTAAGTATTTCTCAAGGCCCTCAGCGGCGGTAAGGCTTTTAAGTAAACGAATTTGATCATCTTTAGAATAATTGCCACACCCTTCCACTGACTCCAAGTGCGCTTGGATCCAACGCTTTTCTTCAGTATCAGTGATATGCATATACTCAGCACCAATGGAGCCACAATACGTTTTTTGCAATGACCGATATAGTTCATCTAGCGGCATGGTCTCGCGGCCAATTGCATATGAACCGACATTAAATGCTTGGTTAAAGTCACTATCTTCTAAATTATGAAAGGCAGGATCTAAATCAGGAACTCGAGGCTGTTTCCATAGTTCAAGAGGATCTAACTTGGCATGTTGGTGCCCACGAAAACGGAACGCATTAATTAATTGAAGAACTTTTACTTGCTTAGAGCCTGTTTGAGGGTCTTGTGCAGAAGAACTTATTCGAGAATTATTATCTCGTGCCAATCGGAGGAAATATTCCTTCAGTGGAGAAAGCGGCACGTCATCTGGAATATTCGACCGGTGAGGGAGTGCGTTAAATACCGCAACCCAATCATCCGGTACAGATTCAGGGTCTTCAAGAAAGGCTTCATAGAGTTCTTCAACATAAGCAATATTGGCGCCATATAGATGTGAAGAATCGAGCCAATCTTTCATTATGCCATTTTGCATCAATTATTTCCCTTGTACTCATCTCTTTATTCAGGTCAAATCAATTCCCCATAAAATAGCCTTTAAAAAGCTAAAGGCTGTTTAGGGATTGGTCACACATTAGGACTATACGGCTTCTTTTAATAGCATTGACTTAATTTTACCAATTGCCTTGGTTGGATTAAGTCCTTTAGGGCAGACACTGACACAGTTCATAATACTATGACAACGAAAAACACTAAATGCATCATCTAATTCAGAAAGGCGCTCTTTGGATGCATTATCGCGACTATCTGCTAGCCAACGATAAGAAGCCAAAAGTCCAGCCGGTCCAACAAATTTATCAGGGTTCCACCAAAAAGATGGACACGCAGTCGAACAGCAAGCGCAAAGAATACACTCATACATGCCGTCAAGTTCAGCACGTTGTTCGGGTGATTGTAAATGTTCACGAGCAGGTGGCGGTGTTGAATCATTTTGATGAATTAAATATGGCTTAATTCGCTCATAGTTTTCATAGAATTGACTCATATCAATAATCAAATCTCGAACCACAGGCAAACCAGGCAAAGGTCGAATGACCACCTCTCCTTTTCCTAATAAATCAGACAATGGCGTGATACAGGCTAATCCATTTTTACCGTTTAAATTCATACCATCTGAGCCACACACACCTTCACGGCATGAACGACGAAATGCAAGTGTTGGGTCTTGCTCTTTCAGTTTTAACAGTGCATCAAGCACCATCATATCCGACCCTTCTGGAATATCGAGCAGATAATCCTTCATATACGGTTTGTTATCTGTCGCAGGATTGTAGCGATAGATGGAAAATTTCACATTCATTAATAGCCACTCCTCAATTAATAAGTTCTGATTTTCGGTGGGAAGGCTTCTCGTAAATGAGGTGCCATATTGACAGCTCGGCGTTGCATTTGCTCAGATTCAGGGTTATAGAGAGAATGACATAACCAATTTTGATCGTCACGATCTGGGAAATCCTCACGGCTATGCGCCCCTCGACTCTCAGTACGGAAATTTGCCGCACTTGCGGTCGCCAACGCTGTTGCCATCAAATTATCGAGTTCTAAACACTCGACACGTTGCGTATTAAAATCTCGAGACTTATCATCAAGACGGGCATTTTGTAGCCGCTCACGAATTGTTTTAAGCTCTGCCAGCCCTTCCGCCATCACACTACCTTCACGGAATACAGAAAAGTGCATTTGCATACAGTGTTGCAATTCATGGCGTAATTTTGCCGGATCTTCACCATCTTTAGATGAGTTTTCCCAGCGATTATAGCGGTGCATTGCACTTTCAATATCTGACTCTGAAGCCTCTTGCGATAATTGTGTCTCAGCTAAATAGGTTTTTAAGAAACGTCCTGCTGAACGGCCAAATACAATCAGATCAAGTAATGAATTACCACCTAAGCGATTCGCACCATGAACAGACACACACGCGATCTCACCGACGGCAAACAACCCATTGACTATTTTATCATTTCCTTGGGCATCTTGACAAAGGGCTTGTCCATGAATTGTCGTTGGAATTCCCCCCATTTGGTAGTGGCATGTTGGAATAACAGGGATCGGCTCTTTTACCGGATCGATGTGTGCGAAGGTACGAGACAACTCGCAAATCCCCGGTAAACGAGACTCAAGGACTTCTTCACCCAGGTGATCCAATTTTAATTTAAGGTGTGTTCCCCACGGACCTTCACAACCACGACCTTCAAGAATTTCTGTCATCATCGAACGGGCGACAACATCACGGCTAGCCAAATCTTTAGCATTTGGTGCATAACGTTCCATAAAACGCTCACCATCTTTATTCAGTAAGTAGCCGCCTTCACCTCGACACCCTTCTGTTACTAAGACGCCAGCACCAGCAATACCAGTTGGATGAAATTGCCACATTTCCATATCTTGAACAGGCACATTAGCACGCAAAGCCATACCAATTCCATCGCCAGTATTGATATGCGCGTTAGTTGTCGACGCAAAGATACGCCCTGCACCGCCTGTCGCCAATACTGTTGCCCTAGCTTTAAAATAAACTAGTTCACCCGTTTCAATACTAATTGCCGTGACGCCAACCACATCGTTTTGGCTGTTTTTAACCAGATCGAGCGCATACCACTCAGAAAAAACAGTGGTTTTGTTTTTGATATTTTGCTGATATAGAGTATGTAGCAATGCATGCCCAGTTCTATCAGCTGCGGCTGCAGTACGCGATGCTTGCTCCCCTCCAAAATCTCTCGACTGTCCGCCAAAAGGACGTTGATAAATTTTACCATTTGGCAATCGTGAAAAAGGCAACCCCATATGTTCAAGCTCAATGACTGCTTCAGGGCCGGCATTACACATAAACTCAATCGCGTCTTGGTCACCGATATAATCGGAGCCTTTGACGGTATCGTACATATGCCACTGCCAATTGTCTGGATGGGTGTTTCCGAGGGCAACTGTAATACCGCCTTGAGCAGATACAGTGTGAGAACGGGTTGGAAATACTTTAGAAATCAATGCGCAGGAATTACCTTGTTGAGAAATCTGCAACGCTGCACGCATACCAGCACCGCCAGCACCAATAACTACTGCATCAAATTCACGAATCGTTAAAGTCACTCTATACACTCCATAAAATCACAATGCCCGCCGCTACATAAAACAAAGCGACCACATTAAGCACCCATTGACAAGCGAGACGTAGTGCCGTGTGATGAACATAATCACTTAATACTTGCCAAAGTCCGATCCAAGCATGGATCAACATGGCAACAAGAGCCATCAAGGTAAAGGCCTTTGTCGAAACTTCACTAAAAAAGCTATGCCATAACTCATAGGTGACATCATTAAATGCGACAAAACTGACTAGATAGATGACATAAAGAGCAAGAATAGCCGCTGACGCACGCACTAATATATAGTCATGAGTTCCACTTCGCCCCACTGTTGCAGCATTATTTACCATACAAGTATCCCCATCAGTACAGCAATAACTGCCACGACAATAAAGCCGCCTCGAGCACTCGCTGAACCGCTTTGTAATTCTTCCCAGTAGCCAAAGTCCATTACTACATGCCGTATTCCGAACACAATGTGATAAGCTAAGACGCTTAAGATAATCCACATAACCAGTTTTACAGGCAGCGAGTCAAGCCAACCCATCACCACAGCAAAACCATCTGCTGAATGCAATGATTTGGAAAGCAGACTTAACAGTACAGCCAATGCAAAAAAAGTAATAACGCCGGAAACACGATGAAGAATCGATGCGATAGCCGCTATAGGGAAGCGAATCGTTTGTATATCTAAATTTACAGGTCTGGATTTATTATTCACAATATTTACCCACTTACATCCATGAGTTTACGCTGGATTAGTAACCTAATTGAGATTACATAGTTATAAATATGTTAAAAATTATTTTTACTTAGTCAATGCTTGTTTTGGAAGCATTGCGACACATTAATACCTTTCCAAATCACTAAGTTGTAGTCATAACTACTGAGCCAGTATAGTGAGGCGGTACTTCAAATACAATTAACAATTGTGCAAAGTATTCTTTTTTTAAAATATGAGGCATAGTTCACATTTCTCTATTTAACAAATAGTATATACAAGTGTAACAATTCCCATTCTTCTCAGTAGTTTGACAACCCTTCTGATCGGGGTAATACTGAATTCACATTTAACCATATAAATTACAAATTATAGAGCAAGGGAGACGTGCTATGGCTGATAATGTAGCCACATTACATTTGCCCGGACAGGAGCCTATTGAGCTTCCGATTATGTCTGGGACAGCCGGACATGATGTAATCGATGTTCGGCAGCTAGGCTCAAAAGGCTACTTCACCTTTGATCCCGGTTTTTTATCAACCGCATCATGCGAGTCACAAATAACCTTCATTGATGGAGACAAAGGGCTATTATTACACCGCGGTTATCCGATTGAGCAACTCGCAGAGCAATCAGAATACCTTGAGGTATGTTATTTATTGCTATTTGGAGAGCGCCCCACTGAAGAACAGTATAGTCAATTTAAACTAATCGTGACTCGTCATACGATGCTTCACGAACAGTTAATCCATTTTTTCCAAGGTTTTCGCCGAGATTCTCATCCAATGGCCATCATGGTTGGTGTTGTTGGTGCATTATCTGCTTTTTATCATGATTCTCTGGATGTCACTAATGAACGACATCGTGAGATCGCCGCCTATCGATTACTCTCAAAAATGCCAACTCTGGCAGCAATGAGTTACAAATATTCGATTGGCCAACCGTTTGTGTATCCAAGAAATGATCTTAGTTATGCCGGTAATTTCCTAAACATGATGTTCTCTGTTCCCACCGAAGACTATGTCCCCAATCCAGTTGTTGAAAAAGCGATGGACCGTATTTTTATCCTCCATGCTGATCATGAACAAAATGCCTCGACTTCAACGGTTCGATTAGCAGGCTCATCTGCATCAAACCCATTTGCCTGTATTGCTGCAGGGATTGCCTGCCTTTGGGGGCCAGCGCATGGTGGTGCTAACGAAGCTTGCCTCGCTATGCTAGAAGAAATAGGTTCCGTTGATCGCATACCAGAATTTATTGAGCGAGCGAAGGATAAAGATGACCCATTCCGTTTGATGGGTTTTGGACATCGCGTCTACAAAAATTATGATCCTCGTGCTAAAGTCATGCGGGAAACCTGTCATGATGTATTAGAAGAGTTAAAAATTGATGATCCGCTCTTAGATGTGGCGATGGCACTCGAACACATTGCATTGACCGATGAATATTTTATCGAGAAGAAACTCTACCCTAATGTTGATTTCTATTCAGGGATTGTTATGCGCGCAATCGGCATACCAACCACTATGTTTACCGTAATGTTTGCGCTAGCTCGCACTGTCGGCTGGATTGCTCATTGGATAGAAATGTTGCAAACACCAGGTCAACGAATTGGTCGACCGCGGCAACTTTACACAGGGGAAAGCATGCGAGATTTTCCGAAAAAACCTCGTGAATAGTATTTCATTACTAGATAAAAAGGCCGCGAAGGTCTTTTTATCTATATAGTCACGTTCTACCATCAAATTTAGCTAATTTTATGATAAATCTAGCTGTTAGTACATTGACTGGTAATGATTTGACGCACTTTGATCAGATCTTCTGGCGTATCAACCCCAACAAGAGGCTCAACCAGAGCTTTCGTTATCTTTATAGAAAAACCATGCCAAAGGACTCGTAGCTGCTCAAGTTTTTCAATCAGCTCGAGCGGCGATGGCGGTAATGCTACATATTGGCGAATAAAGCCAGCACGATAGGCGTAAATTCCAATATGACGCATATAGCTTTCTAGCGGCCAGATCTGCTCACGCGAATATGGAATTGCGGCACGGCTAAAATACAATGCCCGTTCTCGGCTATCACAAACAACTTTGACTACATTGGGATCTTGAAGCGTTTCGATATCGGATATATGAGCGCCTAAGGTCGCCATGGGCATTTGTGCATCAGCGCTTAATAGTTTGGCAACCTGATCGACAATGATTGGTGGAATTAGCGGTTCATCACCTTGAATATTAACAATAATTTCTTGATCATCCAGCTGTAACTTAGTGACTACTTCAGCGAGTCGCTCAGTCCCTGATTCATGACTTGTCTGCGTTAAGCAAACCTCGCCTTGAAATTGCCTAACACAATCAACAATCCGCTGATCGTCAGTTGCTACGACCACGCGATTTGCGCCACATAGACACGCTTGCTCGTATACACGTTGAATCATCGGTTTACCAGCAATGTCAATTAAAGGTTTACCTGGCAATCTGGTTGACGCATACCGAGCCGGAATAACAATGGTGTAATTCATTTAGGCAACTCATCACAGGTTAACTCCCGCGCCTTGTCTTCTAATAACACCGGGATCCCTTGGTCAATCGCATAAGCTAACCTATCAAACTTACAAATCAACTCATTATTGTTTTTGTCAAAATACAGTTTTCCCTTACAAATAGGACAAGCGACAATTTCCAACAGATTATGATCAAGCGACATACACACGCTCCAGTTGTTGTAAGATAGAAGAATAAAATGCATCAGGCAACTGCGCCGATACAGGTAGATAATACCACTTAGGGCCGGCTTGATGACTATATTTCAAGGCATCTTTCTCAGTCATAAGTACAATTTGGTCATGATATTTTTGAATTTGCTCATGAGTGAGTCGTCCGTGATCACCAATCTCTATACATTCATCAATCCCAATGCCCATCTGCCGTAGTGTTTGATAAAAACGAGGCGGATGACCAATACCAGCCAACGCCACACCATGGCTAGGCATGCTTACTGATTCGACTAACTGACCGGAACCAACATAGCGCCAATCATCAGGTGTTAGCGCCATCACATCCGCATCGTAGTGATCAATAGGGCCACCATTAGCAACTATTCGATCGACGCTCATTAAACGAGAAAGTGGCTCTCGCAGCGGCCCTGCCGGCAAGCAAAAACAATTACCAAATTGACGCTCGGCATCCACCACACAGATTTCGATATCACGAGCCAATTGATAATGTTGCATGCCATCATCAGCAATAATAACATCGCACTCTGGATAACCTTTTTGGACAAATTCAACGGCTTGCGGCCGACGCCGACAGATGACCACGGGGCAACCTGTACGACGCCGAATTAACAGAGGTTCATCGCCGCAAAGTGATGTATCCATATCGTCGTTCACCGCCAACGGTCCAACCGCTTGTCCTCCATACCCTCGGCTGATCACAGCGGGTGTATAGCCTTGCGTTCTTAAATAGTGGCAAAGCGCGAGTACAACAGGTGTTTTGCCATTGCCACCAATACCAATATTTCCGACAATAATAACGGGTAGTGTACTGCGGTAACTGCGCTGTGGATGCTGTTGATATTGACGGTACCGATACCGAACAATCACACTGAACAACCAACTGAGCGGCCAAAGCAACCATGTTAGCGGTCCTTTTCGATACCATATGGTGTTAAGCACTTTCACCGCCAAACTGCAGTTGGTAGAGCTGATAATAAGCACCTTGTTTGTCGATAAGCTGTTGATGTGTTCCGCGCTCGAGTAAATGCCCCTCATCGATAACGAGAATTTCATCAGCATTTTCAATGGTCGACAAACGGTGAGCAATGACAATTGCAGTACGGTCTTGGCAGACCCGTTCAATTGCTTCTTGAATTTTACGCTCGGATGCCGTATCTAGTGCAGAGGTTGCTTCATCCAAAATTAAAATTGGAGCGTCACGTAATAATGCACGAGCAATGGCAACCCGCTGACGTTGTCCACCAGAGAGCATGACTCCACGCTCGCCAATGACCGTATCAAGACCTTCAGGTAGCTGGTTAGAAAATTCCAAGACATTCGCCATATTCGCGGCCCGATCAATTGCCTCACGCGCAACATCGACCTGTGGATAAGCAATGTTTTCAGCGATTGTGCCCGAAAATAAATGCACATTTTGCGAAACCATCGAAAACTGGCGGCGTAATGAAGCAATGGTGTAATCACGCACGCTATGGCCATCGATTCGAATCACTCCCTCTTGAATATCATAGAATCGCGGGAGCAAACTCGCTATTGTGGTCTTACCACTGCCTGAGCGCCCAACCAAGGCAATAGTTTTGCCCGGTTCAACCTGAAAACTAATATCTTTTAATACTGGCTCAAGTTTGGTTGGATAGCTGAAGGTAACATGATCAAGCGTAATTTTCCCCGAAACACGTTCAACTTCCATCGACCCCGTGTCTTCTTCACTTGGTTCATCTAATACACCAAAAATACTAGTACACGCGGCCATGCCCCGTTGAAAATTGGTATTCAGTTGGGTAAGTTGTTTAATCGGTTGTTGAAGCATCATCATTGAAGTTACAATTACGGTAAAAGTCCCAGCTGTCAATTGATGCATAATTTGCGGAAAAGAAGCAAGATAGAGTACAACAGCCAACCCAGAAGCCGCAACCGATTGCACAATTGGATTAGATATCGCTGAGGTTGCCGACATTTTCATCTGCTGGCGGCGAATCTGATTACTGACTTCATCAAAGCGCAGGGACTCTTTGTCTTGGCCATTAAACGCCAATACTTCCCGATGACCATTAAGCATCTGCTCTGAAACTGCAGTTACAGAGCCCATCGCATCTTGCAAATTTTTACTGATCCGACGAAAGCGTCGACTGACGATTCGAATAGCAATAGCGACCACGGGGCCTATCAGTATAAAGATAACGGATAACTGCCAGCTATTATAAAACATCATACATAACAGACCGATCACCAATCCACCCTGCTTAATCATGGTCACCAATGTTTTAGTTGCAGCCTCGGCAATCTGGTTTGTATCGTAAGTGATTTTAGAGAGCAGTGTTCCAATCGAATTGCGATCAAAAAATGAAACTGGCATATTCATCAGATGATCAAAAATCTCGCGCTGCATTCTCATCACGACATGAGTTCCTACCCAAGACATGCAATAGGATGAAACAAAGTTAAATGTCCCTCGACAAAGAACGATACCAATCACAAAAAAAGGCATGATTTTTAAGATAGATGGATTTTTACCACTCAATCCTTCATCAATCAGAGGCTTGATTGAATAAATAAAAGAAACATCAACAATTGCGTAGCCAATCATACCGATGATGGCGGCTACCAGTCCTGCCTTTCGTTCTGAAACATAACTGAGTAGCCGGATAAAGTTTGATTTATTAGCTGGTTCTTCTTTCTCGTGTTCCATAGAATTATCAACTTAGAAAAATGACGGCCATTTTAACGGGTTGAGTCTCGATCACCAACCCCTCTTATCAACCAATAGTCGATTGTACCAAAAAGGCGCCAGATTCTGCCGATAACTGATGATTTTTTCACGGCGTAAATGAAACTTAACGGCAATTTGGCCAAGGTTAGCGGTATTATAAAGGTGAATGCCAAGGTGTTGATAGCGACGCACCACGGATGGATGAGGAAAATGGTAGTAATTATCAAACCCGCTGCTAATCACCGCCCAGTGTGGCCTAATCCGTTCCAACCATAGTTTAGATGACGAAGTATGGCTTCCATGATGCGGTACACTTAATCCATCGACTGGGGGAAATGGTTGCTTTAACCACCACGTTTCAGCGGGTTTTTCAATATCCCCCGTTAGCAACACACGATGATAAGCATCACTAATCATAAGGATACAAGAGTGATCATTTGGCGAGCGCTCATCAACGTTCGGTTGAATAAATTGTAATCGCAATGACTGCCAATGTCGGACACCTTGACAATTATGCACTTTAAATCTCGGATCAGCGCCAAAAATTGATTGAGCCTGAGGATATTTTTGGTGCAATAACCGATAACCGCCCGCGTGGTCACGATCAGCATGACTCAAAACGATCATGTCAATGTTCAATCTAGACTCATGAAGGAACGGCAAAATAACTGAGCGAGCGTAGGAAAAACCACTGCGATAGCGATTCCCTGTATCATAAATAAGTGCATGTCCGTGGGACTGAACGATCACTGATAATCCTTGTCCCACATCAAGAAAATCAACCTGCCACCGACCAGCCTGATTCGCAAAGTTTGGTGCAATTGCCCATAGGAGCAGCGCGGCTATCGCACCGCGCGATCTAAGTCTTAAAATAATTGCCAGTAATATTAGCCCCAACAACAAGTGCGGCCAAAGATGGTGCGGAATTGGCAACGCTAGCGAGCTGATATGTGTCAGCAATACTAAAGCTTTATCTAACCACTCTAATCCCCACCCAACTAGGTGATAGATGATATGTGCAGCGCTGTGTAGTTGACAGATCGCACACACACTTGCAACCATTAACAGAGGGATCACGAGAAAACTAAAAATGGGAATAAAACACAGGTTTAATGGAATGGACCAAAGCGAGAAATAACCAAACAACCAAATCTGCAAAGGCAACAATAAAATGACTAGACCCAATTGAATCAGTAGAATGCGATACCATCCATCAATTGGCACCACCCACAACATCACCAAAACAGCTAACATTGCGGCAAAAGAGAGCCATAAACCGCCCGATAAAATAGCTAAAGGCCACCCGAGGCTGACCATGAAAGCTGCCACTAACCAAGCATCCATTCGAGTGATCGGAATGCGTAAACTTGTCATCGTGAGCCAAAGCATCAACATAATTTGCGCTCGCTGCGCAGATACTGGCCAATTAGCTAGATAGCCGTACATCCCTGCGAGTAGCATTGCACTCATTGCAGGTAAAAACCGCTTCATTTGCGGCCATAATAGACTCAGTAGACGCCCTAACAAAAATCCCCAGAATGCGAGGATCCCCAGATGCAGTCCAGATATTGCCAATAAATGCCCAACTCCAGCATTCATCCATCGCCGTTTTTGTTTGGCATCTATATTAACTTTATCACCAACACTCAGCGCTTGTATCATCCCATCCTGAGGGATATGGGCATAATCCTTTTTAAGTATTGCCAGTAACCGAGTACGAAAATGAGAACCGGGTGATTGCTGAATAACGTGATGAATTGATCCAGTGGCAATAATTGCGTGCGCGACTAAATAACGCTGATAATTAAAGCCGCCTTCATTTAAACTGCCATGAGTAGCTTTGAGGGTTGCTTTGACGGTGATCTGCTGCCCCATATGCCATCGCTGATGGTGCGTTCGGCGATTTGACCAATACTGTGATAAGTATACAAATTGCGCCATCACCCACTGCGGCCGCTGTTGATCAAGTTGAGCAATTCGTAGCGTAATTTTTTGGCTATATGGGTGATTGGATACTGCTACAATTTGCCCTTGTATGATATGGTATCGATCTTGTCCTGCTAGCTGTTGCACAGCCTGTTGAAACACCATCGCATGCCAAGAAAAATAGCTGACGGCCAAGCAAGCACCAGCTATTATATAGTAGCGTTTTAATAATGCGCCACAAGCAAGCAGTAACAAACACAAGATGACCGGTAAGGGTGGAAGTACAGGCCAGAATAACGACGAACTTAGGGCGACCAACCAGCCTAAGATAAAATATTTCATAACAACTATTGATGAATTTGACAGTATAATAGCATGCCAAAACGAATTTTGCAGCGCATCATGCCTGATCCTGAACAGTTAAAGCAGAATAAGAATTTAAGGTTTTTAAGTCGATGGTTACAAGATGGTAACCTTTGGCGATTAACGCGTCGTTCAGCGGCTGGCGCTTTTGCCGTTGGATTATTTATGGCATTTGTCCCGCTGCCTTCACAAATGCTGTTAGCTGCAGCTGGCGCTGTGCTATTTCGAGTCAACTTACCATTATCAGTAGCATTGGTTTGGGTCTCCAACCCACTAACTATGCCACCATTATTTTATTTTTGCTATCGCATAGGTGCCGTTGCATTGCAAAGGCCAACCGAGCAGTTTCATTTTCAATTATCATGGCAATGGCTTATCGAAACGATGGCCCATATCGGCCCTCCGTTTTTACTTGGATGTTTTATCTGTGGTGTGTTCTTCTCGCTACTCGGGTATATCAGCGTAAGTCAGTTATGGCGCTATTCGACTATCCGCCGCTATCAGCAACGTAGACATAAACGCTAATCAATAAAAAGCCCTTTTTAAGGGCTTTTTATATCAATCTAATTTGAAAGCTCTTCAGCTGGCTGAATATGTCGGGCTTGACTGGCTGGCCAAATAGTTGCCAGTAAACCAATCCCTGCAGCCGTCACACTCACTAAGGCTACATTGGTCCAATCTAGCTGACTCGGTAGAAAATCCACAAAATAGACGTCGGGTGACAATAGACGTCGGCCCGTTATGCGCTCAATAAACGCGACAACATCAGGTAACCACCAGCTCCCTAGCACACCAAAGACAATTCCCCAAAAACAACCTACAATCGCATTGTATGCGCCGTACACCATGAAGGCGCGGATTAAAAGCCCATCTTGCGCCCCGAGTGTTTTCAAAATGGCCAAGTCTTTACGCTTATCCGCGACCGCCAAAATCAACGTCGAAATAATATTAAAGCTAGCTACCGCAACAATCAGCAACATAATGGCATACATGATAGTACGAACCATTTGAATATCTTGATATAAGTAGCCATATTGTTGTGTCCAGCTCTGCACATAAACTAACTGTGGATATTGTAGCCCTACCTGACGAACAATGTGCGTTGCACGCAAGGGATCGGTAACCTTGACACTGATCCCTGTCACTTCATCATGTTTCCAACCATTTAACAACTGAGCTTGATGTAATGCCATGAAAGCCAATTGACCATCTAACTGACCACCAATTTGAAAAGTGCCAAGCACCGGCATTCTGACTCGACGCGGAGCTTGAAGTGATCTGGTTTGATTCTTAGCAGGTAGCATCAACGTGACCACATCACCGGCATGCACATCCAGTTTAGCAGCGATTTGCGCACCCAACACAAGTCCAGGTTTTGCCTCGGCTAGCTGACGCCACGCATTCGGTTGTACAAAGGGGCGTAAGTTAGTCACTTGTAATTGTAACTCAGGCTCAATTCCGCGGATCCCAACCGCCGATAGATGGCCATCATGAGCAAGCAATCCATTCATCGAGATATAAGGCGCAGCCCCCAGTACATTGGGTGTATTGCGAGCAATCGTGGCTAATTTACTAGCTTGTTTTAATGGCGGTTGAACGGCGGGCAATTCGCCTTGACTAACCACTGACAAGAAGCGATCATTTAACTCTTTCTGAAACCCATTCATCACCGATAAACCAATAATTAAAACCGCAACACCAAGTGCAATGCCGATCGTTGACGAACGAGAGATAAAGGCCACTAATCCTCGGCGATGACCAAACCGGTGATAACGCAACCCAATAAACAGCGCTAAAAAACGCATCATAATGACATGACCTCAGCGGCGGATTGGTCTAATAGACCATCATTCATTAATAGTTGTCGATCAAAACGGCCTGCCAACTGACGATCATGAGTCACCACCACAAATGCGGTCCCTTGTTCGCGGTTTAATTCTAGCAATAGCTCATATACTGAATCTGTCGACTGACTATCTAAATTACCAGTGGGTTCATCGGCCAATACGACATCAGGCTTATTCACCAATGCTCGAGCAATCGCAGTACGCTGACGTTCACCACCGGACATTTCGCTAGGACGACTATTTAAGCGATGTCCTAGCCCAACACGTTCTAACAAAGTACTTGCCTGCGCTAGCGCTTTGGTCGGCGAGATACCAGCAATCAGTTGCGGCATAGCGACATTCTCTTGGGCACTAAATTCACCTAACAGATGATGAAATTGATACACAAAACCTAGCCGCTGATTACGCAACGTGGCTAACTTTCGGGTACTTAACCGCGCCAGTGACAAACCATCTAAGTAAATATCCCCAGACGTTGGCTTATCTAAGCCCCCCAATAAATGAAGTAAGGTGCTTTTGCCACTGCCTGAGCTGCCAACGATAGCCATTGCTTCACCAGCTTGAAGCGTCAAATCAACGCCTCTAAGCACAGAGACCGTTTGCTCACCATCTTTATAATGCTTACATAACTGGCTGCAACTTAATATTGTCTTACTCATATCTTAACGCCTCTGCTGGTTGAATTCGGCTTGCTTGCCAAGCTGGATAAACTGTTGCTAATACGCTTAAACACATTGCCAGCCATGCAATGCTGGTGACTTGCACCGATTCAATCACAATGGGTACCCCCCCTGAACCAAGCGCCATATTTAACCCGAGGAGGGATAAAACAGGGTTAAGATGATGTGCCAAGGTGATCCCTAAACCCACGCCAATCAGTGCCCCCAAACAGCCACTCCAAGCGCCTTGGATCATAAAAATCCGTAGTAATTGGCCACGCTGCATACCCAAAGTTTGCAAAATAGCCACATCGGCCTGTTTATCACCCACCATCATCACCAGCGCTGAGAGGATATTAAAGGCCGCTACCGCAATCACAAGGCAAAACAATAAACTCATCATGGTTTTTTCCATCTTAACAGCGGAAAAAAGTTGTCCATAATAATGCCGCCAATCGAGGCCACCTTTAGGCAAATAGCGGCTATACTGCTCGATATTAAGTGGATCAGGAACAAACAAGCGCGTTTGTTGCACCATTGCCAGAGGCTGGCGGAGTAGCCGGGCGGCATCACTATCATTAACCCAAATAAATTGACTATCCACTTCTGCGGCAAACTGAAAAATACCCACAACATGAAAAGTTCGTTGCGAGGGGATCTCGCCAAACGGGGTATATACAAGCGTATTAGTAGCCATTAAACGCACATTGTCGCCAACTGAAACCCCTAATTGACGCGCAACTTCACTACCTAAAATGACGTTAAATTGATTAGATTTTAATGCGCTTAGCGAGCCCTGGATCAAATGCTGTGCCATAATCGCTCGATCATATTCATGCAAAGGCGATAACCCTTGCATCTGAACCGCTTGCAATTGTTGACGACTTTGTATCACTACCATCGCACTCACCAACGGCGATTTCGGCAAATGCGCCAAAGCCGCTGGCACCTTATCATGCGCGGGGATTTGTAAATGCGGCACAACATTTAAAATGCGCTGTTCAAGCTGCGTTTGAAAGCCATTCATCACTGAAATTACGGTGATTAATGCCGCCACACCGAGTGTAATACCAATTGTAGAGAAACCACTCACAAACGTCGCAAACCGCTGTTTATGACTTCCTCGAGAAAATCGCCAAGCGATTTTAAATGCTAACTGCCAAGTTTGTTGCACGTGATTCCACTGAACCGTCAATAAATAGCGGCTATCATACCGTGCTCAAAGATGGGCAACAATGCAATGCCCGCTTTTTTAATTAATTTGCTATGATGAGAGGATCTTACGTAATTTTATCGGAGCCTTGGTTTAATGAATGACGAAACTTCTTATTTTAGTGTCTCTTATCAACTAAATCTGAATATTAAGCCGTTACCAATCGGTACCGAGTTACCCGATTATGAGCAATTTCTAAATGCTATTCCCGAATCATTTCGACTGGCCGCTAGCAATCAAAACCGAGTCAGTGATATCGGGACCAGTTTATCCGCACTAGGTGAAGCAGGTGTTGCGCTGCAGCGCTATCTCAAAGCACAAGCAGATAAACTCGATATGATATTAACTTACATGTTGTCGCTACAAGATGAGGTGGCGGCTCGCACCCAATCAACCCATTTCGGTGGTTCACAAATTCGCTTTCACTGGCCAACTACCTTAGAAGTTGGGCAACTTGTTGAGATGAAGATATTTCTTTCAGATGAGGCAACGGCTATCTACTGTTATGCTCGCGTTATCGATGTCATCAACAACGAACCATTCAATATTGCCTGTGAATATGCTTTAATTCGTGAGGAAGATTGTGAAAGCTTGGTTCGTGCCAGCTTACATATCCAATCAAAACTGTTGCAAGCACGCGCTAATGCCCGCCAGCAACACGACTAATTTACTAACTGAATATCCAGTAGAAGGTTTGTCACCAGTTATGACAGAGTTGTTTCCTAATCTCCCGTACCTCGAAGGGCCTGGTGACCAAAAAAGTCTTGGCCAATTACCTGGCAGTAGTATCGCACTAGCCGTCTATCATTACATTCAACACAGTAGTGCGCCATTAGTCATTCTAACCTGCGATACGCGCTCGGCATTACGCTTAGAGCACGAGCTGTCCGGGTTAAAAACGACTCGACCAGTGGTTTTTTTACCTGATTGGGAAACTCTCCCCTATGACCATTTTTCACCTCATCAAGAGATCATCTCAACACGTTTAAGAACGCTTCACCAAATGCTCAGTCAACCGAGTCATCAAGTGATGATTACCACGGTTGGCACATGGATGATGCGAACAGCATCGACCAATTATCTACTGGGTCGCAGCTTGCAACTAAAAACAGCGCAAGCACTCGATATTGAAGCGTTTCGGATTAACTTGGTTGATACCGGTTATCAACCGGTCGAACAGGTGATCGAACATGGTGAGTTTGCCATCCGCGGCAGTATCTTAGATATCTTTCCGATGGGATCCGATGTCCCTTATCGGATCGATTTTTTTGACAATGAAATTGACTCAATCCGATATTTTGACCCAGATGACCAGCGTAGCCGTGACATAGTCGAACAGATCGATCTACTGCCAGCCCATGAATTTCCAAGTGACAAACCAGCAATTGAGCTTTTTCGCAGTCGTTGGCGCCAACGCTTTGATACACCGCGCGAGCCAGAATCAATCTATCAACAAGTTTCAAAAGGCATCTGGCCCCCCGGAATTGAGTACTATTTACCGTTATTTCATGAGCAGACCACCACACTGTCACAATTGATGCCTGACGATTTACAGATCTTGGCAATTGATGATCTGCAATCAGCGGTAAAACAATACTGGCAGGATATTAATGAACGCTATGAAAATCATCGCTACGATCGCTTGCGTCCCGTGCTTGAGCCTAATGAGCTATTTGAAAACGTTGAACAATGTCTAGGTGGGTTGAAAAAATTTGCCCGCGTTAACTTACAAACACAGCCATTAACCCCGGCCCCAGGGCGAAAAAATTTACAACTGCAAGCACTCCCCGATCTTAGCTTTAGTCATCAGCTGAATGAACCGACTCAAAAAGTTCGCCAATTTATTGAGCACTTTGACGGTCGAATCTGCTTTGTGGTTGAAACAGCTGGTCGGCGTGAGGCTCTCTTAGCACTCTTAAAACCATTAAAATTATCGATTAAAACTATCGAACAGCTAGACGAACTGGGTCAAGCGGCGCGTTTTAGTCTGTTAATTGCACCACTCGAACAAGGGTTTATCTTAAGCGAACAACAGCTCTGTTTTATTGGTGAAAGCGATCTGCTAGGCAAACGCATTGTCCAGCGCCACTCTCGCAAAAATTCAGCGGGAAATCCTGAAGCACTGATTCGCAACTTGGCAGAGCTTTCGCTCGGCCAGCCAGTCGTTCATTTAGAGCATGGGGTTGGGCGTTATCAAGGCTTAACGACACTTGAAACCGCGGGTATAAAAACAGAATTTTTAACTCTGCTCTATGCTAATGATGCGAAGCTCTATGTCCCCGTTGCATCGTTACATCTTATTAGTCGATACAGCGGCAGTAGTGAAGACTCGGCACCGCTCCATAAATTAGGTAACGATGCTTGGCAAAAGTCACGTAAAAAAGCGGCAGAAAAAGTGCGCGATGTTGCAGCCGAGTTGTTAGAAATTTATGCGCAGCGGGCCGTCAAGCCAGGGTATTCATTTCAAATCGATACCGAGAGCTACCAGCAGTTTTGTGCCGATTTTCCGTTTGAAGAAACCGATGATCAACACAATGCGATTCAAGCCGTATTGGCCGATATGCAACAACCCGTTGCGATGGATCGGTTAGTCTGTGGTGATGTCGGCTTTGGCAAAACCGAGGTTGCCATGCGCGGTGCATTTATTGCAGTCAATGATAACAAACAGGTTGCTATCTTAGTCCCAACCACATTGTTGGCTCAGCAACATTATGACAATTTCTGTGATCGGTTTGCCAATTGGCCGGTACGCGTCGAAGTGCTTTCGCGCTTTAAAACCGCTAAACAGCAAAGCCAAATTATAGACGCCTTGGCGCAAGGCAAAATCGATATTCTCATCGGCACCCATAAATTACTATCAAAAACGGTCAAATTTGCCGACTTGGGGTTATTAATTGTCGATGAAGAACATCGCTTTGGGGTCCGTCACAAAGAACAAATTAAAGCCATGCGCGCCGATGTGGACATTTTAACGCTCACAGCAACACCGATTCCACGCACACTGAATATGGCCATGAGTGGGATGCGTGATCTGTCGATCATTGCCACACCACCAGCACGGCGTTTATCGGTAAAAACATTTGTCAGAAAACGCGATGATGCACTGATTAAAGAAGCGATTATTCGTGAAATTACTCGGGGTGGGCAAGTCTATTTTCTGCATAATAATGTTGAAACCATCGACCGAGTCGCTGAGCAGCTGCAAGCATCCATTCCTCATGCAAGAGTCGCTATTGGTCATGGACAGATGCGCGAGCGCCAGTTGGAACAGATCATGGGTGACTTTCACCACCAGCGATTTAACATTTTGGTCTGCACCACGATTATTGAAACGGGTATCGATATTCCCAATGCCAATACCATCATTATTGATCGTGCAGATCATTTCGGTTTAGCCCAACTTCATCAGCTCCGTGGCCGTGTCGGACGATCGCATCACCAAGCTTATGCGTATCTGATGACGCCCGCCCCTAAAGCGATGACCCGAGATGCAAAACTACGCCTTGAAGCAATCGCCGAACTTGAAGATCTAGGTGCGGGATTTACACTGGCTACCCACGATCTTGAAATTCGCGGCGCAGGTGAACTGCTTGGAGATGAACAAAGTGGCCAAATTGAAGCCATTGGTTATTCACTGTATATGGAGATGCTCGAGCGCGCTGTCAATGCGTTAAAATCGGGCAAAGAGCCCTCACTCGATTTGCTTCAAGCGGACCACGCTGAAGTAGAACTGTCGATCCCAGCTTTACTCCCAGATACCTACATCAGTGATGTCAATACTCGTCTTTCTATTTACAAACGGCTCGCCAGTTGTGATGACGAAGCCCAAATGCGCGAGCTACAAGTGGAACTGATTGACCGATTTGGCTTGCTACCTGATGCCGCCAAGAACCTCTTCACACTGCAAGAGTTGAAACAGCGCGCAACACATTTAGGAGTGAAACGCGTAGAAGCAGGTACTAAATCAGGCTCTCTTGAATTTACACAACAATCAACAGTGAACCCAAGCTATCTCGTACAATTGCTCAGTGATGGCTCACAACGATACAAGATGGAAGGACCGAACCGCTTGATTTTTACCATCACCTCAACTGATCGTCGAGAAAAAATAGAACAAGTTGAACAACTACTCACTGATCTTGCAAACCACCAATTGCCGGAAGCTCAATATGCTTAAACCTATTGCTTATATCCTGATCGCGCTTGTTTCAATCAGCACCCCTATTATAGCTAACGCGCAATCTCGCTCATTCGATATTGAAGTGATTATCTTCAAACGTCACCAACCGCAGCCTACTGGTGAATATTGGGATCAAACCCAACAAAAATTATCAATTCATCCAACGCAATGGTTGTTGGCACCACTACTCAAATGTCAATCGAGCGACTGCGTCAGTAGTCAGGCCGTGACGCAGATCCCAACAGTTATCAATGGCAGCAACTGGCCTGTACAAAAACCAACATCATTACAGATGCTGCCAAGCAGCCAATTTAAACTCAATACACAGTGGCAACGCTTAAGCCGTGATACTGCATTTACACCGCTTATACACCTTGCTTGGCGTGAAAAAGTACCATCACGTAGCCGAGCAATCTATTTGGGTATTATGGCTGGCAAACGTCTACCAAATGATTTACGCAGCTCAGTTAATGCGCCATATTGGCAGTTACAAGGTGGGATAAAAATTAGTTTGCAACATTATCTGTATATTGACTCTCAACTATTACTCACCGAAGTAAAAAACACAGCGGCTCAATCAACCGCTGTCAATACGCAAACGAATATCGTACCCAACTCAGCCAACACTCAACCTTTAAACGCATTAGTCAGTTATAAATTTGATCAAAAAATTCGAGTGCGATCTGGTGAAATCCACTATTTCGATCACCCTAAAATGGGGATGTTAATTCAGATTCGAAAAATACCTGGCGCAAATTAATGATGAACTAATACGCTAACTCAATTGGCCATAATATTAATTGAACTATGGGTTAGCGACAAAGTTGGCGGTCCACTGCCAGTAAAGCCGCCACAGTGATCGCATCGGTAATCAAGCCTTGGTCAATCATGGCTAAGGCTTCACTAAATGCAACGCAGCGCACTGTGATATCTTCACTTTCCTCTAAATGTTGTTCACCTTGTGTTAAGCCGGTCGCCAGATAGAGATGCGCTTGCTCATCGGTGACTGAATTAGACAAATGCAACGTGAGCAGCGGCTGTAGATGTGCAGCTTTCAGCCCCGTTTCTTCACTTAATTCACGCAGCGCGGCAACCTCAAGTGCTTCACCATTCGGACATCCACCTTCGGGGATCTCCCACGAATAACTCGCTAATGGATAACGGCTTTGCCCAACCAGGTAGACCTGCCGATCATCGGTCATCGCCACTACCCCAACGGCTCTATTTTTAAAATGCACGACGCCATAGCGCGTTGGATGGCCAGCCGGATTAATCACGTCGCGATCTTCCACTCGTAACCACGAATTCTCAAATACAACCTGCGACGATTTTGTTTGCCATGCCATGATGATGCCTTTTAATACCTATAGATGTCACCATTAAAGCATATCAACTGACTGATGCTAAAGCGCTAATACTTATCATTGATCAGATTTTTTATGGAGATATTCACATCGAAAGCGGTTTGTGAAAGACACATAGGGCAAAGCGTCCAAATGAAGTAATGATGAAATAAATGATGCGTAGACAGCCGTAGTAGAGGCATCAAAGCGATGCCTCTAAAGATTCGATTAATGCAGTTTAAGTTTAGGACGTAGCATTTGGTTGATACGTCCAACCAGCATAATCAACCCTGTTTTAAGATAGCCAAATAATGCAATTTGGTGCATGCGATACAATGAGATATACATGACACGAGCAATTCGTCCTTCAACTTTCATCGAGCCTTTCATTAAATTACCCATTAGCGAACCAACGGTACTGTAATTACTCAGAGAGACCAATGAACCATAGTCTTTATAGACATATTCTTTAAGAGGTTTTTCTTTGAGCCCCGCAAGGATGTTGTCATAGACCTGAGAAGCCATCTGGTGCGCTGATTGCGCGCGAGGTGGAACAGTTTTACCCGTTTCGTCAATCGGACAACTGGCACAGTCACCAATTGCGTAAATATGTTCATCGCGTGTGGTCTGTAATGTTTTACGAACCATCAATTGATTGATGCGGTTACTTTCAAGACCTGCTAGTTCATGCATAAATCCAGGACATTTAATCCCTGCTGCCCAAACCATTAAGTCAGCTTCTAACAGCTCACCCGATTTGGTCGTCAACCCTTGCGCTGACGCTTCCGTAATCATAGTTGCAGTGCGGACATCCACCCCCATCTTAACCAATTCGCTATGGGCTGATGACGATATCCGCTCAGGTAAGGCGGGTAAAATACGCGGACCCGCTTCAACCAGTGTCACTTCCAAACATTCATTAGAGACGTGCGGTAATCCATAGGCCTTCAGCTGCTGCGCGGCATTATGCAACTCGGCAGACAATTCCACGCCTGTCGCCCCACCGCCAACAATCGCAATACGGACTTTTTCATCGTCATTCGGATGCGCAGGATCGCTAACTTGACCTGAAAATTGTAAAAAACGATTGAGTAACCGTTGGTGAAATAAATGTGCGCGTTCTGGATTGTCTAAAAAGATACAATGATCTGCAACGCCCTGGGTACCAAAGTCATTTGACACCGAGCCAATGGCCATTACCAAAATATTATAGTCAACGGTACGCTCAGGCAATAACACGACACCTTCTTCGATAACAGCTGACAGGTGAACCTGTTTCTTTTCGCGATCAAGGTTGCACATTTCCCCCTGCTGGTAGTGAAAGCCGCTGTGGGAAGCCTGAGAGCGATAACTGAGCGCATCAATTCCTGAATCAAGCGATCCTGCAGCGACTTCATGTAGCAATGGTTTCCATAAATGGGTGCGATCACGATCAATTAAGGTAATCTCAGCTTTCTTTTTTCGACCGAGCTTACGTCCTAGTTTCGTGACCAGCTCTAAACCGCCAGCACCGCCACCGACAACCACAATTTTCAGCATGGGTACGTCTCCAAATTAAAAATAAATGAATCTTTACTCTAAAAACTAATTAACTTGTTATTTTTTATAATTTTATAGGCTAAATTTAGTTTTTATAAGATGTTATAGGAAGTGATTATAAGGAAATATCAGTGACTTTCATCACATTTTTTCGATTTTTGGCGAATTACTTGCCAGATAACCTTAAGAAATAAGAGAGTATTGATGATATTAAGAAAAGATGTCTATTTTATCAATTTATGGTCGATAGAAGCAGGCATCAGGATGTCGACCCCAATGTTAACTTATGAGATCGACACCCTGAATACAGTTTATGAAAGCCAGCGTTGTAGGCGTTGATAACGCGGCGATTGGCTTAACTCTGTCCAGTTCAAAGCCTTCCCTTGAGGACAAAGTTGCAAGGCTTTATCATGACTAATACACTGATGATCTAATCCATCAAGTAACTGCTCAGTGCTCTGCCTATCGTTACAAGCAAGCAGTAAATCGCACCCAGCAGCCAACGCCAAATTAGCTCGCTCAAGTGGTGTACCCGCAATATGTGCGGCTTGCATCGAGAGATCATCACTAAAAATCAACCCCTGGTACCCATATCGTTGGCGCAAAATAGTCTGTAACCATTTTTGACTAAAACCAGCCGGTTGACTACTGACATTAGGATAGATCACATGAGCTGGCATCAACGCATCCAATAAACCGGCTCGAATAAGCTTCAGAAAAGGAATTAAGTCATGGGATTCAATCTGCTCAAAAGATCGTGTATCGATCACTTGAGCAATATGCGAATCGGCCTGAACGCTGCCATGGCCAGGAAAATGTTTGCCCACACTACACATATGTGCATCACGCATACCAAAAATAAAGGCTTGCGCCATCGCCACGACCCCTTCAGGGTTATCTGCAAAGGCCCGATTTCCGATGACATGACTCATCCCGTCGATATCCAACACCGGTGCTAAGCTTAAATCAATATCACAAGCTCTAAGCTCACTGGCCATCAGCCATCCTAACTCTTGAGCATAATGTAAGGGCTCAACCGAGAGCTGCTGCGCCAAATGATACATTTGCCCTGCGGCTGGAATGGCGCTGAATTGTTGGCGAAAACGTTGGACTCGTCCGCCTTCTTGATCGGTAACAATTAGCAACGGCTGGGCGCGCGACTCTCGGATCAAACGCACTAAATCACACAATTGCTGGCGATCTTGGTAATTGCGACTAAATAAAATCACCCCTGCAACCAGTGGATGAGCCAATATTTCGCGTTCGATAGCAGATACATCGACACCATTAAGATCTATAAATAATGGCCCCATGCTTACCAGCCAAACAATGAACGTTTAGCATCTTTGCGAATTTGCGTTTCATCAGCCCAAACGATCAGCCCTGTTTTCAAATCCATCAATCGCATTGTCATTTTGTAGTAGACATCTTTTTGACTGCTAGTTGATTTAACAATACTGGATAAATCGCCATAGAGCATATACTCCGCCCCAACTTGATGACCAAATTGCACGGCCTGCGAAGGATCGACTAAACCACTTTGGTTTTGATAATTAAGCTGTTTGCGCACCGCATTGACCCGGCTCATATCAACAAATTGAAACTGCCCAGACTGAATTAATTTGGTTGAAATAGAATCGGTGATTGACTCCGTATCAATATGTTCACTCGTTTTATTTTTAATACCCTGAACATACAAAATAGGCAATTTGTGACGCGCCTCAAGGCGAGTTAAAAATGGCGACGCCAAAAGTGAATCAGTCATGCTATTGGCAATTTTTTGTAGATCAGTCGAACCAAAATCAACATTAACGGTTTCAACCGCTTGAGCATCACCATAACTAACTTTTTGCGCGCACCCACTCAGGGTTAACGCAGCAATGACCGCCGAAGCGACCAGCAAAGGGGTTTTGTGACTCATACTCACTCCTAATTAATCGGCTTGGCGAATGTAAACGCGAAAAGCACTCGCTTTAGTGGATTGGCTTATTGAATGTAATTGCTTTGTCTCTTTGCCATGCAGCATCACTGCAAGCCATGGTGTTTGTGCTAATTGCTGGCCACTGGCATCATACCAATAAAATCGGTACTGTAAATTTTGGTCATAGTTACTAGTGGATTGCAACGTAATAAACGCCTGCTGACGACCGTCCGAGCGCGCTTTGATCCCAGCATGAGTAAAAGTAAGTTTTCTGGCTAATAACGAGTTATCGCTTTGCACCAGTTGGTTGGGCATATCCGTTGCGGCGATCACTGGGGTTCCGACTCCAGCTGAGTATGTGGCACAGCCACTTAACATCATCAGTGCTGCTGAAACAGCCAATATATGACGACGCATAACGCCTCCTTATTATAGTAAAAAGTTCTGAGAGACCCATGTTTGGCCTATCTGACTGACTATCACTAACGTAACTCGATTGGCTTTCACCTGAATCGGCACTTGTTTTCCAATTCCAACAAACCGTAATTGATAAGTCCCCGCATCCACCGAGTTTGCCGAAAAACCAACCGCCGCAGGAAGTGATTCCCAACTGCGGGTATCGGCATGTTCAGTTACTGCATTATATAGATTAGCAACCAAACCTAGCCAAGGATTTTGTTTAGTTATTTTATTGGCTAGTACCGTTTTACTCGATAGGCGAATAACCTGACGAAGTATCATGCCGGGTAACTGCTCTTTGAGCGAGTGCGCTGCCAACGCTTGTAGTTGAGTCGCAGATTCAATCGTTGTTACTTGCCCGGCAAGATTAATCTGCAAAGGGGGACTTGACACAACTTCATCAGGTAAGTAGGGAAACGCAACAGATAGATATTGCAAGCGGTCTCCGACTAAAATGGGTAGATGCAATGCCACTTGACGCCGATAAGGGATCAAATTTTGTTCTGTTAGTACCATCACTAAACCTTGATGAGAGGTCAGACTCAATGGCTTAAATCGCCGCTCAAGATTGGCCAAATCGGGCATACCGAGCTGCTTTGCCAGTCGTGTTGTTAATGCGCCTATCGCTGGATTATCTGGGGCAATCTGAAGGGCCCGTTTCAAATCAATGTACGCATCGTTGGGCTGATTCGCTGCTAAATAAAGCGCGCTACTGAGCAAATAGGTATAACCATTTTGATAGGCACTCTTGCTTTTTTTTAGCAACGCTTGCATCGATGGGTACTGCGCCAATGTTGATTGCACTTGGTCGCGGTACTGCGATTGTATTTCAGAGAGCTGCGAGCTATGTTGGTCAATCGCCTTTTGTTGTAGTAATTCACCTTTACGAACCTCAACCAACGCCCCACTCAGATCGTTTTGATGAAGATAATTCAGCGCTTGATAATGATGCAGCATTACCCGCTCATACACAGGGATTTGATAACTACGCGCTGTATCATTGGATAACACGGCAATACTATCCTGCACGCCACTAGACAGTCGAAATTGCGCTTGACTCTCCAGCCACTGTTGATGTTTTTCGACTATTGAAAAGTGCTTTTGGCTCGCCGAATAATGGCCAGCTAGCTGTTGCAACCGCCCCAGTTCTAGCTGCTTGAGATAATAATTCGTATCACTGGTCGAACCAACATCCACATCACTAATTGCTTGCTTTAACTGCCCGCTTTGAACCGCATGGCGCATATCAGTCATCTGTGCGCTATAAGGTTCAACGAGATCTTTACCCGACAGTGAAGCACACCCCGCTATCAAGGCCAACAACACACTCAGAACGGCCCAACGGAGCCCACCCATTAATTGATTCATTTAACCGCGCTACAGTAATGGTCCCAAGGGTGTTCCCCCAAGAAGATGCATATGCAGATGAAAAACCTCTTGTCCGCCATATTCATTACAATTAATCACTAATCGATAGCCATCCTCAGCGATCTTCTCTTTCGCTGCAAGTTGGCGAGCAACGCTCACCATACGACCCATCGTCAACTCATCTTCAACCTCAACATCATTAACCGTGGGGATTAATTTGTTTGGAATGATCAAAATATGAACTGGGGCCTTTGGTGAAATATCACGAAAAGCCGTTACTAACTCATCTTGATACAACAATTCAGTCGCAATCTCTTGACGAATAATTTTACTAAAAATGGTTTCTTCAGCCATATATCCTCCAGAATAATATGAATACAGTTTCACTGTAGGGAAAATAGCTTAATCGAGGATGCTAAATAAATCTATCGAATCGTTGCATCAACAACACTTTACCCATAGGATCATAGTCTATGTTGTATCTCAATGGTTATCATCCTCACAATGCCGCACCTTCAGCCTGACAATCATCCTAGCTTAACCTCAACCTTAGTCCTGCTCATGGCGGTCACCACCGGGGTGGCAGTTGCCAGTAACTATTATGCCCAGCCGTTACTCGATACCTTAGCCGACTACTTTCATATTTCTCAGTCAATGGCCGGTAATGTGGTGACCATCGCACAATTAAGTTATGGAACAGGGTTACTGCTAGCTGTGCCGATTGCTGATATTGTTGAACGCCGCGCTCTAATGATCAACCTGTTAGCGCTGACCTGCGTAGGGCTAATGATCAGCGCCTTTTCGCCCAATATTTATTGGCTATTCGTCGGAACAGCAATGACTGGATTTTGCTCTGTCGTGGCGCAAGTTCTAGTCCCTTTTGCTGCGACCTTAGCCGCTCCGCAAAATCGAGGACATATCGTTGGTCGGGTCATGGCAGGGTTATTATTAGGGATATTAATGGCCCGAGTCTTCGCCGGCGGCCTTTCCACATTTGTGAATTGGCGATGGGTTTATGGACTTGCTGCTCTTATTTTGGCTGGTATTACCATAGCACTGGCCCAAATACTCCCCCACGCTCCCAGCACCCAACATATTCGCTACCGACAGCTCATTGGATCGGTTCTCAAATTGTTTCAACAGCAACCCATTCTGGTCTATCGCTCCTTACTAGGAATGATGTCATTTTGTCTGTTTAGTATGTTTTGGACACCGCTTGCTTTTCTACTCGCTAAACCGCCTTATCAATACAGTGATGCAATCATTGGCCTGTTTGGTCTGGTGGGGGCAGCGGGCGTAATGGCCGCTACTTGGGCAGGAAAACTTGCTGATGCAGGCCATGGACGACAAGCGACATTCGCTGGGCTAGTCGGGCTTATCATCAGTTGGGGATTGTTATATTTTTCCCCTCATTCGCTCACATTGCTACTTGTGGGGGTCGTTTTGTTAGATCTCACCTCACAATTGGTGCATGTGAGCAATCAAAATGTCATTTACAGCCTTGATGAAAGTATCCGCAACCGCCTCAACGCAGGGTATATGACCTGCTATTTCATCGGCGGTGCTTTTGGCTCTTGGCTATCGGTCACCCTATATCAAATCGGTGGATGGTCATGGGTATCACTAGCCGGCCTTAGCATTGCCAGTTTGGCGCTACTGGTTGCACTGTATAAACATCAATAGAACAATTCTTTCTCACTAAGTGCCGTATTGTGGGAACACCTTTACACGGTTGTTTCCCCCTAACGGCATCGGCATACAACTATAGGAAAATAACGCGCTATTTTTTACAATTCCACAATCGCGCCCTTACCCACACCTTCATAACCATGGATACGAATAATTTGTCGAGGATGGCTCTTTTTGATACAAGATCCAATATAGTAGGTCAAATTCTCGACGGTGGTATCACAGTCCAGCAGATCACATTCAGGCTGGGGCACCGCAAGTTCAAAAAATCCCTGCGGAGCATGATAAGCAAAGCCAAGATGGTTTGGCATCACCGCATGTTTCGCAAAACTCAGTTCGCTGAGTTCACAACAATCGTCACTTGATCCTAAATAGATATTGCGCCATTTCATCGCCCAGCTCGCACAGAGTTCATCATCTAATTCATCGTCGACAAAAATTTCGATCATCGAGCGATGACCATGCGCGATACGTTGGCAGTTACCATCATGTTTTTTTAAGCCATGGCTATAGTGATAATACGGTCCTTCAATCGTTTCGTTACGCAAACGAATGGTAAGATCATCAATATTTTCAGGAAGATGAGGTGTTAAAACGGCAATCAAGTGTTTAATAATGGCCGCTTCGGTAATTTCAACGCAATCAATCAAACAAAAAGCCTGCTCTGGGCAACATAAGTAGAGATGTCGATCTTGGGCGCGCTGAAAACTGACCTGCATCCGGCCATCGGCCACAGCATGGAACTGGCACTGCGGTGAACGACTAGGCACAAGTAATTTATGATCAACATACTGATCGATCATTTTTTTGATGGTTTTTTTGACCACACCAAAATCAAGCAGCATATTCATCTGATTCAATTGACCGCCCAATTCAATATCCACAATCCAACTATCACCGACTAAACCGCGGTCTGGACAAAGAAAGGTCGAGTCAATCACCGTTAAATCGTTAACAAAAAGTTTCATTCCAGTTGTTCAACAGCTCTGTGATTCATATCTAGATCCGCTATTATACCTACACCATTGAACAAATGAACGATCAACCCCCATGCAAAGACTATTAATTAAAAACGCAACGTTAGTTAATGAGAATCAATGCCGTATTGCTGATGTCCGAATCGTCGGTGAACGGATTGAGGTGATTGGGCAATCGTTGAGTGCACAAACTGGCGAACAAATCATCGATGCCAGTGGTTTACACCTGTTTCCCGGCGTGATTGATGACCAAGTCCATTTTCGGGAACCGGGATTAACGCATAAAGGCAATATCCAAAGCGAATCACGCGCAGCAGTGGCAGGTGGTATTACCAGTTTTATGGAAATGCCAAATGTGAATCCACAGACCACCACGCTCGATGCACTTGAAGAAAAATATCAACGCGCCGCTGGCCGCGCATTTGCCAACCACAGCTTTTATTTAGGTGCCACCAATGACAACTTGGAGGTTATTAAGTCCCTCGATCCGAATGCGGCCTGTGGAGTTAAAATTTTTATGGGAGCAAGCACCGGCAATATGTTGGTTGACGACGAAGCCGTACTCACCGGTATTTTTGCCAATTCGCCAGTATTAATTGCCACTCATTGCGAAAATACGCCGATGATCCAACAGTTAGAGACGCAATATAAGGCGCAATATGGTGAAAATATCCCGATGCAGATGCATGCCGAGATCCGCAGCCGAGAGGCCTGTTACCAGTCTTCATCAACGGCCATCGCATTAGCAAAAAAAAATGGCGCTCGCCTGCATGTATTGCACTTAACTACCGCCGAAGAACTTAATCAATTCCCAGCCATTACCGATCTCAGTCAACTCGCACAAGCCACTGTTACCGCTGAAGCTTGTGTTCATCATCTGTGGTTTAATAAAGATGACTACGCCACGCTCGGTGCTCAGATAAAATGTAACCCGTCTATCAAACTACGATCTGATCAATTAGCCCTACAACAGGCGGTCAATGATGATCGCATCGCCGTGATTGCCACCGACCACGCCCCCCATACCTGGTCGGAAAAGCAAAACAGCTACTTCAACGCACCATCCGGTTTGCCATTAGTCCAACATATGTTGCCAGCCCTACTAGAGCTTTATCATCAAGGTGTTTTCACATTAGAACGAATTGTTCGAAAAACCGCCCACGCAGTGGCAGAACGCTATCAACTCAAAGATCGGGGCTACATTCGAGAAGGCTATTTTGCTGATTTGACATTGGTTGACCTTAACCAATCGGTCACCGTTAACCCAGATAACATTCTATATCACTGTGGTTGGTCACCTTTTAACGGGCAATCCTTCCGCAGCGCCGTCACCACGACGTTAGTGAATGGTCAACTAGTTTGGCATCAAGGCGCCATTCAAAGTCAGGCAAATGGGCAGCGACTAACGTTTAATCGCTAATACGCAGTCTTCCTCATCATTTTGTGATAGAGGAAGACCTAAAACCCATCTCGGTTAAGATTCGTCTACGTCGCTGGCTCGGCGTAGCTGTTCGCGTAGATTAGGCGGTAATCCAACAATTGTCAGCGTATCTGTTTGTGGGTCATAGCTCACCCGATCACCCAATAACGGTTGATCAAAGCTAATGGTCATGCCCTTGCCTTGGCCAAAATATTTGGTGAGTTTTTTCAACGAACTGCGATCTGCAGGAAACTGCTCTTCAATCGGGAAATTTTCGGCCGCAAATGTATAGAAGTCATTGGCAGGCCCATCAGTTTGCGGCAAATTGGCCGACAGCTCTTTGACTTGAATTTCTTCACCATCTTTGAGCTGTTGATCACAATACGATTTGACCTGCGCGCGATATTCCGATTTTTCCTCAGGTTCTAGCTGCGAAACGGCGCAATATTGGTCAACTGCACTCATCAACATCGCATTCTGCTGTTTGGTATCAAAGCCCTCTTCGCAACTTAAAAAATCGATAAAAAAGTCAGCGATTTTGCGACCGGCTCGCCCACGAATAAAAGATACATAGCGTTTTGATTCAGAATTACGCTGCATTTCAGTCAGCTCGATACGCGCCGCAAGCTGGATGGCAGAGGTTTCTAAATAGTGACTGGCCGTGATCTCCATCGAATCATTCACCGAAGGCGATACTTTGTCTTGCAGCAAGACAATTTGCAGATACTCGCTGCCAATAAATTCATAGTGGCTAATCAACAAGGTGCCCTGCTCTTGCAGTTCATAGTGATTGATGCGAGCCACTAACTCGTTGGCTAGCGCGTGAGAAAACGGGATAAATGACTGTTCTGCTAACAAGTATTGATTTAACTCAGTTGGCAGCCGAGCCGCTGGATCGGCAAAGTAACCAAATCCTTTGGCAGCCTTACTATTGTAGGTTAAATGTAAATTTCCCACTAACTCTAGCGCATTATCAGTGACCGGTGGTTCATGGTCGCGTAGTTGCAGAGTCATTTCTCCTTGCTCATTAACAGCAATAGAGTGTAAAACTAAGTGATTTAGCGATAAGCTCATAGTCGTTTTGTTAGTTTTTGTGTCTTGGGTACGGTATTATACGCATCTTTTCTTTTGGAATCAGACGAACAACATGGCTATCATTTCAAAATATCCATCTGAACAAGTGGAACAAATGCTTCAAGAAGTGATGACAGTTTTGGAAAACCATCAAGCACCACCTGATTTGGCGTTGATGGTCCTTGGGAATGCAGCGACCACATGGCTGAATCGTCGCGTAGCGGCCGAGCAGCGTCAAGTGCTAGCCGAGCGCTTTGGCAAAGCACTTATCAGCTCAATTGAGCCTCCCAGAAATTCATAGTTTGTAAGGAATAACCAGCAATATGGCTCAAGGCGCGCTCAAATATCGCGACAAAGTCTCCCAGCTCATCAGTTGGGGGCACTGGTTTTGCTTAGGAAATATTGTTATCACGCTATTGATAGCTATCCGCTATCTTTATATTGCACATTGGCCGGATACCTATTTGGGACAGGCCTACATGCTCATTAGTTGGCTAGGGCAATTTTCTTTTTTGCCGTTTATGATTTTTTTGCTAACACTGTTTCCTCTGAGCTTTTTACTCCCAAGTAATCGTAGCATGCGCTTTCTAGGTGCCATTATTGCCACTATCGGCATGAGCGCGCTAGCCATTGATACACAAGTCTTTTCTCGATTCTATGTTCATCTTAACCCCATGTTATGGCAGTTGTTGATTGATAAAGAGAATAATCGCCAGAGCACAGACGTGAATTTGGTCTTTATTTTAGTTCCGTTGATTTTTTTTATGGAACTATTAATGGCCAGACTCTGCTGGGTCAGTTTGCGCCGATTAGAACGTCGACGAATTGGCAAACCAATTGCTATCGGTTTCTTTATCTGTTTTTTCCTCACACATATCATTCACGTATGGGCCGACGCGACTATCTATCGGCCGATTACCTCACAAAAAATTAATTATCCATTGTTTTATCCGATGACTGCCAGAAACTTTCTCAATTCTTATGGCTTAATCGATATTGAGCGGATCCGTCAAAAATCCCGCCAAGCGGGTCTGCACGATGGGAATCCACTTACCTATCCAGAACGACCACTAGAGTACACCAACCAGACCACTCCACCGATGAATCTATTGATGATCGTCGTCGAAGGGCTACGCTTTGATGCGCTTAACGCTAAGAGCATGCCAAAGACTTGGCAACTGGCACAACATTCACTGCAATTTACCCATCATTACAGTGGGAGTAATGATCATACATTGGGTTTGTATTCACTCTTTTATGGTTTACCAACCTCTTATTGGAAAAGTGTCGAGGAAGCTTCGATAAGCCCTGTGATGTTTACGGCGCTTAAGCATCGAGACTATAAAATTGCCTTATTTAACAGTGATGGCTTTCATAATGCGGCGTTAGATAATACGGTTTGGGGTGATATTCCGGCGAAGCAATTGTCACAAGCGAAGATGGATGGTGGCGTGAAAGGTGATGGGCAAGTCGTCTCACTTTGGCAGCAATGGCAAGCCGCTCATGCTCAAACACAGCCTTGGTTTAATTATCTTGATTTCACAGGTGTCGTTCATCTCGATGTGCCACCTCACACGCTACCAAATTCAGTTAACAGCAGTCGCCAATGGCAAACGATGTATCAACATGCGGTTGCCAATGCAGACCAAAAAATCGGACAAGTATTAACGACTTTGCAAGATTCGGGACAGTTAAAAAACACAGTAGTGATCATCACCTCCGATCATGGTCAAGAGTTTTCTGATCAACAGAGTGGTCGTTGGGGATATGGTAATAATCTCTCTAAATATCAAACTCAAGTACCATTGGTCATCCATTGGCCCGGAATTGCGCCAAAGGTTATTAACACCGATACCAGCCATCTGGATATCAGTACGACCATTAATAGCGAGCTGTTGGGGGTGAACAATCAGCCCAGTGACTATAGCATTGGTACCGATCTATTGACCTTATCAAGTCAGTCCCGAGGATGGATTTTAGTCGGCAATGCCGATGAACAAGCGATCTATCAGAAACACAAGATTACTCTGTTTAATAATCACGGTGACTATCAAGTTCGCAATCGCGATTACCAGAAAGTAAATGCGCGAGCCGATATGCCAATTATATTGCAAGTACTGAATGAATTACGTCGATTTTATCGAGATGATTCATAATTCGCCAGAATGAACAAAAGTGCAGCAATCGCACGATATGAAAGTAATAAACGGTTGCAAGGACCATAAAAAACAGTAAGATGAGTTCAGATTCGGAACGTAGCGCAGCCTGGTAGCGCACCGTCATGGGGTGTCGGGGGTCGGAGGTTCAAATCCTCTCGTTCCGACCATTTTAAAAAAACCAACCGCTTAGGTTGGTTTTTTTGATCATAATACACAAATAGAATATCATTGATAAAATAATCCCTCCTCTTTTGTGCTTTTTTGCCAAAATAGTATGATGCACCCTCGCATTTTTATTTTGTATTAAGGTTCTTATCATGTCTTCGGTCATCCCTCTCACAATTAAGCATATTGAACAGCTCGGTCGACTCAATCAGCAGCTTCTTGAAGATGAAGGGAATAGCAAGAACCTAAGCCACAGCTATCTATGCCAACGCATGCGCGGTTGGCTAAAAGATGCCAACTATTTTGGTTTTGGTTGTGTTATTGAAGGTCAGATCGCTGCCTATATTCTCGCCTGCTATGAAGATGACTTTATCTATGTTCGCCAGCTTGTCACAGACCGAGAATATCGCCGACAAGGGCATGCCAGCAAGTTACTCCAACATATAGAGACATATCTCGGTTCAGCAAAGCAGATCAGGCTAGACGTGCTCATGAATAATCAAAGTGCCATGTTTTTTTATGCTAAGTTGGGGTTTAAGCCCTTCTATATGGCTATGATAAAGCATACTTAAGTCACATTAAGCTGATTTCATGGCTGTTACTCTGAGGTAAAGAGTGTACTTTTTATCGCCAACCTATAAAATGACAATTTAATCATTAATAATTAGATCTTACAGGTTTATATGTGCTTGTGATTTTTCAACGTAACTAGGTAAGGCTTAAAAAACAAGCAAGCCCTGAAATGTATCCCTCTATGATAAAGCTGGTTACATGGATATGTGCCAGCTTAACCATCTCGGGAAGCACAAATCTGAGCCTTAACAGATTAACCTATTGAGACTAATCAGTATCAGTCACGCTAATGAGATGTTATCACTGCGTTAAGCTTATCCATTGAGTCAGCGGACGTTAATCGCTAAGCAATCAATAGGGCATGATTTAGCAGACTGGCTCAGTTAAAGGACAAACTAGATGTTTTTTAAACGTAGCCTCAAGCACCAACATATTTTATCCGATAGAGTGGCTAAAACTATATCAACCCACAGCTCAAAGCTTTGTGAAGAATTATTGGAGCCACTTCACTTTAGCGAAGGAACAGCACTGGTGATCGCTTTTATTTCACCATTTTGTGAGTTTTCCAGCGTGATCAAACAACTTAATCAATATCTTCCATTTACCCATCATGTATTAGCGCTCATGACTGCAGGTGAACTCAGTGGTGATCAGGCTAAATTTTATCATACCGAGCCCGAAACAGACACCATCGTGCTACACAGCTTTAGCCAACGACTGATCGCTGAAGTATCGATTCATACAATAGATCTACTCGCTAAATCATCCCCCTCTGGCACTTATCTCAGTGATAAGCACGTAGCGGCAATTGCACAGCAACTGACCCAAATTGCCCCTCCATTCGCCATTGAAAGTTCCAATACGGTTGCACTCACCTACTTTGATGGCCTATCTCATTGCGAGAATTTGTTCACTCAAGCACTCTATCAAACCAATACACTCCCCTGCTATTTTATTGGCGGAAGTGCAGGTGGTAAGCTTGATTTCAAACAAGCTGCTATTGCTTATAATGGCGAAGTGAAAAATGATGCGGTGCTACTGACTTTGTGTAAAATCGCCCCTGAGTACCGCTATGGGATCCTAAAAACACATAACTTTGAACCAACAGGATTTGCCTTAGATATTGCCGAATTTGACTCGTTAACACGAACTTTAAAAACCGTACTCGCACCAGACAAACGCTTAACAACCCCCGTTGAAGTGCTCTGTGACTACTTTCATTGCAGAAGTGAACAGTTAAATGACAACTTGTCTGGCTACTCATTTGGAATAAAATTAGATCAGTCAATTTATATTCGCTCCATCGCTGAAATCCACTCAAATGGCAGCCTACAATTTTTTAGCGACATTGAATTTGGCGAGCAATTGCTGTTAGTCAAAGCAAACGACTTTATTGCCACAACTGAAAAAGACTATCAAACGTTTCTAAAAGATAAGCCAAGCCAACCTGTTGCAATGATCGCCAACGATTGCATATTACGCCGACTCAATAATCAACAAAAGCTGGCCGATATGCACTCATTTGATGGGTTATGTGTTTCTGGTTTTTCTTCATTTGGTGAATTTTTGGGCGTGCATCAAAATCAAACGCTTACCGCGTTGGCCTTTTTCAAAGTCGAGCCAGGGCAATCATTTCGCGATAAATATGCCAACCATTATCCCTATTACTATGCCGTATATAAAAACTATCACACGCATTTACAGTTGGTGAGTATGACCCGGATCAGTCAACTCCAAGAACAACTGATCCAAAGGATGCAAAAATACCAGCCACAACTGCGTTCATCAACAGAAAAACTGCGCCAGATTGTCGAACAAGCCAATGATTCAGCACAGCGTCAGCAGAATATACAACAACAATTTAATTTATATATGCAGCTTATTGATCAGCAAACGCAGCAGCGTAGCTCTCTTGATGAAAGCATGGAACAACTCAAAGTAAATACGGTGCGCATCAAAGATGTGATTCAATCAATAAGTAGCATTGCCGATCAAACCAATTTACTGGCTCTTAATGCGGCGATTGAAGCGGCTCGTGCCGGTGATGCTGGTCGGGGATTCGCCGTTGTGGCTGATGAAGTCCGCGCTCTATCTCAGCGAACCCAACATAGTTTAGATGAAACAATACAGGCCATTGATAAAGTCTCTTTCTCGGTCACTAATATTGATTCTTTAGTTAACAAAATAAGCCAAGTACTGGAACAGATTACAGCAAACTCGCGGCAACTAGACACTGAACTCACCCACCTATCAGACGACAGCCACCTGATGTCTACACGCGCGGAATCAGGACTCAGAGAAACAGATAGTATCATTGAACAAATGACGCAGGTTGAATATGAAATCGCGCTCATCAGTCAATTATCAACATTTATCAAGCAAAGCACGGCGTTGTAATGCGGGTCCAATACATAGACTTATAAATAGCTTTATAGTACAATTATTTACTTATAAAGAGGTTGAGAAAACTTAGGGCATCATTAACTGTATGGTGCCTTCTGTATTTAGGGCTTGGGATCAGCCCTCTGAGCATGTCCTTCTATTTATATTTACCTTTCATGTAACTGCTCAGATTAATTGCTATATAGGGATTTCAATAAGAGAATTAACGATATGTATTCAAGTAATAATTCCTATTTACAATCAATTTATGACAGTCAGATCACGGAAAAAATGCTCAATGAAGAGAAGAAAGTTGAGCAGTTGGAATTAGGTGAGCAGCTGATTTGGATCAAACGCCCCGAGGCAACTCGCTCTAACCTCTTTCATCGAATCGTCCACCAGCTGACAAAATTAAAAATTTTAGTGCCTGTAGAACGCAAAACACCGCTGCAGAGCTTGAACTTTGAAGCGTTAAAACTCAAGACATTGGCACGCTCTGGCATATCGGTGGCTGAGGTGATAGGACAAGACCGTCAATTCCTTTATTTATCTGATACGGGAACCGATCTACGTTGTTACTTTAAAAAAAACCCATTAAGCCATCATGAACGAACTGCAATTATTTTAAAGGCCGTAAAGGTATTAGCAGCAATCCATCAGGCGGGACATTACCATGGCGGAGCGCAAATCAAAAATTACACCATCGATGCGCAAGGTGTCGTTTCAGCCATTGATTTTGAAGACAGTTTCAGTTCGTGCACTTCGCTAATTGATACCCAATACAGAGACTTATTTTTATTTTTGATGTCCCTGAGTGCTTACGGTGATCGATCCACCTATAGACAAGTGATTGATTGCTATTTCACATGCACGGGCAATGACGTAATTAAACAAGAATTACAACAAGTAGGTAGTCGAATGAAGCCCTTAGTCAAACTATTAGGCTGGATGGCAAGTCATCATCATTTAAGCCTTGATGTGATTGGGGTTTACTCTTTACTGAGTTTCCTTACAACACTTTAGTTCGCGCCATGTTGATAAAAGAAAAAGATCGCTATTGCGATCTTTTTTTTGTCTTAAGTAACTATCTCCAAAAGAGAAGATTCACTTACTATTAGGCTTTGAGTAAACGGTTCATCCGCTGTACAAAATCGGCTGGATTATCAAGGCTTCCACGCTCAGCCAACTCAGCCTGTTGCATCAACAGTCTAACCCATTCACCAAACTGCTGTTCATCTTGTTCATCAGCAACGCGTTTCACGAGTGGATGATCCGGATTTAATTCAAAGATATATTTCTGCTCAGGCACAGGTTGTCCAGCAGCCTGCATCAGTTTGAGCATTTGAGTACTCATATCATGCTCACCAACCACGATACATGATGGCGTATCAGTTAGACGATAAGTTAAACGAGCATCTTTCACATCTTCACCCAGAACTTGTTTAACGCGCTCGATAAATGATGCGTATTCTGTTTTATCCTGTTCTTTGCGCTCTTTTAACTCTTCATCATCTTCTAAGCCACCCAGGTCAAGATCACCTTTGGTCACAGACACAAACTGCTTGCTATCAAATTCGGTTAAATGTCCCATCAACCATTCATCGATACGTTCATGCATCAACAACACTTCGATGCCTTTTTTACGGAAGATCTCAAGCAGAGGGCTATGTGCTGCAGCTTCATAGCTATCGGCAGTAATAAAATAGATCTTATCTTGCTCTTCTTGCATCCGGCTAACATAGTCTTCCAATGAGACGATTTCATCAGCACCATCGGTATGCGTTGAGGCAAATCGTAATAGCTTCGCCACACGTTCTTTATTCACAAAGTCTTCTGCAGGACCTTCTTTGAGGACATTACCAAACTCTTTCCAGAATTGTTGGTATTCATCTCCCTCTTTCTTCGCCAGTTTTTCCAACATGCCTAATGCCCGCTTGGTGCAGGCTTGACGCAAGTTAGCCGTGACTTTGGTATCTTGTAAAATCTCGCGAGAAATGTTCAATGGAAGATCGTTAGAATCGAGGACACCTTTAACAAAACGCAAGTAGTTCGGCATAAACTGTTCTGCATCATCCATAATAAAGACGCGTTGAACATACAATTTTAAGCCATGCTGATGATCGCGATTCCATAAATCCCAAGGAGCTTTCGAAGGAATATACAATAAGCTGGTATATTGTTGTTTCCCTTCTACCTTGTTGTGGCTCCAAATAAGTGGATCAGTAAAATCATGAGAAATATGTTTATAGAACTCATTATACTCTTCATCACTCACTTCACCTTTTGAGCGAGTCCACAACGCCTGGGCACGATTAATTGCTTCCCATTCACCTGGGGTTGCAGCAATTTTTTCACCATCTTCGCCTTCTCGCTCTGGCTCACCTTCCTTGAACATCTCAACCGGAATGCTGATATGATCTGAGTATTTAGTCACTAGTGAGCGAAGTTTCCAATCATTGAGAAATTCGTCTTCTTCATCACGAAGGTGCAACACAATACGTGTGCCGCGCTCAGCTTTAGTGATGTCACTAATTTCAAATTCACCTTTGCCTTCAGATTGCCAATGCACACCTTGATCTGTGCTTACCCCTGCGGCGCGTGTTTCAACACTCACTTTATCGGCGACAATAAAAGAAGAATAAAAACCAACCCCAAATTGACCGATCAATTGTGAATCAGACGCTTGATCACCAGTCAGATTACCAAAAAATTCTTTGGTGCCTGATTTTGCAATCGTACCGAGGTTATCGATCACCTCATCGCGCGTCATACCGATCCCATTATCATCAACGGTAATGGTTTTAGCATCTTTATCAAAACTGATGCGAACCCGCAATTCGGCATTGTCTTCATACAGCGCATTATTCTCTAATGCTTTAAATCGCAACTTATCCGCGGCATCTGCGGCATTTGAGACTAATTCTCGAAGAAAAATTTCCTTGTTGGAATATAACGAATGGATCATCAAATGCAGTAACTGTTCAGTATGTGCATTAAATTTACGACTTTCGGTGTGTTGTTCTGCCATTATCTGCAAATCTCCACGTTCATTTGGCTTCTATACAATTCGATAGGATCTATTTGAGGTCAATGATAGAGATTTTCAATAGCTACAAACTAAATATTATCAACATCGTTGATAAAGAGATGAAACAAAATCCTTTTCAGGTCACATTTTGAGCACTTTGTATTATTTTTGCGCATAGAATAGCTATACTGACAGTGTAGAGAATGTCCTGAGAGATAAACCAATGTTACCTTTTTAAAGGTAACCGGGCCCAGAGTGAAATCTGGGCCCTTTTCATTAAATTAAGCAACCGCAAGTCCGATGTTTATCCACTAGCATTCGATGTCACGCTGCCAGCGTGTTTTATGACCAAAAACAAGTCGATTATTCGTCATTTTCAAGGTATCGATTTGAATAAGCCAAGTTGGTGCAGGTTTCGCTCGAGCAATGGGAAATTTTTGGTAATACAGCTGAAGCGCATTTTGCTTCTCTGAGCCATTCAATAACAACGAGCGACCAGTGTATTGAACCCCTTGTAAATGGGCAATACTTTGGGTTTGATCAGAAACCGTACCGCATACCTTAGGATAATCCTTCATTATTTGACCGTGGCGAGTATTCAGCGAACTTAGCACGATAAAGCCAAGCACCTCAGCAGACCAAACATAAAAACAATTAGCAGCCCACAGACCTTGTGCATCTTGTCCGGCAATAGTCACAACGTGCTGTGATGAAAGATACGATTCCAGTGCACTCGATATTGGTTGGTTTACAGTTGATGTCATCGTTATTTTATGAGGAGGCTAAAAGTCTATGATCACGTGTTTCACTCGATAAAAGCAAGCCTTGTTTCAATATGACAAAAATTTTGTTTAAAAAACCAGCAAGGCTCATTTCAACCAACCGAAATGATAGCCATTAGCACAATAAATCCACTAACAAAAAATCAAAAAAATCTTTGAGCGAGTACTTTTACTACAAATTGAGCATTATTAAATCAATCAATTCCAAACCAATTAGATTTCTAGACGTCTAGATTGACAAACATCTAAATCATTTTAAAATAACGACCAAATTGTGATTAGGTGATTTAGGGATATGAGCCAAAACAACGAAAAAACCATCAAACCAAGTGCTGTTGCACTGCTGCCTATCGGCGTGTTTCTTTTATTATTTATAGGTGTTGGCGCTTACTTGCAGAGCCAAGGCACTCATTTTGCGTTTTATCAATTGCCTTCACCCGTTGCCATTTTGCCAGCATTGGCTTTAGCACTAGTCCTCAGCAAGGAAAAGCTCAATCACGCTATCGATTCAATGATTGCAGGTATGGGACATAGTAATATTATCACTATGTGCCTTATCTATTTACTAGCGGGTGGATTTAGTGTTGTAGCAAAGGCTACAGGTGGTGTTGATGCAGTCGTTGGGTTAGGATTGAGTATCATTCCAAGCTGGTTTCTCGTCCCAGGGATCTTTATTGTCTCAGCATTTATTGCCACTGCAATGGGAACATCAATGGGCACAATCGCCGCCGTTGCTCCCATCGCATTAGGCATCAGTCAAGCAGCTGGCGTACCTGAACCTTTAATGGCTGGAGCCGTGTTAAGTGGTGCCATGTTTGGTGACAACTTATCGGTCATTTCAGATACTACCATTGCGGCAACGCGAACTCAGAACTGCGAAATGAGAGATAAATTTCGTGAGAATTTCTGGATAGCCCTACCCGCCGCAATTATTTCCCTGCTTGTTTTTTGGTATCTCAGTGGTCATGCACAGATCCCCCACCAAGACTTTGCCATCATGCCCGCGCTTCCCTACATCTTTATATTGATTCTCGCGGTCGTTGGAGTCAATGTCTTTGCGGTACTTACTTTGGGGATTGTATTAGCAGGACTCAGCGGCATTATCGGGGCTGACTATGCTTGGATGACCTTTGCCAAAGATATCTATAAAGGCTTCACAGGAATGCAAGAAATCTTCATTCTCTCGTTGCTGATTGGTGGTCTCAGTGAATTAATGCGTCGCCAAGGTGGTCTAGCCTACTTACAGCGTTTAGTAAGCAAGTTTGTCTCGCTTTTTGGTCAAAATAAAGGGACCGCTCAATTGGGCATTGCACTCTTAGTGATGCTGACCAACATCTGTACCGCCAACAACACCATCGCGATTTTAATCGCTGGTGGCGTTGCCAAAGAAGTGGCCGATGAACATGAAATTAGCGGGCGTCGCAGCGCTTCTATTTTAGATATCTTTGCATGTGTAATCCAAGGGATCTTACCTTATGGTGCACAAGTCTTGTTATTAGGTTCGCTGTTTAAACTATCCCCATTAACCATTTCAGCAATGGCCATCTACCCAATGCTATTAGGTGTAGTCTCGTTGATTACCTTATTTGTTCGTCATCAAAAAACAGCCTAGGCTACTTTTAAAAAGCTGAGCTAAATGCTCTAATGCCGATCAGTTAAACCAAATGGGCTCGGTTAACCGAGCCATTAAAAATGTCAAAATCCGAGTGTATTCAATGCACTTGGATTTTTTATGGATATTTCATAAGCCCTAGATGTCATCAGCAATTAGTCAAAACATTGGTTGATTGACGTCCCCTCGAGCAGATTATACGAAGCGTATTCACTGACCGATACCTATCACAATACCAAAGCGTAAGTTGACTTTAGCGTCCATGCTCTGGCTGTTCGTGGGAATGGTCATCGATGGTTGATACGATGCGTGTCCCGTTGCAGCTGACATTGACAGTCTCTATGGGCATCGTTGGGAAATAGAAATGGGCTATCGAGAGCAGAAACAGTTCATGCTGGTCATTGACTGACCTGTAGTTGTCTCCCAGAACTGGTCAAAGCGCTCAGAGATTATTACTGACGTATAACTTAATTTGTTGTAGGGCGATCGAGTGGACAGTGCTTCACATTGAAAAAAACTATCGACGCTATCGGTGATAGCTTTAATAGCACATTGGCTTAAGTCATGCGATTACAACGGGTGATTATCTTATTCAACCCCCAGGCGCCCCCTCGTCAGATCAAGAACGTCCAGCGCTTGGTGTTAGGAGGACTAAGGAAAAGAATGTGTCCTCGAACAGAAAAAATACGCCTATAAAAAAGCCGCCCACCTTAGGTGAACGGCATTTGCTTTGAATCAGCGGCCTTTTTGTATTATGAGCACACCAACTACCAAGGCGTTGCTAAACGAACCAACTGGATAATAGGCTGTGGATAAACCCCCAGCAACAGCACTAATGCAGAAGCTGCAAGAGTCACAATACCGCCAGCAGTAATCGCCCAGTCTTTGGTGGTATCCTGCGCATACTCTTGACGAGGAGCCAAATACAAGCTCACAGTGACACGTAAATAGTAATACAGACCGATTGCACTACCGATCACAACCGCTCCCGTTAACCACCATAGATGTGCATGCACGCCTATCGCCAATACGTAGAACTTCCCAATAAAGCCAAATGTCATTGGGATCCCAGCTAATGACAACATAGCAATCGTCATGACTGCGGCTAAAACTGGGCGATGCCAAAAGAGTCCTCGATACACATACAACTCATCAGCATCATTTCCTCGATACGGGCTGGACATCAAACTTACAACACCAAAAGCACCCACACTGGCTAATAGATAACCGGCTAAATATACGCCGGTAGTTTCCATTGCTAGTTGATGATCCTTAACTGCTACCAATGCGACAAATAGATACCCCAGATGCGCAATTGATGAATACCCAAGTAATCGCTTGATGTTGCTTTGCGAAACAGCCATTACATTACCAAAGAGAATCGATACAAACGCCATCACAGCAAGTACCAGCTGAACCGAGTGGTTATTGGTCAACGGGGCATCGAGGAAAAAGCGCATAACGACCGCAAAAATAGCAATCTTGCTAGCAGTTGCCAAGTAAGCAGACACTGGCGTTGGTGCGCCTTGATACACATCTGGTGTCCACAGATGAAAGGGTACCAAAGACAATTTGAACCCAAACCCAACTAACATCATCCCAATGCCAACGAGCAATAAGGGCTCATGCAGCATACTTTGGTTTAGGCTTGCGCCAATCGCTGTAAATGACAAAGAACCTGACTCGGCATATAACAAGGCCATCCCAAATAACAGAAAAGATGATGCGCCAGCAGATAATAATGTGTACTTGATAGCTGCTTCGAATGATCGTTTCTGTTCAATGGCATAGCCAGCCAAGCCAAATAGCGGTAATGAGACAAGCTCAATCCCTAAAAATAGGGTTGCCATATGATTCGCGCAAGCAAGTAATAACCCACCACAGGTAGAAATTAATACCAGCAGATAAAACTCTTCACGGTTATCTTTAAAGCCTTTGAGCCATGAATAGGCAAACGTACAGGTTGCCAGTGAAGCTAGCAACACCAGCGCCGAATAGAACATCGTAAACCCATCGACTTTCATCAATGGCGTGACTTGCGTTGGGATCTCAGATCCGACTGCAATTAACGAGAGAAGTGCCGCGTTTAAGCCAATCACGCTAAGCAGGGCGGTGCCAATATGGCATCGCCGCCAAGCGATAGCCAGCATCACCAAAACGACCGTTAACCCAACGATCAAAAGTGGTAATAACGCGATCAGTTGTTCAATAGTTATGGTCATGGCAAATTATAGCCCTGTGGTTGAAATAGATGAAACAGACGTAAACCAATGTTGAATATTCGCAATGGCCGCATGCGATGTTTCCAGCACCCCTTGAGGGAAGAAACCTAACAAGACCAACAACGCCACCAATACCAAACTCATTGATAGTTCACGCGCCGACATGGCTGCTAAAGGTTGCTCAGATTTCGCTTGACCAAAATAGGCTCGCTGTATCATCGCCAACGAATAAATGGATGCAAATACCAACCCAAATGTGGAAATGATAGTAATCACAGGCACAACTTTATAACTGCCAAACAACATCATAAATTCGCCAACAAAGTTCCCCGTACCAGGCATACCTAGTGTAGCGACAGCAAAGAACATCGAGAGTCCGGGGAGATAGCGTAAACGCCCCCATAATCCCCCCATTTCGCGCATATCACGAGTTCCAAGACGTTCATAAAGCTGACCACAAAGAATGAATAACGCCGACGCTGATAAGCCGTGTGCGATCATCATTACAACCGCCCCTTGATAGGCCAATTGACTACCGGTGAAAATAGCAATCATCACTAAGCCCATATGCGACACACTAGTATAAGCAATGAGGCGTTTGATGTCGGTCTGAGCGAAGGCCATCCAAGCACCGTAGAAAACCCCTATGGCACCCAAACACATTGCTATTGGCGCAAATTCAGCAGAGGCATGAGGGAATAACGGCAGAGAGAATCGCAATAACCCGTATGCTGCAGTTTTCAGCAATATACCGGCTAAATCAACAGAACCTGCCGTAGGTGCCTGACTATGTGCATCAGGTAACCAACCATGAAAGGGAACTAATGGCATTTTCACGGCAAATGCAATAAAGAAGCCAAGCATCAGCAAGTAAGCTGTCTCATTGCTCATCTTCGTGCCAAGCAATTGTTCATAGTTAAACGTCCATACCCCAGTGGCATGGTAATGAACAAATACTAAGCCCAAAATAGCAACTAACATGATCAGGCCACTGACTTGGGTATAGATGAAGAACTTAATCGCCGTTCGAATCCGTGTCTTACCATCTGATCCTTTATGACCCCATAATGCGATCAAAAAGTACATCGGAACCAGCATCATCTCCCAGAAAAAGAAGAATAAAAACAGGTCAATGGATAAGAATACCCCCATCACTCCACCAATAATCCACAATAGATTAAGGTGGAAGAAGCCTTCATAGTGTTTGATCTCCTTCCAAGAACAAACCACTGCTAATAGCCCCAGAAAGGCGGTTAAAACAACCATCAGCAATGACAAGCCGTCGAGCGCTAAATGAATCGATATCCCGAAACGAGGGATCCACGGCGCAACATATTCAACTTGCCACTGTGGAAGACCATGTGGGATAACTAAGCCATAATGTCCTTGCCCCCAAAGTAACAACGACAACAGCAAGGTAAGCGCCATCGAGATCACCGCAATCCAACGCGGTAATACTCGGCTAAAGCGCTCGCTCTGCCAGCATAAAAAACCACCGATAAAAGGCAGAAGAATGAGCCAAGGTAATAGCATGGCGTTATACGTTCCTCTTCATTTGATAACATTGCCAGCATCGCTGAGACGCTGGCACCAAAGCCTCGCCACTTAATTCCAAAGCAAAAGGCCTAATATGATCACAGCACCAATCCCCATCGATGCCATATACCAACGAACCTGACCATTTTCACTATATGTCAGGACACGATTACTCCCTTGTGCCAAGAAGCGAGCACTATCAACTGCTGCATTGATTGGATCACTGCGCAGTAACCGAGAAATCGCTAAATAAGTACGGACAAATAACAAATCGTACAACCAATCAAATCCCCAAGCATTAAACCAATACCGTCGCAGCAGTCGGCCAAGTCCAGTCATCGCTATACGCTCGACCACTCGACTTTTGCCTAACCACAACCATGCAGCAATAGCTACCCCTACAACGGCAATCACACCAGAAACCATCTGTACGCTAATCGATTCTGGTCCAGATAGTTCAGGTAATACATCATGCAAAGGCGGTTTAATAAAGGCACCAACGAAAGTCGAAAGAACCATCAACACCAGCAACGGCAAATGATGTGAAATCCCCCGCCCTGGCGTCGCCTTAATCTGTGCTTTACCATGGAAAACGATGAAGATCATTCGGAAGGTATACATTGACGTTAAAAAGGCCCCAACCAGACCAGCGGTTAACAGATTAATATGACCGCTTACAAAAGCCCCTGAAAGGATTTCGTCTTTACTATAAAACCCAGCAGTTACCAACGGTAATGCAGCCAGCGCACCGCCACCCACTAAAAAGCATGTATAGACCAATGGGATCTGTTTCCGTAACCCACCCATTTTGAAAATGTTCTGTTCATGATGGCAAGCAAGGATGACTGAGCCTGATGATAAGAACAATAATGCTTTAAAGAAGGCATGGATCATGAGATGAAAGATTGCCGCATCCCACGCTTGGACACCTAAGGCCAAGAACATATAACCAATTTGGCTCATAGTAGAATAAGCCAATACACGCTTGATGTCGGTTTGTACTAATGCCGCAAATCCAGCGAGAACCAGAGTTATTGCACCAATGATCCCAACCAAATGTAGTATTTCGGGTGACAGTAAGAACAACACATGGGTACGAGCAATTAAATAAACCCCCGCTGTAACCATCGTCGCCGCATGAATCAAAGCGGACACAGGTGTTGGACCGGCCATCGCATCGGCGAGCCACGTTTGCAGCGGTAGCTGTGCCGATTTACCTACTGCACCACCAAGTAGCATCAAGGTCGCCCAGAACATCACCGATGATCCTACGGCCACTTGCGCAGGTGCGCTCATTGCCAACTGATGAATATTCAATGTGCCAAATTGGGCATAGAGAATAAATAAAGCAAAGGCTAAAAATACATCGCCGACACGAGTTACAATAAAGGCCTTCATCGCCGCAGCACCATTAGCTGGATTTTTATAATAAAACCCAATTAACAGATAACTACACAGACCAACACCTTCCCACCCTAGATAGAGAAATAATAAGTTGTCAGCTAAGACCAAAACCAACATGCTGGCAATGAATAAATTGGTATAAGCGAAGAATCGAGAATAACCTTCTTCAGAACGCATATACCACGATGCAAACAGATGGATTAAGGCCCCTACACCGGTAACCACTGAAATCATAGTAAGCGATAAGCCATCGAGGCGTAAGGTCGCTTGAATATCAAATGGCCCCTCATGGATCCATGTCCATAGAGGTTGTTCAAACACACCCTGTCCATGTTGGAAAAAACTTATTCCAACAATCAGTGTTATTACGGCCGAAAGCAGTACTGAACCGACACCAATACTCGCAGAGGTGTTTTCAGACCATCGTCCCCGTGAAAAAGCTAGTACAACAAACCCTAGCAGAGGGAATAAAATAGTTAAATACAGTAAATTCATCCGCGCATCTCACTGACAGTATCCACATTCAAAGACTGACGACGACGGTGCAATTGCAATAAAAGCGCAAGCCCGATACTCGCCTCGGCTGCGGCTAAGCTGATGGCCAAAATGTACATAACCTGCCCATCGGGCTGATGCCAATAACTGCCGGCAGTCACAAAAGCTAATGCAGCCGCGTTGATCATGACTTCTAAGCTAATCAACATAAACAACAAGTTACGTCGAATCAATAGACCAGCAAAGCCAAGTGTAAACAGAATTGAAGCGAGAATTAATCCATGTTGTAAAGGAATCATGCTTTGCCCTCCGTACGGCGCTGCGCTTCTTTATCTCGACCTAAATGGAAGGCAACAACTAAACCTGCTAACAGTAATAGGGATGCTAATTCAACGGCTAGTACATAGGGGCCAAACAGTGACACGCCAACAGCTTTAGCGCCAATCAACTGCACGTGAATAATACTATGGCGTAAACTGGTAATCCCATGAACTAACGCGCCCAATAAAACTGCAGATAAAAGTCCTGGTCCAACCCACAACGAAGGACGCAGCCATGCTCGTTCTTGCTGAATGGTTTCTTGACCTAAATTTAGCATCATCACGACGAAAACAAACAACACCATAATGGCTCCTGCGTAGACGATAATTTCCAACGCGCCGGCGAAATACGCCCCCATGGAGAAGAATACCACCGCCACTGATAACAGTGAGACCACTAAATACAACAATGCATGCACAGGATTACTGTGACTAATCACCCGGATGGTGGTTAACACTGCAACCAAAGCAGCTACATAAAAAACAATATCCATCGCAAATTCCTTAAGGCATTAACCCTTTGACATCGATAGGCTTCGCTTCATTTTCACCACTCCCTTTCGACTTCCCATCGATCGACATTCCAGCCATCCGATAGAAGTTATAATCAGGATATTTACCTGGCCCTGAAATCAGCAAATCATCTTTTTCATAAACCAAATCTTGGCGATTAAATTCACCCATTTCAAAGTCTGGTGTCAATTGAATTGCAGTGGTTGGGCAAGCTTCTTCGCACATGCCACAAAATATACACCGAGAAAAGTTGATACGAAAAAACTCGGGATACCAACGCCCATCATCTTTTTCTGCTTTTTGCAGAGAAATACATCCCACAGGACAAGCAACAGCACACAAGTTACACGCAACGCAACGTTCTTCACCGTCAGGATCTCGCGTCAAAACTATACGTCCACGGTAACGTGGAGGAACGGGAACAGGGACATCGGGATACATATGGGTTTCGCGTTTGGCAAATGCATGCATGCCGATCATCCACAGACTTCGCACCTGTGAGCCAAAGCCAACCAACAAATCTTTTAACGTCATGGTTGTCTCCTTATTTAACCTTGTTGAATCAATATCAACGCAGCAGTAACTAATAAATTTGCCAGCGTAATCGGAAGGCAAATTTTCCAACCAAATGACATCACCTGGTCATAACGAGGACGAGGTAAGGCGGCACGAACCAAAATAAACATCATCATAAAAAATGCAGTTTTCAGAGCAAACCAAATAACTGGTGGCAAGAAAGGCCCCTGCCAACCGCCAAAAAATAGCGTCACAATCAGAGCAGAAATAGTCACAATACCGATATATTCACCGACAAAGAACAAACCGAACTTCATCCCTGAATATTCAATATGATATCCGTCAGCCAGCTCTTGCTCTGCTTCTGGTTGGTCAAATGGATGCCGGTGACATACCGCAATTCCAGCAATGACAAATGTCACAAAACCAAAGAACTGTGGAATGATATTCCATAGATGGGCTTGATTAGCGATGATATCGGTTAATTTGAATGAGCCCGCTTTAGCCACTACCCCCATCAATGACAATCCAAGGAATACTTCATAACTTAAAGTTTGTGCCGACGCACGAATTGCACCAAGCAGTGAAAATTTATTGTTACTTGACCATCCGGCAAATAATACGCCATACACACCTAAACCTGCCATCATCAAGAAGAACAGCAACCCAATATTAAGATCAGAGACAATCCATGTTGGACTCACTGGCACAATTGCAAAGGCCAGCAACAATGCAGTGAAGGCAATCATTGGTGCCAGAGTAAATAAAAACCGATCAGCAAATGGTGGGATCCAATCTTCTTTAAAGAACATTTTGATCATATCTGCGACAAGCTGCAGTGAACCGCCCCAGCCTACTCGGTTTGGTCCATACCGATTTTGAAATAGACCCAATAGGCGACGTTCACCAAAGCTCATAAATGCACCACACGCCACCACAACCAGCAAGATGACTAGCGCTTTGGCCACTGCGATAATTGTAGCCATCACGGTGGGAGTAAAAATGCTCATGCTTGTCCCTCCAGCAATTCTTCTATCGTCTGCCCTGCCAACACTGCTGGCAATCCTTCAGTACCTAATGGCAAGCCAACAGTTCCGGGGAGCAATGCCTCACTTAATTGCAGTGGTAACTGCCATGTGCTTCCACCCCAAGAGAACTTCAGCGTTGTATTCGCCGAAACGCCTAAGGTATTCGCATCTTGCACGTTCAACGTAACGTAGTGCTGACCAGCGCGCTCTGCAATAACAGCACTGCGTTGGGATAGCTCGTCACTACCAAACAAACGATAGAGCGCAGCGACTTGCCACTGACCCGGGACCACAGTAAAAGCCGCGGGTATATCAGCAAAGTAACGAGCCGAACCACTTGCTTGGAACAGACGTACACCTGGATCACCATGGCGTAAATGCCCACCCACTTCATCTTGAAATTTGTTCCATGCTTGCGGTGAATTCCAACCTGGCGCCCAAGCAAAGGCAACTTCATTGCGATCAGCACCGGGGCTGTTATTGCCTTCCATCGAGAAAGCAAACGGCGAATCAACATCTTGTGGTTGACGTGGCTCATGCACACTAATATTGGCCCGCAGCGCAGTACGACCACTATAACGATGAGGTGAACGCGCTAGTTTTTGACCTCTAACGCGATAATCAGCATTAAAATCACTATCAACCATCGCAGCAAGATACGGGAATTCTCTCACCAATTCAGCGATCACATGATCAAGCGTTCCCCAATCGGAGACTTGACCACGATTGAGCACATCAATTTCATGCAACCAGCGCCAGCTGTCTAATATCACAGCATCGGGACGATAATAACTGGGTTCATAAACTTTGAAAAATCGCTGTGCGCGGCCTTCCAAATTGACAACAGTTCCATCGCCTTCAACAAAACTAGCCGCCGAGAGTAATAAATTAGCTTGCTCGGCTAAACGATGCTGCTGATGATCGACCACAATCAGCTCTTCTAACTGGCTTAATGCCTTATCAAGGCGCGCTGCAGGTAAACGCTGATAGAGGTCATTTTCTAATACAACCGCGGTATCGGCATCATCAGCGATGGCATCCAATGCATCGTCTAATGATTTAGCACCTAATAATGTCAAGCCAATGCTATTCACTTCACGGGCGACCAACGTTAAACCAACTTCTTTATCCCCTTGCAATTTCAGAGCTTGAGCAATATTTGCCGCCGCGTCAATTAGGGCTATCTCACCGGCTTGGCTACCACTAATAATCAGTGGTTTACGAGACTCTTTTAACGCTGATGCGATAAACTCTGCTTTTTGTTGCAATTCAGGCGCTAAATCACTCACGGCTGGCGCATTTGAGTCAATCGCATGAGCAATAGCAAAACCAAGCCGAGCTTGATCAGCTGCGGGTGCTGAATAACGCCACGCGGCGACATCATCCAAGCGTGTTTTATCACTGTGAGTGACAAACAATGGATACCGAGCATGCTGGCCAATATTTTGAATCGCGGCCATCTGCCAATCAGCTACTCGCTGAGCAGAAGCCATCTGCCGAGCTTTACCTTTTACCGCTTGGCGAATAGCTAATGCAATTCGAGCTGCAGTCTGAGTGACATCTTCACCTAAGATCACGATAGCATCGTAATCTTCCATATCATGCAGTGATGGTGTATTGATCCCACTGTGTTCAAGAATATCAACCATCCGGCGCAAACGTTGCTGTTCACCAGCTTCAATGCCGCTGAAAAAGTTGTCGACCCCAACCAACTGGCGCAGCGCATAGTTGCTTTCAAGGCTTGCTCGAGGAGAACCAATCCCAATCACTCTTTTCGCTTGTGTAAAAATACCAACGGCGGCACGAGTTGCTTGCTCTGCGTTGAGTTCTAACGAATCATCACCGCGACGTTGCATTGGGCGCTGAGGTCGTGACGCTAAATTCACATAACCATACCCAAAGCGGCCACGGTCACATAAGAAGTAATGGTTTACATCACCGTTAAAGCGATTTTCAATCCGACGTAGTTCGCCATAACGTTCACCAGGACTAATATTACAACCCACACTGCATTGCTGGCAGATGCTCGGTGCAAACTGCATATCCCATTTACGATTGTAACGGGATGAATGGGTTTTATCAGTGAATACCCCAGTTGGACACACTTCGACCAAGTTACCAGAAAACTCGTTCTCTAATGTTCCCGACTCAGTACGGCCAAAATAAATGTTGTTATTCGCGCCATATACACCCAAATCTTCGCCATCGGCGTAATCTTTGTAATAACGAACACATCGATAACAAGCGATACAACGATTCATCTCATGAGCAATAAATGGGCCCAATTCTTGATTTTCGTGAGTACGCTTACTAAACCGATATTTACGAGAACTATGACCTGTCATAACAGTCATATCTTGAAGATGACAATTTCCGCCTTCTTCGCAAACTGGGCAATCATGTGGGTGATTCGACATCAACCACTCCACAACGCTCTCGCGAAAAGCCTTTGCTTCCGCATCTTCAATCGAAATGTATGCACCATCTGCTGCTGGTGTCATACACGACATGACTAATCGGCCGCGTGTATCATCTGCGTCTTTATATTGCTTTACGGCACATTGGCGACATGAGCCAACGCTCCCTAGCGCAGGGTGCCAACAAAAGTAAGGGACATCGATACCGAGGGACAAACAAGCCTCTAAAAGGTTCTTCGCACCATCGACTTCGTAATCTTTGCCGTCTACATGAATGGTTGCCATATTTCGTATGCTTCCCATTGGCCCGCTGTTGCAAGCAGGCGTTAAACACATGAATTTTAAATTAGGTGAGCGCGCTATAACTGATTGGGTTGGATCCCTTGAATTGCGCGTAAATTAATTGCATCACCTGATATACCCGCTTCAAATTCTTCACGGAAAAACTTAATTGCGCTTTGCAGCGGCTCGACAGCCCCAGGGGCGTGCGCGCAAAACGTATTTCCCGGGCCAAGCGCGCGGCAAAGGTACTCTAATGTTTCGATATCACCGGGTTGACCCTCACCTTTTTCAATCGCTCGTAAAATTTTAACGCTCCACGGCAAACCATCACGACATGGCGTACACCAGCCGCACGATTCTCGAGCAAAAAATTCTTCCAAATTGCGCATCAACGACACCATGTTAATACGATTATCTATAGCCAGAGACAGTGCGGTTCCCATTCGACTTCCTGCTTTACCGATATGATCAAAGTCCATCGGTAAATCAAGGTGTTCCGGTAACAAAAAGTCTGTTCCAGCACCGCCAGGTTGCCAAGCCTTGAGGGTTAAACCTTGCTGCATTCCACCGGCATAATCTTCCAACACTTCACGGGCGGTCGTTCCAATAGGTAATTCCCACACCCCAGGATTATTAACCATGCCCGAAAAGCCCATCAATTTAGTACCCGCATCATCACTACCACTAGCCGATAAACCGTGATACCAATCCGAACCTCGATTTAAAATGCCAGGGACATTACAGATGGATTCAACATTGTTGACACAAGTTGGTTTTCCCCATACCCCAGACATGGCTGGAAAAGGCGGTTTAGCACGAGGGTTCGCGCGGCGACCCTCTAGTGAGTTAATCAGTGCGGTTTCTTCACCACAGATATAACGCCCTGCACCAGTATGAACAAACAGTTCAAAATCTTTGCCACTGCCTAAAATATTCTTTCCTAAAAAGCCAGCCTTATGGGCTTCATCGATCGCACGACGAAGATTCTCGGCCGCCTCAACATATTCACCACGCAAAAAGATATAACCGCGATAGGCTTTGATGGCCTGAGCGGCGATGATCATCCCTTCAACAAGAAGATGCGGCATTTGTTCCATCAACAAACGGTCTTTATAAGTACCCGGTTCCATTTCATCGGCATTACAAATCATATAACGGACATTAAGTGACTCATCTTTTGGCATCAAACTCCATTTCACGCCCGTTGGAAAGCCTGCACCACCGCGTCCTCGTAAGCCAGCATCTTTGACTTGCGTAACAACCTCTTCGGGCGATATTGCTAACGCTTTTTCAACCCCAACATATCCTTCTTGACGACGATATTCATCAAACCAAACTGGCTGACCATCATCGTTGAGACGCCAAGTTAATGGATGGGTTTCAGCATTTCGAGTGATCGATAAACTCATTGATACTGCTCCAAAATGGTTGAAAGTTCAGACGGTTTAAGATGATTGTGGGTGTGATCATCGATCATCATCGTTGGCCCTTTATCACAATTACCTAAACAACATGTTGGTAACAACGTAAAGCGACCGTCGGCAGTCGTTTCTCCAGGCTTAATGGCCAGTTGCTTTTCAAGCTCTTTGACAACGCCCTCGAAACCGGTGACATAACACACCACGCTATCGCAATAACGGATCACATGGCGACCAACTGGTTGTCGATAGATCTGACTATAAAAGGTTGCAACACCTTCTATATCACTTGCTGGTATAGCCAAAATTTCAGCGATAGCGCGAATCGCGCCATCGGGCACCCACCCATGGCTTTTTTGGACAATTTTTAGCGCTTCAATTGAGACAGAACGCGGATCCTCATAATGATGTTTTTCATGCTCAATAGCTTGAGCATCCGCTTCACTTAAGACAAAGTCATTGCCGTATTCAACTTTTACCGCAATAGTTTCATTGGGTTGTTTCATGATTAACGATCCACGTCTGACATAACAAAATCAATACTCCCAAGGTACACAATCAGATCTGAGACTAAACTCCCTCGGATCACAGAGGGTATCTGCTGGAGATGTGCAAAACTCGGAGTGCGCACCCGAGTTCGATAACTCGTCGTGCTGCCATCACTGGTCAAGTAGTAGCTATTGATCCCCTTGGTTGCCTCTATCATCTGAAATGATTCATTCGCTGGCATAACAGGCCCCCACGACACTTGTAAAAAGTGGGTAATCAAGGTTTCAATATGCTGCAATGCGCGCTCTTTAGGTGGCGGGGTAGTCAGCGGATGATCGGCTTTAAAAGGTCCCGCTGGCATATTACGCAAGCATTGATTCAGAATTTTTAAGCTCTGACGGATCTCTTCGACTTTAAGCATGACACGGTTATAACAATCACTAATGCCACCCCCAATTGGGATCTCAAAATCAAAGTTTTCATAGCCTGAATAAGGGCGCCATTTACGCACATCAAACTCTATCCCAGTGGCTCGAAGCCCCGCTCCCGTGACCCCCCACTCTAATGCTTCTTTAGCATTATAAGAGGCAACACCTTGTGAACGACCTTTAAGAACACTATTTTGCAGTGCAGCTTTTACATATTCATTAAGCCGTTTTGGCATCCAATCTAAGAACTCTTTGAGCAGTCCTTCCCAACCTCTTGGTAGATCATGAGCAACACCACCAATTCGAAACCAAGCTGGATGCATCCGAAAACCAGTGATCGCTTCCACGACATCATAGATTTTTTGCCGATCAGTAAACGCGAAAAATACGGGCGTCATTGCCCCAACATCTTGAATAAACGTTGAGATATAAAGCAAATGGCTGTTGATTCGAAATAGCTCTGAGAGCATCACTCGAATCACTTCAACGCGCTGTGGCACTTCAATGCCAGCGAGTTTTTCGACAGCAAGAATATAAGGCATTTCATTGACACACCCACCTAGATACTCAATCCGGTCCGTATAGGGAATGTAACTATGCCATGATTGACGTTCAGCCATTTTCTCAGCACCGCGATGGTGGTAGCCAATATCTGGCACACAATCTTTAATCTCTTCGCCATCAAGCTGTAAGACAATACGAAAAGCACCATGAGCTGAAGGGTGGTTTGGCCCCAAATTAAGGAACATATAGTCTTCATTTTCATTGCTACGTTCCATCCCCCACTCTTCTGGTTTGAAAGTCAACGACTCCATTTCCAGATCTTCTTTTTGCCGAGTGAGTTCAAATGGGTCAAATTCAGTCGCACGAGCAGGGTAATCTTTACGTAATGGATGGCCCTCCCAAGATTGCGGCATCATTAATCGCCGTAAATTAGGATGGCCTTTAAAGACGATCCCAAACATCTCCCACGTTTCGCGTTCATACCAATTTGCATTGGCAAAAATACTCGTAATCGTCGGCAACTCAAGACTACTCTCATCTAGAGCGACTTTGATCATCACATCACTATTTCGTTCGATCGATAATAGGTGATAAAACACGGTATAGTCAGCAGCGGGAAGCTGTTCGCGATGAGTCCGTTGACGCTCATCAACCCCATGCATGTCATACAACATTGAATACGGTTTAGACCGCGTTTTCAAAAAATGCAGACAATCTTTTATATGTTCCCGAGCAATCCAAAGTACAGGCATCCCCGTGCGGGTTGGTTGCAAATATAAAGCCTGCTCCCCGAACTGTTGCATTAGTTCGGCGACAATCGGATCATCTCGGTGATCAGTTGTTTGCCAAGGCGGATTCGCCGGCTGTGTTGCAGTGTCAGTCATCATTTATCACTATTTTGCTTAAGCCTAAAACTAATCTGAACGGCATCAGATCTCATCTGGAGTTCGTAAATTTTTCACCGCAATGCGTTCACCATGTTTACGCTCTCGCTCAGACTGCATATTAGCGCGATACACACCTTGGTCACCAACAACCCACGACAACGGTCGACGTTCTTTGCTAATCGATTCCTGCAATAATGTTAACGCTTGGATATAGGCTTCAGGCCGCGGAGGACAACCAGGAATATAAACATCGACAGGTAAAAACTTATCAACACCTTGGACAACAGAATAAATATCGTACATGCCACCTGAGTTTGCACAAGCCCCCATAGAGATAACCCATTTAGGCTCTAACATCTGGTCGTAGAGACGTTGGATAACTGGGGCCATTTTGGTAAAACAAGTTCCAGCAACAACCATAAAGTCAGCTTGACGAGGCGACGCTCGCAATACTTCAGAACCAAAACGTGCAACATCATGAGCTGCAGTAAATGCAGTAGTCATTTCAACATAGCAACACGATAGACCAAAGTTGTAAGGCCATAATGAGTTCTTGCGCCCCCAATTGACCATATCATTCAGCGCGGTGTCGAGTTTCCCCATATACACGCTGCGATGCACATGTTGATCTAATGGATCGGCGACGATTTGCTTAGTTTCTAACGGATAGCGATCATTCTCGCCATCAGGCTCTGCACGAGTGAGCGTATAATCCATGATGGGACCTCTTGGTTATTTAGGCGAACCGTCAACGGTTTTCATGATTTCAGATTGTTCAATTTGACTTCTCGAACGCTTAGGCGCCCAGTCGAGTGCTTTAGTCCGAATGAGATACACCAGACCTATTAGCAAAACGACAATAAAAATAGTGGCTTCAACGAATCCAGTCCAACCGTTTTCGCGAATACTGACAGCCCAAGCATATAAATAGAGTGCTTCGACATCAAATATGACAAAAAACATAGCAACTAGATAAAATTTAGCGGGCATTCGAAGACGAGCCGAACCCACGGAGGCAATTCCTGATTCAAATGGCGTGTTTTTATAACGAGCCTTTGCACGTCCACCTAAAAAATACCCACCTAAGAGCATCGCACCGCCTAACGCGATTGCGACCACCAGAAATATCGCGAAAGCCCAGTATTGAGCGATTACATCAATGGTTGTTGACATAGTTATGGCGCTTACAGTTTGTGGTAGACAGCATCAATCTAGCACATTCTAACGAAGCTAAATTGATACAACGATTTTTTGGGATAGCTGAGGCAAAGATGGTAATGCCTTTTGCTTACTCCTAAACATTACTCTAACTAAGTGACCACTTAATTACCTGTGCAAATTAGACAAAATAGTTTCCGCCAACTCATGCTGTTAACTATCGATTGGTCTTTTCTACTATTCGCCGTTTCCAAGTATGGTGCACAATACCACTACTCAGAGGAATACGAATACGTCAACGATTTATTGACACTGTATATCCATAAATCCTTGGAATATTTTACATCAACTTTACTCTTCTTAACATAGCTTCATCTGCCTAGCCCCGTGATAACTACAAAGAATGGGGTATATGTGATGAAAATGTTAAAATACATATAATTTTATATGCGATACACCTTAATCCCTCTAAATATAAGGGTTATCTATTTTTTTTATAGAGAAATAGGCTATATAATAATATTTATATGTGAATACCCTATAAAAAGTATAATTTTAGACGATTAAATCCTACTTTTTTGGGATCAAATATGGAAACACCTTTTTAAAAATTTTTGATCTGCATAGTTAGTTAGCTTATAGCTAGGTTCAAAATCGCTTGGTTAAAGATAGCCGTGTAAAACAAAGGGTCTATGGAATTTTTGAGCTAACAATCAAAGTTAAAAGAGTTTACAGCAACACAGTGAAGGCCAAATATCTGGTCCATAATGATCATATTTTTTTTTATATTTTTGAAATATTTGAGATTATTTAAAATGCTTTGAGCGAATTATAGACAAAAAAGTACGAAATTGCTTTTTGAGGCCAAAAAACTTCGCACTATCAACTTATTTGTCAAAAAAACATAATCATCTTCATTATTGGAGATATCGTCTATCAATTGGACTACTGCTTGGCATAATATGTTGAATATGGTACTTGTGTAGTCTAAATGAGTGCAAAAAAGTGTTATACTTGAATCATGCAACTACCTAGGTTAAGCAAAAATAATCGGAAGCAACCACCTAAGTGGTAATAATATGGCTTATTTTTTATACAAATCATAATTTTTTATAAAACAAGCCAATAAAACAACAACATCGTACACGCTGTAATATGGGAGATTTTAAGTGGTGACTGATATGAACAATGATACGGCCATTCAAAAAATAGAATATAACTTGTCATACTTAGCCAGGTGGCTGGAAGCCAATCATCGGCGGCGTAACTACCCGCTAGAACGAGCTCATTACTTATTACTTTGTTTACTCACCGAAAAATCTCCGCAGTCATCTGGCATTTTAGCCGCTCAGCTAGGACTGGATTCTTCGACTGTAACTCGCCAAATCAAAGCAATGATTGATTTACAATTGCTGCAACGCTTACCCGACCCCTGTGATCGCCGAGGATGTTTGATTAATGTCACTGCGCTTGGGGTTGAAAAGTATAATGCGATGCAAGAGATAAAACGTCATAACGTTGAAAAAATCTTCCAAGACTGGAGCCCAGAAGATAAAGAACAATTGGGTGACTTATTAGCTAAAGTAAACGAATCTATCTATAACAACTTAGATAAACTATAGACGCGCCACAACCCTGACCAAATTTGTCTTATATTAATTTGCTCAGTGATGCCATAATTGACTAGATTTTAAAAGCCCAATCAAATCTGAGAGGGCTTTTTTAGCTCTATCTCTGCACCACAACGTCTAACGAATCGTGCTCGTGACGTGTTATGATCACCGCTACTGACTTGGATGTCGGGGTTTCACTGTGATCACCAAAACTCATTAATGGAATCAATACGTTAGCTTCAGGAAAATACGCTGCAATATTTCCTTGAGGAATCGCATAAGGAATTGCCTTAAACCCCTTTATCTGACGAGTTACATCATCACTCCAAAGGGTTTTGATATCGATCTTGTCACCTTCGCTTAAGTTCAAGTTCGCCATATCGATAGGGTTGATAAAAACAACCTCTCGTTCTCCAAAGATCCCTCGATAACGGTCATCGTAGCCATAGACAGTGGTATTATATTGATCATGTGAACGTAATGTTTGCAGCACAAAAATCGGGGCATTCGTTTGAGCAATTAACTGTTTAGGGATAATTGACTCAGGCAAAATATTCGCCAAAATCTGAGCTTTGTGACTTGGAGTTTTCCAACAAAGATCACGCGCACTATTTCCCAAATAAAACCCACCCGGCCGATCTAAGCGTTGGTTGAATTGCTCAAATCCAGGAATTACAGCCTCAATAAGCTCTCGAATGCAATCATAGTTATCAGCCATAGCTTGCCAGTCAATTGGATAATGCGCCCCCAATAAAGCCTTGGCGATTCCTACAATAACAGCAGGCTCAGAGCGCATTTGGTCATCATGATGCATCTCAACCCGCCCTGACGATGCATGAACCATTGAAAAGGAGTCTTCCACTGTTATTTTTTGCTCGCCACTGGCTTGCATATCAATATCTGTACGCCCTAAGCATGGCAAAATTAATGATTCATGGCCGGGATTCACATGGCTTCGATTTAACTTTGTCGCAATATTAACCGTCAGTTGACTTCCTCGCATCGCCTGAACAATAAGAGACGTATCTGGCGCAGCAGCCACTATATTTCCACCTAAGCCAATAAATACTTTGCTTTGTCCACTACTTAAGGCGCGTAATGCTTGCACAACATTATGCCCTTTGGAAACTGGCGGCTTAAAACCACAAGCTTGCTCTAAGCTTGCTAAAAAACTCGCAGAGGGTTGCTCATTAATGCCAACTGTTCGATCGCCTTGGACATTGGAATGACCGCGAACAGGACAGAGTCCCGCGCCCGGTTTACCGATTTGTCCAAACAGTAGCTGTAAATTCACAAACTCTTGAATGATATCGACAGAATGCTTGTGTTGTGTCACCCCCATTGCCCAAGTCACTATAACGCGTTTGGCATGCTGATATATATTGGCCGCTTGTTCGAGTTGTTCCCGACTTAAACCTGATTGCTCAACAATCTGCTCCCAAGAGGTTTGTGCAACGATGGCCAAATATTCTTCCATCCCTTGTGTTTGAGCCGCGATAAATTCTCGGTCAAAAATGCTTTCACCATGTTGCTGGGCAATCTCATCACGTTCAGCTAATATTTTTACCATTCCACGAACAGCGGCCATATCACCCCCCAATTTGGGGGTGAAATAATCACTAGTCGTCGGATTCGAGTGATAGGTGAGCATTTCAAGTGGATCTTGTGGATTGGTAAAACGTTCTAAACCACGCTCTTTTAGGTTGTTAAATGCCACTACCCGCGCACCACGTTTTGTCGCATGGCTCAATGTTTCTAACATGCGGGGATGATTAGTTCCTGGATTTTGTCCGAACAAAAAAATTGCATCCGCTATCTCAAAATCATCAATGGTGACAGTCCCTTTACCAATTCCAATCGATTCAGCTAGCGCATAGCTGGTTGCTTCATGACACATATTGGAGCAATCAGGAAAATTATTCGTACCATAGCTACGTGCCATTAATTGATAGAGGAAAGCAGCTTCATTACTGGCTCGGCCAGAGGTATAAAATTCTGCCTGATTCGGATCATCCAGTGCCCGAAGCTGCTTGGCTATAAGCTCAAATGCGTTGTCCCAACTAATCGGTTCATAATGATCCGTTTCACGATTATAACGGACAGGCTCAGATAGTCGGCCTTGAAATTCCAGATAGTAATCGGTTTGCTGATTGAGCCAACTGACCGAGTGCTTAGCAAAAAAATTGCCATCGACCCGTCGACTAGTCGCTTCCCAGTTAACGGCTTTAGCACCATTTTCACAAAATCGAAAACGGCCGGGGATCCCTTTTTCACCCCAAGCACAACCCGGACAATCAAAACCATGGTCTTGGTTAGCTTTCAGCAAGTTGGAAATATTTTTAGCAACATTTTGGCTTTTGAGCAAATGAGTCGTTGTTGCTTTCAACGCGCCCCATCCCCCTGCAGGTCCTTGGTATTCTTTATGGCTCATGTAACTATCCGTCTTATCGCAATCGCCAATGTCCATGGTACACATTAAACTGGTTGCGTTTTGTAAACCCAATGAGGGTCATATTAAACTGTTTGGCCATATCAATAGCCAAACTGGATGGTGCACCGACAGCTACTATCACAGGGATCGCAGCCAACATTGCCTTTTGCACCAATTCAAAACTCACACGCCCGCTTAAAACAAGGACACACTGCGCCTGCCAGAGCGTTTGTTGGTATATGTGACCAATCAACTTATCGACGGCATTATGGCGCCCAACATCCTCAGCTAAGACGGGAAGTTGCCGATCATGCCAATACCCAGCACCATGGACGGCTCCCGTTTTGGCAAACAGAGGCTGCATCTGGCGTAATTGCTCTGGCATCGCCAATACATCATCGCCGCCCAGCCAACCAGCTTGTTCATCAAGTTTAATCGGATGTTTTAAGCATAACGATCGCATCGAGGTCATACCACAGATCCCACAACTCGACTGACTCATATAACTGCGTTGTAATTGCTGCCAATCAGGTGATACCCCTTCTTTTAAGGTCACCACCAGATGATTTGCTGCGTGACGTCCTTCAGGATCAAAGGGCTCAATTAACATGACATCATCGAGTGAATTGACAACCTGTTGCGTTAAAATAAGTCCTTGTATCAACGCCACATCATCGCCAGGTGTACGCATTGTCATACTCCACTCTCGGCGCATCGGCTCAGAAGACGCCAAGTCATACCATTGAAGACTAATTTGTAATGGCTCTTCAATAGCCACGTAGTCTTGTTCTAACTGCGCATCTTGATGGCGATTAATGCGCTGACGGTAGATACTACTTAGCCCTGGCGCATGATCATGCGTTAACATAATGTAAACATCCCGTAATTAGATAGTAGTCGATTCTATAAAACTGGTCTCGATAATAATAACTATGTCATACAACAATTGGTGTTGCTGCATGCAGTGTGCAGATGATGTTTTTTAAGGTAGATGCCTAGAAAAATTAACGAGTTTTCTTTCTTGAATGAGCATAAAATTACTCCCCTACAGCATCTCGGTCAAGTTCAATTTAGCACTCTGAATGCTGCAATAAAATTGCTAATTTGTAATCATTTATGCGCGCTAATTAACACCTCGAGCGTTATCATCTTTACTTCTAAACTTGGCATGTTATCGTGGCTGAAGATCTAATTATCCGTCCTAATGGAGAGATTTTATGAGTCAGCCTATCTCTACGATTGCATTTGACATGATTGATGGTCAAAGCAGTTCTCTTAATGATTATGCAAATAAAGTTATTTTAGTTGTCAATGTTGCATCTAAGTGTGGTTTAACACCACAATACGAACAGCTAGTTAGCTTATATCACCAATATCAAGCCCAAGGATTAGTCATTATTGGTTTCCCAGCCAATAATTTTGCTGGACAAGAGCCTGGCAGCAATGGGGAAATTGCAACATTTTGTAGCGCGACCTATGGCGTTGATTTTCCAATGGCAAGTAAAATTTCGGTCAACGGTGATGATCGCCATCCTCTGTATCAGGCTTTGATCGATGCCCAACCGAACGCAGTTCGAAATCAAAACAGTCAACTCGAACAAAAACTTACTGAAAAGGGACTTGCGTCTAAAAACGAAACAGATATCACTTGGAACTTTGAAAAATTCTTAGTCAATCGCCAAGGCGACGTGATTAGTCGTTTTGCGCCGGATATCACTCCAATTGATGAACGAATCACTAATGCAATTAAAGCCGCTATCGCTTAATTGTTTAATCATGATGTGCAGCAAATAATAGCTGCGCATCATTGTAACCGTTAATCAATCAAACCACGCTGCACAAGCCAATCAAGCACTTTTAAAGCAGCAACAGAGCAGCGGCTTTTGTCTTGACTGTTTAACCAAGCTAATTCTTCAATTTCAGCACTTGCTAACGCAGTTCCAGTTGTTTCGCCCCAATAACAAGTCAATTGCACCTCAACACCCAGAGGCTTACCATCTGCCTGCGCACGGAATACTTTTGCGGGTATAAGTGATTCAGGGTTTAATGACACACTTAATTCTTCTTGAATTTCCCGAATCAAAGCTTGTTGATCCGTTTCCCCTGATTCACGTTTGCCACCCGGTAAGTAAAACTGCGATTTACCATAAGAACGCGTTGCCAAAAAGCGTCGATTTTGAACCACAACCCATGCCAATTTATCAATCATAATAACCAAATATTCTATCGAAAGTAGATGATATATAAGTTAATTTTCGCAAATACTTAGATAAATTACGAGAAAATTGTCAACATTATTTGTTGCGATCTTCATGAAAATTTCATAAAACCCTCGCTAATACATTTATTGCTCTAACTATTTAGCATTAATTTCCTATTGTCTTTTAAGCATCAAAAAAAGCCTGATTATAGGAAATTTCACCATATTTGCCTATTTTTTTCATTTTATTACATTTTTTAATATAGTGCTTCGATCACAAAAATGATACTAGACATTAAAATTGTTTAGTGTACGATAGTTACAACACTAAGTTAAAAAACAAAATAAAAATACAACAATGTGGATTAATGGCTTGATACTTAAACAAAAAAACAAGTCATGAGATACAGATAAATAATTTGAGCAATAAGGATTTAATCATGAACGATGCGTTCATTTTTAGACAACCAACACTGCAAGATGGAATGGCGGTATACCAACTAATACAAGATTGTCCGCCATTAGATACAAACTCAAGTTACTGCAATCTGTTGCAATGTAGCCATTTTGCAGCGACCAGTATCGCGGCATTTGATGCGCATCAACACCTCGTTGGTTTTATCAGTGGCTATACGCTTGCTGATTCACCGAATACTCTCTTTATCTGGCAAGTTGCAGTGACTCGTCAGGCTCGAGGGAAATCTTTAGCGAAACAGATGCTCAATCACTTAATTGAACGCATCACTCCGCAATTCATTCACACCACTATCACCGATGATAATCAGCCATCATGGGGCCTGTTTCGCGCAATCGCTCATCAGCACAATGTGCCGTTGGCCGATAAACCCTACTTTGATAGCCAGCAACATTTTGCTGGTGCTCATCCCAGCGAACAATTGGTCATATTAGGACCTTTTCAAGCAGCTTAACCGCTCTCGCTATCTTCATTGTTAATCACTAACTGACCTTAGGAGTCACTGATGACAATTTTCGATGAAATCGAATCTACAGTACAAAGCTATGCCCGTTCTTTCCCTTGTGTTTTCCATAAAGCAAAAGGCGAGTATCTCTATGACGAACAAGGTAATAACTATCTCGACTTTTTGGCAGGAGCAGGCACGTTAAACTATGGCCACAATAACGACATTTTTAAACAACCGCTCATTGACTATATCAATGAGGATGGCATCACCCATGGGCTCGATATGCACACCCGAGCGAAAGCTGCCTTTTTAGAAAGTTTTAAAGAAAAAATTCTCGATCCTCGCAAGCTCGATATGGTTGTGCAATTTACCGGACCAACCGGGACCAACGCCGTTGAAGCAGCCTTGAAATTAGCGCGCAAAGTCAAAGACCGCGACAACATTATTTCATTTACCAATGGCTTCCATGGCGTCACGCTTGGCGCTCTGAGCACAACTGGTAATTCCCATCACCGCGGCGCTTCAGGTGTCACTATGGGAGGAAATAGCCGTATGCCATTTGATGGTTACATGGGCGACGGCATCGATACTACGCAATATCTAGATAAAGTCTTAAGCGATCCAAGTAGTGGTGTCGATAAACCCGCTGCGGTGATTGTCGAAACTGTTCAAGGTGAAGGGGGTATTAATGTCGCTAGTATGCAATGGCTTAAAGCACTGGAAACCGTCTGCCGCCGTCACGATGTTTTGTTGATTGTCGATGATATTCAAGCTGGCTGTGGTCGAACTGGCACCTTCTTTAGCTTTGAACCGGCAGGGATTCAACCCGATATGGTGACCCTATCAAAATCAATTTCTGGCTATGGTGTGCCATTTGCTCTGCTGTTACTGCGCCCGGAATTAGATCAATGGAAGCCTGCAGAACATAACGGTACGTTCCGCGGCAACAATATGGCTTTTGTAACAGGTAAAGTTGCAATTGATCACTACTGGTCAAATGATGGTTTCGAGCAAGAAATTCGCCGTAAAGGCGACATTATAGGTCAGCGCTTGGAACATCTTGCAACAACCTATGGTGAAGGCAATTTCACAGCCAAAGGCCGTGGAATGTTCCGTGGCATTAGCTGTGTCACAGGTGAATTAGCGGGGAAAATAACCCGTCGCGCATTTGAGAAAGGGCTGATTATTGAAACCAGCGGCGCGGATAATGAAATCATCAAGTGTTTATGCCCACTGACCATAAGCGAAACAGCGTTAAATCATGGCTTAGATATTCTCGAAGAGTCAATGCAAGAAATTTGTTCGAAGACAGAACAGATCCCTGAGGGGAAAGAGTATTTTGAATATGACATTGCAAGCTAACGAACAGGCCATGCTGCAGGTTGCCGCTGGTGAGCGGCGCTTGCTCGAACCGACGAAAAAGACCGTGATATTATATTGTTATCAAGGCCAGAGCATGATTCGCCGTGACTCACAGCCCCGTCGCCAAAGCTTATATGCAGGTGACCATTGTCTTATCGACAAAGATGAAGCTGCCACAATAACCGGCTGCGAGCCAACTCTATTGGCCGTTGTACCAACTTCTATCAATGACGAAGAGGAAAATCAATGATTGTACGTACACTTCAAGAATGTGAACAAAGTAACCGCCGTATTGTTTCGCCCGACGGCAACTGGGAAAGCACGCGGATGCAGCTCAAAGAAGATCAAACGGGTTATGCATTCAACATTACGACCATTTATGCGGGAAAAGATTTTTTCCTGCATTATAAGCGCCACTTTGAATCGGTGTATTGCATCAGCGGTCGCGGTGAAATTGAAAGCAAAGTCGATGGTAAAGTTTATCCAATTACTCCCGGTACTTTGTACATTCTCGATCAACACGATCCACACATGTTGCGCGCTTTCGAAGAACTTAAACTGGCTTGTGTGTTTAATCCGCCCCTCACTGGCCGTGAAGTTCACAATCCAGATGGTTCTTATGATCTAGAAGCCGCTCCAATTGAGGCTTAACATCATCATTATCGAAGCGAAATTACAGTAATAAGAGGAGCCCCCCGGTGGCCAAACAACATCATCTGACGGTTGAAAAAATTGGTGGAACATCCATGAGTCGTTATGACTCAGTTCGCGATAACATCATTCGCCGTTCAGGTCGCAGTAAACCACCCTATCATCGCATCCTCGTGGTGTCGGCTTATGCCGGCATCACTGACCGTTTATTGGAACATAAAAAAAGTGGTCAACCCGGCATCTATGCACTTTTTGCTAATGGGCGCCAAGATGATAGCTGGCAAGACGCATTACGACAATTAGATATCGAAATGCAACAAATTAATGCAGAGCTATTTGCTGACGACTCAACCTTGTGCGACGCAGCTAATGCGTTTATGAGCAACCGTTTGACGCGCGCACGACACTGCCTTGAGGATTTGGAAAATCTTTGCCGACACGGACATTTCTCACTGGCTGATCATTTAGCGACGGTACGCGAGATGCTTGCCAGCCTTGGTGAATCACATAGTGCGTGGAATATGGCAGAACGACTTAAAAACGATGGCATTAATGCTCGATTTGTCGATCTAACGGGTTGGCAAGACGATGCGGAACAAAACCTTGATGAGCGAATAAAAAGTGCATTTGATGATATTGATTTGGCCAATGAACTGCCCATTACGACCGGTTATGCTCACACGCAAGAAGGGTTGATGTCGACATTTGATCGCGGTTATAGCGAAATGACGTTTAGCCGAATTGCCGTCATGTTTGAAGCGGATGAAGCGATCATTCATAAAGAGTTCCATCTCAGCAGTGCCGACCCTCGCGTCGTCGGTACCGATAAAGCGGTTCCAATTGGTCGCACCAACTATGATGTGGCTGACCAGTTAGCAAACTTAGGAATGGAGGCAATTCATCCTAAAGCAGCTAAAGGATTACGCCAACATGACATTCCTCTGCGAATCAAAAATACCTTTGAGCCTGAACATACGGGTACGTTAATCACCCGTGACTATGTCAGTGAAAAACCCTGTGCTGAGATCATCGCAGGCACACAAGGCTTATATGCACTGGAAGTCTATGATCAAAATATGAGTGGCAATCATATTCATTATGATCTTGAAATTCTAAAACAATTAGCACGGTTTAACATTCCAGTGATAGCCAAAGATACCAATGCCAATACAATTACCCACTATATTAGTGCAAGTTTGAAAATCATTAAGAGGGTACGTCGCGCGCTTGAAGAACATTTCGATGAAGCCATTATTGATCAACAGCAAGTTGCCATGGTATGTGCTATCGGTAGCGATCTTCGTGTCCCAGGCATTTTAGCGAAAACTACACAATGTTTGGCTAATCATCAGATTCAAATCAAAGCCGTTCATCAATCCCCACGCGAGGTGGATATCCAATTTATTATCCACCAAAATGACTACCACAAAGCGACCCAAAGCTTGCATCAATGTTTGGTCGAAATTCACGACCACGGTCGCGCTATCTGTTTAGCGTCATAACCTCATGACTCGTAAATTTTGTCCCGTAATTAAAAAACCACCCTTTCTTTTTAATTACGGGGTTGTCGTTTGTTGGTGATCCACTAGAAACTTTAGGTAACCAGACCGGTATCGACGCTTTACATCGGGGCAGCGAATTAGACACACGCTTCTTTCTCCTATAACACCACTCTAGAAAAATAGTTGAGCGTGCTTTATAGCCTAACACTAACCAATCTAACCCAAATCATTAGGTTTACTTGCTTTGAAATCCGCAACGCTATATCGAACCTAACTCGACTTTATAACAAGTCTGTTGTAAATCTAGAACCAAACATTCAACAACTCAATGCTGCCAAAACCCCACGACTTGAGCTAGATGCGGCTGGCTCATCCTAAGTAATTGTTCTTACTATCATTCAAGTACAGGAAAAACCAATTTTTATGGCAATGACTGAGTCAGTCAATAACCGGGTCCTTTAAGTCAGGTAATCACGTCTATCCATTTTCCAATTTAGCTATTCGATGCTATGGTGTTCCATCCATTATTTACAGCTATTAGTGAAAATTATAAGGGAATCATCGATGGTAACATCACGTATCTCAACGTTTGTTAAAAGCAGCCTGTTAACCATACTCAGCACCCTGACATTTTCAGCACAAGCACAAATTACCCAAATTCGTTTTGCCGTTGATCCAACATACCCTCCTTTTGAATCCAAACAGCCCGACGGCAAAATAATCGGCTTTGATATCGATTTAGGGAATGCTATTTGCCGGCAAGTTGGTGCTCAATGTCATTGGGTTGAAAGTAGTTTTGATACGATGATCCCCGCCTTAAAAGCGCATAAATTTGATGCCATTCTCTCTGATATGGGGATCACGGAAGCACGTTTAAAACAGATCAACTTTTCTATTCCAATCTACAATACTCCCATTCGCTTGGTTACACACAAAGGGAAACATCTAGAACCCAACGCTAAGTCTCTGCTTGGCATGCGCATCGGTGTTGAACAAGGCACGGTGCAAGAAACCTATGCCAAAGCGAAATGGCAGCCCCATGGGGTCGATGTGGTCATTTATGCCGATCAGTCACAAGTGGAATCAGATCTATTATCCGGGCAGATTGACGCTTTATTGACTGATGCAGTGCAAGCCAAAATTGGCTTTTTGTCTCAACCTCGCGCCAAAGGGTTCGCCTTAACAGGTCAGCCAATTCCCTCCAAAGGATTGGTCGGGCCAACCGCTATCGGCCTGCGTAAAAACGATACACAACTTAAAGCAGCGATTGATAATGCCTTAATAACACTTGCTCAAAATGGCACACTTCAAAAAATTCAGAAAAAATATTTCGAGACCGATATCATCGTGATCCCTCAACAGCACCGATAATCACCCTTTGTCTACACGGTGGCTTCACAGGAATATCTTATGCACCAACCAAAGCCTATATTCAAGCATCAATTACATGATGAATTGCCCGGAATGGTGGTTGCTTGGTCCCTTAAGCAGCAGCTAATTAAAAGTAGCCAGCTAGTCCCCTCAATCACCGTTATCCCTGCGGTTAACCCGATTGCTTTAAACCAGTTTCAACAAGAGATGCATCTGGTGCGCTTTGAACAAACTAGTGGTCAGAATTTCAATCGTCACTATCCCGTCTTCAGCCCAACCTTAGCGCGGCAGTTAAAAGATCAATTTAGCGGCGATGCATCTTCTAAGCAAATGCTGATCCGCCAAACCTTAGCAACACGGCTCAAAGCCTTAAAGCCAGTGACTGAATTAGACTCACTGCGAGCCACATGACTCTACTTGGCACATGATGCCGACTCATGTTGGACCTGCATTGTAATTGGCAAGCTAGCGCCCATTTGTACACCATTCCACAGGCATAGCCAGATATCGAACCTTTGGCGCGTTATTTAGGGACTGAGGTCCAATTACTCGCAGAGATTTCAAGCGGTAAACCTTTTGATGAAACCTGCTATGAACCATGACGCTATTTCAAACAGCATTGTGGGCAAAGCTACCCTATTCCGTTGGGCCTTAAGCCGGTCACCATTGAACTGCGGGGAGTGACAGATGTGAATCAGCTATAACAAGGTATAAGAGCAATCAAAAAAAAAGAGTGTCACGTGCGACTATTCAATTTGGCAGAGCGTATGCAAACAGGCCACTCAAAATCGGGTACATCGAATGATGCTCAAATCTAAGACCCAGCCCGTAGAGCCCCAAATAGCTTATATCAACAACTGCAAGGATAATTTGTTAGATCAATCCAGTAGCGCGCAATACATCTTGATAAAACGGGACCAAATATCATATTTTCCAATTGTCCACCATTGTTCTCAATCACTTTGCGCGAAGCAATATTATCCTGATCGGCCGTCACTAATACTTTGCTAAAGCCCTTTTCTCTCGCTTTTACTAGCACAAGCTTCAACATCAATGATCCATTCCCTTGGCGCCGAGCACTCGGCATCATATCGTAACCAATATGCCCACCCTCTTGGTATAAGAAGTCATTGTCAATACGATGACGTAAACGAATACACCCCAAAAGATGCGAGCAGTGATTATCCACCAACCAATAATGGTCACTCGGGACATACCCTGTACGCAAATTAATCCCATTTGCCTCATTATCGAGCTGATGAATATAGCTTGCATAATCATGATGCCCAAGGCGATAACGCTCAGCATTCATCGCATCATGGCGAATATAATCATCATAAAATGCATCAAATGCGTTTTTAAGTGCTAATGTCGGAACAATTAATTTCATCGTCATCGCTTAGATTCTGCCTTCAACAGTGCGTTTATTCACATGTCCATTCAACGAGTGATAAAATACTACCCGCCCCAAAAAGCCGTTAATGACAGCATGATCGGTAGCGTCACTAAACTCGCTAACGTCGAGAGCGTTAAGCTCTTGCATGGGAAGCTCGTATCTTTGCCGGTCAGTTGGGCAAATAGAACCGACATTCCAGCAACAGGACAAGCAGCCAGCACCATGGCAATCATCAACAAAGAACCATGCAAGCCAAACATCAATAACACCAATAAGGCGACAAAAGGAAATAACAGATTGCGCATCAGCACACTGATCCAGGCATAACCGCTTAACCAGATGGTTCGCAGTTGAATTTGGGTCATAGCCGCGCCCACAACGATCATCGAGATAGCCGTGTTCATATTTGCAATATACCCTAAGGTCGAATAGAGCGGTTTTGGCAATTTAATAGACAAAACAAAAAAGCAGATCCCAACCAAAGAAGCGACCGTATTTGGATTAGATATCACTTTAAGCAATGAATGGCGGTCAAATTTTCCGGTATAGATAACAACACCGTGCGTCCAAACAAACAACCCGTTCACCGCAATATATACTGAGCCGTAAAATACCCCTGCATCCCCCATCAATGCCGCTACTAGAGGGATCCCCATAAAGCCACAATTGGAATACACTGCGGTAAATTGCATCGGCATCACCAGATTAGACTGTCTGATAGTTTTTCGATTCAATAAGACTTTACTTAAAAAAATGTACAATAGATGAATGCCGGCTGAAGTTAAAAACATCAGCAAAAATTGATCCAACATGCTCTCTGAAAATGGTGTTTGAAACGCCTTTAAGATCAAGCATGGCATGACGATATAACACAACAGCCATGTCAATTGTTGAAATGTTGGCGCGCTAAAAACTTTATATTTAGCTAAACCGAACCCCAACCCCATTAACAAAAATAACACGCTAATTTGATTCATCATTACATCAAGATGCATAAACAATGATCACTAGAATGAAAAATAATAAGATACTCGATATTGTACATGGATAATTTGTTTTTATGCGATCATTTATAAAGAGATCGAAGCTTATCTTGACAGCTCACAAACCATGCCTTGCTTTGTCACTGCCCACGTGTGAAGTACCACTGAAATTACGGGGTAAAAAATACGTGTCAAAGCACGACGCAATTGGAGGACAATTCAGAGAGATGAGCGCACCTGCAACTTAGCAATGTCGCTCGTATTGGCGGGTGAAACCGCTAACGCTGAACTTTCATGGTTATCACACTAAAGCGGCCGTTTGCTGTTTTAAGAACTCTAATAACTTTTGTGTCATCACACTTTGTTGGCGATGCTGTGGGTAAACGACGTGAATATCTAACAGCGGTGGGCGAAATTCATCGAGAACGGTCACCAACGCGCCCGAAGCAAGTGACTTTGCAACAATGAACTCAGGTAATAACGTGATTCCAAGACCTGCTACAGCAGCGTGCGCTAATGTCTCGCCATTATTAGCAACCATTGGCCCACTCACGCTATATAGTTTAAGCTGCCCTTCAACGCACAAGTCCCAGTTCATCTGAGTTTTTAAGCCAAAACGCAAACAACTATGCTGCAACAACTGCTCAGGTGATGTCGGAACGCCACAGCGCCGAATATAATCAGGGCTACAACATAAAACTCGATTGAGCTTACCTAAGTGCCGAGCAATTAAAGTTGAATCAGCCAAACGGCCAACTCGAAGTGCCAAATCAAACCCTTCACCGATAACATCGACATAGCGATCAGCAAGCTCCACTTGGCAAGAGACGCCCGCATTTTCTCTGAGAAATTGACAGATAATTGGTGAGAGGTGACTCATTCCATACGACATTGGCAGACTAATTTTAAATGAACCATGTAATTGCTGGTTCTGAATAGACATAGCCTGTTTCATCTGATCAATGTCATCTAAGATCTGCTCGGCATGGGTTTTAAATCGCTCACCGGCTTCGGTAATCGACAGCTTACGAGTATTGCGCACGAACAGCTGTACATTCAGTGATGCTTCAAGCGCCGCTACTCGTCGACTGACATATTGCTTAGATAACATCAGTTGTTCACTGGCTTTCGTAAAGCGGCCGACTTGAGCTACCGCCAAAAAAATTTTCAGATCATCTATTTGCATCGCTAATTCAGTGTCTACTAAATGGTGACGGTTATTCACAATAATAGCTCATTAATCGTCAAATTTGTTTACTGAATAATAAAACTGCGCTGTAAATTTACAATAACTGGAATCAACAGAAACTAACTTTAAACATAGAAAGGCCGCATTATGCGGCCTTTCTACTTTTTTATTAAGCTCCCTTTTCCAACATGGAGCGGACCCCTTCTAACTGTAGCAATGCAGCTTTACGTTCGACTCCACCCGCATAGCCAGTCAGTTTTCCATTGGATCCAATCACCCGATGACAAGGAACAATAATTGAGATGGGATTTCGTCCATTGGCCGCCCCTACCGCACGCACAGCACGAGGATGACCTATCGCATTAGCCAGTTGCTGATAGGTTCGTGTTTCACCAAATGGGATGGTCATTAATGCCTGCCAAACTGAACGCTGAAAAGGAGTCCCCGTCATGACCACCGGCAAAGTGAACCTTGTGCGTTTTCCAGCTAAATACTCATTAAGCTGAAGGATAACCGCCACCAACATGGGATGTTGATCGTTTCTGCGACCCAAATCGTCGGGTAGTGTCGTTTGAGTTTCAAACCATATCCCGCTGATTCCTCGTTCACAGGTTTGAATGGTGACATCGCCCAAGAGCGTAGCCGCATGGGTAAAATACATCATCTTATTGATTCCATAAGTGAAATGTGGCGTAACTGCCCCATGGGGATACTGTCTCTTCCGATAACCCTGAGAAATGCGCCAACTGTTTTTTTACGATCAAATCCGACACAAGAAAACAGTCGGTTAACGACAACCCCCGTAGCTGAGCGTAACTGACAGTCCATGGTCCAATTCCTTTAAGCTTGAGCCACTCCATGGGATCAGAATCCGGATATTGGCGAATATGCTCAGCAAATCGTTTCAATGTATCTTTGCGGCTTTGGGGCATTTTAAGAAACTCAAGATCGCCATCTGCCACAGTATCCGGCGTTGGAAAACAGACACTATTGCCATGCGTAGTGATCCCCTCCACCAACTGATTCAGCTTGGTAGTTGCCCCTTTTACCGATACCTGCTGGCCAAGAATGGCCCTGACACCAGCTTCCCATGGATTCCATACGCCGGGAATTCGAATTCCCGGCTGTTTGACCATGCCGTGCGCCAGTTGCCCAAGATACTGCTCTATCACCTCAGTATCTGCATCCAGATCCAACATACGACGCACTCCGCAAATAAGCGGTTTTAACACATCGATTGCATCACTTTGCACTTCCATCATCAGACGTTGCTTGTTATCTGCCATGATGCGAAACCCCACGGTATGATCGCCGATACGGACTTGACGAGCATAGCTATGTTCATCCACTGTCTCTAGCCCCTTAATGGCACGCAAACGGTAGAAAGCCAGCATATGAGGCCAGTTCAGCTTTCCCCTATAGGACAACTGAATTTGGGGTCTTGCGGTTACGGTCTGATTACGCCGAATATCGGACGGACGCAGTTTCATCTGCTTACGAAAGGCATCCTGAAAGCGACGAGTACTGTTAAACCCTGCTGCAAAACCAATATCGGTCACAGACAAGCTACTTGAATGCAGCAACTGCTTTGCGAACATCAGTTTCTGGTAGAGATCATACTGTTTGGGTGACATACCCAGATAACGCTGAAACAGCTGACGTAAATACCGATCGGTAATCCCTAGCCGCTCAGCTAGATACGCGACGGATCCCTGCGTTAATGCACCTTGCTCAATATTCCTCAGAGCGCGTAGATATGTGGTTTCAACCCCTTTCCACGCCCACGAGGACGGCGCGCTGTCAGGTCGGCAACGCAGGCAGGGACGATATCCTGCCTGAAGTGCCTGTGTTTTATCGGAAAAGTATTCCACATTTTCTTCACTTGGCAGTTTTGCCGGACATATCGGGCGACAAAAAATACCAGTGGTTTTTACCGCAATAAAAAAACAACCGTCAAAACGGCGATCGCGAGACAACCGCGCCTGTCGGCATTGTTCTGCAGTCAGGTCAGTATAGGGATGGAGCATATCGGTTCCCGCTGTCTGTTATCTTATGGCTACTATACATGGGAAATCCCTCCGATAGCGCCATTTCCGGAACTGAATATGACACAGGTGGCAGTTCTCTCTTCCGGTTACGCACATAACCACGATAACGCCCATATCCGGTGACTCAATTAGCCCGTAAATGGTGTCCCAAAATATCCTGCCACCCAATTCGCCTCAAAGTAGTGTTGGCCGCAATCCTTTTGTAACTCTCCCATAAAATAATGGCATACCATTTTGGAATTTCTCTGATTACACTGAATGGATAGGATAACTCGTTATGAAAAAATCACGTCATACCGAAACTTAGATCGTCAAGATCTTGAAGGAAGTAGAAATGAGCCGACAGGTTAAAGAAGTCTGTCGTGAATAGGGTATATCGGATGCAACCTATTACCACCAAAAATCGAAATACGGTGGTATGTAACCATCTGATATAAAAGATTTAAAGAGCTTAAATATGAAAATCGCCGCTTAGAATCCATGTTTGCTGAATTAAGTTTAGATCCTCGGATACTCAAAGACATTGTGAAACAAAGCTGTAAAGCCACGATGAAGTGTGAGCTTGTCGATTAAGCTCGACAACGGCATAACGTCAGTTTAAGGCTTGCTTATCCGCTGTTGGTATTAGCGATTCGGTGTATCGATATCACCTCGACAAAACAAAATCCGCACCGATAACTAATCGTCCACTTAATAGCGACTATTATTCTCAAAATAGCTCATTGATCATCAAACTAGTTTACTGAATAATGGCGGCATATACCACTTGTACACTATTTCAGCTCGATGCTTCAGTCATAACCACTGACATTCGAGAAAGATGGAATCAACTTTAGGATGAAAAAATGCGTTATTTTTCACTCGAAAAATACAAAAACCCACTTTTGTTCGCTGCTCGTATTTTATTAATGCTATTGTTCGTTATTTTCGGCTGGCAAAAGTTGGTCGGTTTTGGTAACGCTGCAGGCTATATGGCCGCTGAGCATTTACCATTTCCGACAATAACGGCAGCCATCGTTGTGATGATTGAATTTGGGCTAGGATTACTCCTAGTCATCGGATTTTACACCCGCCCCATCGCCTTATTTATGATGGTGTATACCCTTCTCACGGCGCTGATTGGGCATCATTATTGGAATGAATCCGGCATGCAAGCATATGGCGATATGATTAACTTCTATAAAAATATTAGTATCATGGGTGGCCTACTGTTGCTTGCCTTAACCGGCCCGGGCAAATATTCACTCGATCAAAAATAGTATTCACCCGAGCCACTCACATCAAGTGGCTCGAAACCCGCCCCTGCGCCCATAGCTTAATCACACCTCAGATTTTCCACCACAACCCAATATCACTGCGCAGGTGCAGTCTCAAATGAGTGACGTCTTTTAACCTTCCAGAATAGCTAAAATATGTTTCATCGACTGCTCATATTCGGCATCATTGGAATTTTTAAAAATCAAGAAATCATCAATTACATCTGGATCATCCAGCTTTTCTGGAATATCAAAATTAACACCTTGAATGTACTCATCCCAATGCTCAAGCTTCCAAGTATCGCGAGATGAATTACGCGCAATCATTCTCTGTTTGATAACATCAACATTGGTGATCACCCAAACGACTGTTAATCTTGCCTGTTTGTCTATTAACTGTTTTTTCAGATTCGTAATGTAGTCAACATCACGGATCTCGCGAGTAAACGGCGCATTAATCAGCACAATGTCATCGTATTCTAACGCTTCCATCGCCAATGCTAACGTCGCCTGATATTCATAATCACGAATATTTGCTTCAAAAAAATCTGAACTGCGGTTTACTTGCTGATGTGCCACTTTAAAAATCTGATGCGACAGCACAATCAACGTGTCTTTATCCAGATAAACCACATGTTTTAATTCTTTAGCTAACTGTTTAGAAATATACGTTTTACCACTCGCTGGCGGCGACGTAACAAGAATGAGTCGTTTCATAGCGGATCCCTACCAAAACATAAAAACTACATTCATCGTATCTCAGGCATTTGCAAATGTAGTGAACAAAATCAAGGAAACTGCCGAATAGCGAATTTCTTATAAATTCTAGCTCACTCGGCCTTATTGTTTTATTTTTAATCGGTATCCCTGCTGATGACACCATCGCTCGCATCATATCGGCGATTGACTCAGAGCCATTCCATGATCGTTTCGTGAATAAAATGTCTTCGGTGCATACACTCGCTTCGTGGCTAATCCAACCGTGAAGAAAGAGTCAGTACTCTCCATATGATGAGTGTATATACTTGTTCAAATAAATTGGTGTTCGGCCAGCTAAAGACTGAGCAAAAAAGTAACGAGATAACCGAGAGGCCCTGAGCTGATACAAATCTTCGATCGCAGAGGCTCCCTAGCCACGATTAATGCCATGGCATACCAACTCACATAGCCAAAGCCAAAGCCATAATAGACCAAGGTGGTGATTACCTGCTTGCGGGTTAAAAGAAATCAAGACAAGCTTCGACAAGCAATAGAAAATGCGATTTCATCGCAGCAAGCTAATCTGGCAGATAACCTCAAATTCGAAGACAAACATGACCGTATCGAATCGCAGCTGTGTTACGTTTTTGACAGTTTGAAACTGGAGGGCAACTTCTCACGCTGGAAAGGCCTGTAACGCATCGTGATGGTAGAAAATTTTCACCTCGATAAAGGAAAGTCAGTCAACTTAGAGTTCCGTTACTACATCTGCTCTAAAATGCTTCGAAGTGAGACAAACTAGATTAAGTATTATGGGCAAGAAGAAGCGCTAAATAATGAACACAGTCATGCTGGAATCAGTATTAAAGCTGGTTTTAACGAAGTGGGTGAATGTTAACCGCTCATGCGACTCTGACTAACCACACCACCAGAATATTCCAAATGGTAGCAACAGTCGTCCTCTAAAGAGCTTTCGCACTTTATCATGCAACCATTTTTCGCACTAACGAACTTATAAGCGTTTTTATTTGCAGAAGGTTTACGAAGATTTTGAACGTGTAAACATCCCATATCATTGTAAAAAACAACCAAATTAGGTTTAGGACACTTTATGGGGTTTAAAAGGACATCTTATGGCTTTATCGTGTTGCTAACCGACTGATTTATAGCAAACGATCAGGACAATTTATGCTTTCAGCGACAAATTGGGTGGTGGTTCTACGAGCAACACCCCGGCACTCGAGTCGTCTGCTGCGGCTGCTCCCTTCCAGGCCTGACCGGGTTCACAGAGTATCGATGCGGGAGAACCCGCAGAACCACCATAATAGGCGTTTAACAATAATTACGCTAAACGTGGGCAGGATAATAACAACCATGCTTGAGAATGCAAGCTCAGATTACCCCTTTACCCGTTGTTTGCTGAAATTTCAGTCAAAAACACATCATCAAACAGAAGGGCCGTCCAATAACGGCCCAAAAACATTAAAATAATTTTTGTTGCAATGTATAGAGGTCTTGCGAAAATGGTCGACGCATATTTTCAATACATTCAATAATGTCGTGGTGCACGAGCTGATTGTTTTGTATACCAATACAACGGCCACCTTTACCGTCGAGCAACAGCTCAACCGCATATCCACCCATCCAACTCGCAAGCACACGGTCACGCGCTGTCGGTGAACCACCTCGCTGAATATGTCCCAATACCGTTGCTCGTGTTTCACGGCCCGTTGCCATCTCAATCCCAGCGGCCAGTTCATTGACGTTGGTAATATGTTCAGTGATAGCAATAATGGCGTGTTTTTTCCCTTTTAATTTGCCTTCATTTAAGCTTTTGAGCAAATCGGTGCGGCTAAAGCCAACTTCTGGGATAATTAAGTATTCAGCACCACCCGCAATAGCAGCTTGTAGAGCTAAATCACCGCAATAACGGCCCATAATTTCAACGACAGAAATACGATTATGCGATGATGACGTATCACGAATACGGTCAATCGCATCAATAGCTGTGTTTAAGGCCGTGTCAAAACCAATGGTATAATCGGTGCCCGCAATATCATTATCAATCGTTCCTGGAATACCAATACAAGGGAATCCCATCTCGGTAAGTTTCTTAGCGCCCATATAAGAGCCATCACCACCGATAACGACGAGTGCGTCAATGTCGTGTTTTTTCAAATTCGCGACGGCTTCTTCACGGATCTTTTCGTCTTTAAACTCAGGGAAACGTGCAGAACCCAAGAACGTACCGCCACGGTTGATGATATCAGACACGCTGTAACGTTCCATCTTTTTAATTTTGTTTTGATGCAGACCGAAATAACCGTCGTAAATACCAAAGACTTCAAGATCATAAGATAATCCGGTGCGTACCACGGCCCGGATTGCCGCATTCATACCCGGTGCATCACCGCCACTGGTTAGAACACCAATTTTTTTTACCATTGGTTCCTCTCAATTCATCCTGTTGGAAATGTTGAAAAAATATTACATCTGTTCGCTTAGATAGCGATGAGCAAAGTTGAAATATCCACTCTATGAGGCCTCTTTTCGATAGATGTACCGCAACCTGTCATTTCATGGGGGTATTCTGCCACACTTAAAGCTAAACTTTAATGACTAGCCTCAAACACTTTAATATTTAAGTAAGAATATTACAAAAATAAGGATCAAATTTTAGGTAGCAGACTAGGTTTAAAACACTTTTTCTACATTCTGCAGCACCCGGTAACCGTTTACCAGGTGTTGCAGTAGAAATCGAAACGAACGCTGAACACGGCTTCAACCTTGTTAAAGCAGTTTGTCACCACTTCCATGCCCTAGCGAAGATAAAATATCATCATTCAATGATAATATGTTTGTTTTGCTGATTCGATGCCGATAAATTTCACGCAAATAACGGATCGCATTTTTGACGTTGTTGATGTCTAAGCGTATATCATTGATGGAGACGAAACGCTGCTGGTCTTCAATTAACTCGCGATATTTTTTCTCATACATCGGTTTGATGGCATACCAGTTGGTATCAAGAATTTTCGCCGGATTTTCATACTGGCTGAAGTAACGTTCAACCAAACTGTCATCAAATACATCAGAGCGAATTAAATCAATCACAGCTTTATCGATGTCATCACTGAAACGGTACTCATCTTTGGCAAAACAACGTTTCATATAAGCGACCATGAGTGTTAAAAAGTCATCACTTAGGCAAGGACTTTTGGCGATTAAGGTGGTCAATGATAAGTTAGCAGAAGCACCAATCACAAGTGCATAGCGTTTTAAGGTCGTATTCGGACACAGGCGGTTCAAATGAATTTTCAAACGATTCAGAGCGCTAAAGGACAGTTTATAATCGCGTGGTAACGAGATAATCGAAACGACAGATGAACAATTTTTATAAAAATGCAGCCGATTTAATTCACTGGGATCATATCCACTAGCACGATAGTCAATAATTGCCTGACGGTAACGTTCTGACTCAATTGGTAAGATACTAATCCCTTCAATCGCTGAAGTACTATCATTGAAGTGGGGTAAATCGATAGAACGGCAAAATAGATCATCGATATCAACCGCCTCTTGGTGGGCATTATCACTTACTACACTTTCAGCATAAGCCACAGCAACTGGGCCCGCTAAACTCATAAAAAGATCATTGGCATCTAAACGAATGGTTTCAGCGATATCAATCCCAGCGCGTCGAAAATAATCTTCGTCGTAATCAGTGGTGACCGCTTGCGCGGTTAAAATATTAAAAATTTGCTGGGAGATATATTGGTTGGCGTACTTTTCCATGGTGTTCACATCAATGTCGCTTGATGACTCACCATTTGCCTCTTGAGCATAACGCATAATGTCATTAGAAATGAGCATCATCGCATTCCAAGGACGAATCCGCTTCATCACATCCTCTGGGACTTCGTCTTCTTCACGCTCTTCGTTATAAGAAAAATTCCATTCCTCTGAGATATATTTGGTCAGTAGTCGTCCCGCATTGATGTGCAGAGCCTCAGATATATCTAAATCGTGCCCTGAAATATTCGGTAAAATGCAGATCCCCGAGGTAAAAATCGGTTCAAAGACAAAACTATGACGTTTATCTACCTGTTGGTTTTGTACCGCACGATAATCAAATGTCTTGCTTAAATAGGAGAATTGCTGTGCCAAACCAAACTCAGAGGCCATCCCCGAACCGGTACCGCCACCTGCACTAAAAATATAAAAATACAATCTTGACTGATTCGCTTTAATACCACAGGAGTCAACCAAATAAGAATGCATGTGCCGCCAACTGTCATTCCGAAAGCTTGAGGTATCTTTATTGAGAATAATTTTAGCAAGATATTGCCCCAAGATAGGTGCATTCCCTGCCCCACCAGCATGAACCTCAGACAGGTCCATGACCTGTAATTTGCGGTATTCTTTTAAAAAGCGAGCCCGTCCATTTTGACTAGAAAAACGGATCCGCCCTTCAATATCTTTATCTAGATCGCCAAGCATCACGATCGGCTCAATTAAAAAGACCGGTTGCGCTTGGCTTTTATTTTCAAGGGGAAGGTGATTTTTGATCCAGCGCATCGGCTCAAATTCTCGTTCATGCGCTTTTTGTTGCTGATATTCGAGTTCACTGATGTAGTTGGTGCGCGCATTAAATACTAGTGTTGCCACATCCAAGGCAATATTTGAGCCACAGCGTCCCAAACCGATCAAACAGACGGATGGAAAATTCTGCTCTTGTGCTTTGTCGCCATCAACTAGATCAGGGCTTATCTTCTGGCGAATTACATCGAGATTTTCTAAAATTTGCTCAAGGTCATTTTCGGTGTAATACAGGTGCTCTATTGGTAGATTATCTTGGCCCATTCCATTGTCCTTATATTGAGCGCAGATTTAGCATTGCTCTAATTAAGGTTGATAAATTCCCATAGTGCAAGTTTATCCAACTAATGTATTAATATTTATATTTTTTATTAAAATAACTAGCTGTAAATCACCTTATTCGAGCCTTTGTGTTCACAAAAAACCGACCTTTTCAGGACCGGTTTTTTATTGGAACAGCGTTACTTTTTTTTACGTTTATCGTTTACTTGCCAATGCCCGTCGTGATATATCGCTGACCAGCCAGTCGCTTTTTTGTCGACCTCAGTCATCACATATTGCTCTTTATTTTTACGACTGTAGCGTACCACCGCAGGTAATCCGTCTGGATCATGAGTAGGGGCATCCGCCAAATAGTAAAACTTAGGTGAAATACGCCCCCTAAAGCGCTGCAATTCGGCCACTTGTGGTGCCCGTGTTTCACGCGATTTGGGGAATGTATTTGCGGCTAAAAATAATCCTGAAGCCCCATCACGCAACACAAAATATGCATCACTTTGGCTACACTTTAGCTCCGGCAAATGCACAGGGTCTTCTCGAGGCGGTGCAACTTCACCATTTTTAAGGATCTTCCGTGTGTTGTTACATTCGGCATTAGTACATGCCATATACTTGCCAAATCGCCCAGTTTTAAGCTGCATATCATGACCACATTTTTCACATTCGACGACAGGCCCATCGTACCCTTTAATTTTAAAGTTCCCTTGTTCTATGACATGTCCATCGCAATCAGGGTTATTACCACACACGTGCAATTTACGATGCTCATCAATTAAGTAGCTATCCATCGCTGTACCACATTTAGGGCAACGTTCTTTGGCTCGCAACGCTTCGGTCTCTAACTCTTCTTCATCGGTAGTAACGACTTCTTCACCAGGGATCAAGTTAATCGTGCATTTACAGCGCTCTTTAGGGGGTAAGGCATAGCCACTACAACCTAAGAACACACCAGTACTGGCAGTTCGTATCCCCATTTTCCGGCCGCACTGTGGGCAATCAATATCCGTCAAGACTGGCGTGTTCGCTCGCATCCCATGATCATCATCTTCAGCGGCATGCAGCTTATGCGAAAAATCGACATAGAATTGATCGAGCGTTTGTTTCCAATTGCGATGCCCTTCAGCAACTTCATCCAACTCCGCCTCCATATTGGCGGTAAAATCATAACTGAGTAAGTTGGCAAAGTTTTCACACAGGCGATCGGTCACAATCTCGCCCATTTTTTCTGCATAAAAACGCCGATTTTCCACATGCACGTAGCCACGATCTTGAATCGTTGAAATAATCGATGCATAGGTTGATGGTCGACCAATACCGCGTTTTTCTAACTCTTTAACCAGCGACGCTTCATTGAAACGAGCTGGCGGCTTGGTAAACAGCTGCTGCGGATCAAGTGCACTAAGGGCTAATATCTCACCTTCATACACTGAAGGTAATGTTTGGTCTTCCTCTTTTTTTGAACTCGAGGTCGGCATGACTTTAGTCCAACCATCAAAACGCAAAATACGCCCGCGCGCTTTAAGCTCATAGTCACCCGCTTGCACAGTCAAGGTCGTCGAGTCATATTCTGCAGGCGTCATCTGACAGGCAACAAATTGACGCCAAATCAACTCATACAGTTTTTTTGCATCATTATCAACATCACTGAGATCGCCAGATTTAACCGTTACTGCACTCGGGCGGATCGCTTCATGCGCTTCTTGGGCCCCTTCTTTGTTGCTGTAACTATTGGCTTTCCCAGGAAGATAACGCTCACCATACTGCTCACCGATAAAGTCGCGAACCGCACTGAGTGCGTCTTGACTAAGATTGGTCGAGTCAGTACGCATATAGGTGATGTAACCGGCTTCATAGAGGCGTTGCGCCAACATCATGGTCCGTTTCACCCCATAACCGAGTCGCACACTGGCAGCTTGTTGTAACGTCGAGGTAATAAAAGGAGCCCGCGGCCTCGTTTTAGTCGGCTTATCCTCGCGCTTAATCAGTTGATATTGCGCAGTTTTAAGAGCCGCTAAAGCAACATCAGCTTGATCTTTCGTGTGCGCGTCGAACGTCTTGCCTTTAAATTTAGCCACTTGCATGCGCAGATTGGCTTGCTCACTGCTTAATAAATCAGCAAATATATTCCAGTATTCCTCAGGAACAAAGGCTTTAATCTCGCGCTCACGTTCAACCACTAAACGCACGGCAACCGATTGTACGCGACCGGCTGACAAGCCCCGAGCTATCTTTTTCCACAGCAAGGGTGAAACCATATATCCGACGACACGATCCAAAAAACGCCGTGCTTGCTGCGCATTGACTCTGTCGACATTCAATTTACCAGGTTTGGAAAAGGCCTGTTGAATGGCTGTCTTCGTTATTTCATTAAACACCACACGCTTAAAACGTGAGTCATCACCGCCAATAATTTCACGCAGGTGCCAAGCAATCGCTTCCCCTTCGCGGTCTAAATCCGTCGCTAGATAGATAGTATCGGCTTTTTCAGCAAGCTGCTTTAGCTCTTTAACCACTTTCTCTTTACCAGGCACGACTTGATAGTTCGCCTGCCAACCATGGTCAGGGTCAATTCCCATTCGGGTCACTAGCGCTTGCTGTTCTCGTTCCTTTTTGATTTGCGCTTTATCCTGCGCAGACAACCCCTTAGTCGATACTGGGGTCGCTTTTTTCTTTGTCGTTACGCCTGAACCACTCTTCGGTAGGTCACGCACATGCCCTACGCTGGATTTAACAACAAACTGATTGCCAAGATACTTATTGATCGTTTTCGCCTTGGCTGGCGACTCCACAATAACCAGTGATTTACTCATGCTCTCAAATACCATTGACCCGCATATCTGCGACGGGCTTATAAAAAGAAATTATACCTAGTCTTGCGGCACATCCTCGCAAGCTCAACCTTAATTTGCAACCTTGTTTCATTCAGACATACGTCTATCGCTTCATTGTGCACTCACAAACTAATCGGTATAAATCGACTCAAACTGATTTAGTTGATTCGCTGAATCACTCATCCTTAGCACCTCGATTGCGACAAAACCATAGATAAAATTGCACTGTTTTGCCATACTTTTGCACAGGATATAACCAATAATTCAATCAATTAAATCTCTCTTAAGCGCTGAGGATAGCTATGAAACATTACGAAGTAAACTTTGATGGCCTAGTTGGACCAACTCATAACTATGCTGGGTTATCATTTGGCAACGTAGCATCAGTATCCAATGCTAAGAATCAGTCCAACCCACGAGAAGCCGCCAAACAAGGTCTGGCGAAGATGAAATCACTGACTGATTTAGGATTAACCCAAGGCGTACTTGCTCCTCAACAGCGCCCTGATTTAACCACATTGCGACGACTTGGTTTTAGCGGAACAGATGCAAAAGTGTTAGAACAAGCCGCCTTGCGTTGTCCTCAGGCACTATTAGCATGCTATTCAGCATCAAGCATGTGGACTGCAAATGCAGCGACCGTTTCCCCCAGCGCCGACACGCAAGATGGTCGTGTTCACTTTACACCAGCCAATCTCGTTGATAAGTTTCATCGCTCTATCGAACCCGACGTTACGGGCGCCATTCTAAAAGCAACTTTTCACGACAGCAAATATTTTGCACATCATCAACATCTACCATCACACACCGATTTTGGCGATGAAGGCGCAGCTAACCATACACGATTATGTCAACAATACGGTCATGCGGGCTTAGAACTATTCGTCTACGGACGTAGTTGTTCTCAAAATGAACACCTCCAGCCGCACAAATTTCCGGCCCGGCAAACGCTTGAAGCTTCGCAAGCGATTGCCCGCCTACATGGTCTCGATGAAGAAACAGCCTTGTTTATTCAGCAAAATCCAGCGGTGATTGATCAAGGGGTTTTTCATAACGATGTGATTGCCGTCGGCAACCAGAATGTCTTTTTCTACCACGAGCAGGCATTTTTACATCCAGAACAGTTGTGTCAAGATATTCGCCGCTTACTCCCTAACACTGATCTGCACTTTATCCAAGTGAGCGAGCAGCAAGTCAACTTAGCTGATGCGGTTAAGAGCTATTTATTTAATACTCAAATCGTCACATTAAATAATGGCACGATGGCGATCATCGCGCCAACTGATTGTCAAGAAACACCTGCAGTGAAAGCTTTGCTAGACGATATTTTGACACGTAACACGCCGATTCAGCAGGTGCTTTATTTTGATGTAAAACAAAGTATGCGCAATGGTGGTGGGCCTGCCTGTTTAAGGCTTCGCGTAGCATTGAGCGATCAAGAACTAAGCGCTGTGAACCCCAATACCTTGCTAGATGATACGCTATTTAACACGCTTAATCAGTGGGTTGATAAACATTATCGTGATCGACTCAGTTTTGATGATCTTAAAGACCCTTCACTTATCACCGAGTCATATACAGCGCTTGACGAGCTGACATATATTCTTAAATTAGGTTCGGTCTACCCCTTCCAACAAGTCGGGTAATGTAAATGCCCCTGAGATGATCGCAGGGGCATTTAATTGGCGTTAATTTGCTAAGCAGTGATTTGCTTGGGTACATCCCAGTTTGGCCAACTTTGCTTTTATTTGGCCGCGTCGACCTTGATCAGCGATAGGTCGATCAGATCGAAGCGGTGCATGATAGGCTTTTAGAAAATACGCCACCGCTTGTTTTTTGTTCCCTTGAGAACGCAAAAAATCGGCATAAAAATAGTTGCTGTCGATTCCATTTGGGTTAATTTCTAGTGATTTTTGTAAATACTTTTTTGCTTCGCTATCACTGCCAAAGCCGATTGGCCACCCTGGCACTTGATAATACAGCGACCCAAGAGTGGTATAAGCAGAACCGTCTAAAATAGTGGGCTTTTCAGACAACACCTGCAATAGCTCTTTTTTTGCATGTTTGACCAAATCTAAGGCGCTAAAACCACCTTTTTGCCCGGCTAAGGAACTTTGACTAATCGCTAGCCATATTTTTATATCGCTGCGTTCTGGATATTGCGCTGCAATACTTGCAACATGCCGGGTTGTATCTTCTAAACAAGTCTGTTTCGGTTTGTCACCACTGACTTGATATTCACAGTGTGCCCATTGATGCTGAATATCAAGTAACAGTGGATCGGCCATCGCATGATTGACCAACAATGTTATTGTCGCGCCAAACGCGCATTGAAAAATGCTGCGGGTCATTATTTTTTCTCCTGACGAAGGATCGGTTCAATGATCGATCGTTGTTTAACTAATTCGCGTCCAACCCAACTTGGTCGTAGCTGATTAAGTAGAACAAATAAACGCTCTGGCCAGCCGATCCAACGTACGCTACGGTTTGCCTTAATTGCTTGCAATACAATGCTAGCGACCTCTTCAGGACTATCGACATTTTGTTTTAGACGTTGCTGCATAGACTGAGCGCGAGCATCATTCAAGGTTGTTGCAGTGGCTCTAGGAGCGACATACAGCACTTGTCGGCCCGATCCTGACCATTCCCGAGCTAGTGCTTCACTAAATCGATACATGGCTGCTTTGCTCGCGCCATAGACGCTATATCCCGGCATGCCTATCGCAGCGAGTACCGAACCAATATTAACCAGCATCCCAGGGCTTGTCAGCCACTGCTGTGCGGCTAACGCGATCTGCATCGGCACCTCAACATTAAGCATTAGTTGCCGGCTAATATCGCTACTTTGATGATCACAAAACAGATCTAAACTTTGACAACCGGCGTTATTAATCACCATATTGATGCTGTGTGTTTGCCCATAGTCGTTAAGTCTCGCTAAAAACTGTTGCAAGGCGTGAGGCTCTAACAGCTCGGCACACCAACACTGATGCGATCCTGCAGGTAGTGATGCTGCTAACTGCTCTAAACGCACCATATCACGTCCAACTAAAATTAAGTTTGCCCCAGCCTGAGCAAGCTGCATTGCCAACGCTTGCCCAATTCCGCCAGTGGCGCCTGTTAACACAATACATTGTTGACTAATTTGCATCACACCCCCTCTTGAATGGGGCGGATTTGCGCTAACATTTGCCCATACAGTGCAAAAACCATATTGGCAGAATCAATGATCACCTGCTGGTCGCGTTTATCTGTAATTTTATCCATTAATCCTGCAAATAATTTGATATGTTGTTGATCTAAACTACTGTGTGAACGCAGATAACTCATGGCCTCATCAGGCAGTTGCAAGTGCTGCTGGATCAAGTCAGCCATGGCACCGCCAACCCCAACACTGGTTCCCTCTAATACCCATACCATACCGAATAGCGCCAATGGATTATGACGATCAATTTGATAATACAGATAAGCGACCATCAGTTCGATTGGCGCACAAACACGGCCTATTCCAGCATTTTGTTGCACAGCTCTAATATCCGCGCCGCACACTTTAAGGTCGTCCAAAATCCACAAGTGATGTCCTTGTTCCTCTTCGATGTATTCAGCTAACGGTGCTTGCATCCATTCATCACGCTCTTTTAGACGAGAACCACATGCCATGAGTAAGGGCACCGTGTGTTTGACGTGATGATAGGCTTGCGTTAGAAAAGCCTGATAACTCGGTAGATCAATATCACCGCGTTGGCACGCCGCAAAAATAGGCGCATTGAGCATATGATGTCGAGCCACCTCGGTCGCTTGTTGTAATTGCGCAAAAAATAGCTCATTCATGACAGTCCACTCCAGTAGAAGAAATTGTGTTCGCTGCGTCGAGCTGATGCAATGGCACCACGCTCACAGCATCATTAACCGTTAATATAGGTTGCCATCCGCGGCTGACTAACCAAGTTTGAATGTGCTGACGGCGCCAACGACCATTGCTGGTACGCCAATCGCTAAGCATAGGGTTATGCTGCCAGCACCAATAAATGTGATAAAGACGAGCATAATCAGGTAGCTGTTGATTAAACGATTGCACGCTTTGTTGCAGCTCATCAAGCATTTTTTCGGCCATCTCATCCGATGAGGGCTGTTTGAGCAATACCACGGCCTCTAACTGCGCGCCTCCATCACCAAACACCACCAATTGTTGTAACAAAGGCCAAATTTGCGCTTCAGACTCAAGCCATTCCGGTGAAATATTACGGCCAAAGCTGGTAATGAGTAGATTTGACGCCCGGCCTTCTATGTAGAGATAGCCTTGCGCATCTTGATGCGCTAAATCGCCGGTATCGAGCCATTGTTCACCGAGTTCCGGTTGACCGAGATAGCCTTGCATTAACGATCCACGGACCCACAAATGCCCTTGTTCATCGATACGCAGTTGGCGATGTTCAAGCGCTTGCCCCACACTCCCGATACGATTTGCCTGAGGGGTGTTAAAACTCACCACAGAAGCGGCTTCCGATAAGCCATAGCCCTGATAGACGGGCAACCCTAACTGCTCAGCCTGCGCAAGAAGGCGCTGCGAAACCCTCGCACCGCCAAGAGCAATAAATTGTAGTTGACTAAATGGCGCCATTGAATGGCTGGTAAGCTGCACTAATGCGCCTAATAAAGCAGGCGTGACCACCAGCGAATGTGGTTGATGCTGGCGCAATGCTTGGCTAAAAATTGCGGCATCAAAACGACTGGAGCCAAATAAGCCGACATGTTGACTACGACGGATCACACAGCTCGCGCCAAGGGCGAAAGGCACATAGAGTGCACAGATATTTTCAAGTAAGACACTTAAAGGCAACAACGCCATATGACAAGAGAGGTTTTGCTGATTGGCACTTAAACGACTGGCCAATGATTCGGCCACATCGGCTTGTGCTTGACGGCTCAAACAAACCCCTTTGGGGTCGCCTGTTGATCCTGAGGTAAAGGTGATCTTCTGTGTATCGCGGGGAAACACAACAGTATCTGTCACACGCTGACAATAGAGCGGCATATCCATAAGATACGTCGTTGCATGCATCTGTTCAGGCCAATCGCCCCAATAACCATCAGCTTGACAGCTTTTAGCTAAATAACTGATTTGTTTGGCACTAAAAAATGTTGGCACAGGCACCAAGACAATGCCTGCACGCATCGCGCTTAAATCAGCGATCGCCCAATTTAAGCTATTATCGGCTCGTAATAACACACAGCGGATCTGGCGTTTGACAAGCTCGCTAGTTGTCCGAGCCACCCGCTCTTCTAACTGAGCATAGCTAAGCGCTTGATAGCCTCCATCCAACCAGTCGCCTTCGAGAGCGATCCGATCGGGATATTGTGTAGCTCCGTGGTTCAGCCACTGATTAATTTTGTCCATCAATAACGTCTCCTATCACGCCCAATTCAGGTTGTAATGTTTGTCGCAATTGCGTGGCCATTAGGCTTAAATCAGCACCTAAAACACGCGGGCGATGGTGATAGTAATTCCCCCATAGGGTTGCTTCATCAGTTGGCAGTGATTCAAGCGACGCGCCACTTAATGTCAATGGATGCATGCCACAGCGTTTAAACAATGCCCACAAAGGGCCTGTTGCAGTAACCATTGCCCACTTAAACCCGCGGGCTAACAACAGCTCAGCTACGGCCAAAAATAAGTGCGGCGCTTGGGCGATCGAAAAAGTGGCCAACTGACCAATTTCAACGAGCTGGTCACGACAAACGGATGCTTGCAGAAGCTCACCTAACATAACTTCTGCTGGCGTTTCTAGATATTGTTCGAGATGCAGTGGCAGGTGAGCACCGCGAAAACCGCAGGCAAATTGAATATTTTGGTGGCGATCAAAGCTAACGATAAAATAAGGATGGAAATCTCGAATTGTCGCTCCAAATGCACTTCGATAGCGCATTGAGATAAACACTTCAATGTCTTTACGCATCAATGATTCAGGGCCAACAATCACTAAAGGCGGAGAACAAGGACGAACTTGTGAACAAAGTGGCATCAATGAATGACCTTCTACAGGTAAATCTCATGTCATTTTTAACAAGATCTTAATGAAAAATAGATTAGTTATATTTTTTCTACATTTTTGCACCATGATCGGCCAAAAAAAAAGCTTGCAATTGCAAGCTTCCTATTGAAGATCAATGCGATAATTTTAGCGCATCCAATCCCATTTACCTTGATTGAGTAGGCGACTAAATGAGCGATCAACACCCATCGATACCGCTTTACCTAATTTTTCACTCAATGTTTTTTTGCTCTGATAATGAACATTAACCACTTGCATGTGTTGATAATGTTTCATCAAATAATCATCACTAGTCGTCATAGCGTCAATCAGTCCTTTTTCAAGGGCTTGTTGGCCAAACCAATGTTCACCAGTGGCAACCTTGTCAACATCTAATTCAGGGCGATATTGATGAACAAATCCCTTGAAAAGCTGATGCGTTTCTTCTAATTCTTGGCGAAATTTTTCACGAGCCTCTTCAGTGTTTTCACCAAAAACTGTCAATGTCCGTTTATATTTACCAGCCGTGATCTGCTCATAATCAATATCATTTTTTTTCAAAAGTTTATTAAAATTAGGTAGCTGCGCAACAACGCCGATGGAACCAACGATCGCAAATGGTGCTGCTAAAATCTTGTTGGCAATACACGCCATCATATAACCACCGCTTGCGGCAACTTTATCAACAGCGACGGTCAGTGGAATGTTCGCTTCGCGGATCCTCGCCAACTGCGAGGCTGCAAGTCCATATCCATGGACCATACCACCACCACTTTCAAGACGAATTAATACTTCATCAGTCAATTTGGCGACAGATAAAATTGCAGTAACCTCTTCACGTAATGATCGCACTTCTTTGGCATCAATACTGCCTTTAAAATCGATGACAAAAAGCTTGTTTTCATCTGATTTAGACTGCTTTTTCTCCTGTTTGAGCTTGGCCTTCACCGCTTTTTGATGAGCTTTTCGTTCTTCTTTAGCCATCAACTCTTCAGTGATTTGATCACTCATCCGTCGATATTGGCTAGAGAGATCCGTGATCTGTAATCCACCTGCTTTTTGGCGACTTTTCATGCCTGCTGCAACAACGATTACAGCGATTGCTGCCACTGCCGCTACAATAATCACCGCTTCAAGCAGAAATATCCCCACATGGTATAAAAAATCCACAATCATTCTCCAATATAATTTGCTCTATTCTAGGATCGGTTGATAGGGAGTGTCTACGGTTAACTCTTGAAGAGTTTGACTCGTCAAGGCTGTTAATTTGCGGTATAAGGAAAGGCTATGATAATTTACAGTCGCGAGGGAATGTGATGGCTACCAGCCAAGAGCTTGATTACTTGCACTTTCAACCTCAACCTCAAGCGTTTAAAGATAAGGTCATTCTCATCAGTGGTGCTAGTGATGGTTTGGGTCGCTGCGCTGCGCTGCATTATGCACAATATGGAGCAGATTTAGTCTTATTAGGCCGAGACCGGCGTAAGTTAGAGCAAACACTGTCACTGATAAAACCGTTTAATACCCAAACCTTAGCGATCGATTTTGACCTCGCCCATGCTGATCAAACAGCGTATCAATCGTTAATCGCCCACATTGAGACGCTGTGGCATCGCCTTGACGGAGCCCTTTTCAGTGCTGGTATTCTCGGGGAACTTGTATCAGTAATCGACATTAATATTCATAACTTTGATCAAGTCATGAATATTAATGTCCGCTCGCAATTATTGCTTAGCCAATCCTTACTGCCACTACTTTTAAAAGCATCCTTGAGTTCACTGATTTTTACCAGTTCCAGCGTTGGTCATATCGGCCGAGCTGGTTGGGGCAGCTATGCTATCTCAAAATTTGCCGTTGAAGGTTTAACTCAAACCTTGGCGGATGAGTATCATGCTAGTTCGCTGCGCGTTAATTGTATCAATCCCGGCGCCACCCGCACGGCTATGCGTGCTCAAGCAAACCCGCAAGAAAATCCTTTGATCCTCAAAACACCCGAAGATATTATGCCGACTTATCTTTATTTGATGGATGATAGCAGTCAATCAGTCAATGGCCTTTGTTTGGATGCGCAACCTAAATGAGTCTTTACCGTGCTCGCACCACCATTGAGCAGTGGCGTATTTTTCAAGCCGTTGTGCACTGTAACGGCTATGCGCAGGCAGCCAAAGAGCTGAACAAAAGTCAATCGTCACTGAATCATGCTGTAGCCAAGTTGCAAGCTCAACTTGGCGTACAACTGTTGGAAGTAAAAGGTCGTAAAGCCCAACTAACCGCTGCAGGCGAAGTCATGTTACGTCGCAGCCAATTCTTAACACAGCAGATAGAAGATCTAGAACAACTAGCACATTCGCTTGAACGTGGTTGGGAGCCAACACTGACGATTGCCGTTGAACATTTTCATCCGAAAGATAAAATATATCAGGCGCTGAAGTTATTTCACCCACAAAGTCGCGGCACTCGAGTGACGATTATAGATACCGTTATCTCAGCAACTGCAGAGGCGATTACTGATGCGAGTGCAGATCTAGTTATTACCCCGGAGCTACCGCTTGGCGTTCTGGGGACCTGCTTGTGCCATACCAGACTTGTTTTAGTTGCCCATCGCCAACACCCCCTCGCTCGGCAATCGAACATTAGTTACGACGATCTAACGCAGCATTTGCAATTGGTTGTTCGGGATAATGGTAAACACCCCGATAATCGTCACGGTTGGCTCAAAGCGGAACAACGCTGGACACTATCAAACTTTAATGAAGCAATCGAGTTACTCTTACAAGGAATGGGATTTGCTTGGCTACCGGAACATCAGGTTAAAGAGCATCTGAGTTCAGGGATTCTCATTAATTTAAAGGTACAACGCGGCGCAACGCGCCAATTTACTAGCTATCTGGTGGCACCAAAGCCCCAACATCAAGGCCCAGCCGGCGCATTACTTGAGCAGCTTATTGTCGACCAATATACGTCATCAGCGAGCTGATTCAATTATATATTGCAGCCAGTATAGCGAGAATTTTGGATAACGTGTTGGGGGGAGCGGGTCGGGAAATGGCTGAAAAAAATAGTTAGCTGCGACCATATCGGCATCGACACAGTGAACCCTCAACGCTAGTAAACTCCGCCAGGGAGGTCTCATAAGCTCTTATGCACTTAAGCGTAACTAGCTCATTAAAAGGGCCTTTGTAATTCCAACAAGTTAGATGCCGCTATGTTAGCAACCTACGCAACTGGCCCCATTTCACCAACCATTATCTGTCCAAAGCAGACAATAACCTATAGTTTTTTAGGGTTATTGGCAGTTGCCCATTTACATCAAACACGATTTGGATCAAAATCATCAAGATAAAAGCGAATTATTATCATTTGCAATATGTTTTATAAGCGATACTATTAATCATAATCGCTATCGACAATAACTATACTGTACGCCATTTGATGCGATACTCAGCAACTATTAGCAGTGGAACATAATGAATCAATTAAATAACTTGCCACTCTCTGTGAGGGTCAGTCAACTTCAACTCGGCCACCAAGCAACAATTATCCAAATTCATGGCTCTTCTCGTGACATTCAACGAATGAACATGCTAGGTCTTCGTAAGGGAATTTCTTTAACGGTTGTTCATGGGCCCGGTCGACGCGGCGCAGTTGTAAAAGTCGGCGGCGCTCGCATTGCGCTCAGCCAAGAAATTATCGACCAAATTGAAGTATCGACCACTGCTGACAAGGAGACTTCATCATTATGAGTTCATGCTGTGGATCGCCTCAGGATCATGTATCTAAAAGTAATACACCTATCATCGCCTTAGCGGGTAACCCTAACTGCGGAAAAACGACATTATTTAATTTGTTGACTGGCGCTCATCAGCATATTGGCAATTGGCCTGGGGTTACCGTTGAAAAACGCTCGGGCATGATGAACTTAGCTAACCAACGGGCGAGTTTAGTCGACCTGCCTGGCGTTTATAGCTTGCTCGGCGGTGGCAGTGATGACCAAGCCGTTGCGCGCGATTTTTTACTGGATCAGAACATCGATTTAATTGTTAATATTGTTGATGCTTCAAATCTTGAACGACATTTAAGCATGACCTCAGAGTTATTGACCATTGGCAAGCCGATGATCATGGTGTTGAATATGATTGATGAAGCGCAATCATTGGGCTTAAAACCAGAGGTTGAGCAGTTATCAAAAAAACTCGGTATTCGCGTGATTCCGATGGTCGCACGCAAAGGACAAGGCCGCGAAGAGCTGCTAGATTGCATTGAACACAGTTTAACTAAGCCACAGCTTGGCATTCCCGTTGCGTACGATAACCAAACGCAATCGGCCATTGAAGGATTAACCAACGCAATAGCGCATGATAATCCAGCGCGAAGTCGTTTTTCAGCATTTCGTTTACTTGAAGGGTTATCATCCACTTCAGACAGCCAACTACAAAGCTTATTGGATACCTATCGCCAGCAGGTTTATGACAGCCAAGGTGAAGATCTTGCGGACATGATTGCCGCGGCTCGTTTTGACTGGACATTAAGTTGTGCGACACTTGCGTTTAGTCCAATCAAAGCCAACCCCATGCGCCAGAAAATTACCACTTGGCTTGATAATATCGTGCTCAGCGACTGGCTGGGTGTTCCGATTTTTCTAGCTGTTTTATATGTTGTTTTTGTCGTCAGTTATAGTGGCGGTAACATTTTACTCGACTTTTTTGACCAAGCATCATCTGCATTATTAATTAGTGGGGTTGGCCATGTACTCTACCTCATTGGTTTACCTGATTGGCTCGTCTCTGTGGTTGCTGGCGGAATCGGTGGTGGTTTAAACCTTGTGATCGCATTCATTCCGCCAATCGGGCTCACATTTCTATTCTTAGCACTACTAGATGACTCAGGCTATATGGCCCGAGCTGCTTATGCGATGGACCGGCTGATGCGCCGTATAGGATTGCCCGGTAACACACTAGTACCTATGGTGATAGGCTTTGGCTGTAACGTCCCTGCCATTATGGGCTCGCGTATTATTGAAGACCCGCGCGGACGAATTCTAACCGTACTCATGCAACCATTTATGTCATGCTCGGCACGTTTAACCATTTATATGGCTTTCGCCGTCGTTTTCTTCCGCGATAATGGTGGCCAAGTGGTCTTTTTATTATATGTCATCGGTATCGTTGTCGCGTTTTTAACTGCCTGGTTACTTGGGAAAACAGCGTTAACTGGCAAACCACAACCTTTTGCCATGGAATTACCGCCTTATCGCTTACCCAGCTTGCGTAGTGTGACCTTGCAAAGTTGGCATCGTTTAAAAATATTTATGTTCCGCGTTGGCCGCGTAATTGCCGTCATTGGTGTTGTGCTATTCGTTCTACCCGGTATCGGTTGGCATAATGGCAAGCTCACATCAACCGATATTGATCACTCATTACTTGCTCAAGGCAGCCGAGCTATTGCACCTATCTTTGCTCCGATGGGGATTAAAGCCGATAACTGGCCAGCTGTGTCAGGTTTGATTGCCGGCGCTGCTGCCAAAGAGATCGTTATCGGAACCATGAATGGTATCTATCAGCGACAAAATGCAGAAGACAATATGGCGAACTATCGTCATCCTGATATTTTAAAGCAATTAAAAGATGCGCTAGCCACTATTCCTGCGAACGCGATGACCTTTATCTCAACATTAGGTGATCCATTGGGAATTGCTAATCTCAATAACAACGATGACGCGCGCCAGACATCAGGGGCAAGTAGTGCGACCTTACAAGCGCTTGCCGTTGGTTTTACACCGTTGTCAGCCTTCGCTTATATGGTCTTTATTCTACTATATATGCCGTGCGCCAGTACCATGGGCGCCCTGCGACGTGAAGTAGGTTGGGGATGGATGGTCTTCTCTTCCGCTTATGGCGTTGCCTTAGGCTGGGCTGGTGGTACCCTAATATTCCAACTGGGGACCTTTATCGAACACCCTGATAGCTCACTCGCTTGGAGTGCCGGCATTGTAGCTGCTTTTATTATTGTTCTGTTTGGATTACGTTTGTTTGGTAAACATCAAATCCAACAAACAGCTATTACGATGGAGAGTACTCTGTGAACCCACTTTTTGCGGTAAGAGACTTATTGCGTGAACATCATGTGGCAACCCTCAGCCAAATAGCTGTAACCTTGCAACTCTCTCAGCCGATAGTCGAACAAGCTTTAGCGCATTGGCAGCGTCGCGGTATGGTATCGTTGCGCGTTGACAATGGCTGCCAAAGTGGTGGCTGTAGTAATTGTGAATCAGGTGGCTGCAGTTCAAAAGCGTTTTATCAATGGCAACCAGAGCAAAGGTTGAGCCCTTTACACGTTAACGCTAAAATAATTAGCTAAAATCAGCCCAGATAGGCTCCAATAGCCTATCTGCTTTTATATTGAGAGTTATTCATGGCAAGTTTACACGACCAACTCAGCCAATTAGTCTATAGCACCGATCGAGGTCGAATTGAGCCAGAAGCTGAGTCCGAAGTGATCCCCGAAGGGAATGGTGTGATTCGCATTCAGCGAGAAACAAAAGGTCGCAAAGGTAAGGGCGTGACTGTATTGAGTGGTTTTGGCATCAGCCAAGATGCGTTAAAACAGCAGGCTAAAATCCTTAAGAAATATTGCGGTGTGGGGGGGAGTGTCAAAGATTACACCATCGAGATCCAAGGCGATCAACGTGCTTTGATTGAAAAGTGGCTTACCGATCATCAGTATCGATTCAAACGAGTCGGGGGATAATTCCCCCAATTTGCTTTGACAAGCTAAATTCGCTAGAATAGCCGCCGCTTTTGGGGAGTAGTCGTCGCACTAAATATGATGCGAGTGATTGTCAACATTCTTGCCACTCATTTGGCATGGTAATCACAGCCAATATTGGCCTGACAAGACCAAGTCGCTTATCCAACACCAATAATAATGAGGTGGGTCATGGATATGCTACTGTGTTTTTGTCTGACCCACCTCTTGGTAATAAACTTCATGGACGCATTGTTCACTTCGGCTGTATCAGTTAGTATCGCTGAATTAGGTGACAAAACACAGTTATTGGCACTTATTCTGACCTGTCGGTTTCGCAAACCTCTCGCAATTATTGCTGGAATGGTCCTAGCCACTCTTTTAAATCATCTTATTGCAGGGTATTTAGGAATTGTTATCGGACAATGGTTGCAACCTAATATCACTCGTTGGATTATCGCTGCTTCATTTTTTATGGTCGCTATTTGGGCATTATTTCCTGATAAGATGAATGATGAATCACACAGTGCCATGCGCTATGGCCCATTTTTAGCCACTTTGATCACGTTTTTTATTGCTGAAATTGGGGATAAAACGCAAATTGCGACACTGCTGTTAGCAGCCAAATTCCACAACATTGAATACGTTGTGATAGGCAGTACGTTGGGAGTTTGTGTTGCCAATATTCCTGTGATGTTACTCGGTTACTACCATGTAGATAAATTACCTTTGCAATGGATCCGCCGAGGTGCATGTTTATTATTTACTGGTTTAGGAATTTACACGCTATGTTCATAGCGTGCGGATAACCTCTCCTAACCAGAGGGAGTTGACACAAATGAGCCGCAATCTGAATCTAGTGCGGCTCTCTTTCTCTTAAAACAGGTCTCTTAGAATAATTTCTTTAAAACAATGCACTATTTAACCAAAGGTGCATTAAAATGCCCCCTACATACCCTAGTGCAATAACCGGTGACCAACGAAGGTGACCAAAGAAAGTATAAAAGCCTCTGGCCTGCCCCATCAGCGCAACCCCAGCTGCAGAACCAATTGAGAGTAAACTCCCACCAATCCCAGCCGTCATCGTCACCAACAACCATTGACCAACACTCATGGCTGGGTGCATAGAAAGGACAGCAAACATGACCGGAATATTATCAACAACGGAGCTGAGCACCCCGACCGCAATATTGGCATAAGTAGGATTCCAATTGGAATACATCGCCGTTGAAGCTAACTCCAAATAGCCAACAAAGCCTAATCCACCGACACACATGACCACGCCGTAGAAAAATAGTAATGTATCCCATTCAGCTTGAGCAATGCGATTAAACACATCAAACGGAACAACACTTCCCAGATAACTCATTGCTTGCTTGTCACCACTTTGCTCAGCTTTTGCTTTGTGCATAGCAAGTTTACGAGGGAAACTACGGCGCAAGTAATAGCCCATACATTGCAGGTAACCTAACCCCATCATCATGCCCATCACGGGTGGCAAATCAAATGAATTATGCGCAATCACCGCGGTTACAATCGTAAGCACGAACAAGCCAATGATACGTCGTGCACCGCGTTGCATTGAAATATCTTCGCTACTGGATTTAACCGGACCTCGGGCAATGAAAAAAGTCATAATGACAGCGGGAATGACAAAACTCACTAAAGCAGGGAAAAACAGATCAAAGAATTGATTAAATCCAATCACCCCTTTTTGCCAAACCATCAATGTTGTAATATCACCAAATGGGCTAAAAGCACCGCCAGCATTAGCAGCAACGACAATATTGATACAGGCCATATTAATGAAGCGTCGTTCACCTTTAGCCACTTTAACGACAACGGCACACATCAACAGAGCTGTCGTCATATTATCGGCAACTGGTGAAATAACAAAGGCCAATAATCCAGTCAACCAAAACAGTGTTCGATACGATAGCTGTTTACTCACCAACCAACACCGCAATTTATCGAAGACGCGGCGCTCTTCCATAGCACTGATATAGGTCATTGCAACCAACAAGAACAACAATAGCTCACCATACTCTTCTAAATTTGAGCTAAAAGCTTCTCCAACCCACGCCGCATGTGGCGATCCCCGTTCAGCAATGCCGATCGCAAACCAGATAACTCCAGCCGCGATCAATACGGGTTTTGATTTATGTAACTGGGTCCATTCTTCACTGGCAACCAGTAAATAAGCGACAACAAAAACAATAAGGCATAGCCATGCTGTCGGTGTGCCAACTAAATGAAGATGAGGGACGGGTTGTTCTGCTAGAGCCGGAAAACTCAAACTCAATAATAGCCAAACTCCCCATCGGAGATATTTAGACATAATAATTCCTGTTCGTTAATGCGTTCGCAGGCAACTGGACGGACCTTCTAAGCAGACCAATTTGCCAGTTGCCAGAATTAATTATCGATGACAATGCCCCATGTCTGTGGATATCATCGGTTAGTGTTCTACCCAAAAGTGCACTATACAGAGACTAAGGTGATAAGATAACCGCTTTATATTAAGGCACTTTCTTACCTAAGATTGTGATACGAATAGCTAGCAATGAACTTGACAAAGATCAGCGTTCACACTAATACGAAATATAATTTCATTTCTAGTTATAAAATCACGCACCTTGATAGAATCTTACAAACTCCTTCACAAAATGATGCTATCCAACTCATTGCTCATTCACTTGAGACACTTTGCTCTGAGACTTAAAGCCAACTAAAAATCAGGTTACAATAGCTCCCTATTTTCAATGAGTGTTAGCCATGCCATTATTCGACCCTACTGCGTTTCGCCGTGAGTTCAGCTGTTTTTCTAGCTCAGATATGTTGGGGATCTATCTAGATAACGCGGCAACGACACAGCTCCCTGATGAAGTTGTACAAACATTAGTCAGCTACTATCAGCAAGGGCGAAGTAACGTGCATCGCTCTTCATCATTACTTGCCAATCAAGTCACCATCGCTTTTGAACAAGCCAGAACCACTGTGGCCGCATGGCTCGGAGCAGACACTGAACAACTCATCTGGACCAGCGGCAGCACCGATGGACTGAATCGTATTGCCTCTGGTTTAACCGGCCAGTTTCAAGAAAATCAGGCGATTATCGTTTCAGCTTTAGAACACCATGCTAACTTAATCCCGTGGCAACAGGTATGTCAACAGAACAACCTGCAGTTGCTGATTATTCCAACAACAGAAGCTGGGGATCTAGATTTAACGCAATTCGAATATTTATTAAACACTCATTCTGTTGCACTCGTTGCCTGCTGCCATGTGGCCAATAGTTTAGGCACACACAATAATGTGGCATTGATTAGCAAATTATCCCATCAATATGGCGCCTTATGCGTGATTGATGGTGCCCAAGCAGTTGCTCATCTAGATGTCGATATCAAGCAGCTTGATTGTGATGCTTATGTATTTTCTGGCCATAAAATGTATGCGCCAACAGGGATTGGCGCACTCATCGGGCGAATTGATTTTTTAGAGCGGCTAACCCCTACGCGATTTGGAGGAGAAATGGTCCGAGAGGTCGGATATTACAATGCAAGTTATCGTGAACTCCCCTATCGGCTGGAACCGGGCACCCCCAATATCGATGGTGCTTTGGCACTGGCTCAAGCGGTTACATTTATTCGTCGCTGGCATGCGGGTCGTCATGATTACGAGCAAAACCTCCTAAATTATACAATCGCGCAACTTGCAGCTATTGATGGCGTAAAACTAGTCGCGACACCATTACAGCAGTGTGCGGTGATCGCTTTTGAGGTCATTGACGTTCATCCATTTGACATTACCAGTTGGCTTAACGAGCAACAAATAGCGATCCGTTGTGGCTATCATTGCGCGATGCCTATCACCAAGGCTCTCACGCGTTATGGGAGTATTCGTGTGTCGCTGGCCAGTTATAATACTCAATCAGACATTGACTTATTCATTCAAACTTTACAACAAGCTATCGATATTAATCGCTTATGAACTATCCTCAATCAGAAAACATCCCCTCTTGGTCGGATCTTTGTGAATTATTCCAACAGGCTAAAAGCTGGGAAGAGCGTTATCGACAACTGTTATTGCTCGCAAAAAAATTGCCACCACTTTCAGAATCACAACATCGGGCCGAATACGAAGTCCAAGGTTGTGAAAGTCGTAGTTGGGTGTATCTGCACGATGAGGCTATATGGCTAGATAGTGAAGCACGGATTATTCGCGGGTTAATGGTGGTTCTTTTAGTTGTTATTCATCACCACTGTATACAAGATATTTCGACCATTAATATTATTGAAAGATTAGAAACACTAGGACTACGTCATTATATTAGTGATTCGCGAATAAATGGCATTCAAGCTATTTGGCAAAATATCAATTATTTACATACATATGAGCGTGATATAGATCCCAAAGTTATTTAATTTTTTATGACAGTAATAAAAATGTAATTTATTTTTCTTATAACTGGCTGGAAACAGCTTGCAGCTATAAAGGCTCTGTGTATACTAAATTACGTTTAAATTAATAGTGTCATGCCATTGACTAGATTATGAGTTTCATACTCGTATGCTTGGTAAGCACTTCTATTTAAGCGAACTATGAAGATATTTTTTATTGCAGGATCGTGATATGTCCAATAGATTGACTGGTACCGTAAAATTCTTTAATGAAACTAAAGGTTTTGGTTTTATTTCTCAACAAAATGGACCTGATGTGTTTGTTCACTTCAGTGCTATCCAATCTGATGGTTTTAAAACCCTTAAAGACGGTCAACAGGTCGAGTTTACTCTGGGCCAGAGCCAAAAAGGCCCTCAAGCAGAGAATGTTATTCCTCTGTAATACGCCACAGATGATATTAATTAGCCGCAATAGCGGCTATTTTTTGATCAACAGCGTACCGTCTAGGTGCTCGTTCTGCCCTGAACACGCCCTGTTAAACGTTAGGTAACTGGCATTTTATTCAATTCAGCAACTACCATATCACCAAATTCATCTGTCTTAATCAGTTTTACATTCTTACCTTTAGCAAGATCTGGTGTGCAATAACCCGCGGCAAAAACTGCTCGCATTGCTTGCCATAAATTATGTGCTTCTTTTTTCATTCCAAAGCTCATATCTAACATCATGGCAACTGAACCTATCATCGAATATGGATTAGCAATATTTTGCCCAGCAATATCTGGCGCACTCCCATGCGATGGTTCATAGTATGATTTTTCTGGTCCCACACAGGCCGACGGCATTAAACCTAATGAACCCAAAATCCCACCGCCTTCGTCACTTAATATATCACCGAACATATTCTCCATGACCATCACGTCAAATTGTCCGGGGTTAAGACATAAATATGTAGCGGCTGCATCAACTAATATATGTTTAACTTCAACATCTGGATAATCAACTGCGACTTCAGAGACGACCTCATTCCATAAGACGCTAGATTTTAGAACATTACTTTTATGAATATTATGGAGGACCTTTTTCCTTGATTGAGCCGTTTCAAAGGCGACCGTTACAATGGCTTTAATTTGGTCTTCGTTATATTCAAGCGTTTCTTTAACATAACGCTTACCCTGCTCATTGATACCGGTAACTTTTTCACCAAAATAAAGCCCACCGACCAATTCACGAATAATCATAAAATCAATGCCATCACCGATAATATCTTCTTTTAGTGGCGAGAAAAATGCCAGTTCTTTTGGTAGATACACAGGACGGAAATTAGCAAAGGTATTATAGCGGCGACGCATTGGCAATAAGGCACCCCGTTCTGGTTGTTCATCAACAGGTATTTTTTGTGACTCTTCGTGGCTTAAACCAATTGTCCCTTTTAAGATAGCATCAGCTGCATCACAAATTTGCATGGTTTCTTGCGGAAAGGCCTTCCCTGTTTCAAAATAAGCAGCGGCACCAAATAAAGCGGGTTGCAACTCAAATTGCACATCGCGATGACGAGCTTCGATTGCTTTCAATACCTTAACCGCTTCACGCATAATCTCTGGACCAATCCCGTCCCCAGCTAACAATGCAATTTTATACTGATTCATTCTCAACTCCTGAAATCTAAGCCCTCGTAGGCTAAGTTAGCTTGTGCTCTTTGAGTTTTTTCGCCACGGCAGTGTGTGATAATCCCAGCTTTTTAGCTAAAGAACGTGTACTCGGATACTGTGGATAATGATAACTCAAGAGCAATCGTTCAAAGTCGTTCATCGCTTGATGATAATCCTTATCGAGTAGACCACTTACCATCGGTTCGCTTTTCTGTCGGCGATGCTCATATTGAATATCTCTTACTATCCAGGCTCTTGGGCCTGTTCTAGCCATAGTATCACGTAACACCTGCAATAGTTGAGCAATATTGCCTGGCCATTGACATTTTTTAAGGAATTGTTGCACAGATTTACTCAAAGCTAGTGAAGAACGCCCCAAGCTCAAATAATATTCATCCAACCATGCTTGCGCCAACGCGACAATATCATCGGGACGGTTACGTAATGGCGCAATTTCAATACACTGACCAATCCCAGAATAAAATAGCTCATTACCAATTTGCTCGATCAACCGCTCGGGGCTGTATTGCGACGTAAAGGTAACCTGTTTGACACTGTTCAACTGCGCCATGATTCGAGGCAGTTGCTCCGAGGAGAAATTCTCTAATTGATAAACCAACACCATTTCAGGGCGATTGATGGCAATTTCAAGTAACTGTTCATCTAAAGCGGTGTCATCAATGGGGCCAGCCAATTCCGGCATACTCTCGAGCGAATTTCCTTGTAAATGGTTTAGAAGCTTAGCAGAAAAACGTTTACCACTGCCTACTTCACCATAGAGCAGGAGCGGTCTAGGCTGTTGGGCTATCTGCTGCAATTGCTCGATAACTCTGGAATACTCATTAGCCTGAGCAATCAGTCCAAATGGAGCAAAACTGTCGCGAATACTGGCCAAATCTAAATTAGGGACATATTGTCCCTCCAAACGGAACACCATCAACACACTAGGAAAATGCGATAACGACAACTCATCAGCGAGTGGCTCAACAAACGCACGATAAGGCCGTTCGCCTAAGTACACTTCAGCAAACTCTGTACGCCCATTGCCACTCCCCAGCCAACGACTGATAGAAAAGCCTTTTACAAAGTCAGTGAGAGGTCGCCCCAATAGCTGTTCAAATAAACTCTGACAGGCGAACGCGCTCGCCTGATTAGCATGCAAAATGAGGCCATTGCGATCAACAAGCAACACAGGGTATATAATTTGGTCCAGCAATAATTGAATTTGGCGATCCCCTAATTCAGATGGGATCATTCCTACGACTCGGGCATCCAGAACACTATCTAAACAGCGGATACCGGTTAACAGTTCCTTTAAATCAGCGAAATCTAAATCAGAAATCACAATATAGATAAAGCCAGACGGATCAGACTCTATCCCATCAATAGAAAGTTGGTACGCTGCCAGTATTTCAAAAATATGGGAAATAACTTCAATACTACAAGGACAGACTATTTCCAAACATCTCATAACTATCCTGCACTTCGTTCAGCCAATTCATCACAGCGGGCGGCCATGATGAAATCCATTTCGGTTAAGCCCTGTTGGCGGTATGTCCACCAACTTACCTGTACCCATCCCCATTGAATGACCAGTCGTGGATGATGTTTTTCCAATTCTGCGATATTGCCAATTTGGTTAGCCAATAACATCGCATCAGCAAATTGTTGACACTGATATTTTTTGACTAATCGTGGCGATTCATCAACATGCTGTAGTTGCCAATGGTCAAGGTGAGCCAACAATTGCTCAATCTGCGTATGGCTTAATACCTTCAGCTTTAAAGGTTGTTCTTTTTTAGTCATCATGACACTCCTTATCGGTCCTGTATGATCAATATAGCGGATCAGCCCTTCAATGATCATCTCTTAGACGTCATGACGACTAAATCTTTTAATAACTGCCGCTGAATTGATGCCAATTTAGGGAGTTGTTGTGATGTAATCGTCAATGGTCGACAAACTTGCATACATTTATAACCTAGGCGCGCAGTCAACAATCCTGCACTCAGTCCATCAGCCATACTCGCAGATAACTTACGAGTTAAATTGGTACCTGTCATTTCAACCCCTAGATCGGCAATAACTTGGCTCGCTCCAGCAAAAGCAATATTACCAAGAATGATTTTCATCAAACTCATCTGCATCATTAATCCGCTGGGTAATCCATACAATTTGGCCAGTAACCGCATGAGTCGTAAATTACGCCACATCATTAAAGCCATATCTAAACTCGCAAAAGGACTCAGGGCCAACATAACGGCCGACTGCGACGAAAACTTTAATATCAATGCCTTGGCGCGCTTATCCTGTTCACTGAGCACTTGTTGCTCAAAAATCGATAAAATTTCTGAGGGCTCATGATAATTCTGTATCGACTGTTGCCACTGCGTTTGAGAGCAATGCATTGAGCTCGCCATCTTGGCACATTGACGACGAAGCTTTGTGACCGAATATTGATTGGTATGTTGCAACCAATCGTGGCTGTGTTTTTGACGCATCGACAAACAAAACACCGCCCACCATTCATAACCGATAGCAATCAACACCACCACGCTTAACACAACCACACTGATTGCAAATAACTGATTTAACGCAAGGGGCTCATAAATCAATGAATACAGTGAAGTAAATAGTGGCCACAACAAAATGAATAATCCACTGCTAAAAGCGACTCGCCAGTACCAACGTAGCCGTGAAGGTCCAGTGGATATAATCGGTTCGACGATGGGAGATATCATCTCTTCAGAATATGCTTGCCAATCGACATTTTCTGACGAAAAGTCACGACGTTGCCCTAACGGTTCATCCACCGATGAGGACGATGACTCTTTATCTGGATAATCTTGGCGTGGGGGAACGTTCATCAATTACTCCTCATCATTTAAGTGCTGGGTTATAACTAGTCTGTCGCTTCATGACAACTTATCACCAACAAGATACTCTAACAACGCATCCATTCGCATATGGGGAAGCAGCTGATTTAAGGGCTTTGAAGGGGGTAAAAATTGCGGAAAATCGAAGTGATGCTGCTGCCAAAATGATGACTCAGGAATACTACGAGGAACCCCACCAGGAAACACATTAATCATCTCTCCACTGCTTAGATCACGACCGCGAAGGGCTGACTGACCATGGATACGACCTTGTTCTGTCGCCACCACAGCACTGGTAACCATGGTTTGATAAGCGGTGCCGCTAAAGCGGATGCGGTTGACCGCTGGCGCTAACAGTTCATCAAGCAGTAGCGCCAACGCAGGATATTGGTCAAGTGTCACGCGATCAGCCTGTGAAGCGGCGAACACGACTCTATCAATACGAGGCGAAAAAAGTCGGTTAAATATGTGACGCCGTCCATAATGAAAACTCTCGAGTGCTTGGCACAGCGCTTTTTGCATTTGCAATATGGCACCCTCGCCATGGTTAAGTGCGTCGAGCACATCAACCAGCACCACCTGACGATCAAATCGACTGAAATAATCTCTATAAAATGGCGCGACCACCTGATCGCGATAATAGTTATAACGCCGTTGTAAAACGCGATAACAGCTATCCTCAGATAATTGCTCGGGGTGTTTAACCGGTTGTCCAAACCACGGGAAAAAAGCCAAAACAGGGGCGCCTTTAAGCTCGCCTGGCAATAAAAATCGCCCCGGTTGCAACCAATATCCCCCCACATCACGGGCGGCAATAAGATAATGCTGGTAATCCTCAGCAATCGCATCTAACGGGTAATCATTGGCTGGCCGAGCCGAATCAAGCTGACTTAATTGGTTGAACAGTTTTTGTGTGGGTACCGGAGTTAGCGCAAAGGCTTGCTGCATGCTGTCACTCCACTGCTGAAAAGATTGTTCTAATAAAGGAAGATCCAGCAGCCATTCGCCCGGGTAGTCAAACAAATCTAAATAGAGATCCCGATGATGAAATAATCGCTGGCGAATCGCACCACTGGGTTGATAGCGGATCACCAGACGAATTTCATTAAGCGTTTCTGTTGCCTGGGGCCATAGTCCCTGCGACAACATCTCTCGTTGTTGGGCATAGGGGAAAGTGGGAATATGTAAACTCTCATAGTGTGCCTGTTTACTTCCCATCAAACGCCCACTGGCAGCGACCTGCCACAGAGGGAAAGCACTTGCATCAGCATGTAGTAAAGCATCCACCAATGCCGTCATAAACGTTGTCTTGCCGCTTCGGCGTAATCCAGTCACAGCAATACGCAGATATTGGTCACTTCCGCGTTTAAACCACTCGTTACTCTTCATCTGCCATGATGATCGCAAATCAATTCTCCGCCTTCACCCCACTAAATGATCATAGTTTAACCGAAAAGGTGGTGTTGAAGAAGCCTTGCTTTTTTAATTATCTTTATGAAATTTTTACAAATTTTTCTATTTTTTAGAAAAAAATCTTAAAAATGTAGATACAAACAAGAGGAGCCTTTTATAATTCATCCTTTATCCATCACCGATATGAGAGGTTTTAGCTCAGAGATGTTAAACTCAGCGGCTTATGATGGAGCCATTAACCACCTCATTATACAGTTATAATGAAATATGGATGATGTCACCCTATTCACATGAACAGGAAGTAAACGATGCTACGTTACTTCATCAGGCGGATCATGCTATTGCTGATCACCCTGCTAATACTTAATTTGATTGCATTTTTATTGGATCGTTATCAAGTCGGGGGAATGGTGCCGGTGACCGGCAACCCCATCATACTGTTTGGGCAATTTTTATGGAATAACATACATGGCCATTTGGGCGTTTCGCACGTGACGGGTCGCCCCGTTATGCAAGAAATATTACAAGTATTCCCTGCAACTCTGGAACTTTGTTTCTCGGCGTTTATTCTTTCATTAATCATTGGAATCCCACTTGGAACAATCTCTGGACTGTTTCGTCGACATTGGATCCGTCGAGCCATACTCAGTTTGACCGTGATAGGTTATAGCATTCCAGTATTTTGGTTAGCTATTCTCTGTATCATGTATTTTTCACTGGAGTTGGGCTGGTTTCCCGTTGCCGGACGTTTTAATCCCTTATTCCCCATTCCTCATGTGACTGGCTTCGGGATTATTGACGCCTTACTCATGCCGAATGATCAAATGAGTTCTATTGCACTATGGTCGGTGATTCATCACCTAATATTACCTGCATTAGTGTTAGCCATTTTGCCAACAACTGAGGTCATTAAGCAGCTTTCAACTGCCATGACAAAGGTTATGCAAGAAAATTATATTAAGGCCGCTGCGCTAAAAGGCTTATCTAAAACAGAGATCGTACTACGCCATGCACTACGCAATACCTTACCCACTATATTTCCCACTTTGGGGCTTCAATTTGGCAGTGTACTGACCATGGCTATGGTCATGGAAATGGTATTTTCATGGCCAGGTATTGGCCGCTGGTTGATCACCGCAGTCTATGAACACGACTACATTGCCATTCGCGGGGGAATGTTGGTCGTTGCAAGTTTTGTCATTTGCGCCACTATTTTGACCGATCTATTTACCGCGCTCACCTACCCGATACGGCGCAAGGAGATCTATGAGCAACTCTAATATTTTTGCCCAAGAATATATTCCTTCAACCCCAGTTCGGATCTGGCGTAGTTTCAGTAACGACCGTATGGCGATGCTGGGATTATGGGGCGTAGCACTATTTATCTTACTGTCGATTATTGGCCCACTTATTGTCGGCCATGCGATTGATCAAACTAGTAATCTGCTGCTCTATCCCCCTTACTGGGATAATAAAGGGATCATGAACCATTTCCTAGGCACTGATGATTTAGGCCGCGATATGCTCTCTAGGCTTGTCTACGGTACACGCCTAACCTTTGGTGGTGCTTTAGGCGTTGTTATCGTTGCTTTAATTATCGGGGTACCTATCGGTATATTGGCAGGCGTAACACGGGGCTATAAATCCAGCATTTTGCACCATCTCATGGATACAGCCTTATCAATCCCTTCATTGTTGCTTGCGCTGTTATTAGTATCAGTGATGGGCATGGGCTTAAATGTGACATTAATAGCCGTCACATTGGCTCAAATTCCCAAGTTTTTACGCTCAACCTACACGGTTGTCGTAGAGCAAATGCAAAAAGAGTACCTGCTAGCCATTAAGCTGGATGGGGCCTCAAATCTACATATTCTCAAGTATGGCATTTTGCCTAACATTACTGAGACCATTGTCACGCAAACAACCCGCGCACTATCGTCTGCTATTTTAGATATTACCGCTTTGGGCTTTATCGGCATTGGCGCCCAGCCGCCACTTCCCGAATGGGGGGCATTACTGGGTGGAAGTCGAGATTTATTGCTGGTTGCACCTTGGACCGTTATTATGCCTGGAGTGGCGATCATGATCTCAATTATAATGGTCAACTTGGTCGGTGAAGGTCTCCGCCATGCGTTGAATGAAGGGATCGAATAATGGCATTATTAGATATTCGTAATCTCACCATTGAAATCGAAACACCAACCGGATTGGTTAAAGCGGTCGAGCGCGTCAGTATCACAATGGCTGAAGGTGAGATCAGAGCACTGGTCGGTGAATCAGGTTCAGGTAAAAGCTTAATTGCCAAAGCAATACTGGGCGTGACCAAACCAACTTGGCGAATTCAAGCCGATCGCATGCGGTTGGGTAAATTAGATTTATTAACCCTCACCCCTAAACAACGCCGCGAAATCATGGGTCGCGAAATTGCAATGATTTTTCAAGAACCCGCCAGTTGTCTTGATCCTGCCGAAAAAGTTGGCGAACAACTGCGTGAAGCGATCCCTTGGAGTTTATTTAAGGGCCATTTTTGGCAACGTATTCATTGGCGTAACCGAGAAGCGCGAAAACTACTTCATCGAGTAGGCATTAAAAATCCACACAAAGTGATGCATAGCTATCCCTATCAACTCTCTGATGGCATCTGCCAAAAGATCATGATCGCTATGGCTATTGCAGGTCAACCAAGGTTATTAGTGGCTGATGAGCCAACCACTGCGATGGAAACGACCACTGCGATGCAGATCTTACGTCTACTGGACAAACTGAATAAACTCAATAACACCGCGATTTTGTTGGTCAGCCACGATTTTCGCACACTAGCCGATTTAACCGATCAGGTCACCGTGCTCTATTGCGGCCAAACTGTGGAATCAGGCCAATCCAAGCAGGTTTTAGAAAATCCAAATCATCCTTATACATCGGCCTTAATTGATGCAGTGCCGAATTTTCGAGATGGTTTAATACCTAAAAGCCGATTGCCATCATTACCTGGAGCGACGCCTTCTTTACAGCATCTGCCTATTGGCTGCCGACTTGGCCCACGTTGCCCACGGGCACAACGAGAGTGTGTTCAACAGCCGCCACTAAGGCAGTTTAAAGGGCATTATTTCGCCTGCCATTACCCACTCAATTGGGATGAAAACAACGGATGAGTGCTTTATTAGAGATCACCAATTTATCGCAGCAGGTCCAAGTTCATAATACCTGGTTTAAACGCCGCAAGATTGAGATCTTAAAATCGATCAATCTCACGCTTAAACAAGGGCATACGCTATCACTTATTGGTGAGTCAGGGTCAGGTAAATCGACTCTCGCCCGCTTAATTGCGGGACTTAATCAGCCAACAGAAGGTGAAATCTGTATCAATGGCGAACCCCTTGAATATGGTGAGCATAGTAAACGCTGTAAGCTGATACGGATGATTTTTCAAGATCCGAATACATCGCTTAATCCTCGTTGCCGTATTGGCCAAATTTTAGAAGTTCCGCTGGCACTAAATACCTATCTTCAGGAACAACAACGTAAGCAGCGTATTGCATCCACTTTAAAACTGGTTGGATTACTGCCAGAACATGCTCAGTACTACCCACAAATGTTAAGTAATGGCCAAAAACAGCGAGTAGCATTGGCACGCGCTTTAATTCTCAATCCAAAAATAGTCGTCGCAGATGAAAGTATTTCATCACTTGATGTCTCGGTACGATCTCAGATCATCAACTTATTACTTGAGTTACAAGAGCGGTTTGCACTGAGCTATATCATTGTGTCTAATGATTTGGGAATGGTCAGCCATATGAGTGATCAGGTGGCAGTGATGCATCAAGGTGAAATTGTCGAATGGGCAACGACGCAAACATTATTTGAACAACCTCAGCATGAAATAACGCAGCGGCTGCTCAATGCATATAACACTGAGTTTAAAAAATAAGCTCACCATAGAATCTGCGACTGGATTGCAATCAGGTTGTGATATTATACCTCAGTTTTACAATCGCCTTATCCGGTTAATAACTGAATAAGCCAAAGGAACCAAATAATGATTATTAAACCCAAAATTCGTGGATTTATTTGCACGACCACACATCCCATTGGCTGTGAAGCTAATGTGAACGAGCAGATAGGCTACGTTCAAAGCAAAGGCCAACTCAACAATGCTCCCAAGCGAGTTCTTGTGATTGGGGCTTCGACTGGATATGGTCTGGCCTCACGGATTACTGCCGCATTTGGCGGTGGTGCTGCAACATTAGGCGTGTTTTTAGAAAAAGCACCCACTGAGAAAAAAACAGCCTCAGCTGGCTGGTACAATAGTGCAGCGTTTGAAAAAGCGGCTCATCAAAGCGGTTTGTATGCTAAAAGCATTAATGGCGATGCATTTTCAGATGAAATCCGCCAAGCAACAATTGAGCAAATTAAAGCTGACTTAGACAAAGTTGATCTAGTTGTTTATTCATTAGCCTCCCCTGTACGCAAAATGCCAGATACGGGTGAGCTAATCCGCTCAACGTTAAAACCCATTGACTGCACTTATACTGCAACAGCAGTTGATACAAATAAAGATGCTATCTTTGAGGCTAATATTGAAGCGGCAAACCAAGAAGAAATCGATAACACCGTAAAAGTAATGGGTGGCCAAGATTGGGAACTTTGGATTGCAGCGCTTAAAGAAGCCAATGTTCTAGCCGATGGTGCGCATACCGTCGCGTATAGTTATATCGGTGCTGATCTGACTTGGCCTATCTACTGGCATGGCACTATCGGGCAGGCAAAAAAGGACTTAGACCGCGCAGCAGCAGCAATTAACACCAATCTAAGCGAACTCAATGGTAGAGCCAATGTAACCGTATTAAAAAGTGTCGTCACACAAGCAAGTGCAGCCATTCCAGTAATGCCATTGTATCTGTCACTCGTCTTTAAAATTATGCAGGAAAAAGGCATTCATGAAGGTTGCATAGAGCAAATCCAACGACTTTTTGAACAACGTTTATGTAGTGATGATAAGCAGATTAGTACAGATGAAGGGAACCGCATCCGTTTAGATGACTGGGAACTACGTGACGATGTTCAACAAACGTGTCGTGATATGTGGCCAACTATCACCACAGAAAACCTCAAAGAACAGACCAGCTATCAACTCTATAAAGATGAGTTTATGAAATTATTTGGCTTTGGCTTAGATGGCGTCGATTACGATGCTGATGTCAGTCCATTAGTTGATTTCACACCGCTTGAAGTCTAATTTCTTCAGCAAGCCCAAATAAAAAAGCCATGTTTTAAGCATGGCTTTTTAGTCTTCAACTAAGTGCTGTTGGGAGATGAATGACCATCCACTATTTAGATTCGAGAAGCGCCTTAGGTACTGGACCAACCCGATTGTAAGTCAATTTTCCAACTCGTGGCATACGAATAAATAGCCGCTCTAAATCGCGAGATATTTCATACTTATAGCTATCGACATTGGTGGTCACGTAGATGGTGCGACCTTGAATTTTATATTGCGTATTAATCAAACTACCATGACGTAAAACACCACGCTCAGTAAATACAAGCTCTTCTGTTTTACCAAAATAAGGTTCAGCCGAACGCCATCTACCCACCAACGGATTCACTATCTGTGGGTGATAATAGAAGCCATAGTAACTAACAGCCACCGCAGCCACAACAAGAGTCGTTGCTGCTAACAATAAAATAACCAGCCGCCGCCGACGAATCAGCGGCTGGTTCACTTGCTTTGTCTTAACCATTATACTCAATGTTTGCTTTACTTTTTAAATAGTCTAGCAGTAATCGATAATCCTCATTGACAAAGTACCCTTGCAATTTTTGAGCAATCTGCCCATCTAATTTTGCATCAGGCTTCGGTTGAGCAACGTTTAATAGCTTAACCACATAAGAATCACCACTCGCTAATTGCACCACTTGCGAAGGTTCTTTACCAGCCTTCGGATGAGGCATTGAGAACACCTGTTGGAGCAGTTGTGGGTCCAGCTCTTGATCATTACGCGTCACTGCTTTCACTTGCTGTTCTTGAAGACCTTTAGCTTGAATTAGCTGCGCAAATTGCTGAGGGTTGGCAATTGCTGCAAGCAACTTCTTAGCATAAGCTTGACTAAGTTTAAGTTGCTGCTGTGCAACAAAACTCTTAGTCACTTGATCTTTTACTTTATCAAATGGTTGAGTCTTAGCTGCTTGGTGGCCTGTCAGTCGGACAACAACAGCTTGTTCAGGACTAAGATTGATGACATTACTATTTTGTTTCTTTTCAATCGCGTCTTGAGAGAAGACTTGTTTAACCACTTCTGGATTTTGCAGATCTCCAGGTAAATTAGCTCGTGTCACATTTGTCGCTGAGAGCACTTTAACACCCATCTGTTTAGCAACCTGATCTAAACTATCAGGCATTTCAAAAGAAAGATTGCTCAACTTCTGTGACAGATCATAGAACTGAGTCATAGCCTGATCTTGCTGAATTTTTTTCACGACCTTCGCTTTGACACTATCCAGTGATGGCATTTTTGAATTTTGGATACCTAACAGCTTAATAATATGATAACCATATTTCGTTTTCACCACGGAACTAATGTCACCCACTTTGGCAAGGCCAAATGCCGCCTTATCAAAATTTGCAGGCATAACACCCTTCTGGAACCAATCTAACACGCCGCCTTTTTTGGCGCTAAAAGTGTCTTGCGAATCTTTTTTAGCCAGTGCTGCGAAATCAGCACCATCTTTAAGTTGTTTTTCAATCGCTTCGGCTTTGGCTTTAGCTTGGGCTGGATCCTTACCAAATTTAATTAAGATATGAGCAACATGGCGCTGTGCAGGCAATTGATAATCATTGGCATGATTATTCAAATAGCTTTGCGCTTGTTGATCACTGACCTGAATGGTTTTAGCCAATTGCTTCGCATCAACCAGGATGTAGTTAAAACTAACCATTTCAGGTGAGCGGAATTGCTGAAGGTGTGCTTGATAATAATTGTTAAGCTCTTTATCTGTGACCTTTACATCATCAGCAAATTTATCACCAGGCACTGCGACATAACTAAACTGACGAGTCTGACTCTGCAAATTAGCCAACTGAGTCACTTCATTTGGTAATGTAAATTGCGTTGCAAATAAAGCGCTTTGAAGTTGCTGATTCATCAGGTCCTTACGAATCAACTGGCTAAAACGCGCAGGCGTCAACCCAGCCGTCGCTAAACGCTGGCGGAAGGTTGCATTATCAAAATGCCCATCTTTTTGAAAAGCAGCCATTGCTAAAATAGCTTGTTTAACTTGAGCGTCTGAGACGCTAATTCTCATCGCTTTTGATTGTTGATCGATCAGCTTTTGATCAACTAAGCGTTGCAATACATTTTTTTTCAACTGAGCCATATATTGCGGATTATCCGCTAGTTGCAAAAATGCACTGCCAAACCGGCTCTGCATTTGCTGGCGTTCATTTTGATAGGCTTGCTGAAATTCAGCCTGTGAAATAACGTCCCCATTAACTTTAGCAGCATAGCTTGCACTGGGCGATGCAACATAACTACCGATTCCAGCTAAGGCAAATGATACAATGATTAGACCAAGAATAATCTTAATGACTAAGCTTTGGCCCCCCTCTTGAATCTTATCCAACATGCTTTGGTTCACTCTTTAACGACGTTTAGATAACGAAAAAGCGCATCATTGATGCGCTCTGCGGTTATGCAGCGAATTATGACTCATTGATTTACTGCATTTTTAAGCAACTTGCCAGCTTTAAATGCCGGAACTTTCGCTGCAGGAATTTCGATCGCGGCACCTGTCTGTGGATTACGGCCACTGCGCGCAGCTCGCTCTCTCACATCAAACGTCCCAAAACCAATAATACTGACGGCATCGCCAGCTTGAAGTGAATCTTGAATCACTTCAAGTATAGAATCTAATACTCGCTTAGCCGCCGCTTTAGACAAATCAGCGCTGTCTGCTATTTGATCAATTAACTGAGCTTTATTCACAAGAATCCCCTTTAGTGACTAATCCAAATGCCAGTAAGCCTTATCATCCTGAAGGCTTTTACATAGCTATAATTGCCAGCTCTTATGCGCTGAGCTGACAATTATTATTTATCAAGCGCCTGAGCTCAAGCGGTTTCAGCATTTTTAGTAACGAATTCGACACCAAACGGGTTACGCTCTAATGCCAGCTCTAATACTTCTTCTATCCAACGAACAGGACGAATGTCCAATTCTCTTTTAACGTTGTCTGGAATCTCTTCCAAGTCCCGCTCATTCTCTTTGGGTATTAAGACAAGCTTAACCCCGCCGCGATGCGCCGCGAGCAGTTTTTCTTTGAGACCACCAATAGGAAGTACTTCACCACGCAGCGTAATCTCACCGGTCATAGCAACATCGGCGCGCACTGGATTACCCGTTAATGCAGAGACAAGTGCAGTCGACATTGCAATCCCAGCACTTGGGCCATCTTTGGGGGTTGCCCCTTCAGGCACATGTACATGGATATCTCGTTTTTCATAAAAGTCAGGGTTAATACCTAACTTGTCAGCTCGCGCACGAACCACAGTCATAGCAGCTTGGATGGACTCTAACATGACATCACCTAATGAGCCAGTCTGAGTCATTTTACCTTTGCCGGGAACCGAAGCGGTTTCAATCGTGAGTAGATCACCTCCCACTTCCGTCCATGCAAGCCCGGTAACCATACCGATCCGGTTATGTTCTTCCGCTTTTCCATAATCAAAACGCTGTACACCTAAATAATCATGAAGGTTGTCACCATCCACAGATATATGTTTTACCTCAGGATGCAGCAAGATTTTTTTCACAGCTTTGCGACAGATTTTAGAGATTTCACGCTCTAACCCACGCACCCCTGCTTCACGCGTAAAATAGCGAATAATACCAGTAATAGCGCTATCTTCAATCGTCAGCTCATTTGGTTTCAAACCATTGCGTTTGATTTGTTTATCAGTCAAATGCTGCTTGGCAATGTTCAACTTCTCGTCTTCGGTATAACCGGACAAACGAATCACTTCCATACGATCAAGCAATGGACCTGGAATATTCATTGAATTCGAGGTCGCAACAAACATCACATCAGACAAATCGTAGTCAACTTCCAAATAGTGGTCATTGAAGCTATTATTCTGTTCGGGATCAAGCACCTCAAGCAAAGCGGACGCCGGGTCCCCTCGCATATCCGATGACATTTTGTCGATCTCATCTAATAAGAATAGCGGGTTTTTTACCCCTACTTTGGCCATTTTCTGAATCAGTTTACCAGGCATTGAGCCAATATAAGTGCGACGATGGCCACGAACTTCTGCTTCATCACGGACCCCACCTAATGCCATCCGTACATATTTACGACCTGTTGAGCGAGCGATTGATTGACCAAGCGAAGTTTTCCCAACCCCTGGAGGCCCAACCAAACATAAAATAGGGCCTTTAAGTTTATTGGTTCGATTTTGCACAGCCAGATATTCTAAAATACGCTCTTTGACTTTCTCTAAGCCATAGTGATCTGTATCGAGAACCTCTTCGGCCTTCGCCAAGTCTTTTTTCACTTTAGAACGCTTAGTCCAAGGAACACTGATCATCCAATCAACGTAACCGCGAACCACCGTTGCTTCAGCAGACATAGGCGACATCATTTTGAGTTTGTTCAATTCCGCTTCAGTCTTCTCGCGTGCTTCTTGCGGCATTTTGGCATCTGCAATTTTTTGCGCTAAAACTTCGAATTCATCTTGACCTTCGTCCATCTCGCCGAGTTCTTTTTGAATCGCCTTCATTTGCTCATTGAGATAATATTCGCGCTGGCTTTTTTCCATCTGTTTTTTGACGCGAGTACGAATTTTTTTCTCAACCTGCAATAGGTCGATCTCCGACTCCATCATGGCCATTAAATATTCCAGTCGCGCGGTCACGCTGGCTATCTCTAACACTTTTTGCTTATCTGCCAATTTCAACGGCATATGAGCGGCCATGGTATCGGCTAGACGAGCCGCGTCATCAATCCCAGAAACGGAAGTTAAAACTTCGGGGGGAATCTTTTTATTTAACTTAATATAGCCTTCAAACTGCGAAATAGCTGAGCGAACTAATACTTCTTGTTCTCGCTCATCAATCGGCTCAGATTGAATAAATTGGATACGAGCTTCGAAGTAGTCTTCATTATCTGTAAACTCACTTAATTTAGCTCGTTGGCTCCCCTCTACCAGTACTTTCACTGTCCCATCAGGCAGTTTTAGTAACTGGAGAATATTCGCAACTGTCCCAACATCATAAAGTTCATCAACATTCGGTTCATCAGTTGATGCATCCTTTTGAGCAATGAGTAGCACTTGTTTATCGTGCTCCATTGCCGTTTCAAGACATTGGATAGACTTTTTGCGTCCCACAAATAGAGGGATGACCATATGGGGATAAACCACAACATCACGAAGTGGTAATACGGGCATGGTAATGCTTTCTGAACGCTCTAAGGTCATTGGATCCTCTCTGCCTTAGCTGAAATATAAATTCGCTATCTTCAGTATATTGGGGTGCGGTGCGTAGATTCAATCAAAGAGGTGATAAAAACTGACAAAAAGCACCTAACTGAGCACTATTAAGCCAATTGTGAAGGAAGGTGTAACACTGATGTAAAAAGATGGCTCGATCATCGAGCCATCTTTTTCAACTTATTCGCCAGATAATGCTTTCGCTTGGTCTTTATTCGAGTAGATAATTAATGGATCACTCTCGCCACCAATCACCGTACCATCAATAACCACCTTACTGACATTGTCCAATGACGGCAATTCATACATAGTATCTAACAAAACAGCTTCAACAATTGAACGCAAGCCACGAGCACCCGTTTTACGTGCTAACGCTTTATGTGCAATCGCCTGCAACGCATCTTCACGGAACTCAAGTTCAACATCTTCTAGCTTGAATAGCTCGCCATATTGCTTGGTTAACGCATTTTTAGGTTCGCTGAGGATCTGTACCAGAGCCGACTCATCCAATTCAGTCAATGTCGCAACCACAGGCAAACGACCAATAAATTCAGGAATCAACCCATATTTAACTAAATCTTCAGGTTCAACGTTAGCAAAGGTTTCAGATATCGTACGCTTTTGCTCAGTTGTTTTAACATCGCTACCAAAACCAATCCCACTGTTAGTATCACAGCGCTGACCAATGATCTTATCTAAACCCGCAAATGCGCCACCACAGATAAACAGAATCTTCGATGTATCAACCTGCAAGAATTCTTGCTGTGGATGTTTACGACCACCTTGTGGTGGAACCGATGCAACAGTCCCTTCAATCAGTTTTAGCAATGCTTGTTGAACACCCTCGCCAGACACATCCCGGGTGATCGATGGATTGTCTGATTTTCGTGAAATTTTATCAATCTCATCAATATAGACAATACCACGCTCAGCTTTGTCAACATCATAATCGCATTTTTGCAGCAGTTTTTGGATGATATTTTCAACATCTTCACCCACATAACCCGCTTCAGTCAGCGTCGTTGCATCAGCCATTGTAAATGGAACATCCAATAACCGAGCCATCGTTTCAGCCAACAAGGTTTTACCACTACCTGTTGGGCCAATCAGTAAGATATTACTTTTACCTAGCTCAACCTGATTGCCTTTGCCTGCATTACGCAGACGCTTGTAGTGGTTATAGACCGCGACTGACAGTACTTTTTTTGCCTGCTCTTGACCTATCACATACTCGTCTAAATGCGCACGAATATCTCTGGGCACAGGCAGTGACTCACCTTCGTGCTTGGGTGATATATCTTTGATCTCTTCGCGGATAATATCATTGCACAGTTCCACACACTCATCACAGATATAAACCGAAGGGCCTGCGATCAATTTGCGAACTTCATGCTGACTTTTCCCACAAAATGAGCAGTACAACAGTTTACCGCTGTCTCCATCACCTTTGTGTTTATCTGTCATTGGCTAACCTCACAACTGCAGAGCTAATCATCGCTTTATGCGGTTATATCGATGATGATCACACTCTACATACTTTTCAAATTAACTTAACCGCGATTAATAAATATATCGTCCACTAGACCATATGCTTTAGCTTCTTCTGCGCTCATATAGTTATCACGATCGGTATCCAGAGCAATTTGTTCATACGATTGCCCGGTATGATGAGCGAGTAACTCGTTCATCTGGCGTTTTGTTTTGATGATCTCATTGGCATGAATTTCAATATCTGATGCCTGCCCCTGATAGCCACCTAACGGCTGATGAATCATCACTTTCGAATTTGGTAGACAGTAGCGTTTGCCCGGCGCCCCACCTGCCAACAAAAATGATCCCATACTTGCAGCCATCCCCATGCACACCGTGCTAATGTCTGGCTTAATGAACTGCATAGTATCATAAATCGCCATGCCAGCTGTAATTACACCACCTGGAGAATTAATATAGAGGAAAATATCTTTTTCTGGGTTTTCAGATTCTAAAAACAATAACTGGGCCACAATCAGATTGGCCATATTGTCTTCTACCTGCCCTGTAAGAAAAATTACTCGCTCTTTTAACAGGCGAGAAAAGATATCGTAAGAGCGCTCACCTTTGGATGTCTGTTCAACAACCATAGGCACCAAGGCGGCGAGAGGGTTACTCATATCGGGATAATTTGTTGACATCAATGCACTCTTCCTTAAACAAAATGGCTCGGGAGAAATAAACCTACCGAGCCATTATAAGCAAGCCTTCACGGCTAAAGTCAAATCAAACCCAATAGGGAATGATTTACTTGTTCATGATTTCATCAAAACTACGCGTAACTTCAGTTACTTTCGCTTTTTCAAGAATCAATTCAATGGCCTGTTCTTCTAAAACAACGTTCGCTAGGTTTTCTTTCAGCTCTTTGTTGTTATTGTAGTACTCAATCAGTTGTTCTGGTTGCTCATATGCTGAAGCAATCTCGGCTAAATGCTCTTGAATTTTTTCTTCATTCGCATCAAGCTCATTGGTTTTAATCACTTCACCTAACAATAAACCAACTTTAACACGGCGTTCAGCTTGTTCACTAAACAACTCATCAGGCAGCTGCGGTAAGTTTTTCGCGTTAGTTTGGCCGCCAAAACGTTCCATTGCCTGCTTACGAAGTTGTTCGATTTCACCATCAACCAATGCTTTAGGCACCACGATATCATTGGCTTCAACCAACTTGTTCAAGACCAAATCTTTCACATCAGCTTTGAGTTTCTGGTTAAGCTCACGTGCCATATTTTTACGCAGCTCAGTTTTTAACTCGTCAAGATCGCCTGATTCAATACCAAACTGAATAATGAATTCAGCCGTTACTTCAGGTAACTCGGCTTCTTCAACTTTAGTCAATTTAATATCAAATTCAGCTTTTTTACCTTTCAGGTTTTCCGCATGATAGTCTTCAGGGAAAGTGACTTCAATGGTAAATTCTTCGCCCGCTTTGTGACCGACAACACCTTCTTCAAAACCAGGGATCATACGGCCAGAACCGATTTCCAGTGAAAAGCCTTCAGCTTTACCACCTTCAAACTCTTCACCATCAATTTTGCCAAGAAAATCTAATGTCGCACGTCCGCCATCAGCCAACGCAGCTTCGCTGTCCAGCCAGCTGACACGTTGCTTACGTAACGTTTCAATCATCGCATCGACATCACTGTCAGCCACTTCTGATGATACTCGCTCAACTTCTAATTGCGCAAAATCGCTCAACGTCACTTCAGGGAAAACTTCAAAAGTTGCAGTAAAGTGGAACTGACCGTCAGTTGATTCACCAGCTGTTAAAGTTGGTGCACCAGCTGGATTCACTTTTTCTTGCATCACTGCTTCATAGAAATGACGCTGCATTGCTTTGTCTTTTACATCTTCTGCAATTGCGTCACCGTAACGTTTTGCAATCACTGACGCAGGAACTTTCCCAGGGCGAAAACCTGGCATACGTTCACGTTTAGCAATATCACGAACTGCTTGTTTGATTTCTTGGTCAATCGTATCAGCATCAATAGCAATAGATAGACGACGTTCCAGACCTTCAGTCGTTTCTAATGAAACCTGCATTTTTTTTCCTCATATCAGTCAGCTAATACTGACTTTTCCACTAGAGTAAATCATTCGATTAGTGCTAGAAAGCATGGTTCTATTAGGCCTGTTTCGAGCTTCATTGTCAAAGTGACATACTTTCAAACAAACCCAACTCTATGGCTAATTGCCACTCAGATCCCCCAAAAAAACGCATCTAGCATTGGCGAACCTAAATAGAACCAAACTTCCTGAAAACCGGCAATTTGGATTTACACCCATTCATCAAGACGCAGCATTATAGCTATGCTTTTTCGATGAGTCGAGAAGGTGACTATAAAATCGCGACATGTTCGAAAAACAATGTTGCTTACCCCTCCCGAAATGATTGCAAAACAACCCCAACTCTTGCGTATCAGCACCCTTTTTATGAAATATGGATATATAGGCAATAAACACTAATTTTAATCAATTAGGAGCAATCATTAAGACACTAAGATCCAATTAATCTATCAAATATTTTAATTATTCAATATAAGTTAGCACATAACACTTCACTTTTACTTCGTTTTAGCGCACTATATCCGCTATTCTTGTTCACCTAAAAGTGGGCTGTTCGCCAACATCGATGCTATAAGTCATAAAGGTCAGAATCTATGATAACTGGCTGGAGCAAAGTGGGAAATCCAATGAAAAAGACAATGTATGAAAAAATATGGGATGCGCATGTCGTTTATGAACCAGAGAATGGCACCCCACTGTTATATGTTGACCGCCATTTAATGCACGAAGTGACGAGTCCCCAAGCGTTTGAAGGGCTCCGGGTTGCAGGACGTTCAATCCGTAACCCTGCCAGCATTTTAGCAACGATGGACCACTGTATTCCGACTAAAAATCGTGACTTAATTGAAGATCCGATTGGCCGAAAACAAGTTGAGACCTTGGCGCAAAACTGTGCTGATAATGGCCTAAATCTCTATGATATGAGTAACCGATACAACGGGATTATCCATATTGTGGTGCCTGAGCATGGCTTTGTTCATCCCGGAATGGTTGTCTGTTGTGGCGACAGCCACACTGCGACGCATGGTGCATTTGGCGCGCTTGCATTTGGTATCGGGACATCTGAGGTCGAACATATTATGGCGACTCAGACCCTCCAACAGAAAAAATCCAAAACCATGCAAGTCAAAGTTGATGGCCAGTTAACCCAATATGCGACAGCTAAAGATATTGCACTGGCCATTATTGGTAAAATTGGTACAGCTGGCGGTACCGGTTATGTGATTGAGTTTGCAGGTTCCGCCATTGAAGCGCTCTCGATGGAAGGTCGAATGACCTTATGTAATATGGCCATTGAAGGAGGTGCTCGCGCGGGATTGATTGCCCCTGATGAAAAAACTTTCGAGTTTCTTAAAGGCCGTGAGTTTGCACCTCAAAACGACCATTGGGATGATGCCGTTGCCTATTGGAAATCACTGTGCACTGATGAAGGCGCCGAATTTGATAAAGTAATCGAGTTAGATGCCGCACAGATCACACCACAAGTCACTTGGGGAACATCGCCTGAACAAGTATTACCTGTTGACCAGCCATTACCAGATCCAAGCCAGATCAGTGATCTGATTAAATCGACATCGGCTGCAAATGCATTGCGCTACATGGGCTTAAAAGCAGGCACTAAATTGACTGACGTTGCTGTTGATGTGGTCTTTATTGGCTCTTGCACCAATGGTCGTATTGAAGATTTTCGCGCCGCAGCCAAATTGCTAGAAGGGAAGAAAGTCGCACATGGGGTGCAAGCTATTGCGGTTCCAGGCTCTTACCCTGTTAAAGAACAAGCCGAACGTGAAGGACTCGATAAAATTTTTATTGAAGCCGGATGGGAATGGCGAGAACCAGGTTGTTCGATGTGTTTGGCCATGAACGGAGATTTTCTCAAACCGGGACAACGAAGTGCATCAACTTCCAACCGTAATTTTGAAGGTCGTCAAGGCAAAGGAGGACGTACTCATCTGGTTTCTCCTGCAATGGCCGCTGCAGCATCCGTTGCCGGTAAATTCGTCGACTTACGTCATTGGAAATAATTGCACAGCAACCCACATTTGAGGAGAATGAATATGCAACCCTATACCACTCATACGTCGATTGCTGCAGCGATGAATCGTTCCAACGTCGACACTGATCAGATCATTCCTAAACAGTTTTTGAAAAAAGTAGAACGTACTGGATTTGGCATCCATTTGTTTAATGATTGGCGTTATCTGGATGATGGCAGCGATAACTCAGAATTTGAACTAAATCAACCCGCCGTTCAAGGTGCAAAAATTTTAGTAGCCGGCGATAACTTTGGTTGCGGAAGCTCTCGTGAACACGCGCCATGGGCAATTGCTGACTACGGTTTTAATACGGTCATTTCAACTAGTTTTGCCGATATTTTCTTTAACAACTGCTTTAAAAATGGCATTTTACCCATCAAAGTAACTACGGATCAGCTAGCTGCTTTATTTGCTGAGTTAGAAGCTCACCCAGGGAGTCAATTCAGCGTTGATTTAAAAACACAGACCGTTACAACTGCGGCCGGCCTCATCATTGAATTTGAAGTGGATCAATTTCGCAAACATAGTTTGCTGGAAGGCTTGGATGATATCGGTTGGACACTGCAACACGAAGAGAAAATCACCGCATTTGAACAGCAACAAAAACAGGCTCTGCCCTGGTTATGGCCAAACGCATGATCGTAACGCAATAGCAAACCGGACCATGGAGTCCGGTTTTTAACAAGGACAGATCATCAGTTATGAATCAGGTAAAATTACTCGATACTACCTTGCGTGACGGCGAACAGACACAAGGCGTATCATATCACCCCGATGAGAAGGTCAGTTTAGGTAAGGCGTTATTACAACGGCTCAATGTTGATCGCATAGAGGTCGCTTCAGCACGGGTGTCTAACGGTGAAAAACAAGCCGTGCACCAACTATGTGATTGGGCTAAACAGCACAACTATCTAGATCGCATTGAAATTTTAGGATTTGTTGATGGCAAACGCAGTGTTGATTGGGTCGTCGAATCTGGGGCACAAGTGATCAACTTACTCAGTAAAGGCAGTGAACACCATTGCCGTACACAACTTGCTAAATCGCCAACCGAACACCTTTCCGATATACTTGCATGCATTGATTACGCCACCAGCCAAAACCTTCGCTGTAACCTCTATTTAGAAGATTGGTCCAATGGGTATAAAGATAACTCTGAGTATGTCTATGCGCTTGTGACGGGGCTCAGCCATGCGCCCATTGAACACATCATGTTGCCAGATACGTTAGGCGTGATGACCCCTGATGAGGTAACCCGCGCGATTACAGACATGTGTCAGCGTTTTCCGACTCGCCAATTCGATTTTCACCCACATAATGATTATGGCCTCGCCACTGCTAATGCAATGGCTGCAGTTGCTGCGGGTGCAAGTAGTATTCACTGTACAGTGAATTGCTTAGGCGAGCGCGCAGGTAATGCTTCATTAGCCGAGGTCGCAGTCGTATTAAAAGATAAGCTCGGCGTGGTGGTTCAATTAAATGAAAGTGAAATTCATGACATTTCAAAACTAGTCGAAAATTTTTCTGGGAAACGGGTTGCAGCGAATACCCCGGTGGTGGGTGCTGATGTCTTTACCCAAACAGCCGGGATTCACGCTGATGGCGACCGTAAAGGAAATCTTTATGTGACAGACTTAACCCCTGAGCGATTTCATCGCGAGCGCCGTTATGCGCTGGGCAAACTCTCTGGTAAAGCATCGGTGATTAAGAATCTCGAAGCATTAGATATTGAGTTAGATAATCACGACATTGAACGGGTACTCGCACGAATTGTACAACTGGGTGATATGAAAGAGGTTATTACCCCAGAAGATTTGCCCTTTATCATTGCCGATACCTTAGAGGCGAAACAATTTAATTATTTGGAACTACTTAACTGCTCGATTACCAGCGGACTTGATATGTATTCAACAGCCAGTATTCGCCTTCAATATAAAGATCAAATCATTAAGTCGGCTGGATCAGGAAATGGGGGATTTGATGCATTCATCGACGCGATGCAAACACCGCTACAGCAATTTAAGCTGACATTGCCAACATTGACGGATTTTGAAATCCGTATTCCTCCCGGAGGTAAGACCAACGCCTTAACGGAATGCTTCATTAGCTGGCAATGTGAAGATGGTCAAAAACTGCGTACTCGCGGCGTACACAGTAATCAAGTTTATGCCGGAGTTCACGCCACGTTGCGGATGATCAACATGTTGATGCATCAGCATCTATAAAACCAGCTCCCCCAGATCCCGCACTGATAAGGGATAGGGGGCGTTTTACAGATGCTCGGCAAGACGGGCTAAACCACGATCTAAATCCTCTATCAAATCTTGCGTGTCTTCTAAACCAATATGAACTCTAATTAGTGGCCCGGTTTGCTGCCAATCCGTTACACTGCGCAGATGGGCAATATGCTCTGGCATATGACCTAAGATCAAGCTCTCAAATCCACCCCATGAAAAGCCAATTTTAAAATGTTCCATGCCATCAAGCATCGCGTTAATACCCGCTTGATTGCCCTTTTTAAGCACAAATGAAAACAACCCATTAGAACCTGAGAAGTCCCGAATAAAGTGCTCATGGCCAGGGCACGTTGCTAGTGCTGGATGACGCACATGATCAACGTCAGCGCGTTTTGCAAGCCAGTAAGCGAGCTCAAGCGCATTTTTTTGATGTTGTTTCATGCGTACACCGAGCGTACGTATTCCTCGCAGCGCTAAATATAGATCATCGGGAGAAGTACACTGCCCTAACAGATAGCTGTTTTCACGTAGCTGATCCCAATGTTCAGCAGTCGTTGTTGCTGTTCCTAGCATCACATCCGAATGGCCCACAACATACTTGGTAGCCGCTTGGATAGACACATCAACACCTAATTCAAACGGTTGTAAATTCACCGGCGATGCCCAGGTGTTATCAAGCATAGTCAATATGCCATGTGCCCTAGCGACATGCGTGATCGCGGGAACATCCTGTACTTCCATCGTCAACGAACCAGGGGATTCGAGATAGATCACTTTGGTATTAGGTTGAATCAACGCCTCAATATCAGCACCAATCAATGGATCATAATAGGTCGTTTCGATTCCATAGCGACTCAACAAGGTATCGCATAGATCGCGGGTGGGCTCATATACATTATCAACCACTAACAGGTGATCACCCGCTTGTAAAAAAGATAACAATGAACCGCTAATAGCCGCAGTGCCAGATGGATATAGCGCGCAGCCAACCCCACCTTCGAGCTCATTCATCGCATCTTGAAAAGCAAAGGCTGTAGAGGTGCCTCGGCGACCATAAAATAGGGTCTTGCTATGGCGTTGCTGCGTTGCCTTTTTCATCTCACTCACAGAATCAAATACAACTGTTGACGCACGTACAACAGCTGGATTCACCGCGCCTCTGGTCCATTCTTTACTTCGGCCAGACGCTACAAATTTGGTATCTTTTTTCATAGGGCCTACATTTTGGAGTTATAAGAAAATTCGTTTGAGATATAACAGAGTGCCCCATCAAGAACATCCGAAAATCCAGCAAACTATGTCAATAATAGTGATCGATCAGCTATGCCAAAAAAATAAAATAAGCTTGCATGTTAAATATACGCCAATCTAGTATCCAAAAGTTCAATTAATCCACGATAATGAGTCCATAGACAAGCGTCAAGGGGGACTGACTTATTTAGCAGAATTTGCGAAGAAACATGTGACATAAGGGAACGATGGAACGGAAAATCGCAGGTAATGAAAGCAAATTCAGATAGCTAGCTTGTCATTGACGCTCATAACCCATATCCACTGGCGTTTGAAAAACGTAGCCGTTACCTGAACGTAAAGTAGTAACTATTCAGAAAACAAACCTATTGGAAAGGCGAGCTTCCAAGCCACCACCTATAATTGGGAAGTGAACCACATAAGAAAAAGCGAAGGAGCCAATCATCTATCAAATAATTCGAACTGGCTTCTTCACTCACTATTAATAACTACAATTTAGGCTCAGTGCGCGGGCTTTTATCTGTTGATTGAGAGCGAATTCGCTCAGCAGAACCCTTCGTGGGCGAATTTGCTTGTCTATCAACTAAAATACCAATTAATGCAAATGCCATCATCCACAAAATAAGTGCATGACGCATCTGCAAAAATGGTGAGTTACTACTAAAAAAGGTCACTGAATCCCACTGGTTAAAATCACTCAATAACCAAAGAGTCCCCTGCCAGAGCCATCCTAATCCCAACGCCGCCCCAAGTAGCGCAATAAAGGCAAGCTTTCTATACCACACCCCCCAAGCACAGAGCATACACACTAGCGCAACAAACAACGTGCATACAAACCAAAGCAGTGGCATAGGCGATGCCAGTTGCATTAATGCGCAGCAACATAGCAGTAAGACCATCACACCGGCAAAAAAACGCTTCACACTACTTCCCCTGCTTGATCATGAATACCATTAAAGCCTATCAAAACATGGGCCGCAATAAAACGGCGGGATTAGCAATGAAATGCAAAAGTTGTCGAGTGCTTGAATACACCATCAGGGCGTACAATACACGCCTCAGCTTCATCACTATTGGGTTGATCAGGCATAAACTGCGTTTCTAAACAAAAGCCATCGCGATTTTGATAAACCAACTCATTGTGCCCGCGTGTACCTTCTAAATAATGTCCCGTATAAAGCTGCAGTGCCGGTGAGCTGGTATACAATGTCATCGCGACTTGTTCATCGCCGGAACGAACTTGCGCGGCCGGTTGATCACCACTATTGGACAAGATAAAACAGTGATCAAAGCCACGATAACGCTGATCATCTACCACTTTACGCCAGTCTTGATTTAACGCTTTAGCATGGCGAAAATCAAACGGCGTATTGGTCACCGAAATCGGCGCACCGACCGGCAAACTGGCCTGATCAACGGGCAGATAACGATCCGCATTCAATTGCACCACGTGGCTCCCCACATCGCCAGCCACGCCGTCCAAATTAAAATAGCTATGATTGGTCAAATTGATAGGGCAAGGTTTATCAACAGTAGCGCTGTAATCAATTTGCACGCGATCATCTTCACTCAAGGTAAAGGTCACAACCACCGTTGCATTGCCTGGAAAACCCTGGTCACCATCTGGCGAATGGAGTGTAAATTGAACTGCGGGCTGCTGCTCTAGTACTTTCGCTTGCCATAGTTGATGAGAAAAACCTTCTGGACCGCCGTGCAAACAGTGATTACCTTCATTAGCGACCACTGAATAGGATTGACCATCGATCGTAAATTCCGCATTGCGAATACGATTCGCATAGCGACCAACCGTTGCCCCTAAATAGGGGCTTTGTTGGTAGTCATTTAACGTGTCACACCCAAGCACCATCTGCCGTAACTTGCCATCCGGCATTGCAAGTTTCAGTGATGTGAGCGTTGCGCCCCAATCAGAAACGGTCAGTTGAGTTCCACGACGATTAGTTAAATGGAAAAGACGAGCGGCTTGGCCATCTGGGGTCAATTGCCACTTCTCCCATGTGACCGCTATATCAGCTCGCTGAGGCATGTTGTTCTCCTGTAAAACTTTCAGATAAGGCAAAATCAACGTATGTGACACTAATCACGTTGCAAAAAAATGACGCTATTAAACCAAAACACAGTTAGCAAATCTGGTTCTAGATCGCAGAACAGACGATGAGATGACTCTCTGGTCGAAATGTCGACAAATACGACCTGAGAATCATCGTTGTACAAGCTCTGCGACTCTATCTATCTGTGGCACTGACGAAGGTCTCTAGCTTGCCACTTAAATCTGCAGCTATTTTGCCCTGCTGGCTAATAAACTCAAGTAAAATTCAGTTAAATAGCGCTAAAAGCTTACTGCTGGTGAATCGAGAGTTCAAGCGTATGTAACTTTCCATAACACTAGCATTCATTTAAACTAAGACTTTTACAAACTGAGTGCATCATGGCAACAGTTCAACGGCTCGATAAATTTATCAGCCACGCAGCGGATCTGCCCCGCAGCCAAGTAAAAAGGCTGCTTCATGCTGGACGCATCACCGTCAATGGCACAATCACAAAACAGGCAAAATTAGTCGTCGATAGCGATGATGATATTCGTCTTGATAAATCGCGCCTAATCCAAGCGCGATTGGCTTATATCATGCTGAATAAACCAACAGGCTATGTCAGTACCCGAGATGACTCAACCTATCCGTCAGCCCTTGACTTAATTGAAGGGCACTTTCATCCCCCCTTGCATGTAGCTGGACGACTTGATGCTGATGCGACAGGATTATTATTCTTAACCAATGATGGGCAGTGGTCTCATCGGGTAACGTCACCCAATCATCAACACCCAAAAACATATTGCGTCACATTAGCTGAACCATTAAGTGAACAGGCCATCCAGCAGTTAGAGCAAGGCGTCATGTTACACGGCGATGAACGGCCCACATTACCTGCACAGGTTGAACAATTAGATGCCTTAACCATTCGCTTAGTGATTCAAGAAGGACGCTACCATCAAGTTAAACGCATGCTGGCGGCTGTTGGCAATAAAGTGATGCAACTGCACCGTGAACAAATAGGGTCAGTACGACTAGACGAACAACTGAATGTTGGCACATCACGAGAGCTCTCTCAAATAGAGCGCGAACATTTCATTGGTTAATCACCGCGGCCAGCAGCATATGGTATTACGTCCGGCTGCTTTGGCTTCATAAAGCATATCGTCAGCGCGCTGAAATAACTCATCAGCGCTGCTGCCTTGTTCCCAATCCACAACCCCCATGCTACAGCTACATCGTATATTTTCCGTAAAAGCATGTTGAACAAACGATTGTTGGATCTGCTGGGCTAATTTATGGGCCTCAGCCAGCCGCGTTTCTGGCAATAAAATAACAAATTCTTCACCGCCCCAACGCGCCAAAATATCGCTCGATCGCAGCCTTAATTGAAGCAAATTGGCCACTTCAACTAAGATCTTATCACCGATCACATGGCCATATTTATCATTCACTTGCTTAAAATAATCCAAGTCCACTAAAATCAAGGTCAGTGGATGTTGATAGCGCTCACTGCGGTTTAAATCTCGCTTTAACTGTTCGTTAAAATAGTTGCGATTATACAATTTCGTTAAAACATCAGTATTGGCCTGATGAGCTAAACGAGTGGTTTGTATATGCTGTTCGAGAATATCTACACCAGAGAAGACAAATAAATGATCTTGATGCATAGAGCGTATCACCGTAATACTCAATTTGAGATAGGTAGTCTTATCGCCAAACGTAACTTTTACCTGACCCAACCAACCATTTTGCGCTCGGGCACTATCCAAAAGGGGTTTTACTCGAGGTCGCAATTCAACAAATCTGTCAAGAGATCGTCCCAGCACCTGATATTCTCGGCGGTCAATTTTATCCAAACAAAACTGGTTAATTTGTTGCACTACCCCGTTAGCATCAACCACTATCATCACAATATTGCTATCAAATGCCGCTTTCTGAAGCTTCTGGGACACGATAAGCTGCATGTTCCGTTTACGGCCATCGACATATTGTCGAATCAATAGTCCTCCCATCCCCACCAAAAAAATCAGCATCAACCCCATGCCAATGATCCAGTCATTCATCTGCTTGAGAATCGATGCTAACGAGATATACACAACGGCAGGGTCACTATGTTGGTCGAATTGAAACCAAGCCACTAACAGCTGGCCACTCATTAATTGAATCGACTGATTTTTAAGAGATGTCAACGCTTTCAAGCGTTCCACGTACGCCGATGTTGTGGATAAATCAGGCCAGCCCAATTTTAATGCCAATAACGTTTGATCACTATTTTCACCACGGCGTATCCCAAATGGGGTTAACACAATCGATTGATTCAAAACAGAGGAGTGACTAGGGAACTCATAAGACTGATTAACCTGTTCGATAGTAAATGTATTAAATAGCCAGCCAAGTAGTTGGCCTCCCGCATTGAGCACTGGGGTACTTAAAAAAGTATAGTTCGGCAACGCCGAAGACGCCAAGGACTCTGCCGTTGATAGCTGCGGATGCTTTTTAAGATATGCCAAAACAGCGACAGGTAATTGATGTGTCATCGTATAGCCACTAGATTGTTGCTGATACCCCACCACCTGGCCATCGCGGCGCAAAAAGTAAATATCACCAGCCAGTTGATAGTTACGCCTCGATGCATCCCATAACCGTTTAAGTTCTGAATCTAATTGTTTATGGTTGTTATGTTCAAGCATGAAACTAATCGTTTGTGCCATCCAAAACAGATTCTGTGTTAACAGACCACGAGTATGATATAGCTCATCGGGATACAGCGAAAAAGTGAGATAAAAATCGTGAGTCATACTCTCTCTTATCCCATCATATTTCTCATATAGCGAGTAACCGATAATAAAGATGACTAGTATTGACCACCCCATGAACAGCAAGCCAAAAGAGGTCGATAGTTTGTCTCGAAAATGATCACTCAACTGACAAATATTCCGCCAGATTACGCCCACCTATATGCTCCTTTAAAATTGTGATGCTATATATATTATAGATTAGCTTACTTTAAAGGCGTTCAACCTCATTGATTAGTTGGTCCGGCAGCTGTTTGGTTGTAGGTATTTGTAGATCGCGCAACTGCTGCGCTTGTCCGACTAAATTACCGCGACCTTGTGATAATTTTTGTATTGCGCTGTGATAACTCCCTTGCGCTTTGTCCAAATTTCCCCCCACAAGCAGCAAATCATCGACAAACCCACAAAATTTATCATATAAGCGCCCCGCTCGCTCGGCGATTTCAGCCACATTACGCTGCTGATATTCACTACGCCACAAATTTTCTACAGTGCGCAGAGCCACTAATAAACTCGATGGGCTCACCAATAAGATGTTCAAGCGACTCGCTAATGGAATCAACTCAGCGTCATGTTGAATAGCGAGTTGAAAAGCCGCTTCAATAGGCACAAATAACAAGACAAAATCTAGTCCATGTACGCCATAAAGCGTTTGATAATTTTTCTTACCCAATCCGTTAATGTGGCCTTTAAGGGAACGTACGTGCGCCTGCAATTCCTGCTCTCGAACCTTGTCGTCTTCTGCACGGCAGAAGCGTTCATACGCCACCAGCGTCACTTTAGAGTCAATAATAACACAGCGTTGCTTGGGTAAATCTACGACGACGTCTGGTTTGATCAATTGACCTTGTTGATTTTTACCCGACACTTGCATGCGATATTCATGGTCCTGACGAAGGCCCGACTCTTCCAACAATCGTGACAGAACCACTTCGCCCCAATTACCTTGTTGTTTATTATCACCTTTGAGCGCGCGAGTCAGATTCAAGGCCTCGGTGCTCATCTGCTGGTTTAATTCACTCAAACGTTCTACTTGTGCTTTCAACGAGTGACGTTCCCGCGATTCCGTATCATAACTTTGCTGTACTTGCTGACGGAAATTCTCTAATTGTTGGCGCAGTGGCCCTAACAGTCCCGTTAAACTCAGTTGATTTTGTTCTTGCAGAACACTGCTTTTTTTATCAAAAATTTGATTGGCTAAGTTTTCAAAGGCTTCTTTAAATCGCTGCTCGGTTTGTTCTAACAGCTGTAGCTGCTGTTGCTGCGAACATTGCTGTTGCTCTGCACGCGCTAACTTACTTTGCAGCTGAGCTTGCAACTGATAACTTTGCTCTAACTGACTACGCTGTTTATCCAATTGCAATTGTAGCTGCTCAGCATATTCGGCCTTCGCTTGCCATTGCCCTTGTTGATTACTTTGCTGCTGGTATTGCTGTTGCCAATGGTAACTTTGGTCTCTAAACGTGTCGAGTTCGCTCTGTAGAAGCTCATTTTCTCGCACTAAAGCACCACACTGTTGCGTAAGCTTATTTTGCCAATATTGCATGCGCCAATTGACCAGCCAACCACATAGCGCAATAAATCCAATAACATAGGCCCATAACCCTGGAATGGGTTGAGTAAATAACTCACTCACAACCGTCTCTCCGTTGTAACTCTCGTGTTTGATGCGTATCATCTAGCCTGTATCTATTTGAATCAAGGAATTATTATGGGACTTTTTAATTCAATCAAAGGCCTGTTTAATTATTCACAAGTGAATCAATCCACTGAACATGAGTCGACAGATTATCAAAGTTTTTCGATAATCCCTGCGCCAGTTGCTGAACAAGGCCAATATCGTGTTGCCGGTTACATTCGCAAAAGCATCGATGATGAACAAAGGGAACATCGTTTTATCCGCAGCGATGTTTGTCCCAGCGAACAACAAGCAGTCGAACTAACCATTAGCAAATGCCAAACACTGATCGACCAAATGGGCGACAAACTGTTTGAACAATAATTTTGGGTTTTATTCAAATTCGATGAAAAATAGTTATCGAATTTTAAAATGGAGTTTATAGCATGCGTTGGCTATTCATGTTTTTTCCTCTTATGCTACTGACGGCTTGTAGCCAAGGGCCGATTGCCGCACAAGATACAGGTGTAAAAACAGGTAAAATTGTCCATGGCAAACAACAAGAGCTCACTGCTTTTGAAGATATTCCCGCAGACTCAGGAACCAAGCTTGACCCAGAGTCATCAATTATTATTAGTGAAGGTGATAATTGGTTAGGACGGCTCACTTTAAACAACGATATGAGTCCCTTTCACACATTTGAGTATTATCGCAAACATATGCCACAGCTAGGTTGGAATTTAGTTGCATCGGTCAAAAGTGAACGATCTGTGCTGACCTATATCAAAGGTAATCGGGTGGCTATTGTACAGATCTCTGGCAGTCAATTTGGCAATAGTAAAACAACAATTACAGTATCACCTAGTACTGGCGTGAGCCTCAAACAACCTTAAGTGACTTGAGATGGGCCCGCCCATCTCAAACAAATAATCGCGAAAACGATCAATTAAGCATTGCCAATATCATTTGTTTCACGCCTGTGATATCAAATGGTTTATCGACTAATGCCGATACCCCACTTTGACGAATACCGTTCAGCTTAGAAACATCATTTTCAGAAGTAACCATCATGACTGGGATATGTCGAAACATTTCAGATTGACGCAAGGCCTCAACAAATGCAGCCCCATCCATGACTGGCATATTGTAGTCAGAAATAATTAAATCTGCGCTGCGCTGATTCAGTTCCAACAAACCATGTTGGCCATTATCGGCGGTGCGAATATCGCTAATCCCCAGGTTTTGTAAAACACGACTAATATGGCGTCGCGCTGTCGAACTATCATCAACGACTAACACCGATAGGGTTTGCAATTGCTCGTGCACATCTTCATGTTCTTCAGGCTCAATAAAACTCAATGTTGAGCGCAGCGCATTTTTGAGGTCCAAAAATTGAAAGGGTTTAGGTAAAATAGCAACAACACCCGCTTGACGAATTATATCTAAGGAGTGAAATTTATCCTCACTGGAAATCAACATATAGGCAGTCGCTTCTAACAAAGAATTTTCGCGTAATTGTTCAATCAAATCAGTCGCTGTGCCATCATTGAAGTACATGGCACTAATAACCAAATCTGGAAACTTCTCCACGGCAATGTCATATGCACTTTCACAGTTGTGCGCAAATAAAAATCGATCAACACCGGCTTCATGCAACTGGCGGTGAATAATATTACGTTGAGTTTGCGAAGGCTCAACTAACAAAATTGTTAATTCGGACAGTGAAAGACGCTCCATGATAGCCACTTTTTAATCAGTTATTCGCACAACTATAGTCGAAATGCCCAATAAGAGGCAATCAATTGGAGGAATTTTCAATATAGATCAAATCAGATGAGCACTCAGATGTTTTTGCATTGATGGCTTGAAATTGCTAATAATACCCCAATCTATGCAAGTAAAGTCACTATAGGAATTACGTATGTCCAATGCCGAATATATCGTCGATATTAGTATGGAAAATGCCAAAGCAATCCTTATCGACCGATCATTTGAACACCCGGTTGTTGTTGATTTTTGGGCCGATTGGTGTGAGCCGTGTAAAGACCTTATGCCAATTCTAGAAAAATTGGCCAACGAATATCAAGGTGCCTTTACTTTAGCCCGCGTTAATGCCGAGAAAGATACGTTACAACCGCTTGCTGGTCAATTTGGCGTTCGCAGTTTACCAACCGTCATGATAATGAAAGATGGTCAACCTGTTGATGGTTTTGCCGGTGCACAACCTGAAGGGACTATTCGCGAGATATTAGATAAATATCTTCCTAAAGCAGAAGATTTGAAACTGGCACAAGCCAAAGAACTTCTGGCCGTCGATGCGCCAGCCGCCCTGCCTATTGCCAAAGAAGCATGGCTGCTTGATCCAACTCGTAGTGATATTCACTTTACTTATATTCGCGCATTATTGGCGGTCAATAAACGTGATGAAGCCAAGCAATTGTTAGATCAAACAAAGCTAGAAGATCAGCAAGCTGAATATAATGAATTAGTCAGCCAGTTTGAGCTATTAGAACAAGCTGCCGACACACCAGAAATTCGCGCCTTAGAAGAACTTTTAAAAGACTCACCGGATGATGCGCAGGTCAAGGTCAAGCTAGCGATCCAATATGATTTAGCGAGTCGCCATGAAGAAGCACTGGAATTATTAATGAGTCTCTTGGATCACGATCTAGATAGTGCAGATGGCCAAGCGAAAAAAACCTTTTTGGATATCGTCAATACCCTATCAGGCGATCCGGTCGCGTCCAAATATCGACGTCGCTACTTTAGCTTATTGTATTAATACAGCGTGTATCGACTGAAGTCAAAAGCGCAGTTCATACTGCGCTTTTGATTACGATCAACCTCGTTATAAAATCTTCGCTAAAAACTGTTTGAGACGTGGATGTTCTGGACGATCAAATACGGCCTCTGGCGTATCATCAACCAATAATGCCCCTTCTTCCATAAATAGCACTCGGTCAGCGACTTCTTTGGCAAACCCCATTTCATGGGTCACAATAGCCATTGTCATCCCCTCTTTGGCTAATCCTTTCATCACATCAAGGACTTCACCCACCATTTCGGGGTCTAAAGCAGAGGTCGGCTCATCAAACAACATTAAATCAGGACGCATCGCCAAAGCCCGGGCAATAGCCACACGCTGCTGTTGTCCACCGGACAAATGAGTTGGATAGTTATCCATCCGATCCGCCAAACCCACCCGCTTCATCAGCTCTTTAGCATGCTGCTTAACTTCCTTCATTGGCCGTTTAGAAACCTTCAGTGGTGCAAGCATAACGTTTTCTAAAGCCGTCTTATGCGGAAATAGATTAAAGCTCTGAAAGACCATCCCAACATTTTGGCGCAATTGGTTAATATCGGTGCCCTTGTCATACATATTAACGCCATCGACCACAATAGTGCCTGAGCTTATCTCCTCAAGCTGATTCAGCGTGCGTAAAAAAGTTGATTTACCGGATCCTGAAGGGCCAATAATCACCACAACTTCACCGCGATGAATTGTCGCAGAAACCGATTTTAAAGCATGGCAACCATTCGGGTAGAACTTATCTATCCCTTCAGTTACCACCATCTTTTCACCATTAAATTGATTAGTCACTGGCAGATAACCTCTTCTCTAATCGTTGAATAGCCCATGACAGCGAGCCTGTCACCAACAGATATAAAGCCGCAACTGTAAACCACACTTCAAATGGTGCAAAACTACCACTGACTACTTCACGCCCCGCTTTGGTTAAGTCAGTAATTGAGATAACCGACACCAACGACGAATCTTTGATCAAGTTGATGAACTGACCGGCTAATGGCGGCAAAATACGCTTAAACGCCTGCGGTAGTACCACATAACGCATCGCCGTCGGATAGGTCATTCCCAATGATCGTGCGGCTTCCATCTGTCCGGTAGCTACAGACTGGATCCCCGCACGAATAATCTCGACGACATACGCCCCCGTGAAAACCGACAACGCCACCACCCCTGAAGTAAAGCGATCCAAATTTAATACCGTCCCAATGAAGAAATAAACGATAAAAATTTGAACCAATAGTGGGGTACCACGGATGAGTTCCACATAGGTTAATGACAAATCGCGAGCGACTTGATTTTTAGACACCCGCATGAGACCAAAAATGAGCCCAAGCAATACGGCAAAAATTAATGAAATAAATGATATTTTAACGGTCATCCAAAGACCGACAGCAATAGGTCCAAATTGCCAGTTTTTGAGTTCTGCAACCGTGTCACCCTGAGACACCATGTCGCCATCACCAACAAGCAATTTGTCATATTTTTTGACAAGTTGCGGTTTACTCTGACCTTGAATTTGAATAGATAAATGCCCATTCTGCAAATGGGCTGTCCCATCCCCTTGAGCCCGAATATCTTTCATTTGGGTATTTAAAATATAGGGCCATAAACGCTCCCAATGCCAATTATAATTGATGCTATTACCGGAGTAATAAATTCCCCCAATTAACATCGCCATGATCACAAGGTAGATCCCGTGTCCTGCCCAACGGCTGGATTTTGATTGCATCAAACAACTCTCTCTTTCATCGAATTAAAACCAGCTGAGTCATCAACTCAACTGGTCATTAGATTACTGGATCTGATTCAACCAGCTGTTGGATTTAAACCAACGGTCATAAATCCGTTTATAGGTTCCATCACCTTTAGTTTGGCGTAAAAAGTTATTGAGGAAGTTCAAAAAATCTGGGTCATTTTGACGAATGGCCCAAGCAAGGGGTTCGTAAGTAAATGGTTTATCAAGAAATACAACTTGTTTTTTATGTTGCGCGGCATAGATCGCATTAAAGGGTAGATCATAAACGAAGGCATCGGCCTTACCATTAGCCACCTGCAGCACCGCATCCGCTTCAGTATCAAACAACTGTAATTTAGCGTTAGGGATATCTCGCTTCGCTGATTGTGCGCCGGTAGTGCCCAATTTAGAGGCAATAGTATATTTACTGCTATTTAAATCTTTATAGCTGGTAATTTTACCTTTTAACTTAGGCGAAATAAGGATCGTTTGACCGATCACGATGTAAGGGTCTGCAAAATTCACTTTTAAATTGCGTTTTGGGGTGATCGTCATCCCACCCATGATAATATCGCACTTCCCAGTTTGCAGAGCTGGAATAATACCATCCCATGCGGTATTCACAGGGACAAACTGAACCCCCATTGCACGAGCCATGGTTTTCCCCATATCAATATCAAACCCAATAAATCGACCATCTTTAGTTTTCATTTCAAACGGCATATAGCCCGCTTCGAAACAAACGCGCAATTTACCTGAATTTTGAATCGTCTCCAGCGCTGATTGCGCCATCGCTTGAGTGCTTAGTAGCGCAGAGCATGCTAAAACCACACCAGCAGTATAAGTTAGTAACTTTTTCATTATATCCATCTCTATTTTTATGTTTTTTTAGCCGTAAATATCCGATTTACGACATATGATGTTGTGTTTGTGTAGTTTTACAATATAACTTCATATTGCCCTACGCTACTCATAATGCGACATAGTGGTATAAAATATCAATAGGCTAGGTAAACTAACCCACAAAATATCTCAGATTATGTTGCCCCTTAGCACAGACCAACTCTCTAGGGCAATGATTTTTGAGGCGAATCACAGCAATTATCGATGGATCACTTGGATAAGATTGCCCTCTGTTACAAACTTCCGTAATCTTATAGCATCCATACAGATGAGTCAGGATGTAGAATGTCTCAAATTATCAATCAGCGTTTGCAGCAGATCCGCAGTTTTATGCAAGAGCATGCGCTTGATGCCTTTATTATTCCTCGCGCCGATGAATACCTTGGCGAATATGTTCCCACTTGTAATGAACGGCTTCATTGGATCAGTGGATTTACCGGTTCAGCGGGTGCAGTGGTCATCTTAAACGAACAAGCTGCTATCTTTGTCGACGGCCGTTACACCGTACAAGTTCGCCAACAGGTCGACAGTGCGTTATTTAGCTATCATCACCTCATTGAAGAACCATTCTTATTTTGGGTCTGCCAAAAACTCAGCGCAGGCCGGCAGGTGGGTATCGATAGCCGTACTTTCAGCCTCACCCAGTACCAACAAGCTAAAGCACTGTGTGACCATCAACGCATCACATTAGTAGAAACGCCCATCAATCCTGTTGATAAGCTTTGGCAAGACCGCCCTAGTGCACCTAGTGGTATCGCCACCTTGATGAGTAATGCATGTGTCGGCGCGAGTAGTCTGGAAAAACGCTTACAAATAGGTGAACAGATCCACCAAACTGGCGCACAAGCGGCACTTATCACCGCGCCAGATTCGATTGCATGGCTACTCAATATTCGCGGCAGCGATATTTCCCGCCTGCCAGTGGTGTTAAGCCAAGCAATTTTACATGCCGATGGTCAAATGCAGTGGTTTGTCGATCCCGCAAAAATTCCTGAAGGGTTTATCGAACATGTCGGTCAAGGTGTCAGCGTTGCACCAGAGACTGATTTCGCCGATGGCCTTAAACAACTGGCTACACAATACCAAAAAGTGTTAGCCGACCCAGCCACTAGTAATGCATGGTGTCAGTTAAGACTGCAAGAACAAAGCGTGCAGTTGGTTGCACTGGCAGACCCTTGTTTACTCCCGAAAGCGTGCAAAAATACAGCTGAAATAGAAGGCATGCGCGAAGCTCATCGACGCGACGCATTAGCTGAAGTGCGCTTTTTAGCATGGCTCGCCCAACACGAACAACAAGGCACCTTACCTGATGAAGCACAGGCGGCCGATCACTTGCAGCAGCTACGTTATCTGGATAGTGATTGTGTTGATTTAAGTTTTGATACAATTTCAGCATCTTCAAGTAATGCAGCCATGTGTCACTATAACCATGAAAATGCAGACGTGCCTGCAGCGCTGCAAATGGACAGCGTGTACCTCGTTGATAGCGGTGGTCAATATCGTTTTGGCACCACTGATATCACTCGCACAGTGGCAATAGGACAACCTTCTCAGGAAATCTGTCAGCGTTTTACCCTAGTCCTCAAGGGAATGATTGCTCTGGCATGTCAACGTTTTCCAAAAGGAACGACTGGCACTCAATTAGATGTACTTGCTCGTCAATATTTATGGCAGCAAGGGTTGGATTTTGATCATGGCACAGGTCATGGTGTAGGTCATTTTTTAAGTGTGCATGAAGGGCCGCAACGCATATCCAAAGCATTCAACGATGTTGCTTTGGCACCAGGCATGGTGATCTCCGATGAACCGGGCTATTATCAAGATGGCGATTACGGGATACGCTGTGAAAATTTACTGGTCGTTGAGCCACTAGAGTTCCCTCATTCAGATCGGCCATTTTATCAATTTGCCACATTAACCTTTGTACCATTCGATAGACGGTTGATCATACCCAGTCTGCTTAGTGATGCTGAGCGACAATGGCTCAACCACTATCATCAGCAGGTATTTGAACTGGTCAGCTCACAGCTAGAGAGTACAGATATTGATACCCTTACTTGGCTGAAAGCTGCAACAGCAACGCTTTAATCATCACCCATTCAGCAGTCCGTCTTAATCATCAACGGATTGCTGAATCACCGATGCTTGATGACTTTGCCACTCATCATCGCCACTTAAATCAACATTGACGATGCCATCTTTGGGCCACTGAATATAATCTTTATCTAGCAGAGCTCCCAAAGGAACAATGATGAATTGCTGTTCTGTTGCAAGCTGCAGCCACTGCTTAAATAACCCAAACTGCGCGCTGCCCTCCACTTCCGCATGAATATTATAGACGTTGAGCTGATTGGTTTTAATCTGCTCAAGAATATGTTGATTATAGTTTTTGCGTGTTATGCCGTGTCGACCAATCAATTCTTCGTAGGTTGGAAGCGTCACTGGGATCTGCGGTGCCATACCCTGAGCCGGCACGAAGATAAATTTTCCCCGGCAATCACTGTTATAACGAAATGGAAACGCTTCTTTTTCCGTCAACGTTGGTTCACTACAACGCCATCCAGCAGCTGCACTGCATTCAACATCTCGTCCGAGGACTTGGCTTAATAGCTGGTAACCTTTTTCCAGTTCAACACGCAATTCCAAGGGCGACATTTGCTCGGTTTTGCTCATCCATTTGTGATGATCCCACGCATGCAAGCCCACTTCATGGCCTGCTTTATCGGCGCATTGAATAATATCGGCAACGCGTCGACCAATCACCGGCCCTCGCCATAACGCACCATTAAAGTGATAATGTACGCCAGCAAAAGAAGTGCGAATAAAACGTTTAAAATAAGCTGGATGCCATAGCCGCCAGAACTGACGACCATTGTTATCGGGGCCAACCGAAAAGAAAAATGAAGCATGGATCTGATACTCATCAAATAACTTGAGTAATCGCGGTACCCCATCGCGAGCGCCGCGATAAGTATCGACATCCACCCGAAGCCCTACGATCGTTTGACTAGATTGCTTCATAATACTCTCATTCATTGCAATCTGAGAGGCAGCAACATATACCACCTCTTATCAGATATTCCTTGCATCATTGCTACCATCTAAACTTTCAATTGGCTCACACCATTGAAAGACGAAGACATAGCACCCGTTAATGCGCTCTTAAAATTCCCTATTAAAATACACGCATCAGGCAACAACGAACAATGATCATTCCAATTTTATTGGATCAAATTGAGTCAGCAAATTCACGTAAGACCTAGCGGCGTACTTGATTGGCCAGCCACATGCCAGAGAGCATCGCAATCACAAATAGGAGTAATGGCGTCGCAGCACTGGAAATACTGGTGATCGCGGGCCCTGGACAAATACCAACTAATCCCCAACCAACACCAAATAGTGCCGCACCGACAATGAGTTGCCAGTCGAAATCACGCCGAGTAGGAAGCTCAAAATGAAGCGCTAAAAGTGGTTTTTTCATCCGCCGCACCAATACCCAATAACCGGTACTGAAAACCACTAAAGCCCCACCCATCACAAACAATAAAGTAGGGTCCCAATCATGGGTCACATGTAAAAAGCCAATGACCCGCTGCGGATCAACCATTTGTGAGATCACAAGACCTGCACCAAACAGCAATCCGACCAACCACGCAATAACCATCGATAACTCCTAATGCAACAATGATGCAGTAATCATCGCCACAACCATAAAGGTAACTGTTGCGACTAATGAGCGAGGCGATAACCGTCCTACCCCACAAATTCCATGGCCACTGGTGCAGCCATTCCCTAGACGCGTGCCAAACCCAACTAACAAGCCCGCAATTAATGCCAGATAAGGATTAATTTGGCTAAAACTAGGCAGGTACACCCCCAAAGGGGCTACGATCCAAGGTGCCATGAGCAATCCCACTACAAATGCTGACTGCCACAGTTTAGGTTGGCTCCCACCAGAGAGCAGTGCTGAGACGATCCCACTGATACCGGCAATTTTACCGTTAACCACCAGCAGCAGCAGCGACGCGAGACCGATGCACGCCCCTCCAATCAAAGCCATCCACCATGCATAGTGCATTAGAGCTCTCCCTGTTGGCTTTGTTGCCAATCACAATAAGTTCGATATCCACCGGTCAAATTAACGACTTTCCAGCCAGACTGACACAACATCCGAGCCGCCACGTGTCCGCGCAGCCCCACTTGGCAATAAACCATGATGGGTAATGTTGGGTTCAATTCATTCATCCGTGTTCGCAGTTCATCGAGCGGAATATGCAATGCGTTAGGTAGCATGCCATTTTGCAATTCAGCCTCATTACGAATATCTAAAATTTGTCCTTGATAATCAGCAACCTGCTCTGGATAAATCAGTTCATCATTTCCTTCAAGCCAGTTCACAGCGACAAATCCAGCCTGATTCAGCGGATCTTTCGCACTACCGTAAGGTGGGGCATAACACAATTCAAGTTCTTCGAGATCATAAACACTCATCTGTGCTTGTAGTGCAAGAGCAAGCACATCGATGCGTTTATCCACACCGTCTTTGCCCACGGCTTGCCCCCCAAGTAAGCGGCCATTGTCAGGAGAGAACAATAATTTAAGATGAATCGGCTGCGCCCCAGGATAATAACCAGCATGTTGGCTGCTGTGGGTATAAAGTTTACGATAAGCTATCTGCTGAGCTTTGAGTCGTTTTTCACTAGCGCCGGTGCTAGCAACCGCCAAATCAAAAACTCGGCAAATCGAACTGCCTTGTGTTCCCCGATATTCACACTCACGTCCAGCCATATTATCCGCAGCAATACGGCCTTGACGATTAGCCGGCCCAGCCAGTGGTATTGAGGCCGGTTGACCGGTCACCCAATCGATGACTTCTATCGCATCTCCCACAGCATAAATATCTGGATCGCTGGTTTGCAAATGCTGATTAACTTGAATCGAATGACCTTGACCTAATACTAACCCAGCTTGTTGGGCAAGCTGATTTTCAGCTCGAACACCCACGGCGCAAATCAGCATCGACACATCCACTGACTCGCCAGAGGATAACTCCAACACTAACTCCTCAGTTTGTGGTCGCACCGCTTTAAGCGCGCTATTTAAACGTAAATCAATGCCGTGCTGGCGCAAGGTTCGATGTAGCGGTGAGGCCATTTCAGGATCAATACTCGCCATCACTTGTGCACCAGCTTCAATAAGCATGACGCAATAGCCCAACTGATGCAGCGCCTCAGTAATCTCTAAACCAATAAATCCAGCCCCTAGAACCGCAATGGGTCGATCTTTGGTGACATGTTGTAATTGCGCAATAATCTGATCCATATCAGGCAATGAACGTAACAATAACACTCTCGCATCATCCATTCCCGGTAGATTGGGTTTAATGGCACTAGCTCCGGGGCTTAACAGTAACTTATCATAGTTTAATGAATAAACTTGCCCATCAGCCTTCACTACAACTCTGTGTTCTTTGGGATCAATCTCTATCGCTTCATGGTGAATACGCACATCCACGTTAAATCGTTTTGAAAATCGCTCTGGTGTTTGGACCAATAAGTCTTCGCGAGCACTTATCTCACCGCTGATATGGTAAGGAAGCCCGCAGTTGGCAAACGAAATATAGGGACCTCGCTCAAGCAACACAATTTCAACTGATTCATCCATTCGTCTTAGCCGAGCCGCCGCTGAAGCGCCCCCAGCAACACCGCCAATGATCACTACTCGTTTCATAATGCCTCTGTTAATTTAGATAAAACTAATTTAATGATTTTATATTAGAAAAGTCTAAATTAAAATACTATTGTAGATTGAATTCATAGTATAGATCTAATGCGTTATCTAGGCCGCTGACGACTTCCAAATAAAATTTAGGGATTAATTGGTAACGCAAAGTTAATTCATTACTAGCAGCAAACATACCTCGTCCATATTTCACTTGCACACCAGGGAATAGGTAACCACTTACTTGGACCTGCGCATTGTCACCACTACCACTGGTCGATAAGCTCAGCTGTTTAATCCCAATTGTGTTTCCTAACTTCGTCACCAGTTCACCGGTTTGATTCAACCCGGTGCTAAGCAGCAGTGATGTAAGAACCGAACTATCCCCTTGACTACTGATCCCATGGCCACGCAGTAAATAGGAAAGCTGTTCGCTTTGCGCCATTAGCGGGTTAGAAAATAATTTCACGGTAAGGTGTTTAGGTGTTCCCACTGCCGTGACACCGACCGTTACATTGTCAGTCGTTTGACTCGGATCGCGGATAGCTTTGATGTTAATGATTGGAGTAGCTGTTTCGCCAGAAAAAGTCAGTGATCCTGATTGGATCTGTAAATATTGGCCATAGGCGATAAATTGTCCGTCTTGAAGATTAATCTGCCCAGTGGTTTGCATCGTTTGACCTGGACGTTGATTGACATTCAGTTTCCCTGTCAATTGACTGGTTAGACCAAATGCATTGAGATACAAGGCATTACCGAGATTAAGATCGACATTTATCGCTAGTGCTTGCCCTACGGGTGCAGTTTTGGGTTGGTCAACGATATGAACATCGGTTGATAACGACGTGGCAGATGTCGGCAATTTGGCCACTTTAATCTGCCCTTTATCAACTTTTACTGTGCCATCGATGCTTAATTGCATTTGATTAAAGCGCACACGTAACTGCGGAGAAACCTCTAGGTCAGCTGGTGGATAGTGCACGGGCAACTTATCACCGCTAAGCTTAACATCGGCGCTTAGCGCTCCACCTGCCCAACCAATGCGCCCTTGCCATGAAGCAAGATGCCCCGCACTTTGAAATTGCCCAGTCAGTTTTGCTGATTGCCCTTGGATCTGAATATCACTATTGAGATCAGCGACGGGCAATGGCAATTGCGGCCCTTCTAATGCGCCATGACGCAGTTTTAATTCACCATTAATCGTTGGATGACGGCTAACACCGGCAATACGAAGCTGTCCATCAATACTTCCCTGTAACAGGGTCAATGATTTAACAAGCGGCGCATAGGGTGCCAGTTGTAATTGCTTAACACGCAGTTGTCCTTGTAATGGATACGGCGCACCATGTTGTAAATCAGCTTGCAGCTGCGCAGTTAAATCACCCAGCTGCTTACTTTGACTGAGCAACTCGAACTGCGCATCGCCAGCTCTTGCCTGTGCATTAAGGCGCAAGGTTTGGTAGTGATATTGCTGAGATTGCTGATTACTGTTTGTAATCACCACACTCCCAGGAGACACTTGCAGTGCAAGACGACCTTGTGGGCGCTGCCCCACTTGCCAATGGACATTAAATTTTCCGTTAAGCGTCGCTTGCCAGCGCACTGATTGGAACCACAAACTAATGAGTGGCTGCAGCGCAAAACCATCCAGCTTTCCTGTCAATTGCCCTTGGGCAGGGCTAATAAGGGTTGGTTCGGTCAAACACAATTTCCCTTGCTGGGAATCGCGCAAACAGATTGGTGCCAAGGTCAGATGGGTTTGCTCAATGCTCAAGGTTGTTGGATGTGCTTGAGTCAATCGCCCTAGCTCACTATCAATGGATAGCTGTTGCAGCTGGCCGCTCCAATGCTTCAAGCTGCCTTGTCCTATCAGCGTGACTTGCATATTGCGTTTTGCTTGCTCGGCTTTTAAATGCAATTGCTGCTGCTCATTTCCCCGATAATCGGCACTTAGATTAACAGGCGACTGCGCGCCATAACGTCCGTCCTGTATCGTGAGATTAAAATGGCCACGTAGCGCTGAACTAAGCAGCATCTCACCTTGACTTTGCAAAGATCCCATCATTATCGGCTGCTCTTGCAAATGTAATTTTTGCGCCGCCAACTGCCAACTCAGTTGTGGTTGCTCAGTGCTCCCACTCAGGCTTAGCTCACCATGGAGCGTCCCCGCTGAAAACCACGGTAGTTGTTTTAACTGATTAAACGCCAAAGAGGCTTTTAACTGCAACGACTGAGTGATCGAGCCACTAACATCAAGCTGATTTTGACCTAGCTGGGCTTGCACATTAATGCGGTCTACTTGGCGATTTTGGCCGTGAGCCTTCAATTGAAGCTTCCATGGCTGATTTTGCCATTGTCCATGCAAATCAGACCCTGAGATACTCCAGAGAGATTGCGCAAGTGTGGCGGTCAGCTTGCCATTAATTTGTGGCAGTGATAACCCCACCCAAGTGGACAAGTCCAATTTCTGCGCATTAATGGTCGTTTGCAGCGCTAATGTCGATTGCCAGCTGAACATCCCATTGGCATTTAGCTGCCCGGTAGGGCTAGTTAGTTGCAGTTGAAAATGCTGCAATTGACTTTGATCACCCACAAATTGCCCTTGTACATTCAGCTGTTGTTGCTTGGCTTGCAACTTAGCACTGAGTTGTCCTTGATAACCGAGAAGAGAACCTTGCAGTTGCAATGCGCCACTTATTTGTTGAACAGGGGCTAGCCGAGCAGCTTGGCTTTGTGCGTGCAGCTCTAATTGAAACGGCAATGTTGGATTATGCCAGTTCAATTGCCCTTTTAACTGAGCATCTCCATCACCTTGATAAGCCGCGTTTATTTTCAAAGCCGTTGCGGGCCCTTGCCCGCTAAGCTGAAGCTTGCCAAGCTTCTGACGCTGAACGTTAAGATGAAATTGGCTATGAAACGGCGCCTTAAGTCCAAGGGTCAGAGCACCATCAACTTGCCCTTGATCGGTGTCTAACTTGAGCGCGACCACATTTAACTGCTCAGGCGAAACTTGGCCAGTCAATTGAAAATTAGCTACTTTCAAAGGTGTTGCCAAGTCAAGAGTCCCCGCTGTTGCAACAAGTTTGCGAATATCGATGCGATAGGGAATATTCAACTTTACCAATGCAGTAGTTAACGATTGGGTTAAATGAATCGATGTCGATGAAGCCGGCGCATTGGAAACAGAAACATTCATCGGTACTTTTTTCTCAGCAGAAGAAGTCGATGCAGTTTGATATGACCAATGATCCATGACGAAGCGCTGCACTTGGATCTGATCGCGATGCCACTGCGCCTGCAACTTTAATTGGCGCCAGGCCAACCGTTCGTCGGCAATCATTAAATGTACCTGCTGAAGGTCAACACCTTGCAAGAAAATCGGCCATGGTGGCAGCCAAGCTGCGCTTGATGAATGCGACGATTGTGACTTAGATGATGCAATTGGATGCCATTGCACATCCAAGCGTTTCACCGCTATCTGACGCATACAAATTTGGCTGCGTAGCAAACATGACCAGCTCATATCAACAGTCAAGTCACGTGCCGCCACGTGCATATCAGCCGTTTTATAATCGACTGAACTAAGGCTTAACCCGCTAAGTAGCGAGCCATTGATGTTGCCAATGGTTAAACCCGGAACATACTCGCTGGCATAACGCAACAACGCGCGGTTGGCTTGCGGACTTGCTAAAACAACCAGAAGTAGTGTGATAAGTACCGCTAATATTGGGAGTAAAACTCGTAAAATTCGCCATAACTGCTTCATAAATCAGGCCCTAACGAAAAGTGAATTCGCCAACTATCGCTACCATCAACTAATGGTTTGGCCAAATCAATACGTACTGGCCCTATTGGGGTAAGCCAACGAATACCGACCCCAGTGCCAGCATACAAAGGCTGACTAAAATCATTCGCTGCCGTTCCTGTATCGTAAAACAAGGCAACTCGCCACTTTTGCGCAAACTGATAATCATATTCAACACTGCCCGTCAGCAGATACTTCCCACCAACCAATTTGCCCGCGCTGTCTTTGGGTGAAATAGTCTTATAACCATAACCACGAATACTTTGATCGCCGCCGGCGAAAAAACGCATTGAAGCAGGGACGTCATCAATATTATTGACGATAATCACCCCACCGGTGGCTCGAACAATCAATCGATTGCGATGATAACTGCGTAGCCATTTAGTCGTCGCTTTGATCTTGGTTAACGCCACATCAGAGAACCACAATGGACTGGAGACCTGTGCAGTCAATTGCTGCGAATCTCCCCAATATGGGTCAGCTTGTGGACCGAGCGAGCGCAATCGACTCACACTGAAACCGGGCATAAACAATAAAGTCGACGCGTTTTGACTACCTTGTCGGTAATCTTCATAGAGTGTTTTAAAAAAGATTTGTGGTGTCCAGATGGAGCTCCAATCCCATTGCCGCAATAGCGTAATGAGGTGCGTCCGGCTATCAGTGTCATTATCCACCTGACGGTTGTAGCCCGTTTGCAGTGCGACAAAATCACTAATTGGATTGCCAATAGGGATGCGATATTCCGTTTCAATGGTTTGTTCAAGTTTAGAGGCTTCAATGGAGGCGTTAAATTGATGACCATAACGGTTCACCCACGGGTGGTTCCATTTTAATTTGCCTTTCACCCCTTGGTCGGTCGAATAGCCTAATCCGACCCCAAAAATATTCGCCGGTTTGCGCTCCAATGACACTTTGATATCAATCTGCCCATTATGGCGTTGTTCCAACTCTGGAGTCACTAGTACCGAGCGGAAGTAACCCGTTTGATTTAAAGATTGACTAAAATCTGCGACTTTTTGCGCGGTGTAAGGTTGTCCACTTTTAAATTTTGCAAGATCTCGCACCAGCGGTATCGCCATATTAGCTTGTACAAAATCAAGCCGACCAAAGCGGTAGCGCTCACCACTATCATACTGCAAAATGATATCTGCTTGGTGCTTGGCCAATGTGACATTAACGCGACTTTTAATAAAATGCCCGTCGAAATATCCATGGCTGCTGGCGTAGTTATCAATAGCTGATTTAAGCTGCTCATAATCTTCGCTATTAAATACGCCACCGATTTGAAGGGGGTATTTAGTGCGAAGAGCCGCAAAATCAGAATCAGATTTAATCGCGCCGTTTACCTGCCAATTTAATCGATGGATCACCACAGCTTTGCCCGGATTTAAATGCACCCGAACTGAAAGATCTTGATCATCTCGCTGGACTTGGACCTGATTCTCGCTGGTAAAATAGCCTAGGGCCTCAAGCGCCTTATTGGCTTGTTCCTCGCTGCGGCGGCGGATAAGCTCAAGACTATCGTTTATGCTAAGCGTTTGACTTTGTAAAAAGGCTTCAACATTTGTCCGCTGTGCTTTGTTGCCACCGTCAACATTATATCGCACACCGGCCCAAAGCGGTGCCGATACCAACCAAACAAGCAACGCTACTCTGCGCAACTGAAATTCCTGATATAATGAACATTCATAATCATATTGTTACAGAGTTTTTGAGTTGATGATAGAAGAACATCGCCATACAGATTGGCCCAAACCCGTGATTGCATTAGCTGGATTCAGCGGCTCAGGGAAAACCACTCTTTTGTGTAAACTGTTGGATCAGTTGACCTCGCAAGGCTTTAATGTAGCAGTCATTAAACATAGTCATCATCAGGTTGAATTAGATCAACCTGGTAAAGATAGTTACCGCTTAACACATAGCGGCGCCAGCCAACTGTTGCTGAGTTGTCCCAATCAAGCCATCTTGTTTCATGCACAAACACAGCATGATGATATCAATAGCCAGCTGCGCTTATTAGACTGGAAAAGTCTAGATTTAGTCATCGTAGAAGGCTATCGCCACAGCAACATAGCAAAGTTAGAAGTGCATCGCCCCGAACTAGGCAAACCGCTATTGTGTCTCGATGATCCTGATATTTTTGCCCTGGCCTGCAATCAACCGATGGAGCAGGTAACCTGTCCGGTTTGGCCATTGAATGCTCCGGATAAAATTGCCCAGTTGCTCATCAATTACTGTTTTGGCGATACATTGACCCATGATCACGGTGACTGACAGAGCACAATCAATAGAGCCTATTAATTGGCGCGAAATAATGGCAGATGAAACAATTAATGGGTGACTATAACGAGGAGCTCATCTTATCTAAAAAACGCTGCATTGCCGCAACAGTTGCTTCACTGCAATGATGTTCAATACCTTCGGCATCACTGAGAGCAGTATCTTCTGGGACACCTAAAGTCAGTAAAGTTTGCAACACCACACCATGGCGCTGAGAGACTTTTAGCGCCATTTGCTGGCCAAATTCAGTGAGAAAGATTCCTCGGTAAGGGCGGGCCTCCACCAATCCATCGCGTTTAAGGCGAGTAATCACTTTAGATACGGCCGCGGGGCTAACGCCAAAACGCAGCGCCAGATCACTGGCTCGCGCCTCGCCCATATGAGCATGCATATGAGCTATCTCTTCAACATAATCCTCGACTAGTTCACGCTGATGATCTTCTTTAACTCGTTGAAAGTGTTGGTGTTGTGACACAACAATTTACCTATTTGATTATTATATTTATTAAGCAAGGGTATAAAATAGCACATAGACATTCAGGATTATAATTAAACTGCAAATTGCACCGCCAATGACCGTCAACCAACGTTTGTTCACTAAATTACCCATTAAACCTTTATCCGCGGTAAACGTCAGCAGTGGGATCAGCGCAAAGGGAATACCAAAACTTAATACCACTTGGCTACCCACCAATGCTTTTTGTTCTGAGATCCCCATGAAAATGACCGCAATGGCTGGCACCATGGTCACCAAACGACGAACGCTAATGGGGATCGTAAATTTCACAAAGCCCTGCATTAACACCTGCCCTGACATCGTTCCGACAATTGATGAAGATAAACCGGCTAATAGCAGTGCAAAACCAAAGATATAACTGGCTGCATTACCGCCTAACAGCGGCGCTAACAATTTGTAACTTTCACTAATGGTTACCACCCCCTCATACCCATGACGATGAAATGTTGCTGCTGCCAATGCCAATAGGGCAATATTCACTAGCCCTGCTAATGCCATCCCAACAATGACATCCAAGCGATAAAACCGCATCAATTTGTGACGATCGCTATCATCTTTGGCTTTAACCCGATGTTGCGACAATGCCGAGTGCAAGTAGATGACATGCGGCATAATCGTCGCGCCCAATATCCCGGTTGCCAGATACACCGCGTAATTATCAGGAAATTGTGGCACCAATAATCCGTGCAACATGGCTCCAGTGTCGGGTTGGCTTAAAAATAATTCGGTAAAAAAGCCTCCTGCAATCGCCATAATCATAGCCCCGATAATGATCTCCATCACCCTAAAACCATATCGTTGTAGTTGCAATGCGGCATAAGTCACAATCCCAGTGAGGAGAGCGCCTTGCATCATGGATAAACCAAATAATAAGTTAAAGGCTAGCGCTGCACCTAAAAATTCAGCCAAGTCGGTCGCAATCGCCACAACTTCGGCTTGAATCCAGTAAACCCACACCAGCGGTCTCGGATAGCGTTCGCGGATAACCTCTGCCAAATTTTTCCCAGTTGCAAGCCCAAGCCGTGCTGAAAATGTTTGGATCAACATCGCCATAATATTTGCCAGTAAGACAACCCAAAGCAGCACATAACCATAGCGTGATCCCGCTTCGATATTGGTCGCAAAATTTCCTGGATCAACATACGCTACAGCAGCAATCAGCGCTGGTCCAAAGAGCGCCATCCAGCCGGTACGCCCGCCTTTGCCAGAAAGTGTTTTATGAGCCAGAAGTTGTATTGATGAATCTGATATTGACCGCAGCATGATGAATAATCCAACAAAGTTAACCATGGTTAACAATATATACTAAAGTTAATCTAATTCAATGGGGTGCCGAATGATTAAAAAAAGCGCAGAGCTAAAATCAGTCTTTATGCACGTTCAACTCATATTAAATTATTTAATAACTTATTGATTTAAAATAATTAATATAAATAACTATTAGAGCATTAACAGGCTGAATGGGATCATTGGAAATTTCCGAATAGTGTAATAAGTAGAACCTATGGATAGATGTTGCTCCTCACAGCAAGCGAGGAGCTAAGGTGAAAATGATGCTTAACAGGTTTTATGTATTGATGCTTGATAGATCGAGTCAATCGCGGCTTTCAGCAAACCATCAAACTCAATATCATCTTGCTGAGCCCGAAGATCTTGCAACAACGCACGGCTAAACGAAGCAATTAGACCTGGACAAGATGTCAATTTTTCATTGGCTTCATCGCGTGAATATCCCCCCGACAGAGCGACAACACGCACCACATGCGAATCATCACGCAACCCATCATAACAATGAGGATCAATTGGAATTGACACTTTAACCATGATCCTTACGGCTGGATCCAGTTGCGCCAGATGCCGTTTAAATTCTTCGGCCAAAAGTTTTTCTGAGTGGTCTCTATCCGGCGCAGTGATGGTACATTCGGGTTCTAAAATCGGGACCAAACCATGCCGCGCGATTTGCATCGCTATATCAAATTGCTGATCAACAATGGCTCGAATACCCGCAGGATCGTAACTATCGATCACCGAACGCATCTTGGTGCCAAATACGCCATGGGAAACGGCTCGTTCAAGCGTTGCATCTAAATCAGCAATCGGCTTCATTAACCGCACGCCACTTTCTGGTTCAGCTAACCCTTTATCACATTTTAAAAATGGCACAATATGCTTGCGCTGCCACAAATATTCAGCGCTTCCTAAGCCATCGATGCTGCGATCCATGGTGTCTTCAAATAAAATTGCCCCCATGATCTTCGATGTATCAAACTCTTTTGAGGTAATAACACGAGTGCGCATCGCGTGCACTAGTTCAAACATTTTGGCTTTATCGTGAACACCATCCTGAGTGTATACGGACTCGTCAATGCCGTATCCCTTAAGCGCTTTAGGGGTAGAGCCTCCAGATTGGTCAAGTGCTGCGATGAATCCCTGTCCATGGGTTGCTTGGTCAAGCTTTTGTGAATCAATGGGATGTAGAACAGTCATGATGTTGTCTCCGTATGTTAGAGAACGAGTAAGGTATATTGAAGGTTGAATGTCATTCAATAAAATCGAAGCATCACACTTACTAAAGATATATTTGTAAAATGACGCATATATCGGTGATAAAAATACAGATCAACCCCGTTTTTATATCCTGTCTTTTGTTGCGAATTCAATATACATCAATCACCACTATACCATGTTGGCCCAGCTTGCCAATTCATCTCATTAAGCGATTACACGACCGATAAATTAAGAATGATTCGCAATTCCCCCTTGACCTTGTAGTGCACTTTAAGATTTACAATTAACAATCGCAGTAACAAACGGAACAAAATTCATGTCAGGAGGAATCATCATGCAAACGCTTTATTCAATTGGCCAAGCATTTGTCAATTTGTGGTTAGATGCCGCTGCTTGGCTGGTGCTCGGATTGATCGTAGCGGGTCTACTGCAGACATTATTGCATAGTGATAAACTCGCGCAGCACCTTCGCGGTGATGGCTTATGGCCAGCTATCAAAGCGGCCTTATTAGGGATGCCATTGCCCCTTTGTTCGTGCGGAGTCATTCCCGCAGCCATTGGGCTTCGCCGTGCTGGAGCTTCAAAAAGTGCCACAACCGCCTTTTTAATCTCAACCCCAGAAACAGGTGTTGACTCTATTGCAATCTCTTACGCGCTGTTAGGTCCGTTTATGGCGATTATTCGTCCTATCGCCGCGGTTTGTTCTGCCATTGTAAGCGCTGCACTCGTCTTACTCGAATCTAATCATAGCCAAGCAACCACACCAACAAAAACACCTTGTCATGCACAATCGAGTTGCTGTTGCCATGACCATGGTACAGAGTCGGCCACATCCACAAACCAAGGCCTTATCAAACGCTTATGGCAGGGGCAACGCTACGCTTTTAGCGAATTACTTGAGGATCTGTCAGTGTGGTTATTGGTCGGATTATTGATATCAGCGATTGTTGTCACCAAAGTGCCTTATGATGCACTCGCTGATATCAGCCGTGGTCCATGGGCGATGATTATCATGGCGCTGATTGGCGTTCCCATGTATATCTGTGCATCAGCGTCTACGCCATTAGCGGCAGGCTTAATGCTCGCGGGGGTCTCTCCTGGAGCCATTTTAGTCTTTTTGCTAGCAGGTCCAGCAACGAATGTCGCCACATTAGGCATGGTACACAAAGAAATGGGCTGGCAAACATTGATAAGTTATTTAGTTGGCGTTATCGGTGTAGCAATAGGGTTTGGTTATCTGACCAACTGGTTAGTTGATCTATGGCAGATCAATATCCAAAACGAACTTTCCAGCAGTCACAACTTGATGCCCAGTTGGCTTGCCGCAACTGCAGCAATATTCCTAGCGATTGTCGTACTCGTTGATCTGTGTCGAAAAGTTCGCAGTTTGTTGTCTGCCCATCATCGTCATAGCCATGATGGGCATCATCATTAAGAAGGGAGCTTCGCCCCGATCACTTTAGCCATATACGCTCGCTCGGCTTGTTTTTGCCGAGCGGTCAACATCTGCCCATAAAGCGCGCTTTGGATAGCCGCAAAGGACAACTGCTGCGCATCTTGATGGCTTTCACACCAGAGCAAATGCACGCCCATTGGCGATTCGACCGGGTCACTCACTTGGTTATCGGTTAGCTCAAATGCAACCGCTTCTAATTCAGGATACAACTGCCCTTTCTGTACCCGGCCCAACACCCCACCTTGTAACGCAGAAGGGCACTCTGAGTGGCGCATTGCCGCATCGGCAAACTGCGTTGGATCGGCGCGTAACTGCGCGGCCAGTGTATACATCCATGGCCATACTTGTTCAAGGGTATTTTCCGCTAAATCATCATTAATAGTGCGTAAAATATGCCGCAAAACGCGCTGTTCTGGCTGTACAAATTGCTCAGGGTGCTGTTGATAAAATTCCATCAGTTCACTTTCAACCGGAGGCTCAACTTGTTCGCGCACATGGGCCAACACCCGATCCGCTTTTAAAGCTTGGGTTAAACTCTGTTGCAATAGCTCATCATCAAGTTCTAGCCAATCGCGGGCCTGATGATAGTCATTCATTGAGGGAAACTGTGCAATCAAGGTTTGTTCAGCCATCAATAGCTCTTCAGATGTAACCGGATGAGCACTTTGACGAGCGACATAGCCTTCAATCCATTGTGCTTTGGTCAAATGAGCGAGTAGCTGTTGCTGTTGTTTGGACGACAAATCCTGCGGCAAACAATGATAATCTTCAATCGCGCAGCGCAAAAGGGGGTAGCGTATTTTAGCTTGAATGGTATTAGTTTGGTAATTCATCAACTGTCTCTAGCAGCGTTTCGGCAATACTATAAAGCTTATCATTTCCAAAATTAACGTGATAGTGCACCGGCGTCGATGAACGATCTACTTTTAGGATCTGACCATGCGTCCCTTGCCCCACTCGCAGCTCACCCTGCACGCTCAGCGCGCACTTCACCCGCACTTTTTGGCGAAACTCAAATAAACTCGGCTGCCACGGGTCATCGGCAGCGATTAATTCACTTTCGCGCACCCCAACCGCGTAGCCATAATCGGCAAAGAAAACGCTATAGATCAGTTGCGTTTGCAAAAATAATCCCACTTCAAGAACTTGGCCAATACTCCCTTTCGCCACTAATAGATCGCCTCGGGTCGCGCCCGCAAAACTACCATCATTATAAATCCGTCGCACCACCCGAACCGCCGCATCAATCGCAAACTTAGCTCGCTCAGATTCATTGCTCATTATCACTCTCCCACAAAGAACTTAAAACAACTCGGCTAGGCCGCAGCCGCTGATAGACAGCAAGGGGCGAATGTTCACCCAGCGCGGGTTGCGTTTGCCGCTGATATGCCTGACCCAATAGTTGCGCTGCAAGTTGGTAAGCTGGCGCACCAGCAGCCGGCTCACTCATTTGTGACAGCGCAATGTGAAAATCTTTCAATATATGCAGTTCGCGCCCCGCTAATAATTCGGACTGATACGCCACCGCAAAAAAATCTAAGAAATCCCGAGCACTCGCCAATGACGTAACCCCGGGTATCTGCTTAAACCACTGCATTTAAACCTCCACTGAGTCCGGTGAGCTGTGCATAAAGCATCAATAATTCATTTTCATTAACAACCCGCTTGGCTCGTTCAGCTACCAACCTGATTTGCTCTAATAACGCCAATGATTGTGCCTCATCCAATTCAATGCCTAATTTCGCATAGGCCCATTGCAAAGCATGTCGTCCCGAGTGTTTACCAATAACCAATTGATGCTGACGACCCAATAGCGCCGGATCAATCCCTTGATAGTTATGAGGATCTTGCAACATGGCAGCAACATGGATCCCCGACTCATGAGTGAATACACTCTCACCAACTAATGCTTTATCTTGTGCAATAGGGCGATTTGCCGCAGCACTGACCAAGTGGCATAACTCCAGAATTTGGGTAAGCTGATAATGCTCAGGCAACTGCCCTGATTGATGTAATACCATGAGGATTTCTTCAAGAGGGGCATTGCCAGCTCGTTCACCGACACCTAATACCGTGGTATTCACACTCCCTGCCCCCGCTTTAATCGCAGCCCAAGTATTGGCCGTTGCCATACCCATATCATTATGGGCATGCATCTCAATAACCAACGTTGTGTGTTCTTTTATAGTCCGAATCCACTGCTGGGTAGTAAAAGGATCTAATACACCCACCGTATCGGCAAAACGCAGTCGCTTCGCCCCCGCTCGCTCAGCAATTCCGGCCAGCGCTAATACCTCATGGATATCGGCCCGAGAACCATCTTCTAGTCCCACGCAGACATTGAGCCCCAACTTAATGGCCTGGCTGATCCGCGCTGCCAATTGTTGTTGTAACTGTAAATAGCTCAAGTGCAATTTAAAGTGCCGCTGCTGCGCAGATGCTGGGATAGAAATGTCAACCCAATCAACCCCCAGTGATGCTGCCACTTGGATATCCTCAGCAAGCATGCGGCACCATACCATCATGCTCACTTTCGGACATTGCTCACGAATAAACCGAATATCTTGCTGCGCACTCGCCCCCATCGCCGCCACACCCACTTCTAACTGTTCCACACCGAGTGCGACTAATTGAGTAGCGATTTGCAGTTTTTCACGGCGACTAAAAGCCACCCCGGGGGCCTGCTCGCCATCTCGCAAGGTGGTGTCATTGATTATCACTGGGTTATCCATAAACACCTCGTTTAGCCGAATGATGGAATAAATGCACTCTTGGCGCTTTGTTGTTGCTGCCAATAGGGCGAAATAGCTCGCAGTCGTTCGATAATGCCCGGCAGAACTTCGATCACGCGATCAATCTCTTTTTCTCGGGTATAACGTGACAGGGCAAAACGGACACTGCCATGTGCAGCCGTTTGCGGAATACCCATCGCCCGCATCACATGAGATGGCTCTAATGAGCCAGAGGTACAAGCACTACCACTTGAAGCAGCAATTCCATATTGATTAAGCATCAACAAAATAGCTTCGCCTTCAACATATTCAAAGGCAATATTTAGTGTATTCGGAGTGCGATGCTCAACATCGCCGGTCACTAAACAATGTGAGATTTGCTCGGTCAACCCTTGCTGCAATTTATCCCGCAAGCGTGCGGTTTCTTCAGTCAACATTGGCAGATGGATCTCAGCGAGTTCAGCCGCTTTACCCAGCCCGACAATCCCCGTGGTATTTTCTGTACCAGCGCGCCGACCCCGCTCTTGGTGCCCACCTCGCAGCCACGGCCGATAGCGACAACCGCGGCGCAAGTAAAGCGCACCGACACCTTTGGGCGCATGAATTTTATGTCCGGACATCGATAACATATCAATGGCACTGTCTTTTAGATTAATGGGTATTTTACCTAGCGCTTGTACGGCATCAGTGTGAAATAAAATGCCATGCGATTTCGCCAGTTGCGCCATTTTTTCAACCGGAAACACCGTCCCTGTTTCATTATTGGCCCACATCACACTGACCAGTGCCACCTTGTCACTGAGCAACTGCTGATACTCATCCATCGCCAGACGTCCTTTGCTGTCGACCTCTAAATAGTGCACTCGATAACCTTGCTCGCGCGCAAGATATTCACAAGCAGACAGGATGGCCGGATGCTCTACCACCGTGGTAATGATCTCACGGCGAGCTGGTTGTGCAGCCACTGCCGAGTAAATGGCCGTATTATCTGACTCACTGCCACACGAAGTGAATATCACCTCACTGTCGTATTCGGCACCAATCAATGATTGCACCTGCTCACGCGCGAGCGCAATGGCACTTTCAGCTTCACCACCAAATTGATGAATAGACGAAGGGTTGCCATAATGCTGACAAAAAAATGGTGCCAATGCATCGAATACGACAGGGTCAACGCGAGTTGTGGCGTTGTTATCAAGATATATTCCAGACATAATTCTCTCCTTGTGACGCTTAAGCGTTCGCTTGAGCGGTGATCGATACATTCACTAATCGGTAGTAATGCCCCAATTGCTCCATTAGTTGTTGGCTCAGCCAACCTAAGGTCATATCCGTCATCATGCATCCTTGACAATTTCCCGAGAGCATGACTGCCACCTCGTTGTCATGTACGCCAACCAGCTCTATATCTCCCCCATCGGCTTGTAGCGAGGGGCGTAATGAGTCAATCACGGTTGATATCGAATCGAGCGTTTGCTGATCATGGGCATTCATCGCTGGCGATGCCACCGTAGTCACAGGTAAAGCCGCTGTAGCAACAGATTCATCAACCAATTTAGCCAGCAGCATTTCTATTTTTTCATGGCAACTGGTACACGCTCCCCCTGCTTTGGTATAATGGATCACATCTTCAAGGGTGGTTAGATGATTGGTTTTCACCGCGCGCATAATCATCCCTTCATCCACCGCAAAGCAGCGGCAGATCAGTGCCCCTTCTTCTTCATCGTGCGCTTCAATAGTTTCGCCGCGATATTGAGCAATCGCGGCATGTAAGGCTTCTTGTCCCATCACTGAACAATGCATTTTTTCTGCTGGCAGACCATCCAAATAGTTAGCAATGTCCTGATTGGTAATACGTGCCGCTTCATCGAGGCTACGACCAATAATCAACTCAGTCAGTGCAGAAGAGGAGGCAATCGCACTACCACAGCCAAATGTCTGAAACCCCGCATCCTCAATAATATCGGTATCCGGATCAACTTTAAGCATCAGTCGAAGCGCATCGCCACAGCTAAGTGAACCGACATCACCAATCGCATTAGCCTGCTCAACTACTTTGGCATTACGCGGATTAAAAAAATGATCTTTTACTTTTTCGGAATACTTCCACATATCAAGCTCCTTGATGATTCTCGATAACATCCAGTTTGGGGGGATAACAGGCTGCATGTTCACATGAACATGGGGCCCATTGAGCATTAAACAGTAGGCTGATCACTTGGCTCTGGGTCTCAACATCAATCTCTAACGAAACGGCCAGAGTTGCCAATGATGCGCTAATCCAAACCGGTAAATCCCCCACTTGTTCTTGACGATCATCAGGCTGGGCACAGTGCTGCAATTTGGCCTGGATCTGTAATCCTTGGCAACGGTTGCCAGCCCCAAAAAGTCGCATTCCCTGTTCGGGAAAACGCTGATGTAATCGCTGTAAATAGGGTCGAGCTTGCTCTGTCACTACAATCACAATGGCTCCTTACTGGATGCTGACTGACATATCATTGCAAATCACAAACCAAAATAAAATTCATATTATTCAGTTGGTTATAAGTTTGTTGTTCGGCAGGTATAACACAAGTTGTCATTTTTGTGTTGGATGCGACAAAGCGCGGCAGGATCTATAAAAACGAACACAATGGAGATTTGAAACATAACCGGCATAAAAAAGGGCTAATCATTAGCCCATGGACACGTTGATATGCATCACCATCAATGCTGATGGCATCCTTTCGGACAGACTCGCTCACAAGCGCCGCAGCCAATGCAATCCCCCGCATCGGTCACCGTCATCACCATCCGCACTGAGTCATCTATCCAATCGTCATCATCGCTATCATCATTCTCAATTAATTCAAAGACATTGCGACCACACACTTTATAACATCGACCACAACCGATACACTGTGCACTGTCAATTGATTGAATATATTGAGGCTGCCAATCCCGCCCATCTGCTGTGAATGAACTTGTCATACGATCTCTCCTTGTTTGTCCAAATCACTCTATTGAGTCATCCCACTGTTCATCGAATCCGTCGTCCCAATCACTTAGAGCATCAGTGTGATGATGGATCTGGCGCTTAAGCGGTGCATCTTTACGATTCAGTTCACGGTGTAGCTCAGTGACCAAGGCCAAAATGGAACTCCCTTCAAGCACGCGCACCGGTCTTATCCCTTTGGCCCAGAGTAAACGCACCACCGCATCCCCCACCGCCACAACATATACGGCTAAACAGTCTTTGAGTAAATTCAAGCGCATCTCAATATTATCTTGGTGGTGGCCTGACGGGGGCTCACTCATCTCAATAATCTCAACCAACTGCGGTGCCCCTTGTCCCACGCTATAAATGCTAAAGCGCGAGGCACTGGCAAAATGTTGGTTCACTTGATGTTGGTCACTGCTGGCGAAGGCCACCTTAAGATGACTGATCTCACCATTAGCCAGTTGTAATTGTCGGCGGACTTTTACATTTTCCATTGAAACCCCCTCTACCTTTTTAGATGATGCGACAGGCCTGCTTTTTCGCTCGGAACATCGCGCAAAGTGGGATCAACACGCTAACAATCATTGACGTCAGATTGCTTAAGTGGACTGTGATAAACTGGCCGGTGCACCATTTGCAAATGCACCTGATTGGCTAATTCAAACAACGTATCACGAACTCCCGCGTACAGCTGACGGCGCTGACGAAACCCACCAAAATGATCAAAAATAGGAAAACCGCTCAAAATAAGCGACATTGATAGCTGCTCGGCCAACCTCTGTGCATGAGAGTTAGCAATTAGTAACTGCGCGGGCGTTGCCAGCAGTTGCTGGTGAAGATCAGAAAAATCCCCAATCAGTACTTGCTCGCAAGGCAGTTCAACGAGTTGACTGTAGCGCGACGGCGCCATCACCACTTGTTCTTGTAACCCCACCATGTGTGCAACAGCTAACCAATAACTCAGTAATTCAGGTTCAGCAGCTAAAGCGATAGGAACAGCATTTAACACGCTATGACAGTCAAGCAAGGCATCTTGCAATTGCCGTCGTTCCCGATTGATATACTCAGGCACCGCATGATCGCTCAGCTCAATTAATAGTTCAATAAAGCGATCACACTGCACTAAATCACCAAGGTGATCGAAATAGAAGCTTGGCACTTCACTGTGCTGCGCCAAATACTTACCAGCACGATACACACTAAATCCCACTGCGATGGTCGCAATACTTTCAGTTAATCGCGGCAGCTCTTGCAGCGGCGTGCCGCCCATCGACACCGATGAATAATCTTGGTCAGCTAAATGACCATCTAGCGACTCACTGATATCGGGTAAAATGGTTGCTTTTAACCCAAACGCTTCAATCAAGCGTTGCAACGCTTCAATATCCGCCGCTGTGCAGCCGTGCCCCACTAATAAATTAATACGCTTTTTGCGAATCGTTTTTACCCTTGGTTCACTGGCAGTATCACTGACATAGTGACGCACCACCGCTTCCACCACGGCCGAATATCCACTTTCAAGCGACCCATAAAAATCGGGGGTATTCACTACCAATACCGTCAATTTATGATGCTGAGGGTATTCGTCTCGAAATTCACGCAGCGCTCGGGTTAAATCGGTGCCTTGGGCCTCACTTAAGCCATTACTCATCACCACAACGACCCGCAAGGACGAATTTTGGGCCAGATGATCCAATGCTTTTTTGACATTACCATCAGAACCCATAATCGTTGAAATAGGGTCCATCGCAGTGGATTGCAGCGCGACGGGTTCTTGATAGTGACGCACAAAAAATGCTTTAGCAAAGGCGCTACAACCTTGCGCCGAATGCATCAACGCCATACTGTCAGATAGCCCTAGAGTAGCAATAGTCGCCCCTAAGACTTGGCTGGTTTTTAGCGGCGAAATACTCAATGGTTTACGAATTGGAATCACGTCAGCCATGCAGAACACCTCCCCGTGAATGTTGCCAACTGGCCCGAGAGCGCACCTGCGCCCAGATAGGGCTATGAAGGGTTTGACATAATTGATGAGCCAGTTCAAGCATGCCGTCATAACCGGCATAGGCATGTTCTCGCTCCTGATTGATATCCAAAAATGGGAGCCTTGCTTTTAATGCGGTATAGCGGTTACGTCCTCCAGCTACCATCATATCGGCGCGGTAGTGATAACAGATATCCAAGAGATGCCGTGGATTAGGATCGTCAAGCATCAGGGCATCTTCGCCCATCAGCTCACGGATCCGCGCCTTGTCCGCTTCGGTTGATTTACGTGTCCCCGTTGCCACCACATCCAGCCCTAAATCTTGCAATGCGGACACCACAGACCATGATTTCACACCACCGGTATAGAGCAGTACGCGCTTCCCTGCTAATTGCTGACGATACTCGGCAAGTTGGCCACTGATGCGCTGCTCTTCACGTATGATCAACGCCTCGCAGCGTGCAGTTAAATCATCGTCAGCTAAATGCTGAACAATAGTGCGCAGCGCTTCACTGGTTGCTCGCATGCCATAAAAACTGCCTTCAAACCATGGAATTTGGTAGCGATCTTCAAGTTTGCGCGCCACATTCATCATCGAGCGTGAACACACCACCATATTCAATTCACTACGATGCATGGTCTGAATTTCGCCAAATCGAGCATCACCAGAGAGTGAAGCTAAAACTCGGATCCCCAGTTCATCGAGCAGTTTTTGAATCGACCAGAATTCGCCAGCGATATTAAATTCACCAATCAGGCTGATATCATGCACGCCTGGTGGCGGGGCATCAGGTTCTCGGGTGCCAATGACCTTATCCACCATGACTTCACCTGCGATTCGGTTGCCTAAGTTTTTACTCCCATAAAAACCAGCCGCATCCACGACGATCACAGGTAACTGGTAGCGCTGCTCAGCAAGACGTGCTGCCGCTTGGATGTCATCGCCCTCCATTGCGGGGACACAAGTGTTGTAAATGAAGACTGCGGCAGGATGATAATGTTGTTGGATATACCCAACAGCGGCCACCAGTTTGCTTTCACCACGGCCCATAATAACATCTTGTTCGGTTAAGTCGGTGGTCATACCCAAGTGAAATAATCCAGGGATACTGGATAAACTGCCGCGGTTATCCCACGAGCTTCCCGCACAACCAATGGGCCCGTGCACTAAATGCGCCACATCAGCAATCGGCAATAAGGCGATCTGAGCCCCATCAAAGGCACAACCACCCGCAGTGGCGCCCGGTTTGGGGGGTTGACAGCCTGACTTTTGTTGATGGTTATGTTCGCACAAAGGCTCATCCATCATGATCCGCATCGAATGCTTCATTTGACCTCCTCAAACAACTGAGCGAATTACTGCGTTTGGATTACTATTAATTTGTTAATATATGCAAAGTTCGTTCTTAGTCGCTAAAGCGCGTCAAATGGGCAATCGTACCTGTCAGCTTCCCCACAAAAGAGACAAAATGTCTCTTCATGCCGACCAATCCATCATTTGCCAAGACTCCCCCATGATTTTTTTTAGCCATGGCGGTAATTCGCCTTGTTTAAGCCGTTGCTGGAGCTTAGCTAGCGTCTGTTCAACCGAGGTAGATTCTGCGACTTTCATGGGGTAAATATCGGCGCGAATCACCCGTGCAGCGGCTGGGCCTCCGATGGCGGCCACAAACAATAATTGGCAATCATTGAGCGCATTCACGCGCGCCCCATGATCATCTGCGCCGTGGGCTTCGGGCATCTGCCGCAGCGCAACAATCTCGACACTCGAACTGGACACATCGTATACAGAGATCAGTGGACAACGGCTGAAATGGCCATTAATTGTCTCACCATCAAGGCTTGCTAGCGCACAGCGCAATGTCTGCGCCGGTCTGGGCACCCGCCGTTCAAGCAATTGCCAGCGCTCCAATAACGGTGTCTCAAGTAGCGCTTTGAGCTGTGCGACTGTGTGTGAACACAGCCCAGCGAGATCGTCTACGTTACCTTGTAGCAGTGCTTGCAGATTGATCTGATGCGCTGGGATCTGCAATTGTTCAGCGATTTGGTAACGCCGACACACCAGCTGTTCTAGTTGAGAATATTGCATCATAACTCTCCATATTTTCCGGACTTTTCATTCATCCCCTATTGCCCATCCAGCTATCACGTTTTTTCAATGGCGCGATAACTTAGCCTCGGGAAAGCCGCACTTTAAATGGAAACGAGGGAACAGCAGGTTGTGGCGCTAAATACCAGGCTTGTCCATCAGCCAATTCCAAACGCCCGCCCCAACAATCCGCCTTCTCAAATTCAATTTGCACCACTCGTGCTTCTAGATCCCGCTTGGCGATATAACAATACAGTCCATCGCTCTGCTGGCGTAAAATCACATTCGCCATGACCACTCCCTTGCCTTTGAACAAAAACAAACAGCCGCTTGATACAAGCGCCTGTTTACGTTTCAATCCACTAACGTACTAAATCAAAACCATAATCGGTTTGACCCATCGCCATGGTGCGTTCATCCAATTGCTCTAACACAGCGTTTACCAGTGTAGTGAGAATTTGCATCGCCCCCTCATACCCCCAAGTTGTCTGTCGATGGAGATGGTGGCGGTCAAACAACGGAAAACCGAGTCGAATCAGCGGTACTTCAAATTCCTTACCTTTTGCTCGCGTATCACGTTGAATAAATTTGCCATAGGAGTTCCCGATCATAAAATCAGGTTTGCGCGTAAACATTAGCGAGCGAAAATGCCATAGATCTTTACCGACAAAAACCTCACTGTTTTGTCCATAAGGCGATGCTTCAAGGATCGCATCCATCTCTTTTTTCCAACGTTTGTTGGCATTGTGACAAAGCACGACCGTTGGTTCAGCACCAAGTTCAAGTAAAAACTGCGCCATTCCCATGACAAAATCAGGGTCCCCATATAAGCCAAACTGCTGACCATGTAACCAAGTGTGGGAATCGGTCATCATGTCAACTAATCGACCCCGCTCCAGTGTTAAGGCCTCACCAATCGGTTTCCCAGTGAGCTCGCTAATGGTCATCAACAACTCATCGGTTGCACTCAGCCCAATTGGCACACGCGTCGGTGTCACCGGTTGTTGCCAGGTGACTTTGATAAATTTACTGGTTTTAGTCAAACCATGGGGCTGCAACAACAATGTATCGATGGCATTGGGCGCTTCACTAATTTGTTCCTGAGTCGTCCCCCCTGCGTACATTCGATACTCACCATCGGCAGGGGTATCCAGAACTTCAGAAGGGTCGCTGAGCAATGAATAATCCACGCCCATTTGCACCATCATCCGTTTTAACACCCGATAATTGCCAAGGTAGGTTTCAAAACCTGTGACCAGATTAATTTTGCCATTACTACCAACTGCCTTATCGGCCATTTTGTTCACCGTGAAGTAACGGCAAAACCCTTCAAACATGGCATCCCAACCGGTAATGTGACTCCCCGCAAAGCTTGGCGTATGCGCAAATGGCAATGGCAGCTCATTGGGAACATACCCATCTTTTTTAGCATTTAGGGTGTAAGCATTCAGATCATCCCCAATTACCTCAGCCATACAGGTAGTTGAAACTGCGATCATTTCCGGTTTGTACAACGCGTAGGCATTCTCCAAACCATCATTCATGTTTTTATTGCCACCAAACACCGCGGCATCTTCTGTCATCGAATCTGACACACAAGCAATTGGTTCTTTAAAATGACGGTTAAAATAGGTCCGAAAATAGGCGACACAACCCTGGCTCCCATGCACGTATGGCAACGTGTTTTTAAACCCAAGGGAACACAAAACTGCGCCGAGTGGCTGACACATTTTAGCCGGATTAATGGTTAGCGTTTTACGTTCAAAGTTAAGATCTTGATAGGCTTGAGTAGTCGTCCACTCAAAAACCTCTTTGATCTTTTCAGCCGTTTCTGGCTCTTCAAACAGAGCCTTTTTACGGTTTAATACATCCTGATACTCCGGTTGTTCAAACAGAGGATAACCAGGTTTAATTTTATCAATTGATTGCGCCATCATTTATCTCCTTAAGCGACTTTTTCCTCTGCGACAACAGCGTCAGTCTGATTATCAACTTTTAGCCATGGGGGCGTAGTCAGTGACCAACACGGATTGTTGATAGTCATATCCATATCTCGGGCAAAGACAGCAAAACCATCATAGCCATGATACGGACCGGAATAATCCCAACTATGCATCTGGCGAAATGGAATCCCCATTTTCTGGAAGATATATTTCTCTTTAATCCCAGAACCGATCAGATCGGGTTTGACCGCTTTAACAAACTCTTCAAACTCATAGCCTGTGATATCGTCATACAGTAATGTGGCTTCTTTTAATTCACCGACGGTGCGATCATAGTCATCCGCATGGGCGAACTCATATCCGGCACCGACAATCTCCATGCCCAAGTCTTCATAAGCACCGATAATATGTCGTGAGCGTAATCCCCCCACGTACAACATCACTTTTTTGCCTTCCAAGCGTGGTCGATATTTGTCAATCACCGCTTGATACTCCCCTTGATAGGAAGCGATCACCTTCTCAGCATTTTGTTGAATGGTTTCATCAAAGTAGCTGGCAATCGTGCGTAGCGACTCAGCAATTTTAGTCGGGCCAAAGAGGTTATATTCGATCCATGGAATACCATACTTTTCTTCCATATGCCGCGCGATATAGTTCATTGAGCGGTAACAATGGATCAGGTTTAACTTCGATTTAGGTGTATTTTCAATCTCTGCCAGCGAACCATCGCCTGACCACTGCGCGATCACCCGCAGACCCATTTGTTCGAGTAAAATCCGTGAACTCCAAGCATCCCCACCGATGTTATAATCACCAATAATGGCGACATCATAATCAGTTGCTTCAAACGAATTTTCATCATCACGATTACCCAATACCCAGTCACGAATCGCATCGTTGGCAATGTGGTGACCTAGCGATTGAGAGACACCTCGAAACCCTTCACAGCGAACAGGAATACAGGTTTTACCGTTGCGTTTTTTATTGGCTTTAGCGACCGCTTCAATATCATCCCCAATCAGTCCCACCGGGCATTCAGATTGAATCGTTGTGCCTTTATTCAGAGGGAATAAGGTATCGATCTCTTCTAAGATAGTGGTTAGTTTTTTGTCCCCACCAAACACAATATCGCGCTCTTGAAAATCCGAGGTAAAGTTGATCATCGAAAAGCTATCAACACCAGAGACCCCCGTTAGGTAGTTCCGTCGTCCACCTGTGGAATACATCCCACAACCCACAGGGCCGTGAGACACATGAATTAGGTCTTTGAGCGGCCCGAAGACGACGCCTTTGGAACCTGCATATGAGCAGCCACGAATCGTCATCGCCCCAGGGACTGATTTACGATTAGAGACCACACACTTACCATCACTTTGTGGATCACTGGTGGTTAAATGCTTGGCGCGGTCCTTTTTCGCCTTGTCAGGATAGATCTCCAATACTTCCTGAATCAGCGCCTGATTCTCTTCTATAGTTCTGTCTGTCATTTGAGGTACTCCTTGTCCATATCAGCGTCGACGCAACGTTATACCAATGTGGCCGATTTACCGATGATGCTTTCGTCTTCCTCTTCGAGGATGCCAAACTCCATCAACAACTCTTCTAATTCATCCATAGTGATCGGCGTTGGAATCACAAATTTTTTGTTATCAATCACTTTTTGTGCCAGTGTTCGATACTCTTGTGCTTGGTTAGCAGTGGGATCATATTCAATGACCGTCATACGACGAATTTCGGCACGTTGCACCACGTTATCGCGCGGTACAAAATGGATCATTTGCGTACCCAATTTTTCGGCTAGCGCCATAATCAGTTCATCTTCACAATCAGTATTACGCGAGTTACAGATCAATCCAGCTAGACGCACACTGCCCGATTTAGCGTATTTACAGATCCCCTTCGAAATATTATTTGCCGCATACATCGCCATCATTTCGCCAGAGACCACGATGTAAATTTCTTGCGCTTTGTTTTCACGAATTGGCATGGCAAATCCACCGCAAACCACATCCCCAAGCACGTCATAGAAAACAAAATCGAGGTCTTCGTCATAAGCGCCTTCTTCTTCAAGGAAGTTAATTGCGGTGATAACCCCACGACCCGCACAACCAACGCCCGGCTCAGGGCCACCTGATTCAACGCATTTCACCCCGCCGTAACCGACTTTGAGCACATCTTCTAATTCAAGATCTTCAACCGACCCCTGTTCAGCGGCCATTTCCATAATGGTGTTTTGCGCTTTGGCATGCAGCATTAAGCGAGTTGAGTCAGCTTTTGGATCACAGCCGACAATCATTACTTTCTTATTGGCTTCAGCTAAAGCGGCGACTAAATTTTGTGTAGTGGTCGATTTTCCGATCCCACCTTTTCCGTAAATGGCACATTGACGCATGACCATGGTGTATCTCCTAGTGATGTGAATACCGTTGATAATGTGCACACTCTGTACCATGACCAATGTTTATATTTAACTAATTGAAAAATAATATGAAAATATATATTTAGACGTTATCGACACGTATTAACTCCCACAAAAACCAGCGAATTGTCACAGAGCCGACAATGACGACCTAAGCCTTACACAGCCAAATTAATCAGCACGCTGTGCGCTTTGTTTATTCCAAAACTTAGCTTAAAATAAGCAAATTCATCAGCTAGTTACCAAGTTTCTATGCAGACCCAAGTACTTCCTATCGACACAATGACCCTTAGCGACGAACAGTTACTGAGCGGCGATGCGGGCACGCCGACAATGATCGCCGGTGTGCTTCGTCTTCCCAGCGCTTGCAGTCAACCACTCGTGGTGCTATTACACGGCTCCAGTGGCTATCACGATCAAATAGATGAATGGGTCGCACGGTTCAATCAACAATCAATCGCAACCTTTGTGATTGACAGTTTTACGGGACGAGGATTGAGCAATGTTGATACTAATCAAAGCGATTTAGGCCGTTTGTCGAGTATTGTCGATGCCTATGCAGCGCTTGCTCGCTTGTGCCAACACCCTAGCATCGATGCCAAAAAAATTGCGCTGATGGGTTTTTCTCGCGGGGGACAAGGCGCTCTGTATGCGGCGATGAGTCGTTTTTCTAAACGTTTTAGCCAAGCACCCAATCACTTTGCTGCATTTGTTTCATTTTACCCAAACTGCAGTTTTCAATATATTGACGATACCCAATTGGTCGATCGCCCTATCCGTATTTTTCATGGTGAATGTGATGACTTTAACCCCATCGCAGCCAGTCAGATGTTTACCCAGCGAGCACAACAAGCTGGCGCTGATATTCAGCTGATCAGTTATCCTGATGCCCAGCACGGATTTGACAGTCAAGCTTTGCCTGAGCGGATCTTTCGCTCAAAGAGTCAGTCCACACGTCACTGCCAAATTATTGAGCAAACTCCCGGCCAACTGATCAATCAGGCCACGGGCAATCGCTTTAGCTATAGTGATACAACTATCGAACGCGGCACGCATTTAGGTTATCAAGCCAAAGCCGCGCAAGATGCGCAGCGGCGAGTCAGTGAATTTTTTAAGCAGGTTTTTCATCTTTAAGATCTGTGTGTTCAACACATATTGACGTATTCGTTCAATCTCGACATGCTAGGACTACAGATCGATGTTAACCGAGGATGAACGAATGGCTCGCAAGCTCATTATAGATACCGACCCTGGCGTTGATGATGCCATGGCAATTTTATTTGCCATGCAATCCCCCCAACTGGATGTGATTGGCCTGACGACCACCTTTGGCAATGTTTGCGTTGAAAGAGCGACGGAAAATGCACTTATTTTAGCAGAGCTCGGCAATAGTACAGCGCCGGTGGCACAAGGAGTGAGTGTTCCTTTGCAAATGCCTCCCAAACCACATGCTGAGGCAGTCCATGGCGATGATGGTTTGGGCAACATTCATTGGCCCGCTTCGCAGCGCAAACCCCTCTCGCTCAGCGCTGCTGAATTTATTATCGAACAGGTGCGTACAAATCCTGGCCAAGTCACCTTAATTGCACTCGGACCGCTTGGCAATTTAGCTCAAGCCCTCACGCTTGATCCCCAAATAGCCGATCTGGTTGACGAAGTGATCCTAATGGGCGGTGCGGCACAAACGTTTGGTAATATGTCACCCGTCGCTGAAGCGAATATCTTTAATGATCCGCATGCCGCCGACCAAGTATTCACCGCCCCGTGGAAAGTCACCATGATCGGGTTGGACGTCACCCATCAAGTATTATTGACCAATACCCGGCTGATGCGCATTCAACAAAACAACCCGAAAATAGGCGATTTTTTATACCGATCTGCCCAATTTTATATTGATTTTTATCGGAATTTGCATGGCGTCGATGGCTGCTATTTCCATGATGCTTCCACTATTGCCTACGCGCTTGACCCTAGCTTATTTAAAGTTGAACCAGCAGCCATTCGCGTCGCATGTGAAGGCATTGCTAGCGGTCAAACCATTGTTTGTCCTAAAGGGATGAGCTTCCCTGAACCACACTGGGATAATTTACCGTTGGTGGATGTTTGTATGCAGGTTGATAGTGAGCGCATGCTCGATTTGTTCGAACAAACGCTCAGTCAAACTCAGTAAGCGAGCAAAAAATTAATGACCCAATATGCCGTAGCATATTGGGTGAGCTTGAATAGGGTAACCGTGTATAAGCAAAAAAGTTCAATTGACCGTTAAAGCTGCACGACTTTTGCTCTGACTTTACCGATATGCTACCCCATCATGCTTTCCTGCCTATTAACGTAGTGTTAGCCGCTAACATGGAGATCAATGCAATATGCTAAATTTACTCGATATTGACGATTTCGATGCAGAAGATATCTTACAAATATGGAAAAATGTTACAGATAGTTCGCCTACCAGCTTTGAAGGTCATATTGCTTGGTCGTTCGAAGGCAATGGAATACGGACAAGAACCACTTTCATTCAAGCATTCCAAAAACTTGGCGCTCAGTATATAGAGCTACCCAATTTTTTAAAAACAGATGAATCGGTGCAGGATTTGGCGGGTTATATGGATGAATTCTATTCAATGTATGTCATTCGTCACGCTAACCACCAAAGATTAACCGCGTTTGCAGCTGAGACAACAAGGCCAGTGATCAACGCCATGTCCAGTGATGCTCATCCTTGCGAAGTATTGACTGACGCCTATTATCTTTTATCAAAGTTTGGATCGCTCAGCGGCGTACGTATTTTACTGTGGGGACCTGTGACGAATATTTTTAAATCGTGGCATTCATTATCGAGTGTTTTAGGACTAAATATGACGCACTTTTGTCCCAGCGAATACCACCAAAAAACAAAAAATGTCATGTATACCGAGCAGTTAACAGAAAACTATGATGTTGTTGTGAGCGATGCTTGGCCTGTTGGCTTTTTTGATACGAAGTACAGTCTTTCTGAGAATAAGTTACGTGATATGGGTTATCCAATTTTACTCCCAACACCACCAGTGACTGTAGGTCGTGAGTTACAACAGTCGTTAAGCGATACGACAAATTTTGTGGGCTACCAGAGCAAAGCATTATTATTGCCCGTACAAACAGCGATTATTGCCTACTTACTCAGAAAAGGGTAAGTCAGCACCACAGATCAAACGAAGTGACGCCGAAAACTACTTTAGCAGCGCATAAACGCTGATCATACTACAAACATGGCTAAGGAGCATTTAACACGTGGATGTCATTATCTTAAATGGTGCGAGCAGCTCGGGTAAGAGTTCCATTGCCAAACAATTACAAGCCCTTTTGGATGAAAATTATCTACATATTGGCATTGATACTTTTATTGCGATGATGCCACAACGATGTAATGCTCTTACACAACCCGATCAAACTGCAGATGGTTTTTATTGGAAAACAGAGCAGATCAAGGGTAAACAAACACTAAGAATCAAAAGCGGCGATTATGGCCGGCAGATTAATCGAGCCTATCATTCGTGCGTCAAACACCTCATCAACTCAGGTTTAAAAGTCATTGTTGATGACGTAATGAATGGTCAAAAAGAGCAGCAGGCTTGGTTAGCCGCACTGGGCGACAGTAGCCGTCTATTTGTCGGTGTTTTATGTGAAGAAAGCGAACTGTTACGTCGTGAAAATGCCCGCAGTGACCGGATCAATGGTTCGGCCCTTGAACAAGCCAATAGGGTTCACGAAGGGGTCAATTACGATCTAACCGTCTCGACCAGTTCACTCTCTGCAATTGATTGTGCAAAGCAGATTATTTGGCACATCACAAATAATTAAGCCAAAGTTTGTCGCAAAAGATAGCGTCGAGTGGCCGGTCATTTAGGCGCAATGCATCGTTTAACGTTAACCCCGCTAAGCGATTATTTATCTGAAAATGCTTATCACCTAACCTCACTTGCACTTTCAACGCAATTAAAATCAGGTTTTCTGATCCGGCTCAGGCTAAGCAAAATGGCGAGTATCGATCCACCAAGTGCTAGATAAAAACAGAGGTGAATAGAGCGCACGATCGAACTACCCGCCCCCACTCGCCCAATATCGATATGAGCCAATATGGAAAGAATGATCCCGACACACGCCGCACCTAAACATTGACCGAAAGTACGCATAATAGCCAATACGCCCGATGCGTAACTGCTATTCGCCATGGCCACATTGGCCAACATTTCACGATTATTAGGGCTTTGAAATAAGCCAAAACCAATGCCACAGAGCAAATTTCGCCAGCAGAGATCCCAAATTGCAGGCGATGTTGGCAATAACGCCAGTGACAAAAGCCCCGCAGCAAAAATGGTCAGACCAATCGTCGAAATATAGGCAGGTTTATATTGGTCCGCTAAACGGCCTGCCCTGGGCGCTGCCAGCGCTATTCCAATCGGCCACGGGGTAAATAGTAACGCACTTTGCAATGCACTGTATCCATAGACATTTTCAAATAAAAAGGGTAATACAATAAACGTCATATTTTGACTGACAAATGAAATCAGCGAGGTAAAAGCCGCTAATGAAAAGCGTGCTGAAGAGAACATGGCAAGGGGAATCAATGGTCGTTCGGCGCGTCGTTGCCGACGGATAAAAACCCAAGTACTGATTAGTGCCGCGCCAGCATAGCTCGTTGCCACTTCAATGGGATGCCGCCACTGAGCGCTATCCGAAGCGATTTGAGAAAAGCTATTAGCACACATAATCAACGACCCTAGGGCAATCGCCGACATGACCGCGCCTAAGGTATCAAACCGTTCTGTCACGCAGTTAGGCTGGTTATCAATCGTCCGCAGCACGAGTGTTATGGCAGCGATACCTAACGGTAGATTCATTGCAAATAACCATTGCCAACGAAAAAAAGCGAGTATCGTCCCTCCTAAAATAGGAGCCAATGCGGTACATAGCGCAATTAATAACGCATTCAGACCTAAGATTCGCCCGAGTAACCGGCGAGGAAACACTGATTTAAGCAACGCCGGAGCAATGCTCAATGTGGCCGCCCCACCGATCCCTTGTACGAATCGCATCACAATTAGTAGTGGTAAAGAGGATGAGCCCGCGCAGCCCAGTGAAGCCAGAGTAAAAAGGCCTAACCCAGCCACAAACTGAACCCGATAACCAATTCGAGTGGCTAGCGCCGCAAAGATAGCCAGCGTCATCGCCACTGACAACAGGTAGGCATTCATCACCCATATTGCCGCCGACGCAGGAACGCGCAAGGTTTGCGAGATGGTGGGTAAGGCAATGTTGATCATCGACGCATCAAATACATTCATCGTGGTGGTGATCATCACCGCAATCATGGCTAGACAACGCGCCTTACCCGGCAACCCTTCATCACCCGGCTTATCAGAAAATAATGTCATATCACTCTCACTTCTACATGGGTCAACATCGCGGCATCTGTAAAAAATCATCACAGTTTTATTGGTAATGAAAGTGTATAAAAGTAAGATAAATAGTGGAAGATGCATCATTTACAGTTATATATTGCATATGACGCCATGTCATTTGAATTAGCTTTGAGAACCGCAGATGAATCAGCCTGACTTTAACTTATTATTGGCACTCGATGCGCTATTAAGCGAACAAAGTGTGGTAGGAGCCGCTCGCCGCTTAAATCTGAGCACTTCTGCAATGAGCCGAACTTTGAGCCGAATACGTACGGTCACTGGCGATCCGCTGCTCGTCCGTGCGGGGCGTAATATGGTTTTAACGCCCTATGCTCAGCAAATTAGAGAGCAAACCCAGCACACTGTTTTTGAAGCGCAATCGATTCTTCGCCCAAATTTCAAAACCCTAGAAACCGCTTCTCTTGAGCGAACATTTGTTCTTAGAACCAATGACGGTTTTGTGGAAGCATTGGGTCCATCACTGATTAGTCAGGTGGCGCAAGTCGCCCCTTTGGTACAACTGCGCTTTACGCCCAAATCTGAGAAAAACACGCGTCATCTGCGAGAGGGCTTGATCGATCTTGAAATGGGTGTAGGGGGCGAGCAGATGGGCCCAGAAATACGTATACAGATGCTCTTCCAAGATCGCTTTATTGGCGTGATCAATCAACACCATCCGTTAGCGCAAACCAAACAAATAACCGTAACAGAGTATATAGCGTTCAAACACGTGGTGACATCGCGCCGCGGTTTAGCCACTGGCCCTATCGATAGGGCCCTAGATAAATTAGGGTTACAACGGCATATTGCAGCGGTAGTGCCCAGTTTTAACGCAGCATTTACAGTCGCAATGACAACCGATTTTATCGCTTTAGTACCAGAATCGTTTGCATCCCAGCACCCGTTAATCAATAACGCCCAGCAATTAAATCAACTCAAAACATTTGAACTACCCGTCGCAACGCCGTCTATTAGCGTCTCTCAAATGTGGCACCCCCGTTTGCAGATGGACTCAGCGCATCGTTGGTTTCGTAACTTGGTTCTCAGTGTATGCCGAGAAAAAATGGGATCAGATGCTCCTTGCTGATCCGATCAAGTCACGCACAGCTTGCAGCTAGTCAACAGGTTCAAAACACTCTTGATAAGATGTGCATTCATCGCACGAAGGCGAGCGGCAAACTAAGGCGCCATGCTCAAGGCATAGTTGCCGGTAAAAAAACTTTTTCCAACGCATCGCAGGGTAATTACGCGCGGCGAGTTCGGGGAAACAATCCACCATCAATTGGGTGAGCATCGCTCTTTTAGGCAGCCCTAGATCCTGCCATAAATGGTGAAATCCCATACTAGCGCTGGAAATCACCATCGCCATATCCCAATCGTTAGGGGTTTGAAAATGCAAGAGCCATTGATAAAGTTGTTGAAATTCATCCTTGCGTCGCTGCTTTTGTAATTGTAGCAACCGAGCTTTAAGCGACTCTTGCTCTATATTGGGTGTGGTATCACAACTATTCGCTAATACCAGCAACCGCGCATAGTCATTTTCGCCAAGCTGTAAGTTTTCGCCTAAAATCCCAAAACCCTGACGCTGACGAGCCACGAGTAGACAACTCCAATATTGCACCTTTTCGTCAGTCATTTTGCCTCCACTATTTCATCTGAAAGCTTATCCAACATCCAACTGTATCTGTGGCATCTTTTGACTATCTTGCCACCATTGCTGCAACGACTGGTGAATTGGTTGCCAGGCGTAATCGATCACTGGCACCGTATGCTGTTGTTCCAACTGTTGCCAAGGTTCGCGGCCAATGCGCGCGCAAAACACAGCGTCGATATCCCCTAGCACCTGAAACACTGACTCGTTCGGTTTTGTTTCATCACATTGCGATTCACCTTGGCAATATAACGGTACATGGCGACGCTGCACAAAATGTACGCCATCATCAGTTACCGAATAAATTAACAAGGCTCGAGCATGGCCAAAATGTTGATCAATCACCGTCATACTTGAGCTGGCGACTGCAACCAACTTCGCATCATCATCACTGGCGGCTCCGTGGCTGGCAATATCGGCCTGAATGCGCGTCCGATTGGCCATCACGACAGCATAATCTAATGGCAAATTAGGCAACTGGGCTAAATTGAATTGTTGACTGCGATCTTCACCTAAAAATCCAATCGCATCGGCTCGGCACTGCTGGCAATGCGTCATTTGAGCCATTTGTTCACCGCAATTTTCACGCACTGACTCCACTTGCTCGGCAGTGGGCTCGGGCTCATGTGCTAAGCCAAACTTGGTTCCATACTCAGGCTTGGCTAACAGTGGCATGACATTATGTAAAAACACCTGCTGGCGATGTAGCTCTCGGCTTAACTCTGGCAGATGGTGTTGATTGATTCGAGGGATCAGCACCGAATTCACTTTCACCAAAACCTGGCGCTCCATTAATTTGCGGAGTCCTTCAAGTTGTTGGTCGATCAATAGCTGTCCAGCACTAAGGCCTGTATAGCTTTGCCCTTCAAAGGCGACCCACTCATAGATTTCTGCCGCAAGGTAGGCATCTAGGGTGTTAATAGTAATGGTGACATGATCAACCCCGACATCACACAGTTCATCAATAAACTCGGGTAATGCGAGCCCATTGGTTGATAGGCATAAGCGCATATCGGGCATGTTTTGCCTAAGCAATTCCAACGTTCGCAGCGTTTTTTGCGGATTTGCCAAAGGGTCACCGGGACCTGCAATACCAATCACCGAAAGCTGCGGAATCTGTTCGGCCACATACATCGCCTTATGCAAGGCTTGCATTGGGGTTAACAATTCGGAGACCACCCCTGGGCGGGATTCATTCGAGCAATCAAATTTACGATTGCAATAATTGCACTGCATATTACATTTAGGGGCTACCGCTAAATGCATTCTGGCGAATCGATGACTGCCCGCTTGCGAATAACAAGGGTGATTAGCCACCTGCTCGCTCATCGCTCTTGACAGCACTGATCCATTTTTCGCATCCGGATGGCAGTTTGCTGAACACGATCCCATAGCTCTCTCCTTTTCATTCAAACCAACCTTGGTTTACCTCATAAAGAACTATTGCAAATCGTAGACCAGTTCAAGTGGATTTATAACGTATTGTTTTTATATAATTTTTATTTAATACAACAACTATTCACACACGTTTGTCGCGCTTTCTCCCAACATTGTTGTAGATCTTACAGGTGACGCATTTGGATGTTCATCACCTGAATACGATAAGCTATTTGACGCGGAGTCATCCCTAAAATGCGCGCTGCTTTCGCTTGTACCCAGCCGCTGGCTTCGAGCGCGGCAATCACTCGCTGGCGTTCATCCAGGCTTTCATCCTGCGGCGAAACAGCGCTGGCGTAACGTGACATTGAACTTTGTACCATACTGGGCTGTGGTTTGGGATGCATGGGAGATTTCTCTAAAATAATCATATCGCGGTCGATCAGTCCAGACTCACTTAACACCGCCGCTCGTTCTAAACAGTTTTCTAGCTCGCGCACATTGCCTGGCCAATTATGTGCCATCAGTAACCGCACGGCCCCTTCACTAATATGCAATTTGCGGTGTTGCTTTTGGCTGAGTTTTTCCAATAAAAACTCCGCTAGTGAATCGATATCTTCAATTCGCTCACGTAACGATGGTAACTCGATAGGCATCACATTCAAACGATAATAGAGGTCTTCACGAAATTCACCCTCACGGACTTTGTCTTCTAGATTTTTATTCGTCGCGGTCACAACGCGCGCATCGACTCGCAAGGTTTCGTTCCCTCCGACTCGCTCAAATTCGCCCTCTTGCAGAACACGTAATAATTTGGCTTGGAACAGTGGACTAATCTCACCGATTTCATCAAGAAAAATGGTCCCCCCATCGGCTTGCTCAAAGCGGCCTTTTCGTTGACGAACCGCGCCCGTAAACGCGCCCTTTTCGTGACCAAATAATTCACTTTCTAATAAACTCTCCGGCAACGCCGCGCAATTCAGCCGCACAAAGCTTTGATTAGAACGAGGGGAGTTATAATGAATAGCATTGGCAATTAGCTCTTTACCAGTTCCACTTTCACCGCGGATCAACACCGTTGTATCCCACTTAGCCACTTGGCGCACCATCGAGAACACTTGCCGCATTGCCGGGGTTTTGCCAACCATATTAGCAAAGCCATATTGGCCCCGCACTTTACGCCGCAATCGGTCACGCTCTTCAATAATTCCTTGGCGTTGCGTATTGGCTTGTCCTACGAGTCGAACCGTCTGCCCCACTAAGTTAGCGACCACTTCTAAGAATCGTGTTCTAGCCGCGAGTTCTTCAGGGCGAGACTCCATAGGCTGAGCGGCGAGCACCCCAAATGGTTTAGCATCGGGACCAAGGATTGGCACACAAATAAATGGCAATTGATAGTCATACACATTCATTCGATCTAAAAATCGCGGTTCATTTTCCAGCTTTGCAACAACGGCCGCCTCCCCTTGACGCATCACTTGGCCTAGGATCCCTTCGCCTAGCCGATAGCGAATTTGCGAGACATCTTTACTCACCTCAGCCGACACACCATAGAGTTTTTCTAACATCAAGGCTTGTTGCGAGGAGTCATACAAAGCCACCATTCCTAACTGCATTGAGACCTGCTCTTGCAAACAAGCGAGCATTTGCGAAAGCGCTTGTTCAAGATCGAGCGTACGGCTCATCACTAGGCTCAACTGTTGCAGTGCCTGCAGTTGCTGACGAGATGAAAAATCATGTACTGTCGATTTAGTAATCATCCAAGGCCTCCTCCATATGTTCAACAGGTAATGCCAATATCACACAGCTTCCGCCGCCCATGATCGGCTCCACATCCATGGTTCCTTGATGTTCCAATACAATATCTCGCGCCAAACAAAGTCCTAGTCCAAACTCATCGCGTAGCGATTCACGATTATAAAAAGGCTGCATAATCCGGTGACAAGCTTCTTTACCAAGGAGGGGGCCATTATCGCGAATACGCACCAAGAACCATGCATCATCTAAGTCAAATGTAATATTCACCTGAGGCTGATGACTTACATCACCGCATCCTCCTTTTAACGCGGCGACTAAGGCATGCTCCACCACTAGATCCAGCGCACTTAATATGCGAACTCGCTGACCGGTTAAGGTAGCGACATCCACTTCGCCTATCACCATCTTGACGCCAAGCCTGCGAGCTCGGCTTTGTGCTAACAATGCTAAATCATCAGTTAACGCAGCCACCTCAAAATGGATGCTCATTTCCGATTTAAGGCGAGGCATACTGGCCTGTAGGGCTTGCAAAGCTTGTTCTGCACTATTGAGAATATCACTGAGCGCAGCCGATGGGCCCGCGAGGGGTTGATTCAATCGTTTCATGGCATACAATAAATTAATCGGTTGACTCAACTGGTAGGTCGCCGTTTGCAAAGTTTCGCGAATAGCTGAAAGCATTTTACTATCCGCTAATTGCCCTTGAAGCTGCTCGAGATGATTTTGAATAAGCAACTTATTTGAGGCAGTGCAATCTTGTCCTACTAAAATATAAAGCTGTTCATTGTGATGGCTAAAATAGTGACTTACCTTTTCATTCACATGCGCGAGTGGCTGACAACTTAACGATAGCCATCGCTTCTCGGAACGAACCCAGTATTCAATGATGAGCGCGTCAGTTGAGCTTAAAAATGTATCAAGGATTTGTTGATGCTGCTGATATAGCTGCTGACTAAAAAAGGTTAATGGCTCGCTGCCTGCTAAATCAGTCTTCAATGTTTTATAGGCGAGATTATCTAAAATCACCCGTTGCTGCTTGTCGAAAACGACGACCATGTTGTCATTGGCATTGAGGACCGCTTCAAAATGCGCTTTTTGGTTACTAAGCTCTTGCGTTAATTGATACGATTGACTGACATCACGTTGAATGCCGATAAAATGCGTGATCGCACCATCGTTGTCGAATACTGGAGCAATCGTAATCTCTGCCAAATAATCCACACCATCACGAGTACGATTAACCAGTTTGCCACTCCAAACCTGCCCTGAGGTGATTTGTTTCCAAAGCTGTTGATAACAGTCTTTGGGTGTTTGGCGAGACGATAACATCCGCTGATTCTTACCCTTGAGCTCAGCTAACGAATAACCAGTCAACTGCGAGAAACATTGATTGGCATAACAGATATTCGCATCTAAATCGGTCATGGAAATCGCAATGGGCGCCTGATCCACCACCTGGGCAAATAACCCCTCAGGCACATGCTGTAATAGCTCAGCAAACGGCCGCTCCCACGTTAACGAACCATACGAAGGTTGCATCACTTCTGCCATAGAAAATTCCTTCAACAAGACTGTATGAAACCCGACAATTTGTTCGAGCTGGCCTGAAATCGACCGTAGCTAGGATAATGGATGCATAAAATGCGCCCTATTTAATAACCACAATATAGATAGGTGTTTGGGCTTATTTCGGCCCTGTACGCCTGACGGCGATGCGCCATATTGATTCATTTTTAAACTAAAAGGCACATTTACTGTGCACCTTGTCATTGGCATAAGTTTCGCAGTACCTCCCCTATTAGACATTGAAAGTGAGGCGATACAATGCAAACACTCCTACTCCTATTTGTCGCCAATGTGTTGGTGAACAATGTGGTATTGGCGCGCTTTTTAGGACTTTGCCCATTTATGGGGGTTAGCCGGGACATCGAGTCGGCTTTGGGAATGGGATTAGCCACCACCTTCGTGTTGACTATGAGCTCAATTGCTACATGGCTTTTAGAATATGGGGTACTTGAGCCTCTTGGACTTGGTTATCTCAGACTACTTACCATGATTATGGTGATCGCCGCAATGGTTCAACTCACCGAACTCTATATTGCCAAACAAAGCCCTGCATTACATCAAGTGTTAGGGATCTTCTTACCGCTTATTACCACTAACTGTGCAGTGCTCGGTGTGGCACTACTGATTATTCAACAGCAATTGAGCTTCACCCAAAGCCTCGTTTACGGATTTGCCAGCGCCTTAGGCTTCACTCTAGTCATTGTGATTTTTGCGGGGCTACGGATGCGCCTGGCTTTAAGTCACGTTCCTAAGATTTTTGCGGGAACCCCGATTGCGTTTATTACAGCAGGAACCTTAGCAATGGCCTTTAGCGGATTTGCTGGAATGGCCCATTGAGGCAAGGAGAACAGTGATGTTAAATTTTTTGACCTTTCCACTTTTAGCCGCCGCGGTGGGATATCTGTTGGGAATAGCCGCCAAACAATGGTATGTCGCCAAAAACCCATTAGAGCAAACCATTGCCGATTTGCTACCCAACGGTCAATGTGGGCAATGTGGCTACCCCGGTTGCAACGAAGCAGCCAAGGCCATGGTCGCTTATCAACTCAGTGCAACAGGCTGCCCACTCGCAGATGCAGTGGTCATTTCTAAAATTGCTGACACATTAGGTATTCCTCTTGAGAATAAAGAAAGTGATGAGGCAATAGGCATGGTGGCGGGGATTGATGTAGACAAGTGTGACGGCTGTAGTCGCTGCTTAAAAAAATGCCCCTTTGATGCCATTGTCGGTGCGCCCAAACAACTCCACGGTATCATTGCCAGTGCATGTACTGGTTGTCAGCAATGCATAGCCGTCTGCCCGCACCAAGGCATTACACTCTATCCTGACCCGCAATTACTCAATCCCATCCACAAGCCTATGTGGCAGTCACTTCAGTTGGACAGACAACATGTTTAAATTTGCTAAAAATATCGTTGGCGGTATTCATCCTATTGATGATGGCAAATCACTTACCAGTGACAAGGCTATTGAACCTTTAGCACGGCTCCCCCCGCGTTTATACATTAAGCTCAAACAGCATCCTGGCGCACCAGCTAATGCGCTGGTACACGCTGGTGATCGAGTACAGGCAGGGCAATGTATCGCTCAAGCTAATGGCAATTTTAGCACGCCGCTGCATGCGCCATTACATGGCCGTGTTGTCGCCGTCACCGAGCAATACATTGAGCTTAAACCTGATAGCGTCCAACCCCCAATAGAACCCGCTCAATCACATTCACCGCTCAATGAGGATCGCAGCATCTTAATTGAACGAATTGCTCAAGCAGGTATTGTCGGTATGGGCGGCGCGATGTTTCCATTGGCCGACAAACTCGCACTCAGCGAACAATACGCCATTGATACATTATTAATCAACGGCAGTGAATGTGAACCCTATATGAGCTGTGACGATAGAGTCATGCAAGAGCAGTCTGCTCAGATCGTGGGTGGCATTCGCTTACTTCTGCACATTACCCATGCCAAGCAAGCCATTATTGGCATTGAAAAAAATAAGCCTGCAGCAATCACGGCGATGCAATCAGCCACCAGCGAAGATAGCAAAATTCGCGTGCAACCCCTTCCCGCCCTCTACCCGCTGGGTTCATCAAAACAGCTGATTCGAGCGTTAACAGGTATTCAACTAGAACAAGGAAGACGTTCTGCCAGCTACGGGGTATTAGTGCATAACGTAGCCAGTTGTGTCGCAGTTTTTCAAGCGTTACGTTTTGCCCGACCGATGACCCATCGCGTCGTCACAATCAGTGGTCGAGCGATCAGCGAACCTCGCAATATCTACGCCCCCATTGGTACCCCAATATCACACTTGATCAACCAATGCCAAGGCCTAAGCGAATCCCCTGTACAACGCATTATGGGCGGGCCAATGATGGGCCGTGCCATCACCAATATCCATCAGCCCATTGTTAAAGGTACTTGCGGGATATTAATGCTCTCAACCAGTGAAAGTCAGGTCGAGCAGCCCAGTAGCTGTCTGCGCTGTGGCCGCTGCGCACAAGTTTGTCCGATGCAATTACAACCCCTTCATTTATTACCATTGGTTCAACATGAACAGTTTGACCAAGCTAAACAATTAGGTCTTGGGCAATGTTTATCGTGCGGGGCTTGTGCCTATGTCTGTCCGGCGTCACTCCCCTTAACAGCCAGCTTCAATTGGGGCAAGTCTGAGCTAAAAATACAGCGCTATCTGACTAATAAGTCAGAATTAACTCGGCAACGAGCCAGTGCTCATCAACAGCGTATTGTCGCGGAAACAGAAGCAAAAAAATCCGCCAAAGCGGCGAAAGCAAGCAAACGACAAAATCGACGTCACATGACAGAGGAGCAACCGCGATGAACCAACAAGCACCTTTTACTCACCTTGGTGTACGCATCCCACAAATGATGCGGCAAGTGCTATTCGCGCTCCTTCCAGCTTGGCTATTTGCAATCTATCTCTTTGGCCCCAAAGCACTGTTGTTATCAGTCGGCTGTATCGCTGCGGCGCTTGCGAGCGAATGGCTTTGCCAACGCCTGAACAGCACCACACAAGGAAGCTGGCTCGATGGTTCAGCGCTGGTCAGCGCATTAATTCTAGCCATGAGTTTACCCCCTCATGCCCCAGTCTGGTTAGGTTGTATCGGCGGCTTCTTAGCCATTGCGCTTGGCAAGCAGTGCTATGGTGGATTAGGGCAAAATTTGTTTAATCCGGCCATGTTTGCACGGGTCATCTTGTTGATCGCCTTCCCTGTCGCGATGACGCACTGGCCGCAGCCTTCACCTGCAAGCTGGCATCTTCTCAGTGCTGATGGCATCAGTGCCGCCACACCGCTTGCGCATGAAGGACAGTATCGCGTAGTTTCCCTGTTCAATCGGGTCATCGGTGACACTAATGGTAGCTTAGGTGAGACATCGGTCATTGCCCTAAGTCTCGGGGGAATTTACCTTTTATATAAGCGTATTATTGAATATCCATTGGTTATATCAAGCCTGCTCGGGTGTTTGATCCCCGCCACATTAGCGTGGTTCATCTCGCCAGCAACGCATTTGTCCCCACTCACCGAGCTCACCAGTGGTGCCCTCATATTTGCCGCATTTTTTATCATCACCGATCCAGTGACTGCGCCCTCATCGCGATTTGGACAATGGCTATACGGAGGACTATTTGGCTTACTAGTTTGGTTGATCCGCGAATTTGCAAATTATCCAGAAGGCGTCGCATTTGCAATATTGCTATGTAATGGCATCAATCCGCTGATCGAGCATTACACCCGCCCAGCCATATTTGGGCAACGCATCAGCCGGAGGAAGCCATGAACACGGCGACGATTAAACCACCCCACACTCAAGCCGTTATATTGGCATCTTTTGCACTATTAGTGACCTTATTAGTGATGTTCTCCAATCGCTGGTTAGGCCCGCTCATTGTGGCTCAAGAACATCGCGACCAACTGAGTAAGATCCAGCAAGTGCTTCCCCATGCACTATATGATAATGACCCTAGTCGTCACGAAATTACCCTGACACTCAATAATGGTCAGACCGTTGATTACTTTTTAGCAACACTTAAAGGACAACCTAGCGCATTTATTTTTAACTCGATTGCACAAGGCTACTCGGGTGACATTCGCTTAATGATTGGGATTCAAACTAATGGCGTCCTCAGTGGAGTACGTGTATTGGAGCACCATGAAACGCCCGGTCTAGGTGACAAAATAGAAGCTGATAAAAGTAACTGGATTTTGCAATTTAGAGGGTTGTCACTACAAAACCCGTCTGAATCGCAGTGGATGGTGACCAAAGATGGCGGGCATTTTTCAGCCTTTAGCGGCGCTACCATTACGCCGCGCGGGGTGGTGAAAGGGATCCGCCAAACATTAGAGATGTTCCGCCAATATCACACTGTTTTTATGCATCACAAGGAGGTCGATAATGGCCATTAAACAATATATGCGCCAGCTTTATGAAGGCTTGTGGCCCAATAATATCGTCTTAAAACAAACTTTGGCACTTTGCCCAACCCTTGCTGTCACAAGCTCTGCCACCAATGGATTGGGAATGGGGCTGGCGACCTTAGTGGTGATCATGCTCTCAAACGTATCGATTTCTTGTATTCGCAGCTGGGTGACACCTCAAGTCCGCCTCCCTGTATTTACGCTGATTATCGCCGCGTTAGTCACCTTGGTCGATCAAGCCATGAATGCATGGGTGCATGACCTGCATAAAATTTTAGGACTATTCATTCCACTCATCGTCACTAACTGCGCTATTTTTGGTCGAGCTGAGAGTTTTGCCTCTAAAAATGCACCGGTACCCTCATTAGTAGATGGACTAGCAACTGGTATTGGCTTTACCTTTGCGTTGGTCTTGCTCGGCGCCTCACGAGAAATCGTTGGACAAGGGACATTATTTAGCCACGCTTCATTACTCCTTGGCCCCCATTTTACTTGGCTAGAAGTAACCCTATTGCCTAATTATCATGGCTTTTTACCCGCGATTTTGCCCAGTGGTGGATTTTTCTTTCTGGGACTTCTCATTGTCGGCTATCGCTTAGTTGAACAAGTAAGGGTCAAACGCAAACTCAGCGCTAGTGCAATGTCGATGGAGTCAACCTCATGAAAATTTCAGTTGCCCATGCAGCAGGGCGTTGTGGTAAATGGATTGAGATCGAGGTCAATGAACCGGTCACCATTCGTCAAGCGCTTGAACAATCCACACTGCTTACTGACTTCCCCACTCTTGATATTGGGCACTGTAAGGTTGGGCTATTTGGCAAAATTGCATCGCTTGATACACCCGTTAGTGCGGGGGCTCGGGTCGAGATTTATCGACCACTAGCCATAAACCCGCGAATGACTGACGATGATGATGATGAATATGAAGATTAATCAACCTCTATCACTGATCTGTGTCGCGCCGCGAACACGAAACACTAAGGAACTATCATGACAAAAGTAGGCATTTTTTTTGGAACAGATACAGGTAACACCCGCAAAGTGGCTAAATGGATCCACCAAGCCCTCGGTGATGAGCAGCAAGTTGCTAAGCCACTGAATATCAATCGGGTCACTGTGGCTGATTTACTGGCGTTTGATGCATTGATCTTAGGAACACCAACGCTCGGTGAAGGTGAATTGCCAGGGCTTGAAACACAGTGCGAAGCCCCAAGCTGGCAAGAATTTGTTCCCATGTTAGATGATGCTGATTTTAGCGGTAAAACCATTGCATTATTTGGCCTTGGGGATCAACTTGGCTACGGTGATGAATTTGTCGATGCGTTAGGTGAGCTTTATGACCGCTTCGCTGATACGGGCGCCAAGATGATCGGTAACTGGCCAGCTGACGGCTATCATTTTACTCATTCAGCAGCACTCGATGGTGATGAATTTGTTGGGTTAGTCATCGATCAAGACAATCAAGCAGAGCAAACATCAGCGCGCATTGAGCAATGGATTAGCCAAATCAAACCAGCACTGGGACTATAAACTATAAACATGGTTACGGCTTTGACAGCGCTAAGCCTGTGCTGTCAAGCCAACACCTCAGTATTGTCACATTAATAACACATTCGCTTTATCAGCGGCAACTTCAACCCGATCACGCCCATTGTCTTTCGCTTGGTAAAGCGCTTGATCGGCGCGCTTCATCAGATCAGTGATGGACTCACCAAGACGATATTCGGCAACACCAAAACTTGAAGTACAATGAAATTGATCGCCAAATTTAAATTGGGCAACATTCTTGCGTAACGACTGCGCCACCCCATAAGCCTGTGATAACGTGGTATTTGGCAACACAATCACAAATTCTTCACCACCTATGCGGGCAATATGATCCCCTTGACGGATATTTTGTTGTAATACTGCCGCGAAACTTTGTAACACAGCATCACCACACGAATGTCCATACTGATCATTCACATACTTAAAATGGTCAATATCGATCATAATCAAGGTGATCGGTTTCATTAAAAAATTAGTTTTAGCCAGTTCATCGACAAATAATTGATCTATTTTTTTTCGATTCCATAATCCTGTCAACCCATCTGTATGGGCCGATTTTTCCAAATTACATTGCTGTAAGTAGGTGGTTTTTCGAATTGTTTCAATCACAGTCGCATTCACTAAACCAAACATGAATGCGGATATCAGCCACAAGATATGTAACAGGAAGAATTGTTGAGGAATTGGCTGCACCACCATGGCACAGACAACGATCAACATCGAGGCGAAAGCAGACAGACACGCTGGGCGATAGGTGAGCCCAGAAATAGTAAGCGTCCAGATAATACTAAGGTAAAGCTCTGGCGCAAAAAAAATAAAGTAAGCCGTCCCCATATTGACCCATAGATTACAAAATACAGCAATCACAGGCGCTATAACGAGTAAACATCGAATGATCCGATACATCCGAGGATAAAAGCTACACACACCGATAAATAAAAGCATGAATGGAACAATCAAGCCATGCAGCGTCAAACGGACCCCTGCCATGGGAAGATGTAGATGGTATTCGATGACTGCATAGGCAACATAAAGTAACGCGGTGAGAAAAGCGCTATAACGCAGTTGTAATAAGGTTGTTTGAATACTCCAAAACTGATAAGCAGACCATTGATGCGGCTTGGATTGAATCATCGAAGATAAAGGCAACACGCGAATGTCCCTATTCAAAAACAAATATAAACACCCGCCTAGCTAAGCACATGCTCCGCTGCAGCGTCCGCACCGAGCCTAAACGAATACCTAAGTGGCTATTTATCCATTATGGCATAAAAGCACATGCCAATGCCGCCCCATAAAAATGAACAACTCATACGACAATCATAAAATAAGCGATCATCTCTCATCTTTACAACCCATTTACAGCATAATAACACCAATAAAAGTAGTGTTATAGACATTAACAAACAATCACATCGGCCGATGTCAAGCGACTCAAGTGGAATAACAACATTTGCCGACAAAACCCGCAATAGCTTGAATAACAGCTATCGGGGGATAACCAAGAATAATTCATCAACTAGAGCGAGATGATACATGCCGCCACCTGAGCATCCATCTCACCGGTTAGATGGATCCGCACAGGGCCAGTTAGCGCCTTCATACAAGATAATTTGTAAACGACTGATTGAACAAACCGGTTAAGCTGTTACAGCAACCACTTGGCAAGAGAACTCAGTGGAGGCATTGAGGTATCTCTATAAAAAGAAACTATTTTGCTATTTTAATACCGGAACATATGAACCATGACACGGAGTGTCAGAAGGGCAAACTCGACTGTTGTCGCATAACAGAAATGTAGCATTTATCTAAAACACAAAGTGATGATTGATTAAAAAGCTCAGTTCTCTATCCACCGAGCTTTAAAAGACTTCAAGTATAAACCTTAACACACCAACCGCTCATCGCACCGTTCAGCTGCCTGAACTAACCACATGTGATGCACAAATTTTATTGCCTGAGGGATCGCGCAAATAAGCCAGATACATCTGACGTTGACCGTTAATCCGCAGCCCTGGGGGTTCTTCACAAGAAACGCCACCATTGGCCACACCTGCAGCATGCCATGCATCAACAAGTTCGGGAGTCGCCACTTTAAATCCTATTGTCATCCCATTACCAGCCGTCGCAGGTTCACCGTTGATAGGCTGCGTGAGCGCAAACACATTCCCTTGTTCCTTATAGAAACATCGACCTTTCGGATCAATAAACCCCTCGTTGTAACCTAAAACACCTAAAATCGCATCATAAAACTGTTTGGACTCTTCAACATTATTCGCCCCCAGCATTACATGACTAAACATACCGTGATCCTTGTCCATCATAATTAAGCAGAGCACTTAATGTGCTACATCTTTGCTCGCTTGTCTAGGCTCAGAGGCCATAGAAACATCAACTCGCACCTCACACTCATTATTTTTAAAATAAGACAAGCCGACCTGCCAATCAGCACGCATTTGATGGCTTAGTTGGCTCGCAACACCACAGTCGCTTGCAAGCGGCGCTGACCAAAGCGAGACATTTTCTCGAATTCATCCCGAGCAATCGGCATATATTGACAATCTAACGGACTTTGGTTGGGATCTTTTTCTTCAAAATCTGGATCATGGACCAAAATACAATGCTCGTCATAACCAGACATCACCACCCAATGAGGCGACTTTTTCCCATCCATCCGAAAAGTGCTGATCAATATAATGGCCAAAGCTCCGGAATCAAAGGCGGTGATCAATTGTGCTAATGGCATCACTGAATAATGAACGGGAATATCTTCAGTTTTACATTGCTTCATAAAGCTATAGTGCACCCGTTCAATGACCGCTTTTTTTAATTGATCACGAACACTGTCAACAAATAATGGCCCCTCTTGGCTTAGCCAGACTTTTGCCGACAATCCCCGCTTCTGCGCGGCTAAGGCTAAGCCCATGGGATGGCAACCACCATGACCGGCGGTCATAAAAATGGTCGTCGCTTCCCGCCAGATATCTAACTCATCTTCGGGGGTTGCTTGGTAATTTGGATTAAACGCTGAAAGTACCATTTGTAAGGACACCGGCCCACAGGTAAACGGCGTTCGTTGTGCCAACCAAGGGAGCGGATGCGAGCTTTGTTCAACACTCATATGACGAAGCGGCTTTTGCATCCGAATCGCATCGCTTTGATCTTCATAATAAGCATGGTAGTAACCGAACTCACGGTAGTCCATTTTTTGATATAAGGTGATGGCGACTTGGTTCAGTGCACTGACTTCCAAACGCAATAATGTTTTGCCAGTGTTAATTGCTTTTTGTTCACAGGCTTTCAGCAACCGAATGCCAATTCCGAAGCCACGTGCAAAAGAAGCAACCGCCAATGAATACAAGCGCGCTAAGCGAGTTCCTTGGCGCAAATGCAATAGTGCATAACCCAACAAACCTTGCGCCCCAACAGCTATCAATAACACCGAACCATCACTCATAATCGCTCGGCGAAAACTGCGACGACTAAGGCGATCATAATTAAACGCGAGCTCTTCTAGGGCCACCAACGCCGTTAAATCATCCAATGTCGCTAGACGAATATCTGGATTGAAAAGCTGTTCATTTTTACATGCAGTCATGATCATCATCTCGCCTTAAACTAGGCATAAAGTCGCTTAAACAAACCATTCAGCCCATCTCAAAGCAGTGAATATGGCAAGCATAATAATCGAATATTTTAGGTTGAATGATCAGCAAAAGATAGCGAAATGGGCATCCCAAAAAACATTTTATTTATCTTAATTTGGACTATTGTTAAAACACAAAAACAGGCGCACTATCCGCGTCAATCACTTGTACATTTACCATTACTCACCTTTATTAAAAAGGAACCCCAAAGCCAATGTCACAGACGTACATTGTTGTTGATCAGGCCAAAGATTGGTCCGCATTTTTACCCAGTGATCATGTGATCACCTTTTCGCAATATCTAAACTTGACAACCAAAAGCCAAGAGCGAATTCGCGTTATCAACCTATGTAAAAGTAGTAAGTATCTTTCAGATGGTTATTATTGTTCGCTATTGGCTGAAAGTCGCGGACACCACGTTATGCCTTCAGTTAGGGTGTTAAATGACTTAGGCAAAAAAAGTCTTTACGAGCTAGAGCTCTCTCATTGGCTACCACTATTGGCAACAAAGCTCGTCATCCCTGATGCGCCTACCGATCTAAAATTTCATTGCATATTTGGTCAATGCGTTCATCCAGAGATGAAAGAGTTTGCCCACAAATTGTTCGAGAGCTTCCCTTGTCCGATCATAGAGGTAACCTTGAAGTATCGTAAGCAGTGGCAAGTAACCGCATTACAACCAACCTCTCAACGCCAACTCAATGATACGGAAGAAAATCTTTTCGCTGAATCGTTAGAAGCATTCAGCAACAAAGTCTGGAGCACCGGTCGGGTTCATCGCACCGCGAAATTCGATCTCGCCATCTTAGCTAATTCACAAGAAGTATTGCCACCGAGTGATACACAGGCGTTGAAAAAATTTGTCCAAGCAGGGAAACAATTGGGCATTCATATCGATGTGATTGGCCCCAAAGATATTATGCGATTGCCAGAATATGACGCACTGTTCATTCGCGAAACAACGAACATTGACCACCATACTTATCAATTTGCTAAAACGGCCGAAGATATGGGCTTAGTGGTGATGGATGATCCTCAATCGATTATGCGCTGCACCAATAAAGTTTACTTGGCAGATTTATTCCATACCCATAAAGTCCCCTGCCCGAAAACGCAGATTGTCCATAGAAGGGATCATAATATAGAAGAATCGCTCGAAGCTGTCATCAGTTACCCCATGGTGGTCAAAATTCCTGACGGTTCGTTCTCTAAAGGCGTAATCAAAGCAGAAAATCGGGATGAATTAAGAACAAGTTTAACAAGCTTATTTAAGAAGTCGTCTTTATTACTGGTGCAGGAATATCTATACACTGAATTCGACTGGCGTATCGGTATTTTGAACAATAAACCTATTTTCGCCTGTCGTTATTATATGGTTAAAAATCACTGGCAGATCTACAAACACACAGAGACTGACAGTAAAAGCGGTGGTTTTGATACATTGGCCACCTTTGAAGTACCAAGACGCGTATTACAAGCTGCAATTGCGGCAACGAAACCCATTGGTGACGGTCTGTACGGAGTCGATGTAAAAGAGGTCAACGGCCGCGGGTATGTGATCGAAGTAAACGATAACCCAAGTATTGATCGAGGCGTAGAAGACAAATATTTAGGGAATGAACTCTACATGCAGATTATGTCTGAATTTTTGCGCCGCATGCAGCTTAAACGCAGCGATAACCCAGCCTAAACACAAATTATCCCAAGCCTTTCCTGAATAAAACCCCCAAGGCTTGGGGCTATTTGAGCAATAAATAATACATAAAACCGCTCTAAAAATGGATGTTCAGCACATACTAGACGATAAAGCATACTGCCTTGTCGTTTATTAAGCGCAACAAAACGATAAATCCATTTAACTTACAGAAGTACTGGCACCGGTTAATACATTAGATATTTACGAGCTTCCCAACATTTTTTCACTGAAAGGATCTATGCGTTTTTCGGCAATATCTTTTTTGTCCACAGCCTCGATTTAGCGCTCGATAAACTGTGGAACAATGACATTGAACGGTTTTTTCGATTTTAGAGAAGAAGTTCCCCATTCCAAAAGTACGGACATCTGGTATATTCTCCCCTCGATCAACAGCTGATAACTCATGGTCATACTGGTTCATCTTTGGCGAAAAAAGCTTACCACTTTCAGCGTTGGCTTTCTCTTGTATACCATTCAATGAGCGTCGCACTTATGATCTGAAATCGGGCATAATGACTAAGATATGTAGTCAGTTCTATTCACTAATGCGATATAGCTCGGCTATAAATCGTCATTTATGGGGCATCGCAAATTCAATGGGAGTCATTCGTGTTATCTAGGTTACCGAAGTGGGTAGAATATGGGGCTTTTTTACTTGCACTGGTGGCAGGCTATGTCAACGCTATCGCTTTATTAGGGTTTGAACATCAGGCCGTATCGCATTTGTCAGGCACCGCTACCTTAGTGGGCAGTCAGATTGTCAATGGCTCTGGGCAGCTTTTTCATCTATTAGGCATTTTATTGAGCTTTGTGTTCGGTTCGGCCATATCAGGTTTTATGCTAACGGGGACATCACTCAAATTGGGACGTTTTTACGATGTCTTATTAGTGATGGAAGCTTGTTTCCTACTTGTTGCCATGTATTTGCTAATGAATGACAATACAACGGGACATTTTTTTGCCTCCGCCGCATGTGGACTACAAAATGCGTTAGCAACCACCTACAGTGGTGCCGTGATAAGAACAACCCATGTTACAGGCATTTTTACCGATCTAGGCATCATGTTAGGCAGCGCTTTTCGCGGCAAAGATTTAGATAAACGCAAAATGTGGCTATTTGTGATTATCGTGCTTGGGTTCATATCTGGCGGTTCTGTGGGCACGTTGGTCTATGACACCTACCGCTTTAAAGCTTTAGCTATTCCAGCTGCCTTTTGTTTTCTATTGGCGATTGTATACCGTATTTATAGGCAAAAATTGATACAAACTGAACCCATCACATTTGAACAGAGCTCGTCACAATAATGTCTACCCCACCCCATAACGGGAGAACGAGCATCTGGTAAATAAGCTCTACCAGCATTTATCTTTGCTGAGAAAAATGACAACGGGAGTCAACACAGTTCTATCACTCGACTGAAAATGAGCTGTTTCTCATAATACTAATTGATCCGCAGCATCACTGAAAAAACTCAGATTGTTGAGTGCCTCTTAGTCTTTTTCCTAGCAGATGTTTTAGTTAAAACACTTTTCATGGATCATAATCAATACGACAAAGTGCTGTGTACCAATATCACTTCATCCTAAATTTTTACCGTTACTTTTCATACTATTGAGGGTCCTATCTAGGCTGCCATGGTCAAGATTATCTCTAGCAACATAAAAATCGCGAGTTCAACTTTCAACGTTCCCGTTTAAAAAAATAGTAAGCTAAAGCCAAAACCCGATTTGAAAAATGACTCAAATAAATAGGCGTCGGATCTAATGTCAAAGGTAAAACGGCCTACTGCTATCAAACTACTGTGCATTAGGAATATCGTGCGCACTATTACAGGTTTTTTGTGCAGGACAATATTTATCCAACAGCATCAACGTCACCCCATTCGTCCAACCGAAACCATCTTGTAACGGATATTCACCACCACCACCACCCCCTAATTTTTTACCTTCAACCACATATTTTTCCACCAGCTTATGCTCTTTATCATAAGTGACCTGGACATTACGCAAAAATCGCAATCCGACCTTTTTTGATAATTGAGGTTGATGGTAATAATCTAACCCTTTAACCGCAATCCACTGTAGCGGCGCCCAGCCATTAGGCGCATCCCACTGCTGGCCCGTATTTAAGGTAGTGGTGAGCAATCCGCCAGGTTTAATCAGTTGTTGATCAACCGCTTTTGCCGTCTGTTTCGCTTGGTTTTTCTCTGCAATTTGCATATAGAGAGGGAAAAGTGTCGCCGCAGTCAACTGTGGATGGATCTTTTTCTCTTTCCAATTGTAATCCGCATACCAACCTTGTTGATCATTCCACAAATAATGATTAATGGCCGCGCGGCGAACATTCGCTCGTTGGGTATATAGCTTCGCTAGGTCAGACTGGTCATTCAGTTTATAGGCCTTGGCAAGCACCCGTTCCAAATGGTAAATCAAGCTATTCAAATCAACAGGAACCAACTGCGTGGTCCGAATCGAAGTTAATTGATTTGTTTTAGCAAACCAACGAGAGCTAAAATCCCAACCCGAAGCCGCGCCTGCTCGCAGATTACGATAAAGTTTGGCTCTATCATCCTGCGGCACGTGCCGAGCAGTTTTAATATCATCGAGCCAAGATTCTGTACGAGGCACATCTCGGGCATCCCAATAGCGATTAAGCAACGTTCCATCATCAAGCTTCACCACACGATTAACAGCATGACCTCGTTTAACTCGATCACGGCCTTGCATCCAATAATCATATTCTAATTGTAACTGTGGCAAATAATGTCGATACGCTTTATCCCCCTCATGAGTCGCTAGTAGATCGACCATCATGCTAAAAAATGGGGGTTGAGAACGGCTCAGATAATAACTGCGATTACCATTAGGGATGAGTCCATAATGGTCGAGCTCCCAAGCAAAATTATCCACCATATTTTTAATACTATCCCAGTGGCCACTTTCAGCTAAGCCCAACATGGTAAAATAACTATCCCAGTAATAGACCTCACGAAAACGTCCGCCAGGAACCACATAAGAATAGGGCAATGGCAACAACGAATCATATTTCCCTGACATTTTCGCAGTTCGAGTTAATACCGGCCATAACCCATCAATATGAGCACGTAAACTCTGATTAGATGGCGGCACATAAGCTTGCCCTTGACTGGGCAAAATGAAATGGTGTTGCACAAACTGCTTTAGATCAAAATCAGGTTGAGTTTTCTGGCTCTGCCAACTCGCAATAATGGATGCTGGATCAGAGGTAGGCACCGCATCGGCAAAGGTCTTTTGGTCAGTAAATAATGCCGCCTTTTGCACCGTATCGAATAGCGAACCCAACAAAATATCTGGAGGCTGAGGGGACCTACTCGCGGAGCTGTCGGCATAGACAGTTATCGGCAAAAGGCCTAGAGCAATACTTAAGATGATCGGGGTGAGACGAAAAGGCTTTCTAGGCAACATGGCAGCAATATCAGTCATTCGCTTATACTCCTTTGCAACTTAAATGAAAGACACCACAACAATATTAATACAATGATCAATAGGTAATATCGACCAACAGCACAGAAATTAGCTTGCAGCACACATTTAATCGAATGGGTTTAAAAATGCCACCGGTAACGAACATTTCTCTATCCACCTCAAAAACTACTTTATTTGTAAATTTCGATAAAACGACAATCTAATCCACTCATAAGACAATCACGGTATTTGTGCCCGGTTAGCCTGCACACTGCAGCAGAAAATTAAGAAGCCTTTCAAAAATCCATAAAAAAGCCACCTTGTTAAAAAGGTGGCTTGTAAATCCGTACAGATAACTCATATGCCGTGATGAAAAACATAAAGATAACCGCGAACAACTATCGCGCACCCTATGTTTGATAACCTCAATCGTTCATGAACTACCCAGTAAGCCCTTGCTTAGCAAGATACTCATCATATGAACCATGAAAATCACTCACACCATCTTGAGTAATCTCGATAATCCGAGTCGCAATGGAGGAAACAAACTGACGATCGTGAGAGACAAATAATAACGTCCCTTTATAATTTTCAAGCGCTAAATTCAACGCTTCAATCGATTCCATATCCATATGGTTGGTCGGCTCATCCATCAACAAAATATTCGGTTGTTGCATGATCAACTTACCAAAGAGCATACGGCCTTGTTCACCACCGGAGATGACTTTCACCGACTTATTGATTTCATTTTGTGAAAACAGCATGCGCCCAAGAATGCCACGAACAGTCTGTTCGTCATCACCTTCTTGTTTCCACTGCCCCATCCAATCTAATAGATTCATATCTTGACCGAATTCATGCGCATGGTCTTGCGCGTAATAGCCAATATTACTATTTTCAGACCACTTGATCTCACCGGCTATCGGCGCCATCACCCCGGCTAATGTATTGAGTAATGTCGATTTACCAATACCATTTTTCCCGATAATCGCAATGCGCTCGCCCACTTCAATCATCAAATCCACACCATCAAACAAAATATTGTCACCATAACCTTGTTTGAGTTGGTTCACTTCAAGAGCATTACGAAACAACTCTTTCTCTTGATCAAAGCGAATAAAAGGTGATTGACGGCTGGATGGCTTGACCTCTTCAAGCTCAATTTTATCCATACGCTTTTGCCGAGAAGTGGCTTGCTTGGCTTTTGACGCATTGGCTGAGAAGCGACTGACGAATGTTCTTAACTCTGCAATTTGTGCTTTTTTCTTCGCATTATCAGCATGTAAGCGCTCACGAACCTGTTCGGCGGCAATCATGTACTCATCGTAATTACCATGGAATAAGCGCAGTTCCCCATAATCTAAATCAGCCATATGGGTACAGACGGTATTTAGAAAATGCCGGTCATGCGAGATAATAATCATGGTGCAATTACGCGTCTGCAGTGTTTGCTCTAACCAAGCAATGGTATGCATATCGAGGTTGTTGGTCGGTTCATCAAGCAACATGATATCAGGTTCAGCAAACAATACTTGAGCCAGTAAAACCCGCAATTTCAGACCGGGGGCAATGGCGTTCATTAAACCAAAATGCTGACTTTCTGGAATACCTAAGCCAAGCAGTAGCTCGCCTGCTCGCGCTTCGGCTGAATAGCCATCCATTTCGGCAAACTCAGTCTCTAGATCACCCACACGCATGCCATCTTCATCAGACATCTCAGGTAATGAATAGATCCGGTCACGCTCCTCTTTGACGCGCCACAGTTCCTTATGACCCATAATCACCGTATCAATCACGGTATATTCTTCAAAAGCGAACTGATCTTGTCCTAGTTTGGCAATCCGTTCGTTGGGATCGGTCATCACCGTTCCTGCAGAAGGCTCTAACTCATCACTCAAAATTTTCATGAAGGTAGATTTGCCACTGCCGTTCGCGCCAATAAGGCCGTAACGGTTGCCATGACCAAATTTGATCGATATGTTTTCAAACAATGGCTTAGCGCCAAATTGCATGGTGATGTTTGCAGTTGCTAGCACAAAAAAATTCCAAGTCGGTAGTAAACAAAAACAAAGCAGGCTAAGCGCCAACTTTTCGAATGGCGACATATTACCAGTTTTTGTGCGCTACATCAGGTTTTGAACATTGATCAAATAACAATCTATTCGCTCTATTTTGCGCTAAAGTCACCTGCAAGGGTAAAAAGCTATTATTTTCAATGGGTTTATGTCGCATTCACGATGTTGCCATCACACTGTTTTTTATTTGCACTTAGTTAAGGAACAATAAGGGCGGCTGAAGGGATTTAATCTTGATGACCGATTGCGGATAGCACCTTTAGACGAAATGATATACAGCTCATAGCTTATGGATAGACCACCCAATAATCCATATATATAATTGAATATATTGAAACTTTTATCATCAAATGAATAATGCCGCAATGTGAATCTCAACCAAATAAAGCTATCTATCTAGCGATAACCCTTGCAGTCAAGACCCACTTTGCACATTCACTTTACTCTGCTAAAAATTCGTCCACTGCACTCAACGCCTGTGTACCGTAGACAAGAGAAGGGCCGCCCCCCATCATGACAGCAACATTGATAGTTTCGATCAATTCTTGTCTTGTTGCGCCCGCTTGGATTGACGCTTTCGTATGAGCAGCAATACAGCCATCACAACGTGCAGCAATACCAATACTCAAAGCCATCAGCTCTTTGAGCTTGTTAGATAGTGCACCTTCTTGCATGGCAGCCTTGTGCATCGCCATAAAACTATCGAGCATAACAGGCGATGACCTTTTGTATTCGCGAGCAAAGGTATTTTGTTCGGTATTGATCTCTTTATAATTTTTCACGGCATTCATTCCACAATACATTAGAATATACTAATATATTACACTGATTAATTTAACAAAGCACGCTCCACAACAGCGAGCCTGCAACAAAACTGAACACTGCCGACGATGACCAATGAAGGGTATTAAAAAAAGTTGCACTTTATAGTTAATATGGATTAAAGCGACTACGTGGTCAGATCTGTTATCTGCTCGAGAAACAATGGGCTTTAACTAGCTCCCCCACCATTCCCCTAAAGTGCATTAAGCCATCCCAGTGCAAATAGCGCGAAAAAAGCCCATGCCCTGTCACTTAGATATGTTTAAATTCAAAAATATACAACACAAAGATAAATGTCCCATCCGCTCAACCAAAGAGCTTTGGATACTGTGACCCATTTATCTATTAAACGATTTGGCGCAACACAAGTCACAAAGCTGTAGCCAAATAGATACAAATCGAAAAAACCTCCTACGACTTAAAAAGTCTACAATATTGACGGTTTAAAATGCCCACAAACGCTTATCTAAATAAGACGATCCATAAGCAATGCCGTAATTTTTATTTTTAACTATGCTCATTCATTTCAAATAACAAAAAAGCATTTACACTTTACAAACAAGATTATGGCACATCCATCCTTACTCATTAAATTAAATTAGAATTCATCTCCAATAGTTTAATTAATTATATATTTATAACCACATCGAGACCAATTAATAACTAACTTTATATAATGAAAAGTGGTTATTTGAAAAAATAAGACTGCCTAGTCGTATATCTATTTTTTTGATATTTACATTCATACACTTAAAGCGACCTCTCAGTCTAGAATCCTGACGATTTAGCCAACCCAAGCTATTATATGTTGGGCTCATTCGATGAGCAAAATTGCAGCACATCGCCAATCACTGCGGATTACAAACTGCGCCCCATAAATTATCCAACGGTGCAATGGATTCTGACAACATCTGACTGAGTTGTGAATAGCTATATGCGAGCTTAATTTGATGCTCATCACTGTAATCATCTTCCCAAATAGTGGCATCAGTTAAATCAAAATGGCGCGGCGCCGCTAACGTTAAACCAGACTCTGGGCGCAAATCGTTCAATTCCAATTGCAGCGCTAATTGCTCAGAGGCCTGCTGAGCCAGCGCCGAATACCCTAATTGATCAAGCAATAGAATGGCATGCGCATGGGTGACACTATGAATGCGCTCACCGGTATAAAAATACCCACCAGAACTGTAGTACACATCGGTTGTACTTCGCTCCAGCGCACTGCGACACAGCGCCAGCAGATCCAACTCATGAGCATTTTTTGCAGTAAAGCGGCGATAGTCACTGCATCCGAAGTATCGCGCCCAATTATCAACGCTACAATTATTTAATAGTTGGGCAATATTAGCGACTGCTCGCTGGCTAACGTTGATGTGATACTTAGCAATCGCTTCTAAAAATAATGCTCCATAGATCACGCCATGTCCTGAACGGCTCAACTGCTGCGCATTATTCTCAATTGCACTGACAATCGAACTAAAATCAGTGGCCAGAGGGCTGGGCTCAAGCACTTCAAATAGTGCTGGATGGTTTTCTTGGTGCTGCTCTAATCGAGCTTTCAGCGCTCTTGCGGCACGCTCGGGTAACTGATTACTCTCTAGTAGCTGCACACCTGCGAGGATAGACGCCCCGACATGCCCTTGAAACCACCCATCACTCTGTTGCACTGCAACATTGGCAAGCGCTAAAATACCCTGTTCAATTAATAGCGTCATATTCATCCTATCAAGGTTATCCTGCTGATTTAGTCTAAATAACAATGTCGCATCACCCGCAGCTAGGGTCAATAAGTAGCAAAAATACAGTCAGGAATATAGTGTTTGAATAAATCTACATGAATAAATAGTCCACTGAGTTCGATATGCAGATAATTACCCTGCCTAATTGCAGCAGCATCACCATTCAGATCACGGATGATACGCCAAATAAAAGAGTCACGGCAACGCTAATGATTACTATGTGAACACATCATCAGTTGAGAGAAACAGAATAAATGCAGCATGCGCTTTACCAATAGGTAAACGCTATCTTTCCCCATTAATAAGTGGAATTTAGTTTTCCTCGAAGACCAATTAAGTTACCAAAAGGATCTTCGACTTGGCACATTGCCAAGCCATTTTCGATCATTAAAGGTCCGCGATATAACCTCGCGCCCAGCTTATTGAAATGCGCTAATGCGTCATTCAAATTTTTGAATGACCAATATAAAACACTGCCACATTTACCTGCACTTACTTTTTCATCAGCCTGAACAATTTCAAGAGAGAAACCATCGATGCTTAAGACGGTAAAATCAAACTCTTCTAAATAACAAACGCTCGCCATAGGGAACGCCTTTTGATACCACTTTAAGCCTAATTGAACATCAGGAACGTGAATCAATACAGCAACTGGTTTCATCAGATACCTCTTGTTATGCCATGCTCTAGGCAGATCCATAGTTGGAATTTCTTATCACTACATCGGTTAGCCGTTAAGATGCCATAGAAAAGAGACAGGCTCGCAAAACCATGAACGACACATCACAACCACCTTAATGCGGATTCACTATAATCGACTCAAACTACTTGCCACCGGCTAAATCGATAAAAGAGCCTGTGACATAAGATGCTTCATCAGATAATAACCATGCAATTGCATTCGCGACTTCATCAGCACGGCCGCCACGTTGCAATGGGATCTGCGGCGCTAAGCGATGAACCCTATTCGGTTCTCCCCCATCGGTGTGCATATCTGTATAAATGAACCCAGGTCTCACGGCGTTAACCCGAATGCCTTGTGCTGCAACTTCCAATGACAAACCTTTCGTCAGTGAATCCATCGCACCTTTAGAAGCCGCATAGTCAACATATTCAAATGGCGCACCGGAGCGAGAAGCAGCTGATGAGACATTGACGATCGAACCGGTAGCGTGGTTGCGCTTGATAAACTCACGAGAACAAAGAAAACAGCTTGTAACATTCGAGCACATGACTTGATTAAATCGCTCGACATCAATATCAACAAAACTAGATTGGGTAAAAAGAATGCCTGCGTTGTTGACTAAGTGGGTGACATTTCCGAGTGTTTTTTCAACCGCATCAAATAACGCAATCACTTCATTTTCATCAGACACATCGGCTTGAAACGAAAAGGCCTGACCACCTAATGCAACAATATCACTCACAATTGCCTCTGCACTTTGTGCATTAGAGCGATAATTCACACAGACAAGATAGCCTCTTGAAGCTAACAACTTAGATGTAGCTGCACCAATACCTCGGCCGCCGCCAGTGACGATCACAACATGACTCATATCTATTCCTATCACTTATTTAGAAAAATTCAATCCCGTGACTTTAATGGGTAATAAAACCACTAACAACCCATATTCCAAAAAACTAAATTAAGCCAATATGCGCCGCCAAGATCATAATCAAATATATTTTTTATTCAGAATATTGTTAATGCCTCAACCACGTCCTTAAAGACGCGCTGACTAAGCGATGGATTCTACTTACAACTAAGGCTAGTATTGCAGAAAATAAGCCAATCCGGCATCCGCCGTATGCATGTGCTTTATATTATTATGCTCAGGCTTTTATCGCATGGGCAACATTTTTTATGCAACGCCTTGCCGATGCGCTGACCCCTGATAACTGAAAAAAGCCATGAATAACGCCAAGGTAGCGCTCACAATAGGCCTCTACTCCATGCGAAATTAATAACCGATATAGCTTTTCACCTTCATCTCTGAGGGGATCGAATTCAGCAGTAATAATGTAGGAAGGTGGCAGCCCTACAAAATCAGCTTTTTCTAGAGGGTTAAGCTCAGAATTATCTAATACTCTGGCGTACTCACCGATATACAACCTAAAACCAGAAAGCAGCATATTGGCTGTAATGATAAAATCTGTGCCATTAGCTATATAGCTATCTGACTTTCCTTCAGGATCAAGCATCGGATATATGAGTATCTGTTTTCTAGGCAACCATGATTGTTTCGTCTTTAAACGTAAACAAGTAGTTAAAGCTAATTGCGCGCCTGCGCTATCACCCACAAATGTGATGTTATTTGTGTCACCGCCATATTGATGGCCAAATTCTTTGATACTCAACACGGCCCGATAGGCATCATCATGAGCGGCGGGATAACAATATTCTGGAGCTAAGCGATACTGAATACAGACAACTAAATTATTAGAGTATTGGGCAAGCTGTCTTAACTGCTGATCGTGGGTGTCAAATCCACCACTGATAAAACAACCACCATGGAAGTAAATTGTGACAGGTAAGTGGCTCTGATTGGTGGGCTTGTAAACTTTGACTTGAATGCCATTTAATTCATCAACAAACTCTTGAGCCATACTCGGGCTTGAACCTGCTAAAACCGCACTAGAAGCATACCCTTTTCTTCTATCGCTAATACTTTGTAGAGAAGGACAAGGCTTCCCTGCATCGATAAAGCCCTTAACTAATTCTCTTATTCCTAATTCTAGATGGTTAATCACAACTGAGGCCCTCATTATTGATAAGCCAACAATGATAAAACTAAAAAATAAACATGTATATAAACACAGTAAAAATTGATATTTTTGTACGTAAACATACAGGCTGTATTCACCAAAGCCTTAAATCAAGTACCTCTTGTAATGTTCAGACACCGTCACGTTAGCCTCATCCCTCTGGCTAAAGTGCAGTATTTTCTTTTCAAAAAAGCACTTAAATCACTGTTTCAATGGACACATAACCAGCAGAATCGTGGATAGAAGAAAGAACATTCAACATCTCACCTATTCCCTCCTTGCTGTTAGCCGATATACCCCCTGGAAAATTTCATCATTCGGCATACGACTTAAAGTTCGAACCATCTACTCTTTGGGCAAGGCTCTCCATTGAATTAAGTTACACGACAAATTTCTGGTAATCCTCATCAATGGCGTCTTTGTGTTGTTTTGAGGTATAACATCTGAATAATGGACATACTGAATGACCGTTTTATGCTTAGAAGGCAGTAGCAAAAAGACGGCCATTAGCTATATTCTCGTTAATTCCTAGGTTATATCAAAAGTCTTCACGCCCTTGCAGGTCGGTGAAATCACTCATAATCCATTTCTTATAGCCAGGACGGGTTTTTAACGCCTCAAACCACGTACTCACATGAGCTGGTAATTCAATTTCCAGCCCTTGAGTGGTCAAACGATAAAAGACCCCGCCGACGCAGATATCTGCAAGTGTGATTGAAGTGCCTGCCAAAAACTCACTCTTTGCTAAAGCCTGTTCAATTAACCCGATACACTGTTGGCATTTGTCTAATTCGCGATTGACGGCTTCCATGTTTCTTTTGCTTGGGGGCATCCGATAATAATTCCAAAATACGCCCATAAATGCAGGTTGAAACGTGACCTGAGACCAATCTTGCCAGCGCTCATAAAGCGAGCGCGTATAGGCGTTGTCGACATACCAATCCAACCCACCATAACTTGCCGCTAGATACCGCAAAATGGTGTGCGATTCCCAAATGGCTTGGTTATTGTCGATGAGCACAGGAACTTTTTGCATCGGATTGAGCATTTTAAATTGCTCAGTATCTAAACCGCCAAATCGCCCACCCACCTCGACATGTTCATAAGGGATCTGGAGCTCTTCGAGAAACCATAATATTTTTTGAACATTAAATGATGTGATTCTTCCGTAGAGTTTCAATGGACTTACCTCTTTTTGTAACCGCTCATATTTAACATGCTGACTAATGGGTTGAAAAACATCGCTAGACACCTAGTTCAATGAGTAAGTCAACCCAATGCGCCACCTAAAATTTGATGAACACCACAACCGCCAAGTCACGCGCCTCCCATACATGCGCCGATACCAACCACTACCAAAATACGGGTGAAATAAGTTGATAACACGATACCCACATAACCCATGCACATTTTCCACTGACACAAAAACAGTTACTCAATAAACCGTGTTAGCTAAGTTATTATTAGATGAGTCACGAACGCCACATTAAGCTGGCATAAACATCTCAGATTGTTTGAATGAGAAACAAACTTGCGAACAACTCCTCGCTTTTTAGATAAAAATAACTGGTGCTACTTCGTGCTACGATCAGCGGGATGGTTTACCCCATCATTGGTCACAACGTCACCTAAATCAAACGGGTTCACGCCCTCTAAACAGCCGACATTAAACCCATATTCGCTTGGATTAGAACGGCGTTGATGATGGGTATAAATCCCGCAATGGGAGCAAAAGTAATGTTTCGCGGTCTGGGTATTAAACTGATACAGTTTTAAGGCATTTTGCCCTTTAACAATACGGATCCCATCCAGTTTGACTGACGCCACAATCGCGCCTTTGCGCCGACAGATCGAACAATCACAACGCCTTGGATTCTCAATCCCATTAGGTAGCGTAAGTTCTAACTCAACAGCCCCGCAGTGACAGGTTGCCTTATGCTTAAGCTGAATGGGTGTTGTGCCAACCATTTTGATCATCGTTTTATCCCTTAATGTTTCATCAACCTTATATCCGAACCAGTACACAAGTGACGCGAAATGCCGATTAGCTATTTTTTAGTCCCACCATTGAAAAATGATGGCTGGCGATATTAAATCCTGCACGCAGGTAAAAGCGATGCGCGGCAAAGCGTTGAACGCCTGAATCTAAATGAATTTGGTCACAATCAATTTGCACTGCATAATTTTTAAACCAATTCATTATAAATTGACCAACACCGCGTGAACGATGCGCTGAATGAGTAATCAGATCATCAATGTAGATAGACTTACCCCACGCCAATTTTTCACTCACGGTGAAACCTGCAACCGCTAATACGCCCTCAGGAGATTTCACGTAAACCACTTGATAACCACTTGAAAGTTGTTTATCGACTTGAGCTGACAGAGTTTCCATATCGTAGCCGGTTCGCAATTGCAGCAAAACGTCTAGCACTGCTGAATAATCTGAATCTTTCGTTAAAAAATGAATGTCCATATGTTCTCCAATCGGCTGTCAACACCCCATTAACATACTGTTATCAAGTTCGTTTTACCAGATTTTATCTAGATCTTGCGCATATAATAAAATGGCACGTTGATAACGTTTAATCGCCTTGCAGTCGCTGCTTGCAACTAATAGCTCCAGCAACAAAGCAGTCGCTTGTTTATGCCGGCCTACATTGTATAAACACATTGCATAAAACGGCTGAACTTCTAGAGCATCGGGATACTCGCTCAAAGTATATTCAAAGTATGCCAGCGCCTCTGTGTAACACCCTAAACTTCGATAGGTACTCGCCAAACCAAATAAAGCATCAAATCGCTGATCGATAGTGAGCGTACCTTGCAAGGCTTCAAGATAATGCACAATAGCTTGCTGCTCACTGCCCTCGTTATCGTGCGACCAAGCAATATGTAAATGCGCAATTGCCCGATAGCTTTCGTCATTCAGTAAACTTGTCAGCAGCGTTCGAGATTGCTCAAATAATCCAGCTTGGCGCAAGTCAATTGCTTGTTTGATCACAGAATCCATTTTAAAAGCCCTGCTTACTTACAACTCTAATCCACCCATATGGACGCCCAAGAACCGCCTTTAGACTGGTGACCACGGCTCAATCACAAGGCTTGGCCAACGTGTTTGGTAGCGTCGATTCATCGCATTGTAATTATCTTCACTCATCGCCGTTTTATTGGGCCGGATAATCATATTGGCAAGATCATCAAGCCCAAAGGGAGCGAAAACTCGCATGCTATCATTTTGTAACCTGACACCAACGGCAAAACATGGCAACCACATCCGGATCCCATCTTCAGTTTCAGTCAGTGGCGCAATATCTGAGCCAAACTTTTTCCCATACCATTGATGGACCTTGGCTTGATTTTTAACATCAACCGGTCGATCAAACGCCCTGATCTGGTGTATCTGCTGTTCATAGTGCAGCTCGGCATTGTCAGCCGCACGATCAAAGTAAACTACATCAAAGTCTTTAATTTGGTCAAGTGGCGCATGACCAAGCTGACAATTCCACACGGCCTGGGTGATAGCCCCACCGGCCAAATAATGATTAGGCAGTTCCATCTCTTGTAAAATGCTAAGCAACGCCATCATTTCAGGAATGTCGGCGATGGTAGCCACTAATTTTTGTTCGTCCATGCACATCCCCTTATTTAATCGGTTTTCACTTGTCATTGACTATACTAACCATTGCGTGATCGTGCCGCGGCCATCGACTATCCCAAGGCGCGCCACACTACCGTTAATCAGCGTCAAGTTTGGCGGAGCATGACCAATGTCAACATCATACATCACAGGAATGTTTTTATTAGCAAGATGCTCGTTAAGCACTTCAAGGTATGTCAGATCACTATCATTATCGCTGTCGGCTCTAAAATTACGACCTAAAATCAAGCCATTAATATGATCAAATACACCGCGGAACTGCATACTGTGAATCGCACGAACCAGATCACATGGGCTCATTTCAACATTTTCAAGATAGAGAAGTACGCCTTCTTCATACGTTGCGCTCAACGTCGATAAACTTAAAAAAGACGTTTCGAACAAATGAATGAGTGTATCCCAACATCCGCCAATTAAGCGTCCGGAGATAAACTCATCCGACTTTGATTTGTTCAACCATCGCCACTGAGTTGGGCTCTCACCCACCACAAAAGCCAACGGATCACGATCAATTTTCGGCCAAGTCATCGTGTACTTATCTGAGCTGTACTGCTCGAAAACCCCACCAATTGGCGTTTCCAAGTAGTTCAAGGTGTTGGCAATAAGGGGGGCGGTATTCGTAGAGATTAAATCCATCAGATTCGAGCTATGCACACTTGCCCATCCAAGTATCGAATGAATAGCAACACTCAATGTACTGACATCTGAAAACCCAAATAACCATTTAGGTTTTGATTGGGCAATCCGCTTAAAATCTAATAGTGGAAGTAATTCCATCGCCAATTCACCGCCCCAAGGCGGGGCAATCGCATCAATACGATCATCGGTTAGAAACCGCATTAACTCCTCTGCACGCACTTCTTTAGGCGCACTGACATGTTTACGCTGACCTTTCAGACAGTCACCAACAATCACATCATAACCTCGCTCCTGAAGCGTCCGCACAATTTCCGCGAAACGGCGTTCGTGACATGGTTCAATCCCCGTAGAAAATGCCGTAATGGCAATTCGGCTTCCGGGCCGAAGTGGTTCTGGATAAATCACTATAATTGCTCCTATCAATATATAGTTGTATGTCGTCTGATTAATGAACCAGTAGCCATGCGACCTTCTCATGGGCTGCAAACAATAGTCATGCGTGACACAAAATTTGTTTATATCGGCTCGATTTATCCATCATAAAAACAAATAAACACATGTATATCAACACAGCTAAACTGTAAAAAAACGCAGTTAAACGTACACTTATCGCATACAGATAACTACCTTTTCTGCAAGACAGCTTGCACGAATGCGCCACATCGTTGTCAAACGCTCCGGATGTGACCAATGCCCATTATCGTCAAAAAGTTGGACATTTAAGGTGGGTTGGTACCGCGCAATCTGCTGCATGTTGCAGTCCGATGGAAAAGCGATTTGGGTAGCAAAGAATTAAGCTCAGATCTAAACTGACAGATGTTGATTCAACATACGGTCACGATCAGATTAGGTCTGAGAAGTCTTAATAAGCCATCTCGAAACATCATGCTGCGCGCGACTGGCACACCCATATGCGTATTGCTAGGTTATTCGTAAAAGCAGATAAAATTTACTCGTCTAACTGAAGCACATGGAATCGGTGACGAAAACCAAGCCCCTCGTAAAACGCTAACGCTTGTTCATTACCTTCAGCTACATAGACTCTGGTTGTTTCTGGCAAATACGCCCTGATCCATTCAGGTTTGAATGTAATACCGCTAGCACACCGTGTTTAATCTCTTTAGGATGACTAATTGAGCTGATATCGAAGTCGCTGGTGTTCACCCTCACCTTGGCTATCGATGTATTGAGCACCACTGCTTTCGATCACTTTACGCGATGCGATATTATCAGCACGGCAGATAATATAAGCGGGCTCGTTTAATACATGCTGTTTAACATGCATCAATAGAAACTTAGCCACACCTTTTCTGCGACATGTTTTGCGCGTCTCGTAGCCAATATGTCCAATCTCATTTTCAATATAGTCATTGGATTGATGACGCACCCTAATTGCGCCTTGAATTTCACCGTCTGATACACAAAAGTAGGTGGAATACGCCCCCCAGCCTTCTGGTAAATATAGACCTTTGGCATGACCAATGAGTGTTTCCAAAAATGCATTTGGATCGATGATGGCAAACGCATAGTACTCAAGTTGTTCATCCCAACAAGCTTGAATGTATTTGACGTATTCATCATTATTAATTTGTGTTGGCTCAACAATTCTCATTTGGCTCATCGGTAATTAACCGTTACATCGCTTAAAGGATGGACAAGCGTGTTCAGTACATTGATTAACTCAGATAAATGCTCAATCGATAATCCGCCCTGAACCGCATCAGCCATTGGATGAAACCCTGAAAGTAAAACCGCGCTCATTCCTGCGTTGAGAGCAGCTTGTCTGTCATTTTCTGGATGATCGCCGACATATAGACACTCGTCGGGTCGAAAGCCTGCATTCCGGGCTGTCTCTATAAATATCTTAGGATTTGGTTTTTTTAGACCAAACGCTTGCGAACTAACCAACTCGCGAATCAAGTGCGCAAAGCTTGTCGATTTTAATGTCTGTTGACGACTTTTCTCAGCACCGTTAGAAATAATACCCACATAATAACCCGCTGCTGTTAGGCGTTCGATCAGTGCTTTTGCCCCATCCATTTCAACTGTACTCTGAGGAAACTCGCTTTGCCAATAAGCGCTAATTTCTTCGGCAGAAACGTAGTTATTCCAAGGTAAATGCTCGCTTAACTCACAACCGATCGCTGTATAAATTTTTTGATAGGGTGACGTTTTAGGTAAGTAACCGCCCTGGTCGATACTTCGGATCAGTGACGATACATCCTTGTCGGTGATAAGGGATAAATGATGCGCATAATGGCACACAAATGATTGTGCGAATTGGCCGATGCTAGCAGCTCGATCAACCAGCGTATTGTCTAAATCAAAATAAATGGCTCGAATCATGATCGATGAACACTTCTATTCATTGGTAAGTTTACAAGTAGTGAATAAGTGGCACCACATAATTGGGATATGGCTTGTCGATCGTGAAACTTTCAAAACCGAGTTTACGATAAAACGCCTCCGCATTCAGTGACGAGTTGACGCGAATATAACCGCGATGATCACGCGCTTGCACGTGTGACAAGGCCGCAAAAAAAAGCGCCTTTCCCAACCCTCTACCCTGCGCTTTCGGGTCGATAAATAAGTCGGATAAATTCCAAGCGTTGCGAAGCAAAATATACCCCAGGATTTGCCCCTCGGGCCCCACCGACTTGAGAAATACATGTTCAGGACTTGATAGACCGATGCCAATATGAGCGTGAGTATCGGCAATGATACCCTGTTTAAGTTCTGGGGCAGCTTGCACCGATTGCAAAATAGCCTCTGTCGATATTGTGTTAAGCGCTGCTAGATCATGTTGTTCTAATCATCTGATTTAAATCTCTTTAATTCTACAGGTGCTTGTCACAGAGTACTGCATTGCACCGCTACTAACAAAACCAAATCGTATCGGTCATCTTGGCTATAACAGGTATTCATGTCAAACCGTAATCATCACAATCACAGTGAGTTACATGAATCCATCGATGCGACAAGAGCGTTCCATCTAGCGACTGCGCGTCATCTGATACAAACAATGGCGCTCTAGCCAATGCCCCGTAGCGAGTTGGGGATGATTAAAGTCTTGATGGGTATTCACCATCCCAATTTTTTCCATCACCCGCTGAGAGGGTATATTGGCCAATGCAGTGAACGCATAAACGCAAGGCACAGCAAGTGTGTTAAAAGCAAACTCTAGTGCCTTTTCTGCCGCTTCTGGCGCATACCCTTCGCCCCAAAATTCAGCGGCTAGCCGCCAACCAATTTCAACAAACGGAGCATTCGGAATACCACTGTCTTCAGCTTGGCGATGCAATCCAACAAATCCAATAAATTGACCCGTTGATTTGAGCTCAACAGCCCAAAAACCCCAACCATTTTCAGCAATGAGATGTTGAATGCGTTGCGCTTGTAGATTGCTTTGCTGCTTAGACAAAGTTGTGGGAAAGTAACGCATCACTTGCTGATCAGCATTAAGCTTTGCATAGTGTGCATAATCATCACGCCGCCATTGCCGGAGCACTAATCGCTGTGTTTCCATCCCCATATGCCTCTCCTTGGCCCTTAACCACATCAAATAAAATCAAATTTCTCCGTTAACTTGGGTATAACGAACGTCTCGTGCATCGCCTACAATTACATCAATAATTTCAGACACGCCGGCTCTAAAATTGATGTTTGCCTGCTCGGCTACGTTAGCATCATATTCAATCGGTGAGATAACGCCACCAAACGGTTGAGCCACCAAAACCATAGATGTCGTTGACTAACCAATCCTTGTACTAATTTCCAATATCCGTTTCGGCTTGCTTAACGTAAGGATTAAATTTCAAAAATCTTGCGACCTCTTCATCCACAATGGGAATAAACTCTTTTGACGCTGTTTATTGGATAACTAATTGTTCTGAGGTGTGCATGATATACAACTCGTTTACAGATTAATGAGTCGACTTATGTCCGGCAAAAAAGTAAATCGACTGTAAACACGCCACTGATTTGCATGTCTACGCCAACCAGTTGTATCCATAAACACCAGCTTTTATACTGATTTGACGATATCCACGCTGACGCCTAAATTGGGATGCCCCACAACCGCCATATTGCGTTATCCAAATGGTTCTGACTTATTTTTGTCATACCACATTTTTAACGATGGCACTTACTTCCAACTCATCACCCCATCATATTCGGTACAATGCTCTATAGCGCTTGAAGCACTAGCAATATATACCTGCACTTTAGCTGAAGCGGCATAGCTTAAATACTTCGAACATTGTGCACTTTGACCATTACCGACAACGACCATTGTGTTGGGCTTAAGCGTGCATTTCACCATTTTATCCAATGGCGACCACTGATAACATATTTCATAATCTTCTCTATATTGAGAAATAGGCCCCGATGGCATAAAAAAGGACCACCATTGGCCGAATTTACTACTAGGATTGGTACTATTCCATGCACGATAAATGGTTACGTGCGCATTCTTTTTGCTTTGGTAAACCCGCCCTTGGCACAACTTTCCTTGCTGCGGCTTGCCAAGTGCTTGACTGAGAAGTGCCTCATTGGCAATCGGCTCAAATTGAGCGACTAAGGCTTGGGGTAAATCAATGTGTCCAAGACAGTTCGGTGCAGTAACATTCGCTTTTTCAGTGAGATAACTAGAACAACCTGGTAAAACGATGAAAAAGGCACCCAGTAAAATCCTTTTCATATAAATCATTCCTTTTATTGATGAAGCAGATCATGCATCGTCTCAACGAAGCAGGTAACTTGCAGTACCAACGAAAAATTGTCCCGTTGCCCACACCAACTTAACGATGCTTAACAATCGCCTATCACTGTAAAATACAGCTAAACGACCAGGACGATACAACACCACGAGTCCTCAGACGTTACTGGACCTAATGCATAAAAGAGATTTTGTCCATCTATCCGCGTCTGGGAATAATTCAGTTTCAATTATAGTACCAATACGACTATCGATCTTTTTGAAATACCCTACTCTATAACGGCCATCCTTATTTTCTGCTCTATCTTTTTGAATGGGTACAGACTCGACACGGTGTGTAGCAAGAATACTCGCATAAGACAGGTATTTGAGTGAATAAGCCGATCAACACAATCACTGACAGCATTAGAATGACAATACAGCTAACTCTGTGTCGAACCAGATAGACTGCAGAAAAGACGGTTAACGATAGGCATGATAGGAGCGGCTTATAGACAATAAATAACCCACGGAGATCAGCATCACAACCGAGTACCTGACTGATTGGGTTAGCTGAATTAACTCGACCCTTTTGCGTAAAAAAGCCAAACTAGACCTAACCTATAGGCCTCAGTGGTGATGTGATGCAGCATACTGACGCTCGGTTAAAAACTAGCAAAGTATAGCGGCATTACATGAGTACTGCAGCGAGTACAAAAACCGCGCAACTTTAACACCCTTGATGGCGTCTCCGTTATCCGTTTGATTGTTTAGTTTTTTGATACTCAAAAAACTTAAACTCTTTATTTAAGTCTAGTTGTGATTCTCCAATTTTTAAGTATCCCAATTTTTCATAAAAATGATGATTACGATACGCTTTCGAAGGCGTTACCAGATTCCAAACGGTCATACTCGGATACTTCGCCTCAATCAAATGCATTGCAGTAGAACCTATTTGCCTATTTTGAAATTCTTTGGCTATAAAAAAGTATTTAATTTCAATGTCACTATCATGTGCTGGGACAGCTAACATTCCACCAGCAACTTTGTCATTATTGACAATTTTGTAGTAATGTCCTTTTTCAACTTCTGATGCATGCCAAGTAAGCGATTCAATTCCAGGGGGATAAGACCCATACTGCTCAAAATCAGGGGAGAAGGCATCCATACTAATTAACTTGAGTATCTCAGCATCTTCTAATGTTGCTAACTCCAAACTGACCATATTCTTCCTTTCTAAATCAAACGTAACATGAAAAAACATAACGTCCAGTATGGTTTGAGTAGCTTGTTCTATGCCAGATATTCAGTATAGCCTAGCCGCTCAACAATCAGACCACCGTTGTCCAATTTGGGCATCGCGATACCAACTCATCAATGCCTTATGCTTGTCATCATCCGCAGCTGGCGACCAAGGGGCAAAATCTTCTTCTTTGAATGGCACATACGGGCCTTGTTTGACTTCAAAGATAACGGCATTAGGCTCAAGCGAAAGTACGGCATGCCAGCCTGCAATTGGGGTTTCAATTAACGACTCACTTTCCCCTAAAATAGCTCGGTTGCTCACCACGCCATGATCATCAAAAGTCAGAACAATAAAACGCCCACGCAAAGCGGTGAGTAGCTCCCAAGTCTGCATATGACGATGCGGACGAATATAAGTATCCGGCTCCATCGCTATCGCCAAGCGCTGAACTGAGTCAGATAACTCAGAATGGATATTATGATTCATGCGCTGGCGTGGCGATTGTCGAGCATCATCACTGAGAGTAGAAAGACGGTCAAAGCTCAGTTTATTCATAGAATAAATCACTTATAAGAAAGATTGAAAAAAATCATGCTAAAGCGACCGTCTCTGGTAGTCAATTCATTGTCGTAAATTTGCTGTTCTAACCGCTTGCCGATTGCAATTATAGCGTCATCCCTAAAGCCCTTTCGATCACTTACGCATGAAACTCACACTAAAAATCGCAAAGCAAGAGATAAACAACTTGGGTTAAATAACTTTCAGCAAAAACCACCCCATGCTCGCAATCGCCTATTAAAGACAACTGAATTGTCCTGAGGACATTCACTGGCAAAACGGCCGCTAGCGCTGAGCAGCATTCAAGCCAATGGCATTGCCAAGAGGGTCTTTGAGCATGGCGACGTCTGCACCTAGATCAGTTTTTCCTGGCCCCCGATAGAGCGAAGCTCCCATTGCAGTGAGTTTTGTAACAACTTCTGCGACGTTGTTTACTTCAAAATAAGTAACAGAACCATTGGAGCCCATGTTATTTTTGGAATCAGTCACAACTTCTTGAGCGTCATCTATCGCTCACGCATGAATCTAACCAAAAGAAATCAGAAAACGTGAGACATGCAACTTCAGTTAAAATCATCCAGATTCAGCAAATGCCTATTTTCCAAAAAGCGATCAAAATAGCATGCAAAGCTATTTAACCCCTCTTCGGGTGTACACGCTTACAGGCGAAAACAACTCACTTTATTTTAAATTCAGCGCTCAGCTGAGATAACCCCAATAGAACTTATGGCATAGCACATAACTTCTATTGGGATCTGAAGCATTTTTACTGAACAACAGTGCTTCACCGCTGAGCTAATGAACAGGCAAACAGCAATGGAGTAACGCTGATACTGACAGAGACCGTGCAAAAGCCGCATAGTTTTACATGTGCTAATGAATAGTTATGGACTTACCCAAAAAACACCCGCTTTATCACGATCAGTGATCAAAAAAATTTCTTCTATAGTATTGGCCGTTTCAACTGGCTCATATTTCTTGCGACTTCGAAGCTCTCATCGAGCGTCTTTGAAAAAATCGCATTAGCAGATGCCTCACCTATTCCAGCACGGTTGAGTTTTAATACCATCCGTGGCTGCAAGTTATTGATGATAATACCAATATTTTTATTTTGCAAATCGTCGACGATTGACTCCATCGCTACAATAGCACTCATATCAAGCAGCGTAACTTCTGACATATCAAGTATAACGATCCGAATATCAGGCCTCACTGAAGCAATTGTTTTGAGTGCTTTTTGCGCGGAACCAAAAAATAAGGGGCCATTAATATCATAAACCACGGTATTTTCAGGCATATCATATTCAGCATGATTCCCCTCAATCGTCGCGGTCTGAGCCAAACTAACACTTCGTCTTATAAACAACATCGCTGCCAATCCCATTCCTACGGCGACAGCAACTGTCATATCAAACAAAACGGTCAATAGAAAACACAATATCAGGACAAATACATCATCTTTTGGTGCTATCTTGACCGTGCGAATAAAATGTTTAGCTTCACCCATATTCCAGGCAACCATCAACAACAATGCAGCCATTGATGCCATGGGTATGTACGATAATAATGGGGCGAGAAGTAAAATGCTCACTAATATGAACAGGGCATGAATAACGGATGAAAGGGGCAAATTCCCCCCCGACCGAATGTTCGCTGCCGTGCGGGCAATAGCGGCCGTAGCGGGTAACCCACCAAACAGTGGCGAGATGATGTTCCCAATACCCTGACCTATCAGTTCATCATTTGGGTTATGTTTTTTCCCAGACATTCCGTCGGCGACAACTGAACATAACAATGATTCTAAAGAACCCAAGATGGCAATAGTAATCGCTGATGGAAGAAGCCGCCTGACCAGTTCAAAACTGAACCCAATGGGCGATCCGTCCGCGCTAGCTAAATGCCACGGCCAGTCAAAGACTGGGAGACTGGGCGGGATCCCACTTCCTATTACGCCCAATATATCAAATGAAAAACGACTACCAATAGTGGCCACAGAAAAACCGGGCAGATAAAGGCTAAGTACCCAAGCGGTAAGGCTACCAACCAGCAGCGCAACAAGGTGGCCCGGTATTTTTGAGTGGCACTTTGGCCAAACGATTAATATTGTTAACGTCAAAACACTAATTAAGGTTTCTTTCCATTCGATAGATGGTAATGCAAGGAAGATAGCCGATAGTTTGTGTAAATAATGGCCCCCTGAGGATTCAATACTAAGACCTAGAAAATCTTTTATTTGCAAAGTGGCAATGACCACACCAATTCCTGAGGTAAACCCGACAGTCACAGGATAAGGAACAATCTCGATCAATTTGCCAAGTTTTCCGACCCCCATCAAAATAAGAATAAAACCAGCCATGAACCCGCTAACTAACAACCCGCCTATGCCGAATTGATGAACAATGGGCAATAAAATGACGACAAATGCGGCAGTAGGGCCAGATATGTTGACTTTAGATCCACCGGTTAGGGAAATAACAAAACCAGCCACTATCGCCGTATAAAGACCATGCTGCGGTGGCACACCACTGGCTATCGCCAGAGCCATAGAGAGTGGGAGTGCAATAACCCCAACGGTTAACCCTGCAAGCACATTCGCTTGGATGTCTTGATACGACGGTTTACTTTGTATAGATCTTCTGAGTGCAGATAGCATTTTTGACTCGACGTTGATGTACTCTAAGGCCCGCAACAGCGGGCAGTTTTAAGCGCAGCTGGAAATAGCTCCACTACTTACGCTTGCTACTCGCATGTCAAAATGACACACGTATTACCTATTTTATAATTTCAGGCATAATCTTGATATGGCATTTTGACACAACATAAATGACATTATGGTTGCCTCCACTGCTCGCATCATCGCTAAAGCAGATGTCGATACACACAACTAACTCACTAAGATTGCCGCTATTACGGAACTGTCTAGCATTAATTCCTTTGTACTGAGTACATCAATTGAAAAAACTCATTGAATCAGAACAAATTTTAAAGCAGAGGCAGGCTGACGCAACTTTCTTAGTGGACACACTTCCCCCAGCACCGCCAAATGCAACACTCAAATTCACAGCAGAACAGAAATTTCCAAACAGAACCAAACAGGATGAAAACCGATTCAATGGTGGGGCTGAAGCCTTCAAGAACAACCTTAAAGCGATGGCTCAACAATAGACGAAGAAGGATAACACCCGAACATTCATTCTGAAATGATAACAGCAATAACTCTTATGTTATTGGCTTTAATACGCTAACAATGACGGCGATCAATACTTGAAAAGTGATAGCAGAAAAATCAATCATCTACTGCCGACAAACTCACTTCATCTTTGATCATGCGGTGAATCTGAACATATGACAGAGCGGAAAAATCAAACCAACAACGTCATTCATTTAAAGTGACCCTGTAAATAATTCTGTGTAACTGTTCCGTTGCCTACGATCATTCACGAGAAATGTGAGCGAACGATGACTGACTTGGCCATCAGATAAAAGTGATCTGATCTGGCACATGATGAAGCATCCTTGCAGTTGTATTCTTTATGCTCATGAAAAAATCAATATTCAGATGACTCAATACAAATGGGCATTATCCACAGCTCGCACCGCGTTGACCTTGCCAGCAACTGAAATGATCTTGTTCAAAAATAACTTTGTGTTCAAGTAAAGCACTATTTACATCGCGCCATTATTAATCGATTGTTAAATATCAAATTTTAGCGCACATAAGAACAGCACCCACACCATAACGCGAACACAATGGCACCTCATTCTTTGCCTCAAAACCAAACCTAGACCAAAACCTTGACGCCCCTTGCACAGCAACAAGATTAATTTGAGTAAAGCCTAACCGGTGTGCGTTGAGTAAAAGAGTATTGACCATAAACGTGCCCACGCCTTTTCCTCTGACTTTACTTGATATCGCAACATCATAAGGAAAGGCTACGATACTCAAAAGAATCGAACCGAGAATATTTTTAAACACTCAAACTCATTATTTTGATTTAAAAGCAAATCCATTGCCACTTCTAGTTCGGCTTCATCGAACAAGACAACCTGGTCGGTATGTCGCTCGCTACTGGCTGTAAACTGTTGGGCTTTTTTGAGCCTGAGTTTCTTTTCCAACAAGAGAATTTAGTTGTGTTATCGTCTCAAGGACAAAGTAATGAGCAAGTGCGGCTAATTGCTAGCTTTTTTCTCATACGAGTCAAAAAGGTCAGTCACAAGAACACCATTAATCGTCATTCCTTCCAGATTAGCATCATTGATTTCAGCGTTTGACAGATTCACGCAGCTCAAAGACACGCCCGACATATTTATATTGTGGAATTTAGCATGACGCATGTTGATGTTCTCATATATACTTCCAGAAAGATTTACATCATTGAAAATACACGATTCCAAATTACAATCATTAAATTGGGAATTTTTTAATACAGCCCAATACGATGAGTCAGTTAGATCCACACCATTAAACTTTGCACCTGTCATATCTAACTTAGAAAACTCGTAACCTTTGAACTTCGTATCTGAAAATAGATTATTATTCTCTGACATGATGTTCTCCTTTTCCTTTTTTTAGTAGATGTCAGGTAAAGTGAAGCTGCATTATGCTAAAATAACGTGGCCAGCACATAAGTCACACATAGTTGACTATCCGATTAGTTTTTATTACATACATAGTTCAACGTTTAGTACCCTTGGTATATAACAAATACCTTTTTACTTTGTTCAGTGGCCGTAACTCGAAAACCAAGGTGTTCATAACAAATTAGTCTTGAACTAAGATTTCCTTTATAACTTTCGCTGGATTACCCCCAACTACTACGTTATTACCGAAACTTTTTGTAACAACTGCCCCTGATGCAACGACAACATTGTCTCCTAATGTGACGCCTGGGTTAATTACAGCTCGCCCGCCTATCCAGCAGTTGTCACCAATATTTATTGGCTTCGCTAACTCTAAACCACAATTTCGTTCAAATGGATCCAGAGGATGTGTTGCTGTGTAAATTCCAACTTGCGGGGCCAGCATACAATTATTTCCGATATGAACTTCAGCAACATCTAAGATTACACAACCAAAGTTTGCGTAGAAATTTTCTCCGACATGAATGTTACAGCCATAGTCGCAATTAAAAACTGATTCGACAAAAATATTCTTACCGGTTGAACCCAATAACTTTTTTAGTAACTCAATACGTTGCCCATTATTTGAAACTGAAGTCGTATTAAGCTTTTCAGTCAATAATCTAGCATTTAACCTCAATTCCATTAATTCACCATCTGTAGGGTCATAAAGTTCACCAACCAGCATTTTTTCTCTTTCCGACATATCAATCACCTTTTCAGAACAACAATGACTCAATCACGGTGGAACGCCCCATGACTGATGCGCCTGGTACAGATCCGAGCATACGAAATGGCCGTATCATCCAGCTTTTCAGTTATATTGTCACTCGTGTTAAACACGTGCCTACCTATCTGCAGCAATGGTAATATCGTCCACAAAGAAGACGGCTGACTCTATATATTTAACCTCAAAGTGATGGTTACGATCCTAAAGCCGTTTGGGGTCCGTCTGCTCCCGAAATTCGTCTGAGAGTTCCACAAGCAAGGATCCATCAGCTAGGCCATTAGCTCGAATCATCGTGAGCTGCATCCGTGCATTGGACTGGCTGTGGTTGTCAAAAATGAATGACATTTCTTTATCGCGATTTTGAACAAGTTTGTAGAGCAACAAATAGCGATTATGAACAGGCTCATTTGTATCTGAGATGACCGTTTCAAACTCATCAAGAGCCCGAGTGCAAAATTGCTCGATGGCTTTCTTCTTGATAATTTTAAACGTCTTCCAATCACTCTCTTTCATGGGCACTCCTTGAGCCTAACGCTAAACGAATGGGCAGGCAGCACATAGCGTATAGCCAACGCATGAGTTGTAAGCGATGACTGTCCCGATTAAGTATTTTGTGACATGCATAGAGTTACAATTCATAAAGTGATAACTATTTTGCAGCCTTTACCACGCCAATAGTTTCAGTGAGTTTCAATGCTTCAGCTTTAAATTCGGCGGTATGTTTGGTTCCGCTCGTTTTCTTTGTTGCCATGGTGCACCTCTTGGGTGATTGTACTCACTAACTCAATGTCCGAAATAGATGGAGCGGATAATGCTTCACGAACCAGCTCCATTAGTACATTTGCGTTTTTTTATCCACAAATCACTGTCTCATGTTGTCAACTTCGACAAAGCGCTATAAAAATATAACGCTTACAACGCGCGCGTTTACAAATCGCAGTGCCAGTGATTGTTCTATGCTTTAGCCAATTCAGTGGCTGTTAATAAAGCTATAAGTTCAACGCCTTCGTCAAAAAGTTTTTCTTTTCCACCTGTTTCTCGATCAATAGTACATATTGTTTTTTCAACAACAATATCGTCATTTCTTAGCATTTTAGTTGCATCAATAATTGCCCCACCACTTGATACAACATCTTCTACCAATACAATCCTTTTACCAGCTAATTCAGTTCCCTCTGCATATTTGCAAGTGCCATAAGATTTTGGCTCTTTTCTGATAAAAGCCGCAGGCAACCCAGAATAATGACTCATCATTGTGACGATTGGAATACCGCCCATTTCCAAACCGCATAAAACTTCAGTACCTTCAGGAATAAGCTTGACCATCTCTTGTGCAATATCAGAAAGAAGTTTTGGCTCAGCTTCAAAACGATACTTATCAAAGTATCGATCACTTATTTTTCCGCTGCGCAGTACAAACTGCCCTTTTATTTCAGAAATTTCTCTTATTCTTTTTGCTATTGACATAATAACTCCCAGTTCATACTGCTCTTTACATAGAACGCCCAGCTAATAGGCAATCAGAGGACAGCGCGTTGCGCTAAAATGGCGTAACCGGCGCATTAGTCACAAACGGTGATTGTCCCGACTGAGTATTTTTTCATGTGATTTTAACCAATTGATATTTAAACTAAACTTGACAGGACATTAATTGAACCATACCACCTACATTGATACTTGGATGTTCAATTACAGCTTTTTGTCCAACCAAGCTAAAGCCATTTTTTTCATAAAAGCGCCGTGCGCCTAAATTAATTGAGAAAACCCTCAGTGAGAGTCGTGGCAACCCACGCTTTCGAGCTAAATGTTTAGCATATTCCAAAAATTTTGTACCCAATCCTTGTCCACGAGCCTGAACTAAAAAGCAGATCTCTGCTATAAATAAACTTTCTGGATCTGTTAACTCCCGGTAAGGAGTCAAGGCTTCAATCAAATCTGCTGGTAATGAGGACTTTTTAACGTCGTCCGAAGACAAACGCGATTCTTGATAGGTAATCATAACACCAACCCTTAAACCATTGTCCTTTACCAAAACCGCGTTCTTGACGCCTAAATCATTTAATGGGTCTGTTAGATATCTAATAGCTGACTCTTCAACTGATTCGTTCTTCTCTGATAATGCTTTCCACACTGCTGGCCAGACACCCCCTGAAGATTCCGCAATAAGAGGAACAATAAATTCAGCATCGAGATTATTTGCAGCATAAAAATTTTCCATATTCATATCGCCCTAATTTTGTTTTTTAAATTTCCTGTTAAGGACTGATGACCACTTGTGTTCCCCGCATAAAACCAAGTTCACCAGACAATCAGGCGCTCATCGAGTCATTTTTCCACGTGCAGCAACTTATTAGGTTTTATTATGCAGTTTATCGGTTGAATGCTGAACGAATAAGCCCAATGCCAGCCACTGCAAATAATCCTGAGACGATACTGTTAATCCAGCGACTAGCACGCTGATACCAAGCCATAACGCCTTTAAATGAGAAAAATATGGAATACAGAGCGTTAGTAGCAAACCCAACAAGTATACAAACAATTACACCCAACATGAGTGAAGTAGTACTATCGTTTGCTCCCAGCCCTACTGAAAGGGCGGCCAACCATGCGATTACAGTCTTAGGGTTCGAAACATTGAGTATAACGCCCTTGATAAACCACCCTAAATGGGACTTTGAATTACTTGCTACTTGTAACGATTTATTATCTGGATGGATAGCTGACCTGCCTGTTAAAAAGGCTAACCATAGAAGGTATAACCCACCAAATAATTTAAGTGCCATTAACAAGTAAATCGAACTTTGAAGAATGACGCCGAGGCCACTTGCCGCAACCATTCCCCAGCACACCAATCCAGTTGATAAACCAGCACCATATATTAAGCTGATCGTTCTTCCTCGACTCATCGCAACCGTTGCATTTGATATATTCGCAGGCCCTGGCGAAACTGCGATCACGAAGAACGCGAGACCTATACTGAATAAAGACAACATATTTATAACCCCTATTTTTGTATGGACAACCGCAGCCAAACTTTCCGAAAATGACGCCTAGTCAAGTGGCTGGGAACGCCACCACTAAGTTCAAAATAAACGTCTTAATCACACAAGCCAATTTGAACTGAAAAAGCTACGCGTTGCCAGTTCGAATTTAACCGCTTGTTATCTGCCAGTATACGAGAGAACATGATTACGATGTAACTCGCCCTCAAGATTAAAGTTGACTTCTCCAACCATATTGAAACCTAACCGATTATAAAAACCAAGAGCCCTATGATTATTAACCCAAGTAGACAACCAAAACGGTAAACCATATAAGCCTTCAACCTCCTTAAGAAGTTTTCGACCTATACCAGCGCCTTGAAAATGTTGTGACACATACAAAGTGACCACTTCATACCCTGAATTTGAGCTACCTTTGAAGGTCGATTCCAAATCAACAACAATAAAACCTGTCAGGTGTGAATCTTCTTCGAACACTCTTATATCAATTGATTTTTTATTAAGTAAGTCAATAAAGTGGCCTTCGGTAAAAGTAGATAAAGCATATTGCGATATTTGAGAGCGGATCCCTTTTATTGCGTATGTATGTAGCCACACTTGAAGAGATAGTACGGCTAAATCCATACAATCACTTTTTTCTGCTTTCCTTATCATTTATGAACTCCTCTAGGCTCATAACGACCGCTTCTCAGGGATCCCCACATAAATCCCTGTCAGTTCAAACGGCTAGACAGCATGGTGTTATTTGATTGAATCAATTTCGCCAAAAACCTATTCAATCCAACGCCATACACGATATCCATATCTTACACGATTTACTCAAAAATCAATGCCCGCAAATTCACCAAAAGCAGCTTAATTTTCAGTCGCTCTTAAAAGTGGGAAACCTTAAATGAGGGTATCCTTGTCAGTCTTATGATAAAGAAATTATTCACTCGACTGAGCTCGTGCTGGCTCAATAGCCAAAGAATCACCAATATTCCACAACCTTCTTAATTTTGCAAAAACAGGTATGCAATCCCTCTCACCTTTGCTTAATGGACGAACTGACTCGTAGCCTTTCAATAGCTCTAACTTTTGCGATTCAGGCATGTATTCAGTCAAAGCTAATTCATAAGCACGCCACCCATAGGCACAGTGATCAAAATCAAATAATGTTAACTGGCTACCATTAAAGTGGATATTACCGGGATGTAAATCACAATGAATAATACCGAACTCATCACCGGACACATCAAGTGAAGTGATGATTTCAACTAGCTCTTCTATAGGTTGCATTGACGAGATCATTTCTTCAAATTCTTCGAGTTCTTGCTCTGAAACGATTCTAAATTCTTTGTTACGTTGTTGAGCGATAATTTTCAAAGGTTCATCGACTAGATACGTCCTATCCAGATGATAGCGACGGTATTCTGACTGAAAACCGTTCGCAGCCAAATGAAGTTCTGCGGCTGTTCTCCCCAATATAAAACATTGTTCTGGCGTGACTGAGAGTGCATCACCTTCAGCATAGGAAAACAGTGCGAATGCTCTATTACCGAATGCTGTCGCTGTCCACCCTAGCGATTCGCCGTTATCTCTTCGACTTGCAGGTGCAACCGGTATACCAGCGCTATAAAGATAATCGAGTAGGTCCAGTTCAAACTTGAACGCATCTGGAGATTCAATATAATTTTTGTGGTTCAAATATACGCGGAAAATATACCACTCAGTACCAATGCCAATGAGATAATGATCGTTGAACCCCCGCCTGAGGAACTTGCAATGATGTGCCTGTCCTAATGATCGATATTCGGCATTGACCAGTTTCAGCACTTCGGCGGATGTTAGTAATGTATTCATTTCTTGTCCTACTTCATGTTTATAACTAACTTAACAGAGCACCCACTTAAAGGCTAATAAGGTCGTTAATTGACTTAATTTTTTCGACACTAAAGTGAGTACACTAATTAACTCCCCGTGCATGGCATTGTTATGTTTTTAGTGAAAACCGCGCCCCCCGTGCTTAACGTCAGCTGTACTGTGTCCGATTTAATTGCCTTGTATGCGTGTGCTGATTATTACCCTTGTTCTAGGTCATTTTTTTGCTTTTGTTTGATGTCAGCCCATGAAATGCCATTTTCAATTGCAGATACTCGCTCTTCGTATTTTCGACATGCTCTTTGAATAATTGACTCGAGCTTTACCCCTTTTTCTTTTTCCAGAGACAAAACTGCGTTTAAATAATCCCACAGTACATCACCTAGTTCATCTTCGAGATAGCACAAGCGATCTTTGGGAAGTTCTTCAACAACTTCATCAACTTCTTCTTTGATCTCAGCTAAATACGTAGAAGAACCTTGATACCAAGAGTTATTCTTATCGAATTCTGATTTACGTTTAGCTATTTCTATCAATTTATCAATATGTTTCATTTCATTTCCTACGAAAATACCTAACGCCATTGCTAATAGACAGCCAACGTACAGCGCGTTGCGCTAAAATGGCGTAGCCAGCGCATTAATCGCAAGCGGTGGTTGTCCCAGTTGAGATTTTGTTATGCCTACCTTTTAGCCATTGGATGCTCTGGGTTCAATTGAAGAAGATCCCATAAGTTGCCATACAAATCCTCAAATACCGCGACTGTGCCGTAATCCTGCTCTTTCGGGTCACGAACAAACTTAATACCTATTGATTTCATACGCTCATAATCGCGCCAAAAGTCGTCAGTATTTAAGAAAAGAAATACGCGCCCGCCTGTTTGATTACCGATAAAGTTAAGTTGTTCAGGTTTTGATGCTTTTGCCAATAATAAGGTGACGCCATGTGAGTTAGGCGGAGCAACTATCACCCAACGTTTGTCTTGCTCTGGTTGATATGTATCTTCGATAAGCTCAAACTTAAGCTTGTTTACATAAAAATCTATTGCTTCATCATAGTCTTTTACTACCAATGCAATATGTACAATACTTTGCTTCATTTTCTTTCCTTAAATGATGAAGTTTCTAGGTTTGCATAACGCCCCTAATAACTTGCAAATAACTGTTGGCTAAACTTCAGTATAGCGAAAATAGCCAGCCGTTATTTTACATATCGATTTTATTGTTAGTAGTTTTTTCACTACTTAGCTATCGTTTCTCCAACCTAAAATAAATTGAAAAATATCTGAATCTTTATAATCATAAGGCTGAGAAAGCGATAAAACCTTATCAACAGATTCGGAGATGTCATTTGACTCAATAAATACAGCAAGATCTGAAAACGCCTCACTCAATTTAAGAAAGTAATCATATTGTTGAATAGAAAGTTTGCGATATCTTCCAATTTTTCTACTAATTTGATCTGAGTTTGTTCCCGAATTCTTAGAGTGGTCCATTTCTCGTGCCGCTCTATTTTTCTCGTTAATGTGAAAGAAAATATATTTATCTGGAAATGAAATTTTATTGGCTTTCAACATATCTAAATAAAATTCAATCATTTCATCATCGCATCCCCAGTTTTCATCGGAAAATAAATAGTTGAATCACACAGGCTGAAAAATATCCCCATCTAAAATTTTTATACTTTTCGAATCTGATTCTAGGATTGCCACCATGCTCCACCTTTCTACTTGCTTTTGATAGTTCCAAAGCTGAGACTCTCGATTTTCTTTACCAAATAAGACGTTTACCTCGGAGATAACTTGGCAATTATGATGACTTTTTAATGTTTTTAAACCGTACTGTTCCCTACGGCGGAAGCACCTTCAAATACTAACTTCATTACAGTCCCCCACCCTTCATACGATTAACTGCTAACGCCAGCCATAAGAAACGCCCTGACTGACAAGAGCGTCCGAGGGCCATCGGCCCGTAACAAACTTAATGGCCTTGTATGGCGAGTTCAAGACTAAAAGAATGCCGGCATTAAGCCATCAAATCCCGATGGGCCGTTTGAACTAAACATGCAATCAGAATCATCAATACGGACAAAGCCAAGCTTACTATAAAACTGATGGTCAATATCACTATGTAAGTATATGGCTTTGCAGTTATGGTTAGCGAACAACTCCGTCTTCACTAAACTTACCAAGTGAGATGCATAGCCTTTACCACGAAGGCTTGGTAGAGTTGCCACTGAGCCCACACCAAAACAGCCGTCTTTGAGACCAAACATGCCGCTATAAACAATGAGAGACGATACAATTTGATCATTTTCCGTTAGCGCATACCAAGTACCAGCTTGATACTTTTCACTCCTGCGACAGCCTGCTAAATACTCTTCAAAGGAAAGGCCATCATTCCACACATCAAAGCCCATAGTATAAATAACATCTAGTTCATGAGCCTTTGCTTCTTTTAAGTACATCCGTGTAAACCTCCTGAATTGACCAAGACATTGGTGTTCCCCATAAAAAATAACACCTTTAGAATATTTTAAGTCCTTATTAAAATTAATTTTTCATCATCGATAATTAGCTCATACCTAGCCTGCCATCTCTTGCAGTTTTCTTTGCGTAATAGCCTCGGGACGATTATCCATAAATTGGAAAGGAGACTTACTGCCGGCCTGTTCATGAGGAACAGTCATTCGCTACCGATTGTCTTTTATTTTCTTGTGTTTTGTCAGCGTAAGTTTCATTTTTAAAATGCTTCTTTCGTTGACAGAAGCATTGGAGTATGGAGACAGATAACGCCGCTCTTTGCGAAGAGCAAGCGCAGGGCCGCGAACAACGACTTATTAGGCGAATTTGCTACGGAATGCAAAGTATACTGCCCCAACCAAACAAAAACCTGCCCATAAATAATCTAGTTTTAGAGGCTCTCTAAGATAGAAAACCGAAAATGGGACAAAGACCATTAACGTAATTATTTCTTGCATAATTTTTAGTTGGCCAACATTTAGAACTGTATAGCCAATCCTATTCGCTGGAACTTGTAACATATACTCAAAAAGTGCAATCCCCCAACTAACTAGGGCAGCTATCACCCAAGGTTTATTATTCAGTTCTTTTAAATGGGCATACCACGCAAAAGTCATGAAAACATTACTACAAACAAGCAGTGAAATACTGATTACTATAGGGTTCATTACATATCAAACTCATACAAATCGCTCACCACTTTTTAAACTGATGAGCTGTGCCAAAGTTCTGCACATTCTACTGGTGGACTTGTATACCGTAAATATCTATTTTGACCAAAACCCTATTTACCTAACGCTGAATTAAGTAGTGGGCAACACCGCCGCCAAGCCTAACCCATTGTGCTGAAAACACAACTTTGAAATAAGAATGCCGAGCGTTGGGAATCTGTCTTAAACGTCTTGTATACAAAATCTCACAACACGCACAATACTTATACTATGATTACTAAATCTTGTTTTGATTGGATAGGTTATTTTGATTTTTGACACTTAATCCACTCTTGTGAAGCATCGCCCATCGTCAATCCAGTTGCATTCTTCATCCAATGCATAAAATCTCGGTTGAACTTAAACTGCTCACCAAATTTGGATTTGAAATATCTACGTACATTTTGTGTGGTTTTATAACTGTCCGTAATTATTGTATTGTCATTAATATGATTTTTATGCCAATCAACCTTTTCCATGGTTTTTAAATCTCCTTTTTGTATAGACATAATGACACGAGGTGCTAGCCTCCAGTTTTGTGGGTTAGCTTAAAGCCAGTGCCATAACTAGTGTGCAAACAACTAAATCTAGAGGCATGAATAACGATAACATAATTGTTATTGGCTTAGATACACACAAATTCTTTATCCAAGTCGCACTGTTACAAGAGCATCGAGGGACACAACCTCACCATATTGGACGTGTTGAATCTAATCAATCCGCTGTAATTAAACTGGCTCAGCAACTACAGTCCAAATACTCTAAAGCCACTCTTCATTTTGTGTACAGGGCTGGCCTTTGTGGTTACTGGACTTATCGCTTACTGACCAGTCTTGGTCATTGTTGTTAGGCGCGAATTCAACTCCAAAGTGCACCATCTCTCATTCCAAAAAAATCGGATGACCCAGAGGCGAGCGCATGAGTGTATTCACTTTTCAACCAACGCCTGTGGCTAGAACCTCCTCTAAAAAGCGGGGATCCATTAAGCAACGCTTTTTTGCCCACAAGGCTGATTTTGATTGGTTCAGCGCGCCCCCTATTTAATGCCATGAGTCTGAGGCAGGCAAAGTTTTCTGTACCATTGTCTTTATAGATTTGGCACGCGTCGTCACTCAGAGTAACATCCAGCACCCAGAGCATCGACTCAATGCCTCAATGCCCCATCGCGCGGCTTGCTGATTGATGCCTTTGATCCCTTGGTTTGACAGGCCATGGCATCAATCGTAACCAGTGCACCTCGTAAATCCAGTAGCCGGATGAGCCCAGGAATGGCGCTCATTTCATAGCTCTTTTCGTCCGTTTTTAGCGGTCCAAGCACAAAGTGATTTTCGCTGGTATACGCACTAACCCTATGAATGGTGCTGCTTCTATCATTGCGGTTGTAAAAGCCTTTCAGCGTTTTACCGTTGATAGCAACCACTTGTCCATCTCTCATCTGATACACCGCTTTCATCCAGTCGATAACGCAGGCTTGAAAGGCGCTGATATCGCGCGTGCAATAGTATTATCGGCAGGAATACTTGCCTTAAACATATCCTTTTGCTTAAACCAATCATACTGGCCTTCGATATATTCTCGGATATCAAGCCATCTTTTCGCGCCGGCGATAACAGCACAGAATGAGGCAAAGAGAAGGTCAAAAAGCAGGTAAGTCACTTTGACGGTTGCCATCAACGGCACTGAAGTAGCTTTTAAATATCTCGATATTTAAAAGCTAGTGAGTTTTGGGGAAAAGGATATATGATCACAGCCATCATTGATCGTCAGATCGATCTTTGTTGGTTAAAAAATGTTCACACTCTCGCTCTGGTGAGTTGAGGGCTTACGGCAAACAAGTACTGGGATTATGAGCAGGGTGTTTTTCTGCTGGAATTTACGGTTTGACTTGGAGCCGCGAGGGAGAAACCGTCAGTTTCTATTCAAATGCCCCAGCTAGTCCAAATAAAGCCGAAAGTTACTCCGCTTGATCAGCAGTAACAATTAATATTATACTGGCACCTCGGATACATCACTTTCGTTCCCTATAGAAATGGATCAAAAATAGAAGTGGATCAAAAATGGATGCATGTTTTTTTCAATGACATGCAGCAATATCGGGGTAATTTGCTATTAATAAAAGCGAGTAGAGGTGTTTTTATAGCCTTTTTACTTGTGATATTGATGCCTCGAGACGTTAAAGGTTTCATTCACTTGTTGATCAATTCTTCAAATGCACTGTTAACTACGTCACAGCTATCATCGTTGATATCAATTCTAGTTTTCAACGGAATACTGTTATTTAGTTATCTAATTCAAGCTAAAATTCTGCCTGTTGCATACAACACGAATTATATCGCCAGTATTTTTGATAGTTTGTCAGTGTTTATTTCAAGAGCTATATTTTTTCTCGCCACAAACTGGTTTATTCTTGTCTGGATTTTGGCAGGCGTGATACTGTCACCCAATGTAGTTAGTAGTGTTATTATTCTAAAAATTTTATTCGTTACCTTGAATATCTCTTTCACTTTATCCTTAATGCATGAAAAAAGATATTTTTTATTACCGATATTATTCTTGCAGCTAGTTATATATGCTTATTTAAGTGATGTGGTTATTATATCTATCGCAAACACTGTTATATTGCTCTTCTTGTTTTCAGAAATATACAAAAATGACATTAAAAAAATTAAGCTCTTACGTTTATTTAAAAGAAAATTTAAGCCTAGTATATACCATAATTTTATTAGTGGTCATCAATCTTTACGAGTTGGTATTTTGCTAAGAGGGAATTTTCTCTCATCAATTGGTATCGGGTGCACTTTAATTTTCTTCTATGAGATATTTTATCATTCACTGTTATCAGCAGAAGGACAAAGCACTAAAATAATATGGCTGTATACATTAGCTACACTTTATTTATTATCATATGTTTATGCAAAGCTACACTTGGAAAGAAAAAAAATTGGGTGTTTTTTAGCCTCTATATCACCACGTTCAACCGAGGTTATTCACGATTTCTTCTTTGTTTTTATTATCTTTGAAATCGTTCAGATTTTATCAATTTTTTCCTTTCCTATAACACAAAAATGGCTCCATAGTTTATCTTTCATTGTACTTCCCATACCTATATTGGCACTTTTCTGCTTTTTACTAACCATTAATAACCGAAATCGGAAAATATACCATTTTGTATCTTTCTGTTTGATAGCGTGGTTGATTTTATGGATCTTCTAGAAGTTAGCAACATTTCTGTCACCTTTGGCAAAAAAATAATCTTTGATAATTTTAATTATATATTTCGTCCGGGAGTGACATTGGTGACAGGTCAAAATGGCGTTGGAAAATCGACTCTGTTGTCTGTAGTAAGCACAACAACATCCCCAGACAACGGTGAGGTTAGCTACCAAGTAGCAGGTATCAAAAAACCATTCGATATTATTAAAGATGGCATTTTCGTTCCTGACAAGCCTGATTTTTATCAATTTATGACAATTAAAGAGTTTTTTAAGTTAATAAAAAAAATTAAAAACTTGTCGTTCGATTTCTATGAAAACGCGATTTTTGAAGAATTTAGCTTGAAAAAACACCTTAATACGCCACTACGTGAGCTATCGTTTGGCACCAAGAAGAAGATTTTTTTACTAGTTGCTTTAACGGTTGATTCTCCGGTGATTATTTTAGACGAGCCGACCAATGGTTTAGATTCTGAAAGCCACGAAATATTAGTAAAACACTTAAATATAAGCCGTCAAGCAGGCCATATTATTATTATGTCTAGTCATGATACGAATTTCACGAAAAATTTTAATGATGAAATAATCAACCTTTAAAAGGTTACGAATAACATCAAACTTGAACTGAAAATTCCAAGAATTGGGAATCCGTCTTAAACACTTTGTTATAATTTTATTTATAGACGACCTTAAACCGCTCTAAAACCAAACGCATGTCTTCATTTAGTTCAATACCTAGCTCTTCACATTCGAGACTAAAAAATCTCCAATGAGCTTCACGCCACCACTCTAGAGATTTGTCGCCTTCACCCTCTTCAGCTGCAAACTCTGCCGTGACTTCGCTGTATTTACATGTGCTTACTGAGGTTAATTCTATGATGCAAATCGGTTTACCGTTCCAATCAGTCACAACTTGAAGATGGCCCACTTGTGGCATTTCCTCGCCTTTGTGACTATACCAATATTCCATGCTGCATGATGCACTCTTTTCACCACGCAAGATTAAGTCAGCACATAGGTTGGCATTGTATTCATCTGCACAAAAATAGTCAGCGCTGAAAGAGCTATACTTTTGAGCAACTTCAATAGGCAGTGAGCCCAAATATTCGTTTAAGTAAAATTGACTTCTATCTTCCATAATTCTCGATACTCGATTAAAAATAATCGCGGTAGAGCGCCCCGTTACTGAGGAGACCTCACACAAATCCGGACATCCAGCTCCACAATGATACATTCACTCGTGTAGTGATGACTGATAATAAAACAGCGATTATTCAGTATTCTGCTCTCCGTTATCCTTATGAAGTTCATTCTCCAACTCTGTTTCATTTGTTATCACTCAATGTGATCAAATTCAGTTCGGTTTTCATAGTTTATCCAGCCCTACATTGTCCGGTCTATGTCTCTGCTAAACACGGGATATAACTGCCAGTCCCTTCGCCATGTGATCGGCTTTCCCGTCTCGGACGACTATGAACTGGTTTGACTGCCAAAGGATCATCGTTGGTCTCGCTTTTGGCTAAACGTCCCTACCATTTCCTTATGGAACCCCTTGGCTCTCTCAAGTTCCTGATGCATCTCTTCATACATACCACGGCTTAATAACTCCGCTGACTCGCCGCAACCTCACTTTTAACGGTTGCTTTGCTTGGACTTCGGTGGCGTTACAAACCTCGTCAGTCAGATTGGCTTTATCGAAGCGATACCAGCACTTCAGGGACACGTATCCCCTATGGTCTACATAATTCTCTGTGTACGCTTCACCTGTTTTGTTCACCGTAAAAAAAAATCGGCTCCGCCACAGGCGCAACACTCGATACAGGTGGTGAGTTAAACCTTACCTGACAGGGACTTTCACCCTGCAAGATGCATCAAGCTTCGCTTGACGCACTAACGCCCGCTTCAGCTGCGCCGAATGCGTAGTATTTGGCATCAGACTGCAAGCGCTTGTTAGGGCAAAGGCACACGATACAGAGTATTACCCTTTTTGCTAATTCGGGTTTCAAGAATATTTTCAGAAACCATTTTTTGTAACGTGCTACGAATAAATGGGTACTCGTAACGGGAAATTGCAGAAAACCCTTGCTGTTTTGAACCCCAAACACGAATTCTTGAAGGAGAGAATGCCCATTTCTTGTACTTGGTTAAAAACTCTAATAGAAGTTTTTGTAATCCAGGTTCATGTATTGTTTCGGTAAGCTCAGCCATTTCATTTGTACTTCTGGCCTGAGCTTCCAATGATTCAATCCTATCCTCAAGATAGATCAAATCCTCCGCGTGTTCTAATGCCTGCTCACGGACAATCTGCGTAAATTCAATGCCTCCGATTTTTGAAATCCGTATACCTAATTTAGACCATGGAATCCAAACAAGAAATAGAGCAGATATGGAAAACAAAAATATACCACTTAACCCTAGATCTTTAGGTGAGGCAAGAACTTTAGGTGCGCAAAGATATTTCCATGTATAAGCAACAATAAATATGAGAAAAGCACCACTAACTATTGAAGTTAGAATCTTCAGCCAAGATGGAAGATCAAAACAGGTGGACGAAGCCTCTAACTCCTCTTCAGGCTGTTCGTAATTATTTTCTTGATGGCTCATGTTGATCCTCAAATGGCCCTAACGCCTTGCTCACCGGAAAATTAGGAGCGCAGCGAGTAATTTTTCCGAGTGCAGCAACTTATAGTTCTTCCGTTCTTTGATCTAGAGGCTTTTCTAAATCTCTTATTCAATGGAACATGCTTCTGTTAGTTACGAATATGCTTGCGCCAAACATTTAATGTTCATAACAAGACTCTCGAACTAACAGAAGTCATTTTGGTTCAAAACGCATACTCAGGGAATGTCGCCGACCGACTATCTATAAGACCTGCGCGAACCAAAAATCTAGCACATTCCGTGTTCTACTTTAACCAAAGGTTACCTTCAATGAAAGTTCTATCTCCTTCACAATTTGCCTGCCTAATCGGCATTGACTGGGCCGATCGAAAACATGACTTTTGCATCACTGACCACTTAGGCCAACGCTACACTTACGGCGTAATATCCTCTCAACCAGAAGCTATTGATAAATGGGTTTTAGAACTTAAACAGCAGTACCCGAAGCAAAAGATTGCCGTGAGCTGTGAGTTAAAAAAGGGACCGTTAGTTCATGCTCTGTTAAAGTACGATCACATCACGGTATTCTCAATTAACCCCTCTACCGTGGCTAAATACCGAAAGGCGTTTACACACAGTGGCGCGAAGGATGACCCGGCAGACGCCAAAATCCAGGTTGATCTTTTGCGGTTGCATATGGACAAACTAAACCCGATTGAGCCCGATACGGCCGAAATTAGAGCCTTAGGTCAGCTTGTTGAATACCGACGGACATTGGTACAAGATCGTGTTGATCTATCCAATAGGATAACCGGTATATTAAAGAGTTATTACCCGCAGGCCCTTGATCTCTTTAAAGAACGGGACACTGTCATTTTCTGTGAGTTCTTAACACGCTGGCCAGACCTGGGTTCTGCTAAACGGGCAAAACCCGTTACTTTGCGGAAGTTCTTTAACCAGTTTAACTCTCGCTATGGAGAAATTAACGAGCAACGTATCAAACACATTAAAGAAACCATGCCTCTTACCGAGGACTCAGGCATCATTGAACCCAATGCCCTAATGATAAAACTGCTTGTGCCGCAGTTAAACCTGCTCATTAGTGCGATAAAAGAATTAGATAACGACATAAAACACCGACACAAGGCTCAAGAACAACACGTTATATTCGATAGCTTTCCGGGTGCAGGACCTCAACTTGCGCCGCGATTGCTGGTTGCCTTTGGCTCTGAAATGGATCGTTACCAAAGTGCAGCAGACTTACAACGCTATGCAGGGGTGGCGCCGGTAATCGAGCAAAGCGGTAAAAAATCTTGGACGCATTGGCGCTACAGTTGCCCGAAATTTTTACGACAAACGTTTGTTGAATGGGCGGGACAATCCGTCCGTTTTTCATTCTGGGCCAATGCTTATTACAAGCAACAAATGGAAAAAGGAAAGCCTCACAATACAGTGATTCGATCTCTCGCTTTCAAGTGGATACGGATAGCCTTTACCTGCTGGAAAACCAACACACCTTATGATGAATCGAAGTACTTGGAAGCATTAAAGCGAAGAGGATCTCCGCTTTTAGAATATGCCTTAAAGAGTTAAAAAATAGTAGTGGTCCACCTCAGGGCGTGTTGTTAAGCGGCACTTGGAGAAGACTAAAATTAAAAATCACCTTTTGATGTGACTTCCCCTTCAATTTTCTCAACAAAGGTTGCAACACAGTCACGTAGCTCGGATAGCTTATCTGGTGTAATTTCCACATGATTACCTTCCTTTGTTCTTCCGCCTCTGTGGACTATGTCATGACGAATTACAATGTATTGCATTAGCTGTTCAATTTCTGGCCTTTCGATATCCAACGAACTCGAAAAAAGCGGCATAACCCTGTCAAGACGATGCCAGACAGTTTTCTGTATATATTGCTCTACCTGATCTCTTAGCGCCTCAAGACGGTTAAATATAGTTGATAGCGATAATTTTTCTTTTTTAAACTCGGAGCAGTGGGAAACGAATCTTTTAAAAACGGCCTCATCAGATTTAATCCAATATGACATAGTGTCTGACAGGTATGTTTCTAAAGCAGCAATCAGATGTGAATAAAGAAGTTGGCGTAGCAGTCTTTTATGCTCAGAATCTAGAGCCGCTGCGTTTAACGAATCAATTTCTGATAAACGTTGGAGAAATTGTTGATAAGGTGAGTCTTCCGAGTCAACTTCAAAAGAAAAGTATTCATCGTAATCGGGCTCAGTATGTATTGGGGCCCATTCATATATCCCGTCCGACTCTACATCATCAATTACAGCACGTACTATCTCATCATCAAATAAATCCCCGAACCTGCCATACAACTCATCCTCTGCTTCGTAAGGACCGCCATGAATATAGAGGTATCCTCCTTCGCGGCCATTGTAAGGTGTATCATTCGCAGGGTCCCAAAAACGACTCAGGAACCATTGCCGCATTGCCTCATGACGCAGGTCAGGCGGTGCTGATGAAAGCCATTCATTATTAGGTTCAAAGCCTGACCTTGTATTCACGCCCGCCTCTTCTGGCAAATCCGGATAGTAATCTTCAAGATGGTCGTTATGGCCCATCGTTAACCTCGGTAAATTTCTTTATGGTCCAGCTTGGGAAAAAGCGAAGCCGCTTAACTTCCCACTAAGGGGCGCTAACACATGGGCTAAAATTAGGAACGAAGTGACGCAGCCCATGTGTTAGCGTCCCAGCGAGCGAAGCGAGAGCCTTGAGTGGTTTGTTATGTGCCAACGTACTCGCCTACAGTACAATTCGTAGGGCGCTTGTCATTCCAAGATTTAATTAAGAGTTCTTTTGCTTCTGCATGCCAAAATTTGATCACTTTATAATCTTTCCCACTAATACTACCTTCCAGCTTTTCACAGTTTTCAATGCCAAAGCTAGCGTTTATGTTTGGCGACTTAACATGAAAGTGAGGTGGTGGATGCTCGTTAGAGTAAATTTCTATTTTTAACGATTTTACCTTTGCTACTAGCTGCTTTATTTCGATTAAGCATAGTTTGCCATCGTATTCTTCAACGTAACATGGACCATGTAAGAGCGCATCAAGCCATTCAGCAAATTCGTCGATATCGTCAAGTTCATCAGGTGAAACTTTGTGAAATCGATTGTATTGTCTAGCAATATCCTTCGGAATACTCACTAAACCTCCTTGGCACATAACGCCCGGTTAAGCAGCTGCCAAAGCTATAACTAACTTGCTGCAACGCGCCATAAACACTAAGCCATTTGGTATTAAAAATGCCACACGTTGGCAGTCTGGCTTTAACCGTTTGTTATGTGCTTTGTAAAGCTAATAACGATGACTTAACCTGGAATGATTGGCATCTCCGCAGGGTTTGCGAAATATAATGTAAAGAAAATTGCTATCGTTCCTAAAGCTGTTATGGTTAAACCAGAAATATTTATTTTGGCTTGGATTTTTTCCTTAGCTACTCCAGAAAAAATTAGAGCGACACTAAGACTAATTAATATTCGAGAAAATAAGTACTCCATCCCCGTGTCAATATCTATAAAAAATACCACTAACCCAGAAGCAACAAATAATATGATACCGATAATAAGTGATACCCAGTCAATCTTTATTGATGTCAATTTATAGCTACCTTTTGCATCAAAGCCATTTGTAGGCAAATTATACTTAATGAATCTATTTTTTAAGGTCAGCGCTTGATTTTTTTTATATGTCTTAAAAATCTGTTGCGATGTTTTCAAAAAATTAGCGTCTGGAGAATACGGGACGGACACCGTCTTTGTTGAAGTAGAAATCATCACATCCCAATAAGTAATCGAATAATCGAGTATATTTTCAATACTGGTTAAAACATCTTCAATTTGGGTCTTTGAAAGCGACTCACTTTCCGAAGAAATGCTTGAAAGAAAGGATTCAAATTTAGAAAAAAACTTTGTTCCCTGTAAATGGGCTGCATTTAGCTCATTTACAGGAACATTAGGCATACTTGATAACACTTTTTGAAAGCACTCATCAAGACTATTCTTTTCGTTAGAAACTTTGTCTTCCAATGAACTGAATTTTTTAGGATCCATTACTTCCTGACTTACCTGCTGCTACTTTTATTTGCAATAAAATATTTTTTGATGCGCTCATATCAATACTTTCAAATAGAAAACATTCAGTATTTTCAACAACATCATATACTATTTTACGAAACTCATCTTCTGTAGTAGTTGCTGTTAAGCGAAGCAATATTTCAGCAACTTCGTTGTTACTAGGTGTTTCTACAAACTTAAATTTCTCTTGAATTAAATTTGCAATATCCTGTTGAGTCATTAGTCTTTCCCTTTATAAGTTACGCCTATCTACCTGTATTTTAAGCATTTTAATCATAAGTACAACGTTATAGTGATACTTTTATGATATCGAGCAAAGACCCGGCACATAACGTGTAGTTCAATTGCCGAATGCTGGCGCTAATTTTGGGAACCAAAATTCGTGACAGTAGAAGGTCAATTGTAACGTTTTGTTATGTGCGTTCTACCGACTTAACTTACTTTGTTGATATTTTCTCCTGAACCATTTTAATGAACCAAAAATGAAACCAACTAACAACCAACTAGCCAGACTTTTGAATAAATACGCAGGAGACAGTTCTGCTGAGTGAGAAAAATAGTTATAGATATTATCTAGAATAAATACCGGAATAGAAAAACATATAAAACCATTAAAGATTAAAAATTGTAGATAACCCCTGTTTTCCCAGTAGTTATTTGAAGATTTTTCCATGATATATAGCGCCCTAATTGAATCCTATGAATACAATTTATCACTTAGTAAAACTGAATTGGAGTGAATTTTAGTTACTGATAGATTTAATGATTTTTGAAAGCGCATAACGCCGCCAGCAGGGGCAGACAAAGCGCGCAGCGGTTTGGCTGTCCCTCTGGCTGGCTTTGTTAGGCATTTAGTTTATCCATCATTTCGTTAATTGGTAGCTCAGCCTCAAAAAACTTTTTAAAGGCCAAGTGTAACGATCTGATCCAAGTTTCACTTTCAGGAAATTTTAGGAATTTTAATGCTTTTTCGGGTATAGGGTTCTTCTGATAATGAAAGGTTGAGTTTCTAAAAAGCCGAAGTGCGTCTACAAACTCTTCTTGGGAAAGGAGCTCATCCACTTTTTGGTTGGTACATTTAAGCTCTTTGTAACCTTCTATTACGACGTAGATTAGCCCATAGAGAACAGATAGCCGTGCAAAGGATGAATGAAACTCTGCAAATTCAGCCAAGCCTTCTGGAAGACCATGCTCTCCACCGACCTTAGTCGCAACAACTTCTTTTACTGCATCTGCATTTAGCCAATGTTTGTGGAGTGATATTAGTTCTTCCATAAGTCCTCGTATTGCTTAACGCATTGCTCACCGGAAAATTAGGAGCGCAGCGAGTAATTTTTCCGTGTGCAGAAACTTGTTAGAGAGCAAATAGCAATACGCTGCGGGTTGCCGCAGGTTTTTCTCTCTATGAAGAAAGAGCATATTTATTGCGCTATCGATACAATCCATCTAATCCAGGCAACGAAAAGAATTGAGACGGTTTTCCTGTTTTGGTTTCATAGTCTCGATTGAGACGACTATTACTTGTAACTAGAACGCAATAATTTTTCGCTCTAGTTATCCCAACAAAATGTAAATTCAACTCCTGCTCCCAATTATCATATATTACATCGAAGCAACCTCGAACAAACTTTCTTTTAGGGTGAATCCAATCGTATAGATCCAAGTGATAGACAAGCTCAAATTCTAGCCCTTTAGATTTATGAAGCGTCATAACTTGAACTTCATTCTCATTTATCGGCTTATAGTGCTGAAGCAACCTAGATTCCAAGCATATTGTATTGATCAACTCTTTATCTGAAGCACTGATATCGACATTTAAGACTTGACCAGTGATATCCACAATTGCACGTGATAGTTCATCTTGAACTTTATCACCAATAGCTGATATCGTTTTACGCAATACAGATAAACTATTATTCGAAACTGGAGTAAATGACTGTATATACTCAACAACATCATTTAAACGATGATGCTCGTCGAATCGAAACCTTAAAAGCTGAGAAAATAAATTACAACCCCTTGTGTTTCTGACTGCCAATGGGTCTTCGTCAAAGATTCGAAACGGTACATTTAATCCATTACTAAGAAATTCTAGAGATATGTTATTTCTTACAAGTATTCCTATTTGCGAGTATGATTCAACTAGATTATTCTTAAATGCAAGTTCAATTGACTCATTTATTTTTTCAGTAACATCTACTTGAGTGCCTGTGTAGTTGCGCCTATATACTCTGATATCACTAGCTGGCAATAAATCACATTCAGCGTCGTAAAGCCGGTTAGAATAATTAGTAATTGATGGGTGACAGCGATGATTGATATTTACGATATGATGTTCGAAGACATCAGGTTTGTTTGTTAACTCTTTAATAAACTCAGGGTCACTCCCACGCCAAGCATAGATAGATTGTTGTACATCACCAACTGCAACACCTACTAGCCCCAGTTCTAGTAACTTGAGAAAGAGTACATGTTGTGGCTCAGATGAGTCTTGATATTCATCTATGTATACCGAGTTGTATTTTGCTGCAATATATCTTTGACAAGCATGAGATTCCGTTATGACATGATTGGCTATCACACCAAGCAGTTCGAGCAAGACAAAACCATGATCGAATAATATGACAATATCATCTTCTAAGCATTTAAAAGTAGTTGAGTTTACCTCATCGCTGTAATGAGGTATTAGACTCAGTTTGTCCATAACACATTTAGGTATTTCATCAAATTTAATGCACTCTAATTGGTGCTTTTGCCTATCAAGAACTCTTGCCAAAAAAGGATGTATAATCTCACTCAAACAAAAATGATCAATAGTGCCAAAAAAGCTCATTTTTGTATCGCAAGCATTCTTCTTACATCGCTTTCTTAATTCCTTACTGGCCTTTACAGTAAAAGTAATCCCAATAACACCTCGATAAGACGGAAGCTCTTTAACTTCATTTCTTATCTTTTCTGCAATAACAGTAGTCTTTCCACTTCCTGGGCAAGCAGTAATGACCATATTTGAATTTGAGCTTATCGCTGCTTTTTGATCTGGAGTATACTCGAAATCACTCATGTTATTGGCCTACCATCTTAACAGCATGATGCAATGGCTTAGCTAACTCCCCCCCACTTAACCCTGCAAGCGCCTTTTGATTTTGTGACAAAAAATCTCGCATTCTAATAGCTTTCTTACTCTGCAAGTATTTTACTGCATCATTAATAGCGGTCTTTCCGGAATAATTTAACAATTCATCCGGAAGCTCTAAAGCCAGATCCGCTTCTAGATCAATCTTTGAAAGAAATATTCCGTGTGGATTTATTTTATCTGAAGTCGTTTTCCAAAATCCAGAGTCAACTAAGCCTTGCGAAGTTGTTGTTGGTGTATAGTCGGGGCCAATAGCTAGGCCAGCCAATGATAAGCATCTATTAATACCGACAGCTCTTTTGTTAACACTATTTTTAATACCTGAAACATCATTATCTGTTCTAAACACCCAAGGTATTTCCATAGCATCCAAAATTTTTCTGTAAACTTTGAATTGAATTCCATCAACACTCAGGATTGAGATATTATGAAAATCCAAATCTATTCCTATCTGTATTGCCAATTCTTCGTAAAAGAGTTTTTCTGATGGTCCTTCAACCAAAAAAACACAGCTAGAAAAAAAGGCCTCAGCAGGAAGAATACTCATCCTATAACCTAAGTCGTCCCATGCATCGGAAATACATGCCGAACAGCCACCGTTAGCCGCTACACTTCCATTTTCAGCCAAGAGAATTCGAACTATTGAGTCTGGCTTATATCGTTCTGTTATTTGAGGAGAATGGCTTGTAATTATAGTTTGTCCGGGAAGATCATGGATTAAATAATCAGCCAGCTTCCGTTGTTGATGTGGATGTAAATGAGCTTCAGGTTCTTCAACACAATAAAATGTAACCTCGTGTTCAGGATCAAACTCTCTTTGACTTTTTGCCTTCCATAAGGCTAATAATATTTGATTATTTCGACCATCACCACCAAGCATTAGTTTTGAGCCAGATGTAGATGCGCCTAATTCTAAATTTTCAATAAACTTATTTACTTTTATAGCCCCAGTATCTAAATGAACACTATAGTTATCATTTTTATATGAAAGTTTTTTCAACTCCTCATTAACTGCTGAGGTAGCATCTTTCACATAGTTAAGCTCCGCAATCTTTTCATTAACTTCGTTTAACTTGGCTGATATGGCTACCATTTCAACTTGGTCATGCTCGAGTTCTTCGTCTTCAAGGCGGTCTTGAGACTGTTTAAGTAATTGTCTTTTTTCTATTTGAATAAACTTTTGAAGGTCTCTTCGGGATTGTACATATCGTAAATTTAACTGTTTCAAATAGAATCTTGATGGAATAAGCTCAAGCTCATCATCCGAACATCCGATAGATATCTCGTAATCTAGTGTCTTTCTATCTGCTGTAATAGCAATCACGGTCTTACTTTCATCACTCACACTCCCCTTCAGCGCAGAAAGAACAGCATCCTCATTGATATCAGAAAAATAGATTTTAATAGAGAAAGATTCTGCCTGAATTCCATCGTTATCTATGAAGAAATCCGTAGCTTCCGGCTCAATATCCCTATCTGACAACGACTTATCAAGTAGCAAACGGATGCTATAGAGTAAATTTGTTTTACCAACATCATTGCTTCCAATCATTAGCGTCTTATCTGTAAAGCGAATAGTTGCGTCTCGGAAGTTCCTAAAGCCTTCAAGACTCACTTTTTCAATTATCAATTTAAGTATCCTTTAAAACAATCTGAAAGCTCAGGTTTTGATAGCAAGCAAATTTTCTCATCATGCAATGAATCAGAGTTGCCCTCTAACGCCTTAATAACTGGCGTGTAGGTTGGTGTTGTTTTTGCATCTTTTTCTTTTGCAAAAACGATGACAACCGTAATACGTCCAGTTGATTAACTTGTTATATCAATGGTTAATGATTTCCATTAGTATTTTTCCGTACTTATTTTTTTTGTATATAACCCCACCTGAATCTTCTTCACCAAGATCCCCACCATCCATGCCACCGAAGCTTAAAAAACCTACTTTATAAAGCTCTCCAGCAGTAAGTTGGTCGCTAGCACAACCATCAGAAAAATCTAATATAAAGTTTAAATCGCGATAAAAAGCACGTTCAATCATTAAACAAATACGAATTGCTTCATCATAAGAGCAACGGTCAAGAAAGTGCAATTCAAATGTTCGAGCATATAATTTAAATTTACTAATATCGTCAGTTTTATCAATTAAATTCAAAATTGTTTCGCCAAACTTCTCTCTTTTAGAATCATTTGATAATTCTTCAGACACAAATTTAGCTCTTGCTTCTTCGTCAATATTTTTAAACTCAACAAGAAATTTGAGTAGTTTCTTTACATAAAACCTTTCTTTTATCGAAATCCCAGATTTAAACAATCCAACTACAGAGCCGATAATTGGAATATCCTTTAATACTCCACCTTCTAATAAAGAGTCTACGCCAACCTCAAGGAGGTTAGAGGAAACGTTTGTCAGTTCATTACCTAGATTTGTAGCTAATGTTTTTTCTAATTGATTCATAGCGCCTCAAAAATTGGTGGATATAACGGGGAGCTCAGCCGCCCGGAGCGAGAACCGAGAACTTCCCAACAATTAAATTCTTTTGAAAAACCAAGGTCTTTCAAAAAGCCGCTATCTCTCCGGGTCGGCCTGCAGCGTTTTGTTATGCATTTAACTCTACTAATTCCAATTACAGGACACCTATTTCAATTTCTAATTTCGTACAAACGGGACCCAGCGCAGCCACTAAGTTTTCTTTTCCTTCCAAGGAATAGTGAGCAGGGGTAATACCAGCTAAATCGCTTGGGAGCGTTATTCCTTCCTCACAGACTATGAACGTATAGCTACGTCCTAATGCACCCATAAATAGACCAAGCTCAAATAGTACGTTATCTCGAGCAGTCATCTTCACGTCGCCGCGTGAAATAATCACATCGTCCTGAGTTAGAACCAAAATCGCATAATCGAATGATTTTACCTTCTCAACCAAGGTCTCCAACGTTCCTTTAGATAGACCAAAAACTCTTTGATGCCATATAGTGCTATTTATGCTGTGCTCTAAATTTAGTTGGATTATCTTGGCTGCATTAAATCCTTCGACGGAACATCCGATAAAGACCTTAGGTTTCCCATGTCTTTTAGTTTCCAAGGGCTCTATCTCGTCATTGATGTCTCCCAAAGTGGACAAAGCAATTTTAACTTGACCAAGAACCTCCAATGCTTTTGGATGTGTTACTAAATTTGGTGTTGTATCTTCACGAAAAAGCATCAATTTCTTATCTGAGAACACTTCATTAAATGATTTCGCAATCGAGTTGTAGTACCTGATGCCATCTGGACTTAGCTGGCCAGGTCCAGAGATTCCAGGCTGCGGTTCCTCGGAAATTACAGCACGCACTGTATCTGCAAATGCGCTGAATACCGTCTTGAGATATTTTGTATCCACCTTATCTTGTCCTTCTCATTGCATAACGCCTTGTTAAGGGGTGAAGCACGCAGCACCGATGCTTCCGCATACCACCTTAATCACTTAAACCAACGCATAGTAAAAATGCCACGCGTGCTGAATCCCTCTTGAACAATTTGTTATACGCGCCCTATCGGTTGTACTTAACCTTATTCAGAACTTCTTTTAGTTCATGCGTTTTCTCAAGGTTTACATCGTGAATATTGGCTAAAGCACAAACATAGTACAAGACGTCATATAACTCTTCTGCGATTGAACCTTTGAGTTCATCTAGCGTTGGTTGCCCACGTTTACCTTTGCGAATTGATTCCGATAATTCGCCAACTTCTTCGATTAGTTTTAAAAAATAGTGTTCAGATTGCTCTGGCGCATAATCGAATTCTTTTATATGACTTTGTAACTCAGATAACTTCATAACATCCTTTTTGTATCATTTTCCATTAAGCGTATAACGCCGCGTTAAGTAGTGAGCAACGCTACCACTGAACCTAACCTATTGTGCCATAAACACTTAAGCTGAATAAAACCAAAAATGCCACGCGTTGCGAATCTGCCTTAAACGCTTTGTTATATCCGACCTTCAGATACCAGTGAACTTACTATCACCTTTGCTTCGACGGGCACAAGATTTAACTGACTTAAATCATTAAGTTTTACCCATATTAGTTCATATCGGTTACTGCAATTTTGTGCTTTAAACTCTGGACTTTGCGTTGATAATTTAGGTTCAAAAAACGGCACACTTACAAGAAAGAAATGCTCCTTTCGCCCACGATTTACAACTGAGAAAATTTCTTCTGAATTGTCTATTTCCAAAGAAGTTTCCTCGAAAACTTCTCGGACTATCGCTTGCGAAAGTAACTCTCTGAACTCTACTCCGCCACCGGGGAACACCCAATAAAGTCGACTACCTTTAACGCGTTTTATGAGAAGTATTTCAGCATTTTCGCGGTTTACCAATAGAGCGCTAACTCTCTGTTTCTGCATTTTTAGCTCCAAGGATATAACGCCCGGCTAAGGGGTTGACAACGCACCGCCGAGCTCAAAAAACACACTGTAAACGCTGAACTTCAATTTTGCACCAAAGCCGCCACGCGTTGGCAATCCCTCTTGAGCCGTTTGTTA